>RQCP01000043.1 GCA_008668235.1 Collinsella aerofaciens | reverse complement strand
CCCCTTCGACTCGAATTCTTGACGGCCTGAACAATCGTCAATATCGGTCGGAGGGGTGGCTTTGTAAAGCCGTTTGTCTCCACCCGCGTAGCGGGTGGTTTAAAGCTGGCCGCTGCGCGGCCAGCAGACTAAAGTCTTGAATCATAGCGGGCGGATACCGCCCGCATGCCCCCTTCGGAATAAGCGCTAAGCAGCTCCTGGGCGTGGGCAAACTCGGGCCCTCGCCTCCAACCGAGCAGGCGGTTGACCGCGAGATTTCCCTGGACGTTGTGAACGAAGAGCAGATAGGCGTCCTCGCGCGAGAGCCCGGTCTCCTCCATGATCGAGGGAACCATCTGCTCGGCGCCGCGCTCGACGACGCGCTGTGCCACCCGGGCGTACGCGTCGTCATCCGAGTAGAGCAGATAATAGTCATCATTTGCCGGCGGGCGCTGGCAGAGGGCGCCCGCCTCCGTTCCCTCAAGCGGCGGCGCCGCCGCCGGGGCCTCGTCGATAAGTTCGTCGAGCAGCGCGAACTTGTCCTCGTAGTGCAGATAGAACGTGCCGCGGTTGATATCGGCGCGGCGGCAGATATCCGCTACCGTCATCTTCGCGAAGCCAACCTCGGCCAGCAGCGCAAAGAACGCCTCCCGTATGACCGAGAGCGTATAGCGTCGGCGACGGTCCATCTTCCCCGTTTCCATTGCCCCTCCAATTACAACGCCCGACAATGCCCAGCAAACGCTCGTTTATCGACAGCGCATCGAAGCTGTTCATTGCTCTCGCACAAATCAACATGGATACTTTTTATCAACACCTGTTCATAATAACTGAAAGAAGGTATCCAGTGACTCTATACGAGCAGCTCGTTGTCGAGCTCACCAACCGATCGTTTTCCCTTCAGGCCGCCTACCGCAGCGGCGGCACGCCCTATGAGCTGAGTGACCGCGAGTCCGAGCCCTACGACCAGCAAATCAAGGACTTCGCCCACATGATCGAGGAAGCCGATTGCGTGCTGGTGGGCGGGGCCTCCGGGCTCTCCGCGGCGGGCGGCGGCGACTTCTACTACGAGGACAACGCGACCTATCGCAGGCATTTCGGCAAATTCGCCGAACGCTACGGTTTCAAGAGCGCTTTCGAGGGGTCGTTCTACCGCTGGCCCACCGCCGAGGCGCGCTGGGGATACCTCGCCACCTTCCTCGACACTACGCTCAACGCCCCACTACGCAAGCCCTACAAGGACCTCGACGCTATTCTCGCCGAGAAGGATTTCTTCGTGCTCACCACCAACCAAGACACGCAGTTTGTGAAGCTCTATCCCTGGGAGAAGGTGGCCGAGATCCAAGGCGACCACCGCTTCTTTCAGTGCTCCCGCTGTTGCACTGACGAGGTGTGGGACGCGGTCGAGCCGGTCTCCCGCATGGTAGAGGCCATAGGAGACGGCCTTGAGGTTCCGACGGAGCTCGTGCCGCGCTGCCCGCGCTGCGGGGCAGAGGCGTTCCCCTGGGTTCGCGGCTACGGCAACTTCCTGCAGGGCGAGCTCTACGAGGAGCAATACCACAAGGTGTCCGACTGGCTCGACGCGCACGCGCGGCAGAGGATTCTTTTCCTCGAGCTGGGCGTGGGCCGCATGACGCCCGCGTTTATCCAGGAGTCGTTCTGGGCCCTCACGGCGCAGTTGCCGCAGGCTAGCTACATTGCCGTAAACAACAAGACGCAGTTTCTCCCCCGCGCGATCGAGGATCGGGGGCTCGCCGTTCGCGCCGACATCGCCGACGTGCTCGCCGACGTGCGCAAGACGCTGGGGAGGTAGCGCATGGGGGCGGCGAAAGCAGTTCGCATAGGCAGGGCGCTAGCCGAGGCGGATCTTGTCATCATCGGTGCTAGCAACGGACTCGACATGGCGGAGGGGCTCAACCTCTTCTGCGCCGATACTCATTTCCGAGAGGCGTACGGGGACCTCGCTCAAGCAGACGGCATCGGCTGCATACTGCAGGGGCTCGCCTCCCCGGATGCCAGCGTGCGACGCCGATGGGCCGAGCGGTTCCATCAAAAGGAATATCTTGAATATGAGCCCAGCCCGCTCATGAACGGGCTGCGGGATCTTACGGAGCACGCTGACACCTTCGTGATCACGTGTAATATCGACGGACACTTTGCACGTGCAGGGTTCAACGAGAACCGCGTACTCGAAACGGAAGGGAGCATACACACGTCGGTCGACGAAATGCGTCTCGCTCATCCAGACGCCCTCGCCATGGCCCAGCTCGAGGAGCTCGAACGCCTTGTGCGCACCCATCGCAACGGCAGGGTCGCCATCCTCGAACTTGGCGTGGGGCTGCGCAACGGCGTCATAAAGCACATGCTCGCCCAGATCGCGAACGCCTGCGAGCACGCCACCTACATCGTGTTCAACTACAGCCAGGCCATGGCGCCCGATGTTTCGTGCGAAACGATTCTCGTTGACGGCGATATGGTCCCGGCTTTCGAGGAGATCATCCGATGCCGCCCCTAGAAAGAGATGCGAATAGGCTTCGAGGCCTTATCGACGATGCCGACGCCATCATCGTCGGCATCGGCTCGGGCATGTCGAGCGCCGCGGGGTTCAACCATTACAACCGCGCGGGCATGGCGCGCGCCGGAATGGCGGACTGGCAGCAAGCCTTTGGCTTCAAGAGCCTTTTCGACGGCTTCTACCACCTCTACCCCAGTCTCGAGCAGCAATGGGCCTACTACGCGCGATACATCGACTTCATGCTGCGCGAGCCGGCCTCGCAGCCCTATCTCGACCTACGGTCCCTCATCGGCCATAAGGACTACTTCATCCTGAGCACCAATGTGGACACCCAGGTCGAGAAGGCGTTTCCCGCCGAGAGGACCTGCAACTATCAGGGAAGCTTCGCGCACCTTCAATGCAAGCAGCCATGCTGCGACGAGCTCTTCGACGCGGGCCCCTACGTCGAGCGCATGCTCGCGAGCATGACGGGGTTCGAGATCCGCAGCGAGGATGTCCCCCGATGCCCGTACTGTCGCTGGCAGCTTGTGCCGTGGGTGCGCGACGACACGTTTCTGCAGGGTGCGGCATGGCGCGAGGGCCTCGGGCGATACGAGCGCTTCGTGCGCGAGTGCGGTAGTAGCCGCGTGCTGTTGCTGGAGCTCGGCGTGGGCGAGATGACCCCCGGCATCATCACGCTCCCGTTCTGGAGCATGACCGCAAAGCTGCCGGATGCGCATCTGTTGAGTGCAAACATCTCGGGCGACTCAGCTCCGCTGCAGCTTGGAAGCAAGGCAGAGGCGATCCAGACCGACTTGGGCGCCCTACTCTCGGTGGCGCGGACGGCGAAGGTATTTAAGCCTCCTTGTTAGTCGCTTTGATATATTCCTCGTCGTCCACGGGCTCCAACCACTCGTTGGAGGCCTCCTCGCCTGGAACTTCCACCGCGAGATGAGAGAACCAACTGTCAGGCGCCGCACCGTGCCAGTGCTTTACGCCCGCGGGAATATTCACTACATCGCCAGGACACAGTTCTTGTGCCGGTTTGCCCCATTCCTGGTAAAGCCCTCGACCAGCCACGCAGACGAGGATCTGTCCGCCGCCGCTCTTGGCGTGATGGACGTGCCAGTTGTTGCGGCAGCCGGGCTCGAACGTCACGTTATAGACGCCGACCTGCTCTGTGGAAAGGGGCGCGAGGTAGCTTTGCCCGATAAAGTACTTCGCAAATGCGTCGTTGGGGGCACCGATGGGAAAGGCCATCTCGTTTTGATGCCTAGCTCTTGCATCAGCGGCATCGCTATCCGCCCAGACCTCCTTCGCCATGCGGAAGGCCGCCCATGCCTTGGGCCAGCCTGCGTAAAACGCAGCGTGCGTAAGGATTTCCGCTATCTCAGTCCTGGTCACCCCGTTGTTCTTTGCTGACATCAGATGATATTGGAACGAAGAGTCCGTCAGCCCCTGCGCCATCAGGGCAACCACCGTCACTATGCTGCGATCGCGCAAGGAAAGCTCACCCTCCCGGCTCCACACCTCGCCGAACAGCACATCATCGTTGAGCTGTGCGAATTTGGGGGCGAACTCCCCCAGGGCATCCCTGCCCGCCGTCTGCTTAATCGTCATGTTTGATTCCTCCTGTCGATGGTTCTGAATACGAATCCGCTTCCGCGCGGCCAAACTGCCCGCCTAAATTCCCATGCCCATTCGTCGCGCCTGCTCAAGGGCGGGGCGACCGGAAATTACGAAACACCCCTTGCGTTCCCAATTTATATTGACGAGAATAAGGGTAATACCTAAACCTGACTTTAGGTCAAGGAGTAAATTCGAGATTTGTCCGGAGGGACCATGTACACAATCGGACAGGTGGCGGAGATGTTCGATCTGCCCGTTTCCACGCTGCGTTATTACGACAAGCAGGGATTGTTCCCGGAATTGGAGCGGACGTCCGGCATTCGCCAATTCGGCGATACGGAACTCGAGGCGCTTCGGATCATCGAATGCCTAAAGAAGGCTGGGATGGAGATCAAGGACATCCGGCTGTTCATGGAATGGTGCGCGGAAGGTCCATCAACATATCCCCAGCGCAAGGCCATGTTTGAGGAGCGAAAGGCCCACATGGAGTCGGAGATCGCGAACATGAACCGTGCGCTGGACATGCTGAAGTTCAAATGCTGGTACTACGAGCAGGCAATTCAAGATGGCAACGAGGATGGGGTGAAGGCGCTGATTCCCGACAATTTGCCGGAAGAGATCAAAGATGCCTACGAGAACGCCCACGCTCGATAATGCCGCCCGATCTCAAGAGAGTTCGGCGAAGAGCCCTCTTCGGGTAGTAATGCAAAAAGAAGGCCTCCGAACCAAAAGGTTCGGAGGCCATTTGATTTTCCGCCAGAAGGGCTTCCAAGTGCCGGGACGTTTCCCTCGGCTTTTTCTTATCCGGCAGAATCCCACGATATCCCCGTATGACGCTCAGAACTCCTGCTCGCCGAGCAGCCATCTCGTGTGGGCGATGAGAACCTTCGGAAACGCATCCCTGATGGACAGAAGCGGCGCGAGCTCCCTCTCGGTTTCGAAACTCGAGATGTTTTTAAGTTTCGAAACTGAGGGGCGATGCACGTAGGCATATTATCGAGAATTCGAAATTCCGACCCCACTCACAGCATGCCGGCAGCGAGGTCAATGCGCATTCGCTCATGCTACAATCCAACCACCAGAGATGAAAACACAGTCCCCGTCGGGTAGTCGTGGGCGTGCGGGAGTCCGCATCAGTAACCTGCCTCCTTGGTTGTCCCTTCTCTGCATGGTCATCTACATAAAGGAGGAACCAACCATGCAGATCAGCGTGTCGTCCACCCTGACCGTATATCACGACGGCCAATTCTGGGTCGGGCTGGCGGAGCATGTCGAGGACGGCAGAAACGGCGTCGCCCGCATCGTCTTCGGCGCAGAACCGTCCGATGAGGAGATTCAGAAATTCGTTACAAGCAAATGGGAGAAGTTCTCATTCTTCGGTGGCGAACCGGCTGAGGCAAGCAAGCCCGCGAAGAACCCCAAGCGGCGCGCTCGCGAGGCGGCGAAAGCCCTCAAGCAGCCAGCGATGAGCACCAAGGCGCAGCAGGCTCTCGCGGCACAGCGGGAAGCGATGAAGCGGGAGTCGGCTCAAGCAAGAAGCCAGCGTCGCGCGGATGAGGCGGAGGCGCGCTTCGAGCAGCGAAAGCTGAAGCGCAAGCAGAAGCATCGTGGGCATTAATCGCCATTTGCAGCAAGCCTTACACAGAAACGGCGTCAGTTCGGCTTGAAACTGACGCCGTTGTCTATTGCGCCGTTCGTCAACGGTGCGTCCTCGTTTTCTACGAAACTGCCCAAAGATGACGGTTGCGATTGCCCTAGACAACGCTACAGATCCAAGCCATAATTCGAGGACAAAATCGAGCTACAGATCGGAATGATGGGGATTGAATCATGTGGGATGAATTAGGCATAAGCGCAGGGACGGCAGTACTCATTTTGATTGCGCTGTATTTCGTTATCAAATGGGCAGTGAAGAATGGCATAAAAGAAGCCTACAGTGCCATCACTGGCAAGAAAGCCGATGACGACATCCAAAACGAAATAGACCTAAAAGAGCTTGGATTGGATTAAACAATCAATAAATTCAACTTCGGTAGCTCTGGAACGGCCTCTTCGCCCTCGGGGACAAAAATCGCGCGTCTACTCACTTGAGATAAACCCTTACTCCCATTTCTCCGAATACCGCCCCGTGCCTTACCGTCTTCAAACACGGGGAGTAAATTGCAAAATCGCAGGTAAAAGGGAGTAAAACGGCAAAGAAAAAGCCTCCGTCCCAACATAGGAACGGAGGCTCGATTACCGTATTTACTCACCAATGTCGCTGGCGGCTTTGCCGTGATTCTCGTACAAAACGAAACTCAGCGGCACAGTGCGGCACTCAAAAGTGCAAGTCAAAGCCCCATCGGCTTACTCCCACTCAATGACTAGAGCCCTGGTGTAATTGGCTGGATCACCGTTCCGGGAACCGGTATCGACCTACCTGTCCGTCAAGCTCCTTCTTCAGCTCCAGCCTTGTATCTGACTCGCGCCGCTATAAGCGAAAACCGAAGAGATGCGTCTTAGCCAGGAAAATGAGGTTAGCCTTATCTTACTGCATGATTCGTGTGTTATAGTTAGATGGCTCTAACTGTTTGGGGGCGATAGCCATGCACGAACGCAAGGGCTTCTGGGACAAGAATGCCGGTCGATACGACCGTTTCATGCGAAACGACCGGGCGGCGTATGAGAAGATGTATGGACTGATCAGGCCGGTAGTGAAAGCAAAAACCGTACTGGAGGTTGCCACCGGCACGGGGCTTATCGCAAAGAGCATCGTGAATGCGGCGGCACACATCGAGGCTACAGACGCTTCTGCACAGATGATCCTTGAAGCAAAGCGGGACAATCAATCCGCAAAGCTGCACTTTTCCGTACAAGATATGCTCCGCCTGCCCTATGCACAGAAGTCCTTCGAAGTGGTGATCGCGTCCAACGCGCTTCACATAGTGCCGCATCCAGAAAAGGCCCTGCAAGAAATCAGGCGGGTGCTGAAGGACGACGGCGTGCTCATCGCGCCAACCTTCACCCACGCGGGAAACTCGGTTTCCGGCAAGGTAAAAGCCTTTTTCATGAGTATGGCAGGATTCCCCCTCCACAGCAGGTGGACAAGCGAGGAATACCTGTGTTTCCTGCGTCAAAACGGCTGGGCGGTGCAGAAAAGCGCGGTGCTGAAGGCTTCGTTCCCGTTGACCTATGCGGAATGCACGAAATCGGAGGGACCAGATGTCGTTCTTTGAAAACACCCGCAAGCCCGTGGGCCTCGGCGGAAAACTTATGGTTGCCATGATGAATCTGGGCCACAGCCCTGTGGCGCGGTGGGGACTTCGATTTCTACGACTTGCGCCAAATGCCAAGGTGCTGGATTGCGGCTGCGGCGGCGGGACGAACATAAAACGGCTGCTGAAAAAATGCCCGCATGGCGTCGTCAAGGGCATCGACTATTCACCCGTCAGCGTGGAGAAGACTAGAAAGCTCAACCGAATTGCAATTCAGGAGGGGCGTTGCGCCGTTCTGCAAGGCAGTGTGGCAGATATGGCGTTTGAGGATAGCTACTTCGATGCCGCCACGGCCTTTGAGACCGTCTATTTTTGGCCCGATTTGCCCCGATGCCTCCGTGAGGTCTGGCGGACGCTGAAGCCAGGCGGGACAATTCTTATCTGCAACGAGAGCAATGGCGATACGGACAAGGACGAGAGGTGGACGCAGATCATCGGCGGCATGACCATCTACAAGGACATTGAATTAAAGGCGTGTCTGGAGCAGGCGGGTTTTCACGAGGTGCAGATACGCAAAAAGAAAAGGTGGCTCTGCGTCACGGCGCGGAAGTAAGGGTATCAAGCACGGGCGTTTTTGCATCCACCCTGCACATGGCGATAGGCATGACGGTCATAGCGGCTGTGCTGGCGGCGGCACTTATGACAGTTTTTATTCACTGAGGAAGAAACCTATGAAATGTAAAATTGAGAAAAACACCGTGCAAGAGACGCTGATCCTCCCGCTGTATTCCCGAAAGCTGTGTACGGAGCTGTACCCGAACCTTTACAGGGATGAAACAGCGGTTCGCCTGCTCGACCAGATCGACTACGACTTTTCAGAGGCGGAGAAAAACTCCCGCAGCCTGATGCAGCGCTTTGGTGCGCTGGAGGTAGCCGTGCGGCAGAGTGATCTTGCTTTCGAGGTGCGGGATTACCTGAAAGGCCATCCCAATGCGGCGGTGGTCAATCTGGGCTGCGGGTTGGACAACACCGGCAGAACCTGCGACAACGGTAGATGCAAGATCTACAATCTGGACTTCCCGGATGTGATTGCCTTGCGGCAGCAGCTACTGCCCGCCGGGGATCGGGAACAAAATATCCCCTGCGACCAGAAAGACACCGCATGGTTTGGCAAAATCGATGCCTCCGGCGGGGCGGTGTTCTTTGCCTCCGGGGTGTTCTATTACTTTCTGACCCAGCAGGTCCGGGAACTGGTGCGGGAGATGGCGGACGCTTTCCCCGGCGGTGTGCTGGTCTTTGATGCTGCCAATCGGACAGCAGTAAAGATGATCGCAAAAACATGGCTTAAGACTGCAAAAATCAAGGATGTGGGGGCATATTTTGCGGTTTCGGATGCCGCCAAGGAAATCGGCACGTGGGACAGCCGTCTGCAGGTCACAAGTCGCGGCTATATGCTGGGTTATAACGATTTGAGAGACCCTTCTGTCAGCGGCTTTTTCCGGTTTCTCGCAAGGGTCGGTGACAACGGGATGAAAATGCAAATCGTGAAAATAAGATTTTGAGAGACAAAAATGCAAAAGACAAGCACTTCTTGCCGCTCAATTGGCAAGAAGCGCTCGTCTTTTCTTAACGCGTTGTATGGCGGAGAGAGCGCAAGTTACGCGAGCGCCCTTCTTGCCAGCTCGGCCGCGCCGAGGATTCCTTGGTCGCCGCCGCAGCCCGGGGCGCAGATGTAGCTCTCCATGTCCTTAAGCTCGGCGGTCTGGATGTAGCCACCCAGATATTCGAGGGTCTTCTTGCGGACGATGCCGTAGAGCTGCTCCTGGTGCATCACGCCGCCGCCGAGGACGATGCGGCGAGGCGAGTACATGAGCACGAGGTTCGCGCACATCTGCCCCAGATAATCCCCCTCGAGCGCCCACACCTCATCGTTGTCCGCGAGCTCGGCCGCGGGCTTTCCCCAGCGCGCGGCAATGGCGGGGCCGGAGGCGAGGCCCTCGAGACAGCTCGCGTGGCTCGGGCAGACGCAGCGTCCCTCCTCGGTGGGACGGGTCCTTACCAGCATGTGGCCGGCCTCGGGGTGCAACATGCCGTGAAGGAGCCTGCCCGCGCACATGACGCCCGCGCCCACGCCGGTGCCGATGGTCACGTAGACGGCGTCCTCGAGCCCCTTGCAGCAGCCGAAGACCACTTCGCCGAGGCAGGCAACGTTCACGTCCGTGTCGTAGGCCACCGGAATCCCGAGGGCGTCGGCGAACGCGGCGCGAAGACCATGGCCTCGCCACGCGAGCTTGGGCGTCTGGAGGATGGAGCCGTAGCGCTCGTCGTTGGGGTCGACGCAGGTCGGGCCGAAGGCGCCGATGCCCAACGCGTCCACATCGCGGGCGGTGAACCACTCGATCATCTGCGGGACGGTCTCGGCGGGCGTAAGCGTCGGGGTCTCCATACGGTCGAGGACCTCGCCGTCGCCGGACACCACGGCACAGACCATCTTGGTCCCGCCGGCCTCGAGGGCGCCGAGCCTCATTTGCTTTTCGCTCATGTGATCCTCCTTACAAAGGGACGCCCGCAGTCATGGTCAACCGCGGGCGCCCATAACGTTGGCTTGTTTCGAGGCGACCCTACCTGGGCACGCGGTCCTGCCTTGCGGCAAACGGGGCGAGCACGGCGTGCGGCTCGCTTTGGTACCAGTAGGCGACGGTGGAGATGTCGTCCTCGCGCTCGTAGAGCTTGATGTCGTCGTTGCCGAGGTCCTGGAACGTCACGCGCAGGTCCTCCTTGAACGAGATCGGGTCGGGAAGGTGCCACCTGTAGAGGCCGTGCCTGGGCAGCGCGTCGTCGTTGGTCGCGAGCATCGGGTTCGGGTTCGGCTTGCCCGCGCTGAAGCGGTCGCGCGTGGCGTCGCGCGTCGAGCGGTACGGGTAGCCGGCGAACAGCGTGTTGAAGCACTGCGCCTCGGGCAGCGCGTGGGGCGGCCTGTCGAGGAAGGCCCAGGCACCGCCGAAGTAGTCCTCGGCTCCCGTCGAGGTGACCGTGGGGAACTCCTCGTCGCCGTCGAGGAAGAACTTCATCTCGCCCTCGCCCCACCAATAGCGCTCCAGGGCGCACAGGGCCATGTAGGTGCCGACGTAGTAGCCCTTGCCGCGCACGCCGTCGAGCACGGTGTAGTCGACGCCCCTGCGAGTGCTGCGCTCGCGGTTAAAGCGGGCGTGGAAGTACATGGCGTCGTCCGGCACGTCGGTGAGCGCGTAGTTGAACGTGTAGAAGATGTACTTAATGAACCCGGGGTGCTCGCTCGTAAGCGTGACCTTGGCGTGCTTCCTGAAGGGCATCTCGAAGTAGCAGTTCATGCCGCCCGTCGGGTTCACGCAGATGGGCATCGAGTTGACGATGGCGCGCTCACCGAAGCCGTTGCAGAAGAAGTCGCCGACAGGGCACTCGACCGAGGGGGTCTCCTCGTCGTCCCAGTAGAAGCGCAGCACAAGGTCGCGCATGACGAAGCTGCCGGCGGCGGTCTTGTCGGGGACGGTCATCCAGATGTGGCGGATGATGCCGGGGCCCTCGATGTCCGCGAGCGTGATGGTCTCGCCGGACTCAAGGGGCACGCAGCACGAGCCCTTGCGGCCGACGCCGAGGTGGCTGGCCGACATGGCGGCGCGGCCCTTCTCGCCCGTGATGTTCTCGGGGGTGATGGCGCGGCTTTCCTCACCGCCGTGCATCCACACGTCCTTAAGGAACTCTCTCATCGTCGACCTCCTCTATTCGTCGTCTTCGCACTCGGCGGAACTGGCACCGTTCACGTAGACGATCTGCTGGCGCGCCTCGTTGACGAGGGCGTCGAAGTCGAGTTTCTCGTCGGGGCGCGCGAGCACGACCGTCATGGCGAGCGGGAGGTTGACACCCGCAATCACGTGGATCCGGTCGGAGGCGAAGCGGGAGAAGCGCTGGTTCACGCTGCCGCCGAGCGCGTCGGTGAGGACGACGACCTCGTCAGTGCCCGAAAGAGCCGCCTCGACCGCCGCGTCGAGCCCCTCGCCGTTGTCGTTCACGTAGGCGCACACGGCGTTGACGGCGTCGCTCTTACCCGTAAGGAACTCGAGGGTGTCCTTGAAGCCCTGGGCGAGAAGGGAATGGCTCGCCACAACTATCTTTCTCATTGATTCACCAATCTCTTGGGTCGAAGCTAGGCAAGGATGCCGGCGGCGGAGGCGACCATCGCGAGGACGATCACCACGAGGATGAGGGCCGTCATGCTCGCATTCTTCTTGGTAAGAAGGTAGTACGCGCTTCCCGTGATGGCGGCGGGGATCATGGCAGGCAGGATCTTGTCGAGCAGCGGCTGAATCTCCATCGAGACGTCGCCGAAGCTGAAGCTAATCGGGCAGGTGACGCCGATGACCGAGGCGATGAGGCAGCCGACCACGGTGAGGCCGAGCACGGAGGCGGCGGCAGTGAGGTTGGGAAGCTTCTCGCTGAAGTCGGTGACGAGCTTCACGCCCTGCTTGTAGCCGAACTCGAGGGCGTGCATGCGGACCCAGAAGATGGCCAAGATGAGCGCGAACCAGATGCCGGCTCCCACGGGGTTGCCCTCGATGGCCATGTAGGCGGCGATGGAGCCCATGATGGTCGGGATCATGGTCATGAGCAGGGAGTCGCCGACGCCGGCGAGCGGTCCCATGGTGCCGATCTTCAGGTCTTGGACGGCGTCCGCCGCCGCTAGGCCGTCGCGTTCCTCCATGGCCACGCAGGCGCCAAGGATGATGGCGGCGAGCCAAGGCTGGGTATTGTAGTAGCGGAAGTGGTTGTTGAGCGCTTGCTTATAGTCCTCGTCGTTCGTGTAGATCTTCCTCAGGACCGGCGAGAGGGCGTAGGCGACTGAGGCGCCCTGCTGGGTCTGGTAGTTGAAGGTGCACACGCTCATGAGCCAGCGCCAGTTCGCGTTGCGCAGGTCCTTCTTGGTGACCTTGTAGCCGGAGGGCTTGCCCTCGGCGACGGCGGTGATGTTCTCGTTTTCCATGGTTACTCATCCTCTCCGATGAAGGCGTCTGCGGAAGCGTGGGCGGCGAGCTCGGTGTCCCTCTCGGCACGCTGGTAGAACGCGATCGCGAGGGCAACGCCGACGATGGCGGCGCCGATGATGGGCACGTTCAGGAAGGCCGAGAGGAAGAAGCCGACGAGCAGGTACTGGAAGTACTTGCCGGTGGGCATGTAGCGGAGCAGCATGGCGATACCGATGGCCGGGAGCATCTTGCCGGCGAGGGTGAGGCCGGAGAGGAACCACTGGGGCATGACCTCGAGGAGCCAGTTGACGGCGGGCTGGCCGAGCGTCACGGAGACAAAGACGGGCAGGGCGGCGCACAGGCCGAAGAGCGCGGGGCAGACCCACAGGATGGCGTTCATCTGATTGAACTTACCCTCGTTGCAGAACTTCTGGGACTTCTCGACGACGAAGCCGTTGAGGATCTTGACGATGACGTCGAGCTGGATGCCGAGCATGCCGACCGGCAGGCCGATGGCGAGGCCCGTGTCCGCGCCCAGGGTCACGCCGTAGGCGGTGGCGATGATGGCCATCGTGCCGTAGTCGGGAATCGACGAGCCGCCGAAGCCCGCGACGCCGAGCTGCATGAGCTGGATGGTGCCGCCGATGACGAGGCCGGTCTGCCAGTCGCCCATGACGACGCCGGTGATAAGGCCCCAGAAGACGGCATAGTTGACGAAGATCATCGGGATGCCGTAGTAGTCCACGTGCTTGATGAAGGCCAGCAGGGTCAAAAGGACGACCTGCAGGATAGTGAAGTTGACCATGATCCCTCCTTAGATGAGGTCGGCGACGGAGACGGGCTTGTCGGCGGGCACGAACTGTGCCGTCACCTTGACGCCGCGGGCGATGAGCGCCTTGTAGCTCTGGACGTTCTCGGCGGAGGCATAGGCGCGCTGGGTGAGCTGGACGCCGCCCTCCTTGACGAGCGAGCCGCCGACGATCAGCGACGGGAGCTCGATGCCCGACTCGACCAGGTGAAGGATCGTCTCGGGCTCCTTGGCGATGACAAAGACCTTCTCGCGGTCGTACTTGCCCGCCGCGAAGTTCTTGAGCGCGGTCTGCTCGGAGATGATCGAGACGGCCATGCCCGCGGGGCGCGCCATCCTCATAGTGGACTTCAGGACCTCGTCGCCGGCGACCTTGTCGTCGATGACCATGACTCGGGTCGCGCCCGACACCGGGGCCCACTGCGTCACGATGATGCCGTGAAGCAGGCGATTGTCGATTCGTGCCATAACAACACTCATGTTTGCTCCTATCAAATGAAGTTTTACGTTCGGTACTGCCTCGGCGCTATCCGGATTCGCGCCGGGCAAGGGGTTATCGGATTATTGAGGACGCGCGGTCAGCTTGCGGCGGCGCGGGGAAGGTCACTCGTCGAGCAGGAGGTCCGAGGAGCCGAGGCGCTCTTCTCGCGCCGGGGCTGCGCTCACGCTTATGTAGTCGAAGACATATGCGATCTCGCTTACGGGAACCTCTACGCGATAGCGCGTCGAGATACTCGAGAAGCTCTGCCTGAAGGACTCGATGAAATCGGCACGCTCCTCCTCGAAGCGGTCCTGGCCAACGTAGGTCTCAATGGGGTTTCTGGTAACAAGGCGCTCGACGAGACAGCAGAGGTGGACGTAGAGCCCAATGATGGCGTTGCTGCCGATCTTCTCGCCTGTCCTGCGCTGAAGCTCGTGCACGGCGCTCTCGATCTCGTGGAATAGCCGCTCCGGGTCGAGGATGGTGATGGAGCGGATGACGTTCTGCAGCGTCATGTTCGAGAGCAGCTTCTCGTGGAAAGAAGAGAGCTCGGAAGCGTCAAGCCACCTGCCGAACACGGCATCGACCTTAGAGGCGGACGCCGTCGACATGATGTCCTCGAGGGCGACGAAGGGGATGGAGGCGACCCCGGGGTCTCCCGTGCCGATGACGGCGCAGACGCGGTGCTCGGAGAAAACGGCGTCGTTCGACCCGTTCGCGACGAGCTGCTTGAAGGGCCTCGTGAGCAGGCGCGCGCCTATGGTGCGCGGGAGGCTCTGCGAGACGAGCTGGCGTATCCTCTCCGCGGCGTCGACCCCGGACTCGGAGCAGAAGACGATGGCGTCCTCACGGTTGACGCGCTCGATCACCTTGCAGTGCGTCACGCACGCGGCGGTCGCATCGCCAAGAACCTCGGCGATGGACTTGCCGCCGAGCAGCCCGACCCCGATCTCGAGCGCAAGACCGGTAGAGACGTTGTTCACCACGCCGATAGTGGAGTCGGTAACGTTCTCGAGGGCTTTATAGGCCTCCTCCAAGGAGCCCATGTCGACGAGGAACACGACCCCGGTGCAGTAGGAATGGCGGTCGACGAGGTGCTGGAGCGGACCGACGATGTCCTTCAGCTGCTGGTCGTAGGGCATGTCGACAGCCTCGTACACATGCATGCCGAGCATACGGTTCGCCGCGTCGGCGATGCTCGTCGCCGTTGAGTAGCCGTGGGACAAGATGACGCAGAGCGTCCGAAGGGCCTTCGCATCGCGAGACTCCGATGCGACGCACAGCGTCAGAAGCGTCTTCGTGAAGTGATCGAGCGAGATTCCCAGCGCCCCTTCCACGTCTGCGGCGACCTGATCGGAGACACTCGAGGCAAACGGCAATTCGGAGGTCACGGCACCGAGGAGATGGGAGATTTGCTCCGCACAGGCAGACTTTCGCTTAGCCAGGCCGATACCCGGCCACAACTGCAGGCAAATCTCCTGGGCCAGTAGAAAAGCGACCTTCCTCGAAAGCTCGATGCCATAAGAAGAGCCTGCGTCGGCAAGGACCGCGCCCACGACGCGCTCGAAGGCGCGCGACCTCGAGGAGGCGACGCCGTGGTCGAAGATCAAGTGATCCTCAACGCCGCGCACAGCGGAGACAGCTTGCGAGACGAGCTCGGAGACAGAGAGCTCCCCGGCGCAGAATCGCTCATCGAGGGAGCACAGGGCATCGAGCGCCTGCTCGACCGGCCCTGTGCTCTCGGCGGCATCCAGGGACGCGTCGATCAGAACGCCATCGTCGGGCTGTTGATCGATCTGCGCGGAGGAGAGGAGCCCGCTGGGAAGAAGATACGGGCGAACGACGACGTAGTCGCCCTCGCGATTGAGGAACGCTTTGGCGCAGCAGTTCGTCACGCAGGCGCGCAAGCCGGCGATGTTATCGGAAAAGTCCGCGTTCACGAGGCAACGGTATGCGCCGCGGCTGATCTTCACATCAGAACCGATTCGGCACCCCTCGCTGCGCAGGAAGCTCAAGATGAGATCCTCGCGCTCCTCGGGGGTCCGCTCCTTGAGTGAGGGGACGCGGGCACAGATGGGCATTTTGCTGTAGGCCGAGGAAACCTTCAGGTCATCGGCGGAAAGCGTCGTCGAAAGAACGAGGCGAGCGCGCGGCGCATCCTGGGAGGCATCGAGCCCGAGGGCCGTCGCAAGGCAGTGCTCCATCGCAGAGGGAGAGAGTGCCTCGATGCCGTTGACAAAAACCACACCCCCGCGCGATTTCGCGATCGACTCGTCAAGAAGCCCGTTGAACGAGGCGGCATCCGGGACCCCGGCGCAGTCGATGCGCACATAGGAGGAGTCGCGGGACAGCAAGCCCTGGTTCTTGCCGTACTCGTACACAAGGCGAGAAAGGAAAGACTTACCGACACCCACGCCGCCGCTCAAGAGGATGGGTAGGCCAAACGGAGGGTACTGAACCGCAGCCTTGCACTGCTCGACAACGGAGCTGAGGCTCAGGTCAAAGCCCACGGCACGCGCGAAGTCGCGGTGATCGGCGATTCCCGTCGCCTGGATGAGGTCGGCGAGCGAGGCGTACTCGCTTGCAGAGAGCTTTACCTGAAAACGCTTCTGGAACGCGCGGCGATGAAAATAACGGACAGGCCTGCCCGCCACCTTAACCACAAGGCCGGCGCGAACAAGGTCGTTGAGGTACTGGCTCGCCAGGCTCCTGGAGATGATGAGCGTCTCGGCGATGTCGGAGGTGGACAGACGGGCAAGGTCGTCGAGCGAGACGGCAGAGGTGAGGGCCTCGAGATGCTCGAGAATCCTGTCCCTCATGTCGACGGGCTTCTTTGCCAAGCTGTCCTGTGCGGTCTTGTCCATGACTTCTTACCTCCTCGTACAAGGAGTATAAGGGGAACACAGAGAACGGAAAGGGGCGCGTGGGGGAATCAACAGCCCCGAGGAAAAGTCCACCACTTGAGGGGCAGAAAACAACGGCCATTGAACATTCAGGGCCGACGCTCAACACTTCGGCTCGACACTTCGCTTTGGAAAGGGCCCTGCGTGCCGGGGTCCCAACATAAAGAAGGGCCCCGGCGCGCAGGGCCTAAAGCTTAACCATGCGCACGGCGATGCGGGCGCAGTCGCAGGCGGCCTTCTTCTCGAAGGTGTTGTAGTCGACGACCTGGCCCTCGGCGCAGGGCTTGTCGCTGATGGCGCGCACGACGACGAGGGGCACGCCGTTGAGATAGGCGGCCTGCGCGATGGTGCAGCCCTCCATCTCGCAGCACAGGTCGCCGAAGGTCGCGAGGATGCGCTCCTTCTGTTCCGCGGGCGAGACGACTCGGTGGGCAAGGTCCTCTCAAAAGGGATCGTCCGACGCCGCAAGACCTCGATGACCGATTACCGCCTCGAGCAAGTGGCGGATTACCTCTGCACCATCGAACTTGCCTTGGTCAAGTACGAGGCCAAGGAGAACGGTGAGACGTACAACAAGTTCTTCGGAGGTATAGATTCTTTCAAGAGGAACTGGTTCAAGCAAGCCCGCAGCAAGCGGATATAGGTGGTTCCGCAGTCTCGCAGGGAGTGGTCGTCTCTCCTCCGGCCAGGGCCCCAAGCGACACGCTTCGAGCAGCGATAGCGAAACGCAAGCAACGGCGTCGCGGGCGCCTCGTGCGCCATAGTGTCCATGTGGTCATCTCCTATCGTCTCAGCGTGGTAGCTGAAGATTCTAGGCGCTGGCCACGCCCCTTTTCCGGGGCGCCAACACCAACGTTTAGCACACAAGGAGTTTGACGAGATGACTCAGCGAGTATTGAATCTATCCGCCCATGCAGCCACGTCGAATAACTCCAGATTGGGGTAACTGACCGTTTCGCCCGTTTCTTTAAGACAGGCCTCCGCGGCGTTGCACAGCGAGCTCGCGAGCGACGCCGCATCAACGCGGAACGTCACGCTCTTAGTCGCACGCATCCCGCTCTTGGGCGACGGCCAGGAAGAGCAGAGGGCGTTGCACCCGTGGAGGACAAGCTCGAACTTGTAGTCGTAGTCGAAGCTCTCGTCTTTCTCGGGAGCATCAACCGACACATCGTAGTCGCCTGAATGCAACAGGGAGCACCGGAGCTTCCAGCACATCTTCCCATTAAAGATTTGACCTGGAATCGTTTCACCTTCGTTCGAGGGGTCTCCCGAAAACAGGAAGTCGTTTGCCGCCCAGTCATCAAACCACTTCACATACTGCCGCCCCGCCGCTCTCTTCCCGTTATGAAGGACGAGATTGGGATAAAGAAGCTGCCCCATGACGTCGGGAATGGTAAGGGAAGACATAAGGGCTGGAATAAGGCAGTCTTTCTCAACCGCATTTCTAATCGATTCGACGAGTAGCTTCATTTCGATGCCTCAAAAAGTCTATGCGGTCTTATGCGAAGAAACGGCCGATCGGCCATGAGCCGAGCGTCGTTCGTACCTCTTCGTCAAGTGACGCTCTGAGCGCAGAGGCCATGTCCGAGTCTCCGCGCAAGGCTGCTGCGCATGCTTTCGACAGCGCACTATCTGAATTCAGCTGGATTGCCATTAACTCAGATTTCTCCTCGCTAGTAAGATCTCGCTTTCGAGCGGCAATTTGATATCGATTTATCAGGGTTGCCTCTCGATCCGCAAAAGCTTCCAGGGCGTCTACGGTCATCTCGCAGCATTTCAGCAACTCTTCCTTACAGCACGCATCTTGATCGTAGGCTGATAGCATTTCAAGCATCTTGTCGTTGACGTAGGCAGAGCTAACTTCGGTGACTGGATACTGCTTCAGCGTAGCGGCAAACACCTCGGCATCGATATTGGCAAGCCTCATATAGTCCTGCATCGTTTGGACGAACAGAGGCGCGACGACTACGGGGGCATCCCCCTCGCCCCGGAAGAACACCGAGACCGTCAGGTCATCCAGTCGAAGCCCATCGACCATTCGGTACATATCTTCAGATACTTGGTAAAACACGAGCTTAATCGGATGGTTCCCCAGATTGATATATCCGAATCCGTTTTGCCGATCCTTGTAGTGGAGGGGTGCGTTCTCAACCAATCCCTTGTAAATTGTCTCGATGTTTCTTAAATCCTGAGTGGTCAACGCACTGATGTCGAGCTCTGGCTTGTAATGAAGAGCGTCGACAACCCGCTTGATAATCTCCAGCGACTGCAATCGACTCTCAAGGGCGTCGAGGTCGCCTCCGCTCAACTTGCACCCGCGAGCAAAGCCGCTTCCGTCTATGGAAAGCGTACCGGTTTGCATCAATGCGCGCATGAGGGCCAACTCTTCCATGCGCTCGACAAGAGTTCCGGTCTCGCTGAGGGTGATTGTGTTGGTGGAGAGGCATATGTCGAAACCCCTGAAGAAAACGTGCTCGCCATTCTCATTTTCTCCGGCCATGACCACCGCATTTAGGGAAACATCACCAGAGCTGACGTCATGCCGAGACCCAATCGCGACGCCAACTATGTTTTCAAGCTTATTCAAGGGATACAGCTCTCCCCAGGGGCTCTTCCCGTAGATATACAGCCCGTTCCTGTATGGAGCCAAGCTTGCGGGCGACTCGCCCTCGAGCAGCTCGATTCCAAACTCGCACTCATCAAAGCAAAGGCCGGCGTCCTTAAATTCCTCGATTGTCTTGGGGGCGATGCCAGCGACTGCTCGCTGCTTTGTTCTGTCCTTGACCGCCCTTCTGACAAGCCGCGTCAATTCCGCCGCGTCTGATGGAAGCCGGTCGAAACGCAAAGAGATGCGCTCTTGTTGCTCCGGAATATCTGCCAGAATCTTCTTTAGGTCATAGGGAAGCAAAAGTCTGTAGAAAACCTCCGCTGAACGAGCCTCGCTCCCACAGTAGACGTAAAAATAGATGCAGCCTCCAGCAATGTTGAGATAGTGCTTGAGGTCTGAAACTCGAACTTGCCGCTTAGGTCGGTCCGATTTTCTTTTCGAAGTGGTCCCCTTGACCTGAAGCGGCAACTGGCCTTCAACGGTCTCAATCGTGAAGGAAGAAGACGAGTAGACTTGCAGGTGCCCGTCGGTGCATTCGGTCTTGTCGTTCTCATCTATATACGCATAGACGCAAGCGACATCGCCGAAAGCCTGCTTGACAGCATTGACCGCGTTCTGCTCGATTTTGCGATTGTCCAAGCTTCTCCTTACTGTTTTAGATCGTCAGCAAACCGATGTCAGGCATGTTTCTCACTTGACCTAACTGCCTCGCGATGAATCGCATGGCCCTAGAGGAAAAAGTCCCTCGCGCTCACGATGCGGATGCCGTCGATATCCGTGTCGTAGGAACCCTGCCTCACGACCACGATCTTCTCGTGGTTGTCTCGTATCGACTTCAGAGGGGCGATCTCTCGCTCCCTGGTCTCGCTTGCGAACATCTCGTCAGTCGCCTGCACGTAGAGCACGCGCCCGTCCTTCGTCGCGACGAAGTCGACTTCCTTGCCATAGAGCTTGCCCACATGCACGCTCCATCCTTCGTAGAGCAGCTGGAGATACACGGCGTTCTCGAACAGGCGGCCAGTATCCGTGACCCTATAGCCGGCCATCCAGGTCCGGAAGCCGGTGTCGACGATGTACTCCTTTGGGTTCGTCTTGAGGAGCGCCTTGCCGTGCAAATCGTAACGCGTGGCACGATAGAACAGGAAGGCCTCCTCAAGCGCACCCACATACGAGGAAACGGTCTTGTTCGTGGTCTTCGGCCCCGCAGAAGTTAACGCGCCGGCGATTCGACTCGACGAGCACTCGTTGCCGATGTTGTCCGCCAGGAATTCGGCCACATGGCGCAGCAGGGAAGGGTCAGTCACCGCACTTTTGCCCTTCCCGCGCTCACGGTTGACAATATCACGCACGGCGATGGCTTCGTAGACGCCGGACATGTACGCCGAGTGCTGCGCCTGGGTCGTCGAGAGGGATGCGATGGCTGGCATGCCCCCGTACTCAAGGTAACGAGTAAGCATGTCGTCGAAGAGAACGGGATCCCCCTCGGGAGTGAGAGCCACCGAAGTTCCCGATACGAACTCGATTCCGCAGAAGTCGGCGAACTCGGAGAAGGACAGAGGCAGCATCTTTACCTCTACGTAGCGCCCGGAGAGATAGGTGGCCAGCTCGCTCGAGAGAAGATACGCATTCGAGCCCGTGAGGTAGATGTCGCAATCGAAGTCGACCCTCATTGCGTTGACCGCATCCTGCCAGCCATCGATTCTCTGGGGCTCGTCTATGAAAACGTAGGTGCGACCCTTGTCCGACAGGCGCCCGCGAACGTAATCATAAAGCTGGTCCTCCGTCTTGATGCCCGTACCCTTGCTTTCCAGGTTGACGCTCACAAAGCCGCGGCCAGCGACTCCTTCAGACTCGATGGTCATCCTAATTAGATCGAGAAGGCTCGACTTGCCGCACCTGCGCACGCCCGTGATCACCTTGATGAGGTCGGTGTCACGGAAGAACATCGCCTCCTCGAGGTATCTATCGCGGTTCCTGAGTCTGCTACCCTTCAAAAGCTGCTCCTAAAACTCGAATCTGGTTACACTTTTAGGAGTATCGTAACCCCACGCCACAAGATGAGCAAAGAGCGCACCTCGAGACGGATCGACCAAGGGGATTACGCACCTGCCGGGAGGCAGGGCAGCTTGCTCGATCGACGCGGACTACCAATTGATAAACCCCAAAAGCCGGACCGCACGGCGGCGCTCGTTTCGCTAAATCGGCTTGATGGGATGGCGAATCACGGTCTTGAGCTTCTCCGGCGCGTACTTGCGCGGGTCGGAGAGGTAAATCTCGTGACAGAGGCGGAATTCGGAGAAGTCGGGCGCATATCCCCGTTCCGCCGCAAATGCACGCATGGCGCCTATGATCGTCAGCTCGTCATCGTAAGGCCCGTATAGCAATGGGCGCGGATTCGGAAGATGCCGCGCCCATTGGCAAACACTATAGCATAGAATCGAACGTCTGTTCTACTCCCACTCGATAACGAGCACCGCAGCTAAACGAGGCGACCGTTTTACCCCAGCCCGCTCCATCAGGTGTTTCTCCGCCGCCATTTGATACTCATTTGGTCCTCACGAGAACGGAACGAAGCGCAAACTATATCTTCCCCGCTCGATGAGCACGCATCAGCTCGTCCTGAAGCGTCTCCGGCATCATCTCCACAGCATGCACGGCACCTTCCCGCTCTTCACCTGCAAGGGCCTTTCCCGTATAGGGATCAGGAATCTCTTCGCCCAACCAACTTGTCAGAATTGTCGGGTTATATGTGTCCTTCCAGTCTTCATACTCCTCCCTTGAGATTTCCCCCTCTTCAAGCTGCGCGAACTTCTTTCCCCAATCCATAAGCGCTTTCGGCACCATTCCATACCCATACGAGCGCAGACTAGGCGAGCCCTCTCTATCCGGCTCAAGTTTGAATGTCTGCTCGAAGTTAAACAGCATATGAATAAACTGAAGCTCGTTCTCGATACCGTAGACCTCGAAAGCTTCTGGACGGACCTTAAGCGCTTTTGCGAGCGACTCAAGATGCTTTTCCTTTGGGTATCGCGCACCAAGCTCATAACTCCTCAGTGCCGATTCCCCCAGACCCGCAGCATCAGCCAACTCTTTCTGCGTCATTCCTCGCCGCGCGCGTAGCGTACGTATTTTCATGCCCATGCGTAGTTTGTCCGAATCGCGCATCATCGCTTCTTCCGTGGTTAGCTTCCTATCGTCCACTAGGTTAATCGACATACATCACATTTTCGTGATGATAATTCAGTTTTTCGCTTGACCTCACGTTTTTGTGAGCTATTCTATTTTTCGAAGCACCTCACATATTCGTGAGGTATAAACCGACCGAAAGGAGCATTCACGATGTCCAACCAATTCATGAACGCTGAGGAGGTTGCAGGAGCCACAGGCATGAGCAAATCCTTTGCCTTCAAGCTCATCAAGACCTTAAATGCAGAACTTGCAGCTCAAGGCATCATGACCATCCCTGGGAAGGTTCAGCGCTCGTACTTCGAGGCTCGTCTCCTCTCCGCCCCTTCCAAGCAGAAGGCGGCGATGACCCATGTCGGTTAGTCGCGACAAAAAGCGCGGGACTTGGACAGTTGAGGCCTGGTACCGCAACTCCATGGGCGAGCGTCACAAGAAGACGAAGCGCGGGTTCGCTTCCAAGAAGGAAGCTGTGGCTTGGGAGCGCGACTTCCTCGCCTCCTGCAACCAGCGCATCGAAATCACCGTCGAAGCCTTCGTCAAGACCATGTATACCCGCGACGTCTACCCTCGCCTGCGCGTTGGAACCAAGCTCACCAAGGACGCCATCATCGACAAGTACATCCTCCCGTTCTTCGGCAAGATGCGCCTTTGCGACGTTACGGCCGCAGACGTAGTGCGCTGGGAGAATTGGCTTTTGGAGCAGAACCTGTCACAGAGCTATCTCCATACCATCTGCAACCAGTTCTCAGCCATCTTTAACCACGCGGTTCGCTTCTACCGCTTGCCCCAGAACCCCATTTTGGCGGCGGGAAAGGTCGGCTCCAAGCGCCCCGAAAAGGAGATGCTTTACTGGACCCCTGCCGAGTTCAAGCTCTTCTCCCAGGCCATCGAGGACAAGCCCCTTGTCTATCTCGCTTTCCTCACACTCTATCTCTCAGGCTGCCGCGAGGGCGAGCTCCTTGCCCTTCGTCCGGAGGACATCGACTTCGAGCTTAACGTCATCCGCATCCGCCGTTCTTACGCCCGCATCAAGGGTGAGGACGTTATCGGCCCGCCCAAGACGCGAGCCTCGAAGCGCGACATCGTCATGCCGAGCCTTCTTCGCGAGGAGCTGCACGACTATCTTGCAACGCATCCCGAGATCGCTCCTAGCGACCGGCTCTTCCCCATCACCAAGCACGCGTTGTCGCATGAGATGAAGAGGGGCTGTGAGCTCTCGGGTGTGAAGCGCATCCGCATCCACGATATCCGCCACTCGCATGTCAGCGCCCTCATCAACAGCGGTTACTCGCCCACGGCAATCGCCGACCGCATGGGTCACGAGACTGCCGAGGTCACGGAGATGTACTCGCATCTCTTCCCCTCAACGCAACACGATCTGGTGGAAGCGTTGGACGAGGTGATGTCGGATGTCTAGGCCGATTTTGGACGCAAAGGGTCGTCGCCGTTGCAAGACAATCGCCTTCCGCATGTCACCTGAAGAGGCAGTCCAGCTCGACCTCCACGTTGCTCTGAGCGGCCTGTCGAAGCAGGACTACATCACGAAATGCCTGCTTGAAGGCGCCTTTACCGTGATCGCGACCACCCGCATGCGCAAGGCGGTCAAGGAGCGCGTGGGGCCTGTCGTAGCGGAGCTCCGACGCATCCGGCGCGCAGGAGACATGGATAACGGACTCGTCGAGTCGCTTGAGACGCTCGCTGCCTTCGCCGGCTCGTTCGCACCCGAACGCTCCCCCGTGGAGCTCGAAGACGCGCTTATCGCAAACCTTGGGATGGACGACGGCCTCCCCGACCAAAGCTCGGCCGTCGCCCAAAACCTTGAGTCCACATATAAGGAGGACCCTGCCGATGAATCTTAGCACGATGAATTCCGCCCGACGCCACGCCGTCTTACGCGACCATGGCCTCGACCATCACCTGTCGGAGGAAGAGCTGGTCGAGCGTCTACTCGAAGCGGAGCTTCGCCTCGACCGGCTCGAAGCGCTTGTCTACGCCAAGAACCACCCCGCAAATGGCCCTCGCCACCACCAGTCTCGTGAGGTGATCTAATGGGCACGCAGAAGCACGACGATGCCCCCGAGCCGCAGCCCCCGGAGCGTCGTTCCCCGCCGACCGTCAACGAGATCGTCGAGGAGCTCAAGTCTCTTCCCCTGAACGTCGGCTACAACCGACTCGCGAACGAGCTCTTCAAGACCGGGTCCCTGCCCTGGGATGCAGGTTCGCGGGAACGCCGGTGGCGCGACAGCGACGACGCCCGGCTCTTCGCCCTCCTCCAGCAAACTATCTCGCTCCAGAAGGAGAAGTACATGCTGCTCGCATTGACCATCGTCGGTGAGGACAACGCCTATGACCCGCTCGTTACCATGCTCGACGCCCTCGCCTGGGACGGTACCCCGCGCGTCGGCACGCTTCTCAATGCCTACCTCGGTGCGGAGAGGAGCGCATACGTCTCGGAGGTCGAGCGCATCTTGTTCTGCGAGGGCATCGCCCGCGCCTACAGCCCGGGCTGCAAGGCCGATTACATGCCTATCCTGTGCGGTGCCGGGGGTATCGGCAAGTCCTCCTTCGCGAGGGGCCTCGCCATGCGCGACGAGTACTTCAGCGACTCAGTGATCAACCTCGGCGACGTCAGGCTCACGGGCGAGCAAAACCGGGGCAAGTGGATCATTGAGATCCCCGAGCTCAACGGCATGTCCGAGCGCTCCGTCGAGAGCGTGAAGGCCGGGATCACACGTCAGGTAGATGAGTTCCGGGGAGCCTACTGTCGACGGACGGAGGCTTTCCCCCGGCGCGTGGTCTTCATCGGCACCACGAACGAGGCCGACTTCATCCGCGAGCGGACGAGCGGCGCGAGGCGCTTCCTCCCGGTGCTCTGCGGCATCGAGCGCACGGAGAAGTCCGTCTTCGACGAGGGCTTTCCTACCGCCATCCGGCAGGCATGGGCAGAGGCCCGCACGTGGATGAAGACGGGCGACCCCCGTTTCTCGACCGTCCTCACGCCCGAGATGGAGATCGAGGCGACCGCGCAACGCAGCCGCTTCGTCGAGGAGGACCCCTGCGTGCAGAAGGTCCTCGCATACCTCCCCGCCAACACCGACCGTCCCATATGCACGTTCGAGATTCTCGACAAGGCCCTCCATCTCGAGAAGACCAAGGCCAACTGCAAGATGGTCAGCCGCATCCTGTCATCGCAGTGCCCGGGATGGGTCCCGGGCAACAAGCGCCTCTGTCCCCCGTACGGCAAGCAGCGCTGCTGGGTGTACCGGGAGACGGATTAGGGCCGACGAGGGTGCCGCAGCATTCCGTTGCGGCACCTCGCTTGCCGCCCCTCACCTGCAAAGTCTCTCGATGGTGCCAAAGGTGCCATTGGTCAAGAAACTCTTTCCTGTTCTTTGGCACCTTCGGCACTGCAACGTTTCGCCGCAGCTAGAAGCGTCACCAACGAAGAAGCTCAAATGAATCGCCGGTACCCATACGGCACCGGCAGAGAGGAAAACCATGATGGTACTTGTCAAGAAAACCAAATCGCGTCTCGCCGATCTCCTCGGGACGATCCCCGAGCACAAGGACGACGCCGTCGGCTCCGTGCTCACCCATCTGCTGGAGTCAGATCCCGACCTGGGCTTCGCACGAGCGGCGCGAGCCAACGAGCGCCCGGGCTTTACGCGCATCGTCCGCGCGGGGATCGCCTACTACGCGAAGCCGGAGTACAAGGTCCTGAACCCGTTCAAGGAAGGCGGGAACGGCGTCTACTTCGTCAAGGGCTGCAACGACGACCCGACCGGCATCTTCTTCACCGATGCCTATCGCGTCAACGATGCAGAATACGGCGACGCCATCGAGGCCTACCTCTTCGCCTACGGCATCCCCCGCGATGACCTTGCCATGATGCCCGTCACCTTCTGGCCCAAGACCTACGAGCGCACGCCCGAGAACATCGCCGCCCTCCGCGCTGTCGGCGCGCCCCTCCCGAACGAGGGACTCTAAGATGGCCATCGGAAAAGACGGGTCGAAGGTCATGAGCCTCCGACTCCCTGACAAGGCGTATCGCCGCCTCCACGCCTACGGGGTTTCCAAGGATCTTAGCGACAGCGCAGCCGCCCGCGAGCTCATCACTGCCGGACTCGCCTCCGACGGCCTGACGCTCTACTCCACCGAGCTCGGAACCTATCTGCGCGGCGTCATGCAGCCGCTGCTGGAGCAGCTCGACCGCACGCTCGGCGAGCGCAACGCCGAGCAGGAGGACCGCATCGCGCGCGTCGTGCACCGCGCCACGCGCGCCTCGATCGTCGCGGCAATCGCCGCCGTCGAAATCGAGAAGGGCACGTTCGAGGGTCTGAATAGCGTGAGCGCCTCGGACATCTACGCCGCCTACGACAAGCAGGCCGGCCTCATGCAGCGCGGCATGACGCTCTCGGAGGCGAGGGAGCGCCTAGCCAATGGCAAGTCGTAGCAGCCTCGTCGTGAACGCCCGCGTGCACCTCCCCGGTTCGCGCGGGCGTTCCGCAGTCATCACCAACAACATCGAATACGTCGCCACGCGCGAGGGGGCCGACAAGTCAGCCACCGTCGACGACCTCAGGCGCTCCGAGCTCGCAGAGAGGATGGGGCTCGTCGGCTACTGCGCCGAGAGGCCCGGATCGACCGCGCTCTTCGACCAGAACGGGGCCGTCCAGCTCCGCACGGCCCGCAGGGAGCTCGAAAAGGCCGACGGCGCGATTGCCACCGTCGTTCTCAGCGTCCGCAGGGACGAGGCGCGCGAGCTCGACCTCGCGTGCAAGGAGGACTGGCAGCGCTTCTGCCGACGAAACCTCTCGCCGGCGCTTGCCGAGGCAATGGGCATCCCCGAGTCAAGCGTCCGCTGGGTAGCCGCCGAGCACGAGAACCACCCGAGCTCCAAGCACGTGCACGTTATTGCGTGGTCGTCCGATGGCTCGTTCGATTCGCTCATGGCCCGCAACAGGCTCGACCGGGCAAGAAACGCGCTCACCGACGCGGCCCTGGCCCCGGCACTCGCGGCCGAACACGTGGCCCGCGACCTAGCGAGGTCGCGGGCGGTCGACGCCGTCCGCCATGTCCCCGCCGATGAGATTGGCGTCGCTCTGCCTGCGGACGGCCGCATCTCCTACGCGCACCTCCGCCGCTGGCACCCAGATGTCGCCAAGGCCGTCGATGCCGCAAACGCGGAAGCGGGGTCGAGGCACCCTGAAATCAAGGAGGCGGGCGCAGCTTACCGCAAGTCCGTGGAGCGCTGCGCCGACCTCAAGGGGCTCGAAGGCGTTGCGCGGGACCGCTACGTGAACGACGCCATGCACGAGCTACGCACGCGCCAGGGCAACGCCCTACTGAGGGTCATCGCACCCGACCGGGCAACGGACCCCGAAAGGGAACCGATAAGGTCCGCAAAGCCGGACGACGGGCCCGCAACGGAGCGCAAGCGCATGAGGCCGCTCGTCGGCGAAGTCCGCGCCTGCGTCACCGGAAAAGACCTGGAGAGGGCGCGAGAAGCCGTCCGCGAGCGCAGGCCCATCCCGGAGAGATGCCTCCGGTCGTGCCCGTCCTACGCGCTTTCCATGGCAAAAGCCCCCGTTGCTGTGGGCAGTGCCCTTGCCAAAACGCTCGCGTCCGCAACAGAGGGTCCCAAAGGCAAAAAGGACCTGTCAGACGAAGTCGGCCAGAAGGCCGAGCGCGCGCTCGCGAGGGCGCTCGCAGCCGCCGTATCGGCCGCGATCAGGGGCGATGCGACGGGCATCGTGCTCGACCCAGCGAAAACAATAGTGAAGGGAATGATTCTATGAGCAAGCAGAAGAGTTTCAACGTCGACGAAGGCGCGCACCTCAAGCGCTGTGTCGCCGCCGGCGCGGTCGCTGGGACCGCGATCGTGCTCGTCCTGCTGCCGGCAGTATGGCGCTGGCTAGAAGCATGGTTCACCGGCATCGCCGCGACGCTCAGAAGCTTCGGGGCGGCCGCGGCGCCCGAACTCCCCGATGCCATGTTCCAAAACCCGCTCGAAGTCCTACCTGAGCTAATCCAGGACGATGCTTTCCTCGTGGGATGCGCGGCAACCCTCGCTGTCTCAATGGCTGCCGGCATCTGGAGCCATCTCGACTGGTCCCGCTGGCTCCACGACGGGACCTGGGTCGGCGGACGCCGCGCGCCCGGCGCGCCCATCCACGGCGACGCGAGGCTCATCTCAGCACGCGGCGAGCTTAAGCGTAGAAGCGAGTCGTGGCAGGAGGGCGGCAAACCCTCGGGCGGCACGTTGGTCGTGGGCGAGATCGGGAGGAGCGTCAGGCTCATCGACTCGGTCCACGCCTGCATCCTCGCCGAAAGCGGCGAGGGAAAGAGCCGCCGCGTCGCCATAATGTCTGCCATGGCAAACTTCGAGCAGGGGCGTTCCCTCATCATCAACGACATCAAGGGCGAGCTCAGGGCCTTCCTTGAGCCCGTGTTCGAGAAGACGGGCACTCACCGCATCGTCGACGTGATGTTCGACGCGCCCGCATCCTCGGTTCGGTTCGATCCGCTCGAGAGGGCAAAGGAGGCCTTTAGGGCGGAGGGGACCGGCGGCTGTGCACGGGAGCTGCGTGAGCTCGCGCGCTGCATCGTGCCCGCGTCGTCGAAAGGCCAGCCGTTCTTCTACGACGGCGCTCGGAACCTCTTCGTCGGTATCTCCCTCGCCCTCATCGAGGACGCGTCCATCCCGGAAGACGAGAAGACCGTCATGTCCGTCGCTGCCGCAATCTCGCCGTCGGGCGATCAGGGCCCGCTTGACCGCATCGCCGCCCTGGCGGCGTCTTTGCCCGCGGAAGACCCCGCGCTCCCCTTCCTCGGCGGGCTCAACGGTGAGCACGGGGGCGGGCCCGGCATCGTCTCGACCTTGAGCAACTGCCTCACCGAGTACGTCGACGGCAACGTGGCTCGGATGCTCCACGATGACGAGTGCGGCCTCGGGGGCATCGGCGAGGAGCCCACGGTGGTCTTCATCTCATCATCCTCTGCAACGGGCAACTACAAGCGACTCGTCCAGACGTTCGTTTCCCAAGCGCTCTCGGCTTTGCGCTCCTGCGCCGCGGGCCATGCCGGGCGCTGCCCCGTCGAGACCGTCCTCCTCCTCGATGAGGCGGCCTCCCTCGGCCGCAACGAGAGGATTGTCCAGGACCTGGGAGAGATGCGCTCGGAAGGCGTCCGTGTTCTCTGGTTCTGTCAGTCGCTCCTCCAGCTCCAGTCCGTCTCCGGCTACAGCCGAGAAGAGGCCGAGACGATACTCGACCTCCTCAAGGACAAGGTCGTTCTCTCCTGCTCCAACCTCGACACCGCACGCAAACTCTCGGAGTCGATGGGCTCCTACACGGCGGTCGCGCAGTCCACAAGTCGAACGAAGGGGACGAACACCGGCTCGACGGGCACGAGTGAGGGACTCGTGCGCAGGCCGCTCATCACGCCCGACGAGCTCCAGCGTTGGACCGGCCGCGAGACGGGAGCTCTCGTGATCCATGACGGCGTGCCGATGGCCTTTCCCAGCAGGGACGTTACCGAGACTTTCGTGGGGCCCATGCTCGGAATGACGTCACCCGATGCCGAACGAACACTCATGGAGCAATCGACCGCTCGCCGCAAGATCAGGAACGAAACGGCACCGAAGGTTTGGCGGGGCCCGACCGCCCCCGACGCCACGTCGACAGCGCCGACGAAGTCGAAAACGGCCGCAGGATACGTTCCCGAGGGCTTCTAGCCGCGTAATCGCCCATATCCAGCGAAAACGCCTCGATCAACTACGCGCCCGCACCCGCGCACTACACGCGGGTGCGGGCGTTTTTCGTTTTAGGTGCAGGCATCTACCCGCGCTTTCGAACTCGGCTCGCCGAGTTGCGCCGTTCGCCTCCGGCGAAACGTAGTGGAGCCTTATCCTGCACCGCCGATTCGTGGCGGAAATAGAAGTCAACAGGTCTCGCGATATTCGAATAGCATAAAGAGAAGCAGCACCGCGCATCCACAGATTTTTTCCAGCGATCCGTCACCGAGTCACCCCGTAAACAGGTCGGAATCGAAAAACTCCCTTAGAGAAACACCAAGGCCCCTTGCTATGCGCTCTATGTTCTCGATCGAGATGTTCCGTTTCCCGGTTTCGACCTCGGCAAAATAGGTTCGAGACATCTCTATCGAGTACGCAAGGGCTTCCTGGCTGTATCCAAGAGCGTTTCTCAATTCCTTGATGCGAAGTCCGACTTTCATTTTTGCATCTAGCTGAGTCATTGGTACCTCCCGACTGGTGGTGCCAATGATTTGAGTCGGACCTATATGAGTCACACCTATATAGTGACAATTTGCAATACAATGCTCACGTGGCCCTTTTCCAGGTTGAAGGGATCGCCGTAAGTACCATCTATGAATCAAAGGAGAACTTCCATGGCGATGAATGTATCCCGGCGCGGCTTTTTGGGCGCTGTCGGACTGATGTCGATTGCCGGATTGAGCGGCTTGAGCGGATGCGGACCGACGGGAGTGAAGGGAAAGACGCTCTATTACATATCGGTCTGCGACAACGTCGCCCTCGGGAAGATGACGAATAACAAGCTGGGTTCCGAGACGACGATCACCTTCGACGACGGGGACGGCTGGCATTACGCAGGGTCGTTCGAGTCCTCGGGAACGTGGAGGCAGGAAGACGAGAACATCGTATTGAGCTCAAGCGAGCTCGGTACCCTGACGCTCAAGAAGGCCGACGATGCGGATGCCTATATCCCCTCTGGCGACGAGGAGTACGGCGAGCGCTATTTCCTGAGCGAGGACGATGCGAAGAAGTACTACGAGGACTACACCGGAAAGGCGGTCGCCCGCGTCAAAGAGCTGCTTGAATCGCAGGAATGGGAACGCTCGAACCGGCCGGAGTCCATGGCGAGCCCCGAGGAGATCAACTTCGACAGCGGAAAGATCGCATTCAAGAAGGCGTCGTATAACCAAAAGGGCTATCTGTTCACTCAAGGTCCCAGTGATGACGAATGGGCCGCATCGGACCATTCGGGAAAGTACAGCCTCACGGTCAAAGACCAGAGGGCGAAGGATACCGACTCGACACCGCGCCCGCTCGTTTACAAGGGCGAGCTGACGGCCGATGGGACGTCGGTGGCCTATACCCTCGAGAAACGTAACGACAGCCTGGTTCTGAAGCTGGGAGAGACGATGTATGACCCGGTGTTCACGAATGGAAAATAGCGGTCGAATCAAGCTCTTCGGGCGCGAGTTCTCCCGTAAACAGGTCTGCGCGGCTGGTGCAGGAATCCTCTGTGCGACGCTTCTCATCGGCTGCGGGGCTTACGCTATCTCACATGCCAGTTGGACGGGAGATTCCAATGCCCCTGCGGTGTCCCAGTCAAAGGACGATGAGGAGCAGGACATGGTGCTTTCCCTTGAGGTGAAGGCTGACGGCTGGGATACGGAAACCTCCACGCCCGTCATCGCCCATATCGAGGATGAGGACGGGAAAGTAGACTTCTACACCGCCATCGCCGCGAACAAGCAGGTGACCGTGAAGGTCGGTGAGTCCGGTACCTATACCGTCACATTCATCTCACCGGTGAACGCCGACGGCTCCATCTATAAGGTGCCATCGAAGAAGGTTACCGCCGGAAAAGCCGACAAGACAGTTGCCACAGGCGTGACTTTCGATAAGGTGGATGCGGACAAGGTGACGAAGGATGACCTGACAGCCATTGCCAAGGACGTTGCGGAAGCCGTGAAGAAGGGCGATTCCACCCTGACCGGGGACAAGGGCGCTGAGGTCGTGAAGAAGTTCGAGGACAACATCAAGAAGAACCCGAACGCCGATACCGATGTCGTTGAGAAGGAGACCGATAAGGCTCAGGAGACCGCCAAGGAAGAGAAGTCCGACGCGAAGACCCCGGAAACTTCCGACAGCAAGAAGACCACAGGCAGCTCCGATAATCCTGGAAACAAGAGCAATTCATCCTCCAAGAAAGACGAAGGAAAATCCGATAGCAAGCCGAGTGGCGGCAACAGCAGCAACTCCGGCTCAAACACCAATTCAGGCAGTTCATCGAAAAAGGATGACACCCCGGCGCATGTTCATAAGTATGATATCTACCATCCTGCGGTGACCCATACGGAGAAGGTGTACCATCCCGCAGTGACCCATACGGAGAAAGTGTACCATCCCGCAGTTACCCATACGGAAGAGCGCTCAATTTGCAACGGCTGCGGAGCAGATATCACGGGCAATGAACAAGCTCATGGGTATAATGCACTTATGGCAGGCAATAAAGCATGTGGCGCATATCATACGGTATACAATACCGTAACAGATTCTGCGGCATGGGAGGAAACGGTTACGATTACAGATTCTGCGGCATGGGAGGAAACGGTTACGATTACAGATTCTGCGGCATACTACACTTGTTCCTGCGGTGCCACGAAGTAGCGGAAGCCGCCGAATTCTAGGCCGTAGCGGTCAAGCATCAGGTTGAGTTCTGTTGATACCGCCGGACGCACGCGCTCCGGTATCCTCCATGTCCCCCGAGCCACCTTAGCCAAGGTTCCAAGGGGCACCGCCCCTTGGCGCGCAGGGGCTCGGGGATGGCGCGAGGCATCCCCGGAAAAGCTGGCGCGGGCACGCCGATGGCATGCCCGCGCTCTCTGTGTACGCTTCACCCCTCTTCGGCAACGTGCACGGTCCGGCCGCTCTCGCAGTCGATGCTCTCCACGTCTCCGAATCCGATTCGGCCGGCAGCCCATCCGCCCCCGTCCCCCACCAAGGCGTCGGCCTCGTCGCATGCGTCCGAGACGAGTCGCCCGAGTTCGGGCGACCCCTCCAGAGCTGTGCCCATCTCGAACGCCCCGCCCTCGCCACCCAACTCAAACTCGACGACGACAGTCAGCCCGACGGCTCCGCCCGGGGACTTGCCGAATCTGCCCGCGGCGTCAAACTCGTCCATCTCCATGGAGCTACCTCCTCCTGACGGCGCTGAGCGGCTTCGGGGAGAAGTGTTCGTCGCGCTCGACGACGGCGAACCCCATCGAGCGATTCAACTCGACCATCTCCTTGAGACTGAAATAACCCAACTCGTCGTCGTAGCCCTCGACGAGGCCGAACGCCTCGTCCGTGCCGTCAAACTCGAGCAGCCACCAGTCCCATCCGCTCACACACGAGAAGTAATGAACGTAGACGATGGGGTCTTCCGCGCCGTCTTGCTCATAGAGCCTCGGCAGCCCCTCCGCAATCTCCCTCGTCATCAGCTCCTGCATGTCTTCCTCCGTTTCCGGGCACGCTGCCCTGAACATCTCGCCCTTGCGGGCAAAGCCGAATGGCGACGCCGCGCGTCGTCGTCGGCTTTGCTCCCTGCAAAGCCGCACCGGAGCGAAGACGGGTCAAGGGAGTCCATGACGACCTCCACCAACCGGAGCGGAGCGGAGGTTTGTGCGGGGTCTCATGGGCCCCTTGACGCGGCGTAGCGGAGGTGCCACCCACGTAACGGATACGAGGTCATGACCGGCGAATGCCACCGAAATGCTTGAAATCATTGGTCAAGACTGAAGAGAGGCGGCCGCCCCTAACGGACGGCCGCCTTAGCGAGCCTTACTAATTCGGTTCTTGTATATGATCCGAGACGCCCGCCAGGCAAATCCCGACAATCCTAGTGATAGTCGTTTGCGAAGGAGCCGTAGAAGAGCGCCTTACAGTCGACATCGCTGTAGCCCATCACGGCATCCTGCACATCGGATCGCAAGAGGTTGAGCACCTTGTACACGCCCTCGCCCATATCCCCGACGAAGAGTACCTGCTTGAACACATCGGGATAATCGCGCAGATAGGTCACATAGCCCCTAAGCTTTGCTAGCGTGTCGCCGAGGAACTCGCCATGAGGGTCAACGATGGACGGCCTGATGACGCCCGCTGCATCCTTCACGAAGAAGAGGAAGTCTGGATGCAGGGCCTTGCGTCCCACCGAAGACATGTACGGAATCGAAAATGCCTTAGCAGACATGCTGCCCGACGGATTGCGATAGAAGGCAACCGTGCGATTCTTTGCCAATTCGTTCCTAACGATATAGTCTTCCGCCGGGTTCAGGTCGAGCGGGCAGAGGCCGTCCTCTTTCTGCACGATATGGCACGGATATTTAGCGAAGTCGTCCGACGTGCTGGTAGACGTGGGCCACTCTATCTTTGTGAGGCGCTTGCCCTCAGTTTCACGGGCCAGCTCGTCGTAACGCTGCTTTGCCGAGTCGTTAAGGTAGTCATAATCGCCAGATCCATCGACCTTATCGAAGTATTCCTTTCGGCATTGAGCCGCCCAGCCCTCGAGCGCATCAACGATGGCCTGTGTGCGCACCGCTGCGGCAAGGCGCAAGTCGCACTCGGGGCGCCCAAGCTCCTTGAAGTTGGCGCGACGATACTCATTCGCAAACTCCTTAGTGAAATGCATGTCGGCGTCGCGGGCGGCCTTTCTGAGGCCCTCGGCGTCCGTGCGGGCCTCCTCCTGCTCCTGGTCCTCGGTCTCGTTGAGCTTGTCGAGCGTGATCTTGACGGTCTCGGCAACCTCTACGTCGTGTTTGGCTTCGCGGTACTCGTCCTCGTTAGCAACGATGTATCCCTTGAGCTTCTGGACGAACTGTTTTTTCACGTCGGCCGCGGCATTGACATCGAGGCCGGTCTCGACAAGCAGAGTCGCCGTCTTAACCAGGCTCTGGAATTCGTTTCTGGCCTTCTTCGGAATGCGCTGGACGGGTATGGAATCGAAGGCTGTGCGGATGCCCTGCCACTCCTGATGCGTGAAAGACTGCTCGCGTTTGGTGGGCGGCTTGGGCTTTGCCATGGGCACGGGTTTTACGACCGAGACGGGCTGGGTCGGCTCGGTCTGTGTGGAACTTGGCTCAGGTGTCGCAGGTTGCTGCGGGGCAGGCGCTGCAACGTAGTTGCCCGTTGCGGGCTGAGGCGCCGGCTCCGCTTCTGGCGCCGGAACGTCGACGGGCCTGACCGCCGAGGCAAGCGAGGGCTGCGTTCCCTGCATGTCCAACGGCTCTTGAATCGCGATGCCGGCAAGTGGCGCCCGGTAGCCGGGTTGTGCCTGCCGCGCCGCCTCAATGGCCTTCTCGTTCTCCTCGTACGCCTTGAGCTCCTGTTGGTAGTCGGCTTCGGACTTGGGCGCAGCCGCCGTGATAGTCACGGGGTTGAGAACGATGTTCTGCTTGCCGATGGAGCTCTCGCCCATGTCGTCCTTGCGGCCCATGAGGTAGTCGACCACGTCCTGAGTGCTCTCGGGATTGAACTGGGGCAGGTAGCAGGCGACGGAGTTCAAAAGATCATCGGATTCGATGCGCCGCGCAAGTGGAGTGCGTACCATACGTCCCACGAGCTGTGCGATATAGGTCGAGTCCGAACGCCTGCGCTGCGAGAAGATGACCTCCGCTCGCGGGCAGTCCCATCCGTTGGAGACAGCCTCCTTGGCGAAGAGCACGCGAATGCGCGAGGTGTCCTGAACGAACTCGGGTTCGACATAGGGAATAAGGTATTTTCCCGCCGCGATGTCCTTATGCTCGCCGAAGACGTTGGCGAACGACATCGCCTCGGAAAGGCCGGGGACCAGGCCCGTGATCTGGTCGCACATCTCAGCCAGGGCCGAGTTGCTCACGTTGTCCGCCGCTTGGATGAGCAGCAGCGGGTTGACGGGGCTCTCGCCCTCACGGGCACAGTACTCGCTCCATTCGCGGCAAGTCAGTGCATAGCGCTCGCACGCCATAGTGAGGTACTGGTGCTCGACCGGGTCGTCCTTCTCTGGCACGCGCAACTCGATGATGTCCTTGAGCAGACCTGACTCCTGGACCTCGCGAGGGGTCACAGCGACCTTTGGCATACGTACGCGATCGGCGCGCTGGTCCATGGCCGCCTCGAACCTCTGCGGCGTGGCAGAGACCCCGACGACGATGGGCATCGCTGCACGGCCGTCGAGCCCATCAATGAGGCTGGCGTAGATCGTCGCGGTGCCGCGCTCGCTCGAGGCATTGGCCCCCAGACCGCGATGGGCCTCGTCTATGAACAGATAGAGGTTACGCTCCGGGTCCCTGATGGTGCGGTCAAGGATGTCCCAGAACACGCGGCCGGAGTTGGCCTCACTACCCTTGGTGAGCAGGCCGTTCTTACTGAGTAGGTCCTTGCTGAGGAAATAGACGTGGCGCGGCTCGAGAATGTCGTGCGCGGCTCCGAAGTCGTTGGTAATTGTGACCAGGTGGCGCCTGTCAAGGATGCTGTCTGCCAGCTTGTCCGCCACGTTTGAGAAACGCACGCTCGTCTGCTCGTTCAGGCTCGGGGAATCCGAGAGCCAAAGAACGACGGCATTCTCGTCGGGCATGAGGCTCAGATCGTCGTCTCCGAAGAAGAGCGCTTCGATCGTCGCTGCGCACATGACCGTTTTGCCCGACCCCGTGGGAGATGCGAGGCATATCGAGGACAGCTCGCCGTCCTGCTCGTAGCGTCGGCGCATCGACTGCAACTTGTTCGCCAGGGTCGCGACCGCACCGGCTTGGAAATCCTTAAGTTCGACTCTCATGTTTACCTCACCGCATCCTCGGCGGCAATCTTGAACGATTGCAGGTAGTTCTCGTACAGGCGGACGACGTCGAGCCCAGGCAGTTGTGCCTTGACGGAGGCGTATCGAGCCGTGTCGTCCGTGATCACATAGGCGCACCCTATGCTGGCATTCTGCTTGACGGCGTCTATGAAAGCGCCGACCGAAGCAAAGTCGAAGAGGACGGCGTAGGCGTCGGCCATGGCAAAGCCCGGCTGCTCGTGCTTGATGATGCTGCCACGCGAACCAGCGCGCAGCCAGAGCAGGGGCGCGATCTCCTCGAAGGCCACGCCCAGCTCGACGGCGTCCGGGTCTTCGTAGGTGAGGTCAAAGAAGACGGCGTTTTCCTCGAAGCCGTCGGCCATGGGGAACTCGTCGGTGAACTTGTAGTCACCCTTGATGGAATCGCCCTCGGGCGTCTTGCCCGTGATGGCCGCCGTGACGCGTGGTTTGGTAACGTACTGGCAGATGCCCAGCGCCTCCCATTCGGGGTCGCCCTGGCGAAGACCGCGCTTGGTGAGCTTTTTGGATTCGTCCTCGGAGACCTCGTTATTCGTTACGCTGATGGAGCGCCTGCGCCCGCCGTCCTGATGGTTCAAGCGCATGACGGCATGTGCCGTGGTGCCCGATCCTGAGAAGAAATCGACTACAAGGGCGTCGGGCTTGTCGGCAACAACGGAAGCGATTGAGAGCTCGGTCGCATAAAGGGACTTTGGAAATGTGAAGCGCCTATCGCCGATGAACTTTTTGATATATCGGCTCCCGTATTCACCGGCAGAGAACTGCGTGCCACTCCAAACAGTTGTTGGAATGGCAGAGCGCTCTCCCTGCTCTTCGAGAAGCAAGGACCCATCCTCAGCCTTGCCGATGAGTTTTATTTCTCCATTCTTGAGACGCTCCTCTTGGGAATCTCCTAGGTAAAGGAGGGAGTACCGATCACTCTTTTTGTTGTACTCACCTACTTTTGCGCACCCGCGATCAAGCTTGGCCTGTAGAGCATTCTGGGAGATCCTCCAAGTCGCCTCTCGGCCATCGGTCCTAATAGGCCAAACTGCCCTGAGACCCGTTTTTGTCGGTATCTTTGTCCAGTCTTGTTCAAGGGGGAGAGAAGCGCCGAGCTCCTTAATTGTCGCGGTCTCCTCATCGATATAGATGGGATAGAAGAGGTTCGGCCTTGCGGTGCGAGCGGCATTGGGACCGCCCCTCAGCAGCCGCTCCCAACGTACTTTACGTTGGGAGCGGCTGCTCGACGCGTCATCAGCCACTTTTTCCTCAAGTTCTCCGAACTCAACGGAATAGAGTCTGCGGTCCACTTGGCACGGCGCGGCGGTGCCAAAAAAGCAAAAGACAGCGTACTCGTCAGCTCTCTTGAACTGGTTGCCGCGGGCAACCCCGTTCTTGTTTATGGTGATTGAAACCGTCTGGATACCGGTCGCGTTGGGAAAAACGCTCTCTAAAAGAAGCTCAAGCCTTGCGTACTCCTTCTCGTCGATCGTCACGATGAGTACGGAATCGTTGGGGTTGAGCAGCTGCTTGGCGAGCTTGAGGCGGCGCTCCATGAAGGCAAGCCACTTGGAGTGGCGATAGGCGTCGGAGCCGTCGACGTAATCGTTGTTGTATTTCCAGTCGCGGGCGCCAGTGTTATAGGGTGGGTCAATATATATGCAGTCCACTTTGCCTGCATAGGCAAAGGCCAAGGTTTCAAGAGCATGGTAGTTTTCGCCGTTAATGACTACTTGATAGGGCTTATCGCCAGCGCGCTCGACACGCCCAGTCTCTTTGAGGCCAGCATAAATCGGCTGGTCATATTCAGCAACAGGCACGACATCGTCGACAGCAACGGAGCGGGGCTCACAATCGTTTTCGTCATATGAGGGCGATTGATATGGCTTTAGATCAGCAACCCCCCCCCGAACGGCATTTACCAACCATAGCAGTTGGGAGCTAGAGTCCTCTTTTTTACCACGCTCGGGAAGCACCTGTACGACATCGCCCTCCATGATAGGCTTGCCATAAAGGCGAAGTCGCTCTGGACGGTTGTGTTCAAATACAAGCCCAAACTGGCGCTGCGCAGCAAAGGCGCGGATGTCGGCAGCGAGCTGACGATCGCCCAGCTTGACAGCGCGAGCAACAAGGTTCTGAACGACCGCTTGCGCCGTCTGAGACATCACTTCTCCCCCTTGCACTTCTCGTCAATCCATTCGCGCAGGACTTTAGCCACCGTCTTATCCTGGCGCGCGGCATAGGACTTAAGAGCCCGCTTATCCTCGCGGGTTATCGAGAGCGTGAACTTATCTAGCTCCCTTTCGGCATGAACAGCCTGATCTTCCTCCATGATCGCCCCTCCGAATTGACCTGTTCTACGTTCCTTAATTGACCGAAATCATTTTACTTCAGAATACGTAATTACGTAATTACGTATGCAAATTTGAGCCATGCATCACTCAATCACTAGTCAGTATTCGTTGACGAATCGTTGGGGATAACGAATATATCGAGGTAGACAGTCGTTTTTACCGTCTGCGAGTACCAGCAAATCGATACTCAAAACGTCGTGAGTACATTTTGAGTACCAGTCCGAGCGGCCTCTTGCGGGCGGACGCGATCTGCCGGTCAGCATTAATTGAAATAAATTGATAGCGTTGCTTCGGTAATTGAAAACACTTTAAAAAATACCAGCAAACAATAATCCCAGCTAAACAGCTTGAGAGATTGCGTGGCTGGTTTGCATGTACCACATACACCACAGCACACACGCGCCCATGGCAGGCAAATAAAAAACGAGGGAGGCCGTTTCCGACCTCCCTCGCAAAGGGCTATTTACTATTCCCACTCGATGGTCGCGGGCGGCTTGGACGTGATGTCGTAGCACACGCGGTTGGCGCCAGGGACCTCGGCGACGATGCGGCCGGAGATGCGGGCCAGCACGTCGTAGGGCAGCTTGGCCCAGTCGGCGGTCATGGCATCGCTGGACTCGACGGCGCGCAGGATGATCGGGCGCTGGTAGGTGCGCTCGTCGCCCATAACGCCGACGGACTTAATGTCGGGCAGGACCGCAAAGTACTGCCAGCAGCTGTGCTCGGAGTTGCGCTCGCCGGTCTGCTCAAACAGACGCTGGTTGTAGGCGTCGAGCTCCTCGCGCACGATAGCGTCGGCGTTCTTGAGAATCTCGAGCTTCTCCTTGTCGACCGCGCCGATGATGCGGATGGCCAGACCCGGGCCCGGGAAGGGCTGACGGAACACGATATGACCCGGCAGGCCGAGCGCCAGACCAAGTGCGCGGACCTCGTCCTTAAAGAAGTGATCGAGCGGCTCGATGAGGTCGAAGTGCACGCCCTCGGGGAACGGGATTAGGTTGTGATGGCTCTTGATGGTGGCCGTCTTGCCGCCCGTCTTGCGAGCGCCGGACTCGATGATGTCGGGGTAGATGGTGCCCTGGGCCAGGTACTTGACCGGCTTGCCGTCGGTCTCGAGCTGCTGCGCCACGGCGAAGAACTCTTTCCAGAACTGCGTACCGATGATGCGGCGCTTCTCCTCGGGCTCGGTCACGCCGGCCAGAAGCTCGGCATAACGGTCCTCGGCGTGGACGTGGATAAAGTCGACGTCAAACTGCTTGGTGAAGACCTCCTCCACCTGCTCGGGCTCGCCCTTGCGCAGCAGGCCGTGGTTGATGAACACGCAGGTCATCTGCTTGCCCACGGCACGGGCGCCCAGGGCGGCCACGACGGAGGAGTCGACGCCGCCGGACAGGGCCAGAATCACGCGGTCGTCGCCGACCTTCTCGCGGAACTCGGCCGTCATGGTCTCGACCAGGTTGTCCATGCTCCAGTTGGGCTCCAGGCCGCAGATCTCAAACAGGAAGTTGCTCAGCAGCTGCTGACCGTACTCGGAGTGCTTGACCTCGGGGTGGAACTGCGTGGTGAAAATCTTGCGCTCGACGCACTCCATGGCGGCAACCGGGCACACGTCGGTGCTGGCGGTAACGGTAAAGCCCTCGGGCACCTCGGAAACGGCGTCGCGGTGGCTCATCCACACGGTCTGCTCCATAGGCGTGGAGTTAAAGAGCTTGGCGCCGGCCGTGCGCGTGATGGTGGCGCGGCCGTACTCGCCCACCTCGGAGTGACCGACCTTGCCGCCGAGCGTCACGGCCGTGATCTGATGACCGTAGCAGAAGCCCAGGACGGGAAGGCCCAGGTCAAAGATGGCAGGATCGATGGACGGAGCGTCCTCGGCGTACACGGAGGCCGGGCCGCCGGAAAGGATGAGCGCAGAGGCGTTCATCTCGCGAATCTCGTCGGCCGAGATGTCGCAGGGGACGATCTCGGAATACACGTTGAGGTCGCGGACGCGACGGGCAATGAGCTGACCGTACTGCGCACCAAAGTCGAGTACGAGGACCTTTGCGGAAGCCTTTTGATCCATGGTTCCCCCTCTTGTTGGCGGGGAGCCGGTGCCCACCCGCGTGAATGAACGAAAATAGCCTTCATAGTGTACACGTTATATGGGGTTTCTCGCCCCTCGCAGCCATCAGCGCACGGCAAACGCACGACCTAGGCCCCTATTTGACGGCAATTGAAGTGTTACCAAACGTTACAGATGATGTAATACGTTTGAACATTGGACGCCCTGTGCCACAATACTGCCGAACGACTCCGCCTCTGCGGCGGCAAATACGATAGGAATACCAGCATGAAGCGCATCCTTCTCATCGCCACGGGCGGCACCATCGCATCGACCGAGGACGGCAACGGCCTCTCCCCCGCCCTGACCGGTGAGGAGCTCGCCCAGAGCGTCCCCGAGATCTCGGGCCTCTGCGAGCTCGACGTCGTGCAGCCCATGAACATCGACAGCACCAATATGCGCCCAAGCGACTGGATGCGTATCCGCGACGTCATCGTCGAGGGTTATGCCGACCACGACGGCTTCGTGATTCTGCACGGCACCGACACCATGAGCTACACCGCGGCAGCACTTTCCTATCTGGTTCAGGACAGCCCCAAGCCCATCGTACTCACCGGCTCGCAAAAGCCCATGGGCAATCCCTTTACCGACGCCAAGCTCAATCTGTATCAGAGCCTGCTCTATGCGCTCGACGAGCATTCGCACGACGTTTCGATCGTGTTTGGCGGCGTCGCCATTGCTGGCACGCGCGCCCGCAAGCAGCGCACCATGAGCTTTAACGCGTTCATTAGCGTCAACTATCCGCCCATTGCCTACATCCGCAACGACCGCATCGTGCGCAACGGGCTTCACGGCACGCATCAGGGCGAAAACCCGGTGCGTTTCTACGACAGCATCGACCCGCGCGTATTTGTACTCAAGCTTACGCCCGGCGAGAACCCGGGCATCCTCGACGCCCTTGCCGACAGCTACGACGCCGTGATTCTGGAGACCTTTGGCATTGGCGGTATCCCCGAGTTTGGTGAGTCGGGCGAGTCGTTCCAAGAGGCAATTTTCCGCTGGGTCGATTCGGGTCGCACCGTCGTTATGACCACGCAGGTCCCCGAAGAGGGCCTCGATCTGGGCGTTTATGAGGTCGGCCGTGCTTACGCCGATCATCCGGGCATTCTGCGCGGCGACGACATGACCACCGAGACGCTCGTGGCCAAAACCATGTGGGCACTCGGCCAGTCACGCGATGCCGCCGAAATCCAGCGCCTGTTCTACAGCCAAGTCAACCACGACCGCATCCCGATGGCGTAATTCAGTTGTCGACGGGTATCCCCTATTCGATACCCTCGAGAAGCTCTGACACCGTCATGCCGAGTGCGGGCGCGATCTTAAATAGAACCTTGAGCGTGAAATTTGCCGTCCCATCTTCGATTCGGTCGAGGTAGGGTCGGCTGATTCCTGTCGCCACACAAAAATCAACCTTGGAGATACCAAGGTCCCTGCGTGTCTCTTCGACCCGCCTGCCAAGAATCTGTTTCGCACGTTCGTCCATGCAGCCGAGTTTGAAATGGAGCCGAACATAAACGTAAACTATAGTTTACGTTTTCCCGAATACACAGGAGTTTTCTATGTCGGGTTCTTCGGTCCGCATGTACCGAGCCGCGCTTCGCACAAACAGCGCGCCGCCCAAGCTCGTCGTCGTTGAAGCTGAATGCCTTTCGCCCGATGAGCGCACAGCATTTGCATTGCTATCAAGTCGCGTCGCCGCCGTTCTGGTCCCTTGCCCGGCGCGAGGTGAACTTGCCATCCGATGCCAAACGCACGGCTGCTCGCTCAATCAGGCTGCCGTAATCGCAACCAGCCAACGCGGCCTGCCGCTCCTTTTAGAAGCCGGCATAGCACTCGCCCTTCGCGGCGCCGGATACGAAAACGAGGCCGCCGCCGATGCAGTCTTTAAACCACGATCGAGCGGCGGCCTCGCAGCAGCTATCGAATATGTGTGCAGACTCGTTGCCTAAAAGGACAAGCTAGAAACCAAAGCCAAAGCCCGTTCCGGTAATCGCCGAGTACATAAAGTAAACGTTGATCACGTTGAGGAACACACCCGTGATGCAACCGTTGCGCAGGTAGCGTTCGCACACGATGCGCGCCATGGCGGCGGAGTCATCATTGTTTTTAGCCTGGCGTCCCGCCGTAAAGTACGTCGCCACGCTCAGCAGTAGGTTGAGCACCGGCAGTGCCAGCAGCTCGTAGCTCTTACCCCAGCGCGTCACCTCGCCGGCTGCGTTAAACTTCGTTGCCACCTCGGGGCCAATGTTGGGGATAACACACGCTGCAACCACCAGCGGAATCACCGCAAGTACGAGCAGCGCAATACCCATGTAGCCAGCTTTTTTGCCGTATTTAAACATATGCGTCGCCCTTACACGTTAAAGCGGAAGTGCACGACGTCGCCATCGGCCATGACATAGTCCTTGCCCTCAATACGCAGTTTGCCGGCGGCCTTGGCGCCCTGCTCACCGCCGAGCTCGATGTAGTCGTCATAGCCAATGACCTCGGCCTTAATAAAGCCGCGCTCAAAATCGGTGTGGATGACGCCGGCGGCCTGCGGGGCGGTCGCGCCCTGACGAACCGTCCAGGCCTTGACCTCCATCTCGCCGGCCGTAAAGAACGACTGCAGACCGAGCAGCTTATAGGCCGCCTGCGCGAGCACGTCCAGACCGGGCTGTTCCAGGCCCAGGCTCTCCAGGTAGTCGGCGGCGTCCTCGGGATCGAGCTCGGAAAGCTCGGCCTCAATCTTGGCGCAGATGGGCAACGGCTTGACGCCATCGATGGGCGCCAGGTCGTCGTTGAGCATATCCTCGTCCACGTTGGCCACATACAGGATGGGCTTCATGGTGAGCAGGAACAGCCCCTTGGCGGCGGCACGCTCCTCGTCGGTCATCTCCATGGATGCGGCGCGCTTGCCCTCGTTGAGCCAGGCAAGCAGGCGCTTGGCGACCTCGAACTTGGGCATGAGCTCCTTGTCACGCTTGGCCTCCTTCTCGAGCTTAGGCAGCTGCTTCTCGAGCGTGCCCATGTCGGCCAGGATGAGCTCGGTCATGATGGTGTCGGCATCGCCGGCGGGGTCGACGAACTCGCCCGTGCGGCCCACCTCACGCATGACGTTGGGATCCTTAAAGTAGCGCACGACCTCGCAGATGGCATCGGTCTCGCGAATGTTGGCCAGGAACTGGTTGCCCAGGCCCTCGCCCTCGTTAGCGCCCTTCACCAGACCTGCGATGTCGACGAACTCGACCGTCGCCGGCACAATACGACCCGGGTTAACGATGTCGGCAAGCTTTTGCAAGCGGCTATCGGGCACGTCGACGATACCCACGTTGGGGTCGATCGTGGCAAACGGGTAGTTGGCGGCAAGGCCGGTCTTTTTGGTAAGCGCGGTGAACAGCGTCGACTTGCCCACGTTGGGCAGGCCCACGATACCGATGGAAAGGGACACGACAGCTCCTTTTGATACAGGTACTTCAAACTGCATAAGTATAGCGCCGCCGCAGCATCCGGGCGAATCCGGACACCGCGGCGGCGCAAATGAAGCAGAGATAGAGCTCGCTGACTAGTCCGCGAGCTTCTCCACCTGATCGAGCATCTTGTCAAGCTTGGCCTTTGCCTCGGCCTTGACCTTCTCGGCCTCCTCGTGGGCCTTGGCCTTCTGAGCGGCCTTTTCCTCGGCCTCGGGGTCGACAACGACCAGATTGGACGCATCGTGCTCGACCAGCTTGAGCGCATGCTCGGGGCACACCTTGACGCAGGCTCCGCAACCTAGGCAATACGTGGACTCCAGTGCAAAGCGACCGCTTCCCACCAAATCGCAGGCAAACGTGGGGCACACGTTGACGCACTCGCCGCACGACGTACACTTGTCAAAATCGCATTCCGGCGTGCTCACCTGCATGTTCTGGGCAAGCTCGGGGTGGTTCTGCAGCGTCGAGAGCACCAGCTGGCGACCGTGCGTAAGCGTACGGCGACGCTTGGTCGTCGTGGTGCCGCACATGGTGTTGAGCGTGCGCTCCAACTGGGTAATCTGGTGGCGGTGGGCTTTGAGTTTCTGCGTCACCGAGGCCAGCGCCGCCGTTGCCGGGTTGAGCTTGGTCACGGTAAGGCCAGTGGTGCGGGCGATCTTTTCCATGTACTCCTTGCGCTCGTACTCGCGGCGCTTATGGCACTTGAGGCTCTTGGGATCGACCTCCAGACCCATGCCCGTGCCCGCCCACTCCTCGGCGGTAGCAATGGCCTCGCCCAGAATGTCCTCACCACCGGTGTTGCGGCATTTATCGCACACACCCAACGGCAGGTACACACTCACGTTGGGATAGTCCGCCAGTACCGAGAACCAGGTCTCGGCCGTAATATCGCCCACGCAGGCAACGACGACCTCGTTTTCGCGCGGCATGCGCTTGAGGGCGCGCGTGCAGGTGACGTAGGCGGTCTCGTGGCTCGTAGCAGCAGAGACGATATCGTCATACAGGTTTTTGGGCGCCAGGCGCGGCGAAATGATCGCCTCGGTCGGACAGGCAGCGGCGCACAGGCCGCACTTGCGACAGGAGTCGAGGATCTCGATAGCGTCTTCCTCGACCTCGATAGCGTCGACCGGGCAAACGTCCATGCACGCGGTGCAGCTGCTCTTTTCGTTTTTGCAGGTCAGGCACGGAATGGTGTTGCCACGCGGACGCTCCTTGTAGTCGGCAGGATTCCACTGCGGCGCCGACGGATCGAGCGCATCGGTCACACCGCCAAGCGGGTTTTTTAGAAAGTCGAAACCCTTGCTGATCTCGATAATGTCATCAAACAGATCGTGTTCCTGCGGCATGGGCGGCCCCTCCCTGAGCAGTGCAAACAAGCAAGAGATAATGATACGCCATCGGCCCACGCCTCGGGTAAATTACACACGGCGCATCTTTGCGGCAAATAGCCCATGGCTTATCGCCGCCCCGATTGCACAAGGTCGATCAAGCGCCAAGCTATGCCTCGCACATGAGCTGCACGAGCTTCTGTTTGGTCACCTTGGCCTGCTCGTTGGCCATGTTACGTTCGTTACTAAAGACCGCATTTGCAACACCTTGCAGGTCGACATCGGAAATCTCGCTGCACGGACCGTCATAAATCTTAAAGAACGGCTCGCTTAGATCTTCGCCCAGAAATCCATCGACGATCTGTTTGCACAGTCGATCCTCGGTGCCTTGGTCAAACAGGACATAGGCGGAGCACCCCAGCCATGACAGAAATCTGCCTTGACGCGAGAGCTCTCCCGGCCCCTGAACATACCGGCCCGGACCGCCATAAACCATGGGAGCGCCATACGAGAATCCGCCCTTCATCAAACAACGATTGGCGCAAAGTAACCTGCCCTCTGCACCAACTTGTGCATTGGAGACAGGCCACTTTGCACCATAGCAAAAAAGGGGCAAAGCCATCTGTCGGCTTTGCCCCTTCCTTACCTTAGTTTACTCATCCATAAGGTAGTAGTGACCCAGTGCGTCGGCACCCAGGATGGCGTTGGCGACCATCTCGGGCGTCACCTCAAACGGCATGTTGCACATGGTGTCATCGGGCGCGCAGGCGGCCTCGGCAACAATCATGGCCTGCTCGCGCGTAAGCTCGGCAACGCCAAGTTCCTTCATCGTGACCGGCAGGCCCAGCTCAATGCAGAAGCCCAAGACTTCCTCGAGTTTCTCAGTCGGAGCATCCTCGAGTACCAGCTGGACGATAGTGCCAAAGGCGACCTTCTCGCCGTGATACATGCCGTGGCACTCGGGCAGCATCGTCAGGCCATTGTGGATGGCATGAGCAGCAGCAAGGCCCGAGCTCTCAAAGCCGATGCCGGAGAGCAGCGTGTTTGCCTCGATGATATGCTCGACGGCAGGCGTGAGCGCACCCTTCTCCAGCGCAACCTTGGCCTTAACGCCATCGGCCATAAGCGTCTCGTAGCAGAGCTTGGCAAGCGCCAGACCGGCCATGCCGCCCTTGCCGCCAGCGCAGGTGCCGCCGTCGGCATCGTGCGTTGCCTGGGCCTCGAAATAGGTTGCGAGCGCATCGCCCATGCCGGAAACCGTCAGGCGCACCGGGCTCGCCGCGATAACCGTCGTATCCATAAGGACAATATTGGGGTTTGCCTTAAGGAAGAGGTACTTGTCGAACTGGCCGTCATCGGTATAAAGCACCGAAAGCGCCGAACACGGGGCATCGGTCGAAGCAATGGTGGGGCAAATGATAACCGGGGACTCCAGGTAGTAGGCGACGGCCTTCGCGGTGTCGAGGATCTTGCCGCCACCGACGCCGACGACGATATCGCAACCGTTGTCGCGAGCGAGCGCAACCAGGCGATCGACCTCACCCTTGGAGCACTCGCCGTTAAAGTCCTCAAACAGCAGCTCGGCCTTGGCCTCGGCAAAACCGCCCTCGATCTTGGCACCGACGCGCTTCTTGCCCGAAGGTGTCACGATGACGAGGGCCTTAGCACCGAGCGGCTCGACATAGGAGCCGAGCTTGGCCAGCTCATCCGGACCCTGGATGTACTTGCTGGGGCTATTGAAAATTGCAGCCATAACTATCCCATTCTCTAAAAAAGAAAGGGGCTCCGTACAGATACGTGCGGAGCCCCTCGTTACGATAACAAGAGTCGATTAGAAATCGATGTCGGTGTCGTAGTAGCAGGCCTTGAGGATCTTCTCGAAGTCAGCAGCCTTGGTCTCACGCGGGTTCTCGGGCGTGCAGGCGTCCTGCTCGGCGTTCGCGGCGATCTCGGGCAGCTTGGCGAGGAACTCCTCCTCGGAAACCATCTGCGGGTTCTCGGCGTCGACCTTCACGCCACCATTCGCGTAATCCTTGATGGACTGCGGAATGTTGAGCTGGTCGTTGAGGTCGCGGATCTTCTGGACGAGCGCAGCGATGAGCTCCTCGTTGGTCTCGCCGGGAAGGTGCAGGATCTCCTTGGCCACGTAAGCGTAACGCTCGGCAGCACGCGGGTCCTTGGAGTTCCACTGGATGACCTTGCCCAGGTACATGGCGTTAGCAGCACCGTGGATGATGTGGCCGTTCTCAAAGGCAGCACCGGTCTTGTGAGCCATGGAGTGAACGATGCCGAGCAGGCCCGAGGAGAAGGCGATACCGGCGATGCACTGAGCCTCGTGCATGTGCTGACGGGCCTCATGGTCGCCAGCATAGGACTTGGGCAGCCACTCGACGATCTCGCGGATGCCGTGCAGAGCGTTGGCGTCGGTGAACATAGAGGCGCAGGTGGAAACGTAGGCCTCCATGCAGTGGGTCAGAGCATCCATGCCGGTGTGAGCGCACAGCTTGGCGGGCATGGTGTAGGTGAGCTCGGGGTCGACGATGGCGACATCAGGGGTGATGTTGAAGTCGGCCAGCGGATACTTGATGCCCTTTTCGTAATCCGTGATGACGGAGAATGCGGTGACCTCGGTAGCAGTGCCGGAGGTAGAGGAAATGGCGCAGAAGTGAGCCTTCTGACGCAGCTCGGGGAAGCTGAACGGCTGGATAATGTTGTCGAAGGACTCCTCGGGATACTCGTAGAAGACCCACATGGCCTTAGCAGCATCGATGGGCGAACCGCCGCCGATAGCAACAATCCAGTCGGGCTCGAAGTCGCGCATAGCGGCTGCGCCCTTCATGACGGTCTCGATGGAAGGATCGGACTCGACGCCCTCGAACAGCTTGACCTCCATGCCGGCCTCTTTGAGGTCGGCCTCAACGTCCTGCAGGAACCCGCCGCGGCGCATAGAGCTGCCGCCAGAAACGATGATGGCCTTCTTACCCTTGAGGTTCTTCACCTCGTGGCGAGCGCCCTCACCAAAGTACAGATCGCGAGGATTGGTAAAACGTCCCATACTGTGCCTCCTAAACAAGCCCCTCTTAGACTTGCGTATATAACGGAGCACCCAATTGGCTCCGTTAGGACCGGTTTGCGCGTTGCCGGCGATGACAATGCGCGATGTCTAAACGTCTCAACGCTCAGACAAACACTATTTTACCGTTCTGGTTGGTCAGTTATTCACCTAAAGCCGCCAATGATGAAACGTTTTTTCTATCCCTGAAGACCCTTGTGCGGCATTCATACTCCCAAGCTGGGCAAACGTTTTATCAAGGTTGACTACATATCCCGGGCAGGACCGTGCCCCTCCAAAATATGCACCGTTCGCCGCCAAAAATCGACCGTTTGCGGCACCGTGATACCACTCGGTCGTCCAAGGTGCCGACATTTGTGCGACATCCGTCTTCGTGGTGCAAAGGTGCAAGTCCAAGTGCGGCACCCCCGGTGTGCCACATGCGGGTAAACTAGAACCTTATATAGAAACATTTGAACCCTAACCGCAGCAAAGGAGGCCCCATGGCATTCGATCCCATTCAAGAGGATTGCCATCGCCTCGTTCTTGAGGCCTTGCGCCGCGACAATATCCCGCTCACCGACGCTGCCGCCGTAGAGCATCTGATGGAACAATTCACCCGCAACCCCGCACCGCTCATCGTGCACGACCGCGACCGCGCCGGGCACCTCATTGCCAAGGTGGTCGAGGCCGTCGACTACCGCATTCCCTTTATCCCTGACGATACCCAGGCCGAGCAAGAAGAGGCAGCTGCCGAGAACATGCTCCGCGAGGCAGCCGCGCTCGATCCGGCCAACTGGGACGCTCAGCGCATGCTGACCGCTCTCACCGCCAGCTCCAACGAGGAGTACGTACAGTATTTGGTATCCAAGCGCGATGAAGTCGAGCACGACCTGGCACTCAAGATCGCCTCGGCGCAGGACCCCTACGAGCGCGAGGCCGCAGGCGACCTGACCCGCCGTCCCTACCTGCGCTGGCTTGCCGCCCTTGCGTCGCGCGCCCTCATTAGCGGCCGCTATCGCATGTCGCTCGAAGCCGCAAACCGCAGCTTGGACTTTGCACCCAACGACCCCGCTGGTGTCCGCCACACCGCGATGCTCGCCATGGCAAAGCTCGAATACCCCGCCGAGGAACTCAAGCGCTTTCGCTCTGCCCACTCCGTCCCCTATCTCGCCAACACGCCGCTGCGCCGTCGTCCCAAGGACGCTGAGCGCGACTTGGACCCATGGACGCTCATCGCGCTGATGAGCGCTGCCTGGCGCGAGCTGGACTACGAGGGTGCCGAACACTACCTGCGTATCCTTGTGCGTTCGTGCCCGCACGCAGCCGAGGCGCTCTACTTCCAAACCGAGTTTCCCGATGGCGTCTATGCCCGCGTCAACGTGGGTGTGGGCTCCACCGACGAACTTGTCCTTGCGCTGTCCGAGGCGACGCCGGTGCTGCAGGAGGGCCTGGGCGCCCCCGACAACGCCAGTTTTGCCGCCTGGGTCGCCACCAACGATATCGTGCGTTCCCAGATCGACGAGCGCATACTGCGGGCGGCCGAGCAGGGCCTGCCGTTTAAGGGAGGAGACCTCTAATGGATCCGAGCGTCTACATCCCCGCCTACCTGGAGCGCACCTATCTGGCGTCGCACCCCGAGCTCACCGATGCAGCACGCGAGCTTGTCCATAACGACGTGAGCGTCAACCCTCATAAGTATGCGCAGTCCGAGCATGCCCAGGCGCTGCTGTCCTATGCCGGTGTTCATCGCCACCTGCTCGACGAGCTCCATCGCATCGAGGACATGGGCAGCGACGAGGAGTTCGAGCAGACGCGCAACCGCCTGTTCGACGATATGCGTGATGAGCTGCTCAAGATCGTCCGCATCGATGCGCATGTCCTCGATGCCCAGCTGCTCGCCATCATTTTGGCGGACACGCCCGTCGACGCCTGCCTGGGCGACCTGATGAAGCTCGAGGCGACCACGGCCGATTACCTGCAGCAAAGCGTGCCCGGGTTCGACATGGAAGCCCCACACTACTGGGCCAATAATGTTTTGGCCGACGGTGTCACCGCAGCAGAACTTACCGTGAGCGAGCCGGCTCTTATCGGGTGGCTTCATACGCTCGAGGCCATCTCGCAGCTGTGCATGGCGAGCGCCCGCTACCGTGCTGCCGCCAACTACGCCCGCCGCGTCCTTAAGGCGGAAGGCTACCCCACCCGAGCCGCAGGCACCGTGTTGCTCGCCCTCGCTCGCCTGGAAGACCAGGACGGCTTTTTTGCCCTGGCTCACCAGCTCGAGGAAGAGATCGGGGCTGATGCACTCGAGAACTCCCCCTGGTACCTGCTCGCCCGCACCATCCTCTTGTTCAAAACGAACAAGATGCGTCCGGCGGTGCGTGCGCTGCGTGAGTTCGCTAACCGCTGCGAGGGCGGCGCATTCTTCTTGCTGAATCCCATGTACCAGACACCGTACCTTCCCTGCCGACCCGAGCCGCGCGACCCCTGGGACCTCTCGCACCAGGCGGTTTGGGAAGCCGACGGCATTATCTCGGACACCCCCGACTTTGCCCCCTGGGCCAACGCCTGCGAAGATGTATCGCAGCTTGCCCAGGAATTTGCGCGCCGCTACGGATTTTAGTGACGCACTCGACCCGACCATGTCGTTTACGTTAGGAACGGTTTCATGAATCTCCGCTCATCTCTTGCCTGCACCTCGAGCGATATCGCTCGCTGGGGACTGCGCTCTGTCCTCAAACGCCAGGGCGGCGTACTCCCCGGCCGCATCGCCATGAAGATCGATCCCGAGTTGCTGAGCGACCTCGCTGGCCTTGTCGACCGCAGCGTGGTGATTACGGGTACTAATGGCAAGACCACCACCTCCAACCTCATCGCCGACGCCGTTGCCGCCAGCGGCGCCACCGTGGTATGCAACCGCGCCGGCAACAACATGGAGCCGGGCGTGGTGGGTGCGCTGCTCGAGGCCCGCAGTGGCCTTAAGCACACCAGCAGCGGCAAGCGCGTGGGCGTTTTTGAGTGTGACGAGCTCTACACCGTACGCGTTCTGCCCAAGCTCAAGCCGACGTACTTTGTGCTGCTCAACCTGTTCCGCGACCAGCTGGATCGCTATGGCGAGATCGACCATACCCAAGACGTCATCGCCCATGCGTTGGAGCTCTCTCCGACGACAACGCTCATCTACAACGCCGACGACCCGTTGTGTGCCTCGATTGCCGCGCGCGTTCCCAACGCGAGTATTGCCTTTGGCATCGACGGCGCCACCAACACCGAGTCCGACCGCATTAGCGACTCACGTTTTTGCTCACAGTGCAACGCACCGCTGGAGTATGACTACGTGCAATACGGCCAGCTCGGCGCCTACCATTGCCCCTCGTGCGGCTGGGCCCGCCCTGCGCTTGTCCGTCGCGTGACGGACGTGAAGCTCGGCTGCGACGGCTACGGCTTCGACCTGGTCTTTGGATCTGCGCCCGACGCGGCTGCCGTACACATCGCCACACGCTACAACGGCCTGTACATGGTCTACAACGTTGCCGCTGCATTCTTTGCCGCACATGAGTTAGGCGTGGATACGGCGCACCTGCAGCCCACGCTCGACGCCTACGTCCCCGCCGGCGGACGCATGGGCCGCTGGGATATCGCCGGCCGCACCATCGAGGCCAACCTGGCTAAGAATCCCGTAGGCTTCGATCGACAAATCCAGTCCATCAAGACGGCAGGCGGCAGACTCTGCGCTTTCTTCCTCAACGACAACGACGCCGACGGCCACGATGTATCGTGGATCTACGACGTCGACTTTGAGCGCATCGCCGACACGCCGGGTCTTGTCGCCTTTGCCGGAGGCACGCGCGCGCACGACATGCAGGTGCGCCTCAAGTACGCCGGCATCGATGCCGCGATTATCTCGGACGTCGCGCAGGCAATTGGCGCCGTGGCAGACGAGGCCGCCGATGACACCTTCTACGCCGTCGCCAACTACACGGCCTTCCCGCCGCTGGTCAAGGAGCTCGACGGGCTGAAAGGCGCCACCGCCGACGCTGTTGCTGGGCGCGCCGTAGCCCGTGCCGACGGCAGCGCTCTTCCTGTCGGTATCGCGCCAGTCGAGCTTTCGCGCCCGCTGCGCATCGTCTACCTGTATCCCGATGCCCTTAACCTCTACGGCGACGGCGGCAACGTCATCGCCCTCGAGCGCCGCTGCGCCTGGCGTGGCATTCCCGTGCGCGTGGACGAGGTCCGTATGGGCGAAACGCTTGATTTGACCGATGCCGATATCGTCATGATGGGTGGCGGCTCCGACCGCGACCAGCTAGCCGTGGCACACGAGCTGCTCGCCCAAAAAGACAAGGTCGCGGCCTATGTTGAGGATGGCGGCTCGCTGCTTGCCATCTGTGGCAGCTATCAGCTGCTCGGCCGTTCGTACTATATGGGCGAAAATCGCATCGAGGGCCTGGGCGTCATTGCCGCCGAAACCGTACGTGGCTCCGATCGCCTGATCGGCAACGTAGCCGTCAAAACCGATCTGGCACCTGAGCCCTTTGTGGGATTCGAGAACCATGGAGGTCGCACCCTGCTCGACGCGGAGGCAACGCCGCTCGGAACGTCCGTCGTCGCGGGCACCGGCAACAACGGCGACGATGGCCTTGAGGGTCTGATCTACAAGGGCGTCATCGGCACGTACCTGCACGGGCCGGCGCTGCCCAAAAACCCCGAACTCGCCGACTGGCTGATCGCCCATGCCCTCGAGCGCCGCGGCGATGCGCAGGCCACGGCCCTGCTGCCGCTCAAAACCCTCGACGACACCTACGAGCACGCCGCCCACGACGCCGCCATGAAGCTCCTCCCCTAGCACCTCACCACCACAAAGGGGACAGGCACCTTTGTGGTGGTTTTGACCCATCCCAGCGATTTGTCACAATCTGTAACATCTAGACCGTTAAAAGTCGTCTTACTGTTACAGAATGAGATGTTCGTCCCGACGCCCGCCTTTTGTCTCGATCTGTAACAGATAGAGCCGATTTGCCCGCCCAGATGTTACAGATTGAGATATTTGAAGATCGGGATAGAGAGCCAGCTCCTATGTGGTGGTTTTCCAGTTTGCCAACGATATACGCGCCGGCAAAAAAGTCTGCTATACTCTTTTCCGCTGTCCCCATCGTCTAGCGGCCAAGGACGCCACCCTTTCAAGGTGGATATCGCGGGTTCGAATCCCGCTGGGGGCACCATTTAAATTAAGAAGCCCGTTACCCCCGCGGTGACGGGCTTTTTGCTACCGATATGCCGGGATTCGAACCCGGCAGGGTGCGGATCCCGGCATCATCGCAAGGCCTGTGGTCAAAAAATGGCAAATATGAGTACTGTTACCATTTTAGTTACAGAGATTTCATGCCTTCAGAAGGCGATTTAGCCGTCAGGCGTCCTACGGCGGAAAAATTGCAGACGTTTATCGGCTAAGTACTTGGGCATATGTTGCGTAACACTACATATTTTGCAAATAAATAATGTTACAGGACTTGTGACAGTACTCATATTTGACGTTTTTTGCCCATAGCCCTTTATACCTAGGCAAATCGGCGGCAAAACGGGCTTCAAAGCGTCCTTCGCAAACAAAAACCGGGGCCCGCATGATGCGGACCCCGGCTCAATACCGTGACGATATGTCAGTTACGCCCTACACGTAGAACAGGATGTCGTCGTAGGTCGGGACCGGCCAGTAGTCGGCTGCCACGATCTCCTCCATGGCGTCCACGGCGGCACGCAGCGCATCCATAGCGGGAACGACCTCGTGCGCGTACACGTTGGCCTGCTCCTGGCCATCGAGGGCCTCAGCCTTCTGATGCACGGCGTCAAGCGCCTTGATGGAGTCGTTGATGGTGGTGATACCGTTGCAGAGCTTGTTGAGCGTGTTCTGCTCGCACTGCATGGCGGCCTCGGCACCGGCGGCACGAATAGTCTCAAGGCCCTTAGCGACCTTGGTGGCATAGGCGGTAATGACCGGGCGATAGGTACGACGCGCCTCGCGAACCATCGTGGTGGCCTCGATGTTCATGAGCTTGTTGTACTTCTCGAGCTTGCAGTCGTAGCGGCACTGAGCCTCGGCCTTGGTCAGGACACCCGTCTCCTCAAAGAGTGCGATGGCCTTATCGGAAACAAAGGCGGGCAGGGCGTCGGCCGTGGTCTTGTTGTTGGCAAGACCACGCTTCTCGGCCTCAACGGGCCACTCATCGGAGTAGCCGTCACCGGAGAACAGGATGCGCTGGTGGTCGGTCAGGACCTTCTTGCAGTACTCGAGCGCAGCGTCCTGGAACTCATCCTCGGGCGTACCCTCAAGCGCGTCGGCGAAGGACTTGAGCGACTTGGCCACGGCGGCATCGAGCACCAGGTTGGAGTCGGAAACGTTCTGCTCGGAGCCGCAGGCACGGAACTCAAACTTGTTGCCGGTGAAGGCGAACGGGGAGGTGCGGTTGCGGTCGGTGTTGTCCTGCATCAGTTTGGGCAGGGTATCGGCGCCCAGGTCGAGCACGCCGCGCGTGGCATGGACGGAAGCCTTGCCATCGATGATCTTCTCGACGACCTCGGTAAGCTGGTCGCCCAGGAAGATAGACATAATCGCCGGAGGAGCCTCGTTGGCGCCCAGACGATGATCGTTGCCGGCCGAGGCAACGGAGGCACGCAGAAGCTCCTGATAGTTATCGACGGCCTCGATCACCGCGGTGAGGAAGACGATGAACTGCAGGTTGTCGAGCGGGGTGTCGCCCGGGTCGAGCAGATTCTCGGATTCGGTGCCAAGCGACCAGTTGTTGTGCTTGCCCGAACCGTTAATGCCCTCGAAGGGCTTCTCGTGCAGCAGGCAGACCAAGTCATGGCGGGAGGCGATGAGCTTCATCTTCTCCATCATGACCAGATTCTGGTCGATGGCCTCGTTGACTTCGCCATAGACGGGGGCAAGCTCATGCTGGCAGGGAGCAACCTCGTTGTGCTTGGTCTTGGCGGGAATGCCAAGCGCCCACAGCTCATCGTCCAGATCCTTCATATAGGCCGAGACGGTGGGGCGGATAGCGCCAAAGTAGTGCTCCTCGAGCTCCTGGCCCTTGCAGGGAGCGGCGCCAAAGAGGGTGCGGCCGGTAATGACCAGGTCCTTGCGCTTGCGGTAGGCGTCCTTCTTGATCAGGAAGTACTCCTGCTCGTCGCCCACGGAAGGAACGACCTTCTTGGGGGTCTTGCCAAACAGCGCCAAAACGCGCTTAGACTCACGCGAGAGCGCGGTCATGGAGCGCAGCAGCGGGGTCTTCTTGTCCAGGGCCTCGCCCGTGTAGGAGCAGAAAGCCGTGGGGATGCACAGGACGTCGTCCTTGATAAAGGCGGGGCTAGTGGGATCCCAAGCGGTGTAGCCACGGGCCTCGAAGGTGGCGCGCAGGCCGCCGTTGGGGAAGCTGGAGGCATCGGGCTCGCCCTGGATGAGGTTCTTGCCCGTAAACTTGGTAATGGCGGTGCCGTCGTGGTTGGGCTCCAGGAAGCTGTCGTGCTTCTCGGAAGTAATGCCCGAAAGCGGCTGGAACCAGTGCGCATAGTGCGTCGCACCCTTGGAGATGGCCCAGACCTTCATGGCATGGGCAACGGCGTTGGCCACATCCAGGTCGAGCGGCTCACCGCCCTCGAGGGTTGCAGCAAGGCGCTTCCAAATGTCCTTGGGGAGGTAGTCCTTCATGACTTCCTCAGAGAACACCATGGTCCCGAAGCGGTCAGTAAGTTCGGCCATACGGAACTCCCTTCGTATCGGCACCGCGTGAGAAGCGGTGTTGATTACTAACGAACGAGTCATAGCTTAGACTCGCCGTGTTTCCGCGACATTACCGTTATGTTGCTGTCGCGAAACCAATCAATGAGGTTACCCTATCGAGGCGGCGTTGCCACCCTCAACAGCCAATCAACTGCATAAATTGCAGACCTCTCCCCATGGTTTAAGGGTAGTCAATTTGAGATGGAGCTCTATTAACTGGTATTTTGCATCAGATACCAGTCTTTATAGTCCGTGCCTAGATTAGCCGCTCTGCTATAGAGAAAGCCGATAGCAAGGCATCTTTGATTGGTATCCCCGAATAACGAGTGAAACTCCACCGTGACACAGTGGTGCTGTAGAATCCTTACAACACATCACACTATTACGTATCTAGAGGAGCACGATATGCGCGTCGACGAGGTTTTTAAGCAGGCAGCATCCCAGGGCACCGCGCCCGTTTCGTTTGAGATGTTCCCGCCCAAGGGCGAGCTCACCCTCGACACGGCTCGCGAAGTGGCAGGCAATCTGTGCAAGCTTTCGCCGAGCTTTGTCTCGGTCACCTGCTCGGCCGGCGGCTCGGGCAACGGTGCCACCACCGCCCCCATCGCGCATATGATTTCGAGCGAATTCGACACGCCCTCGGTGGCACACCTCACCTGCGTGGGCCGCACCCACGCCGACATCGCCGCCAAGATCGACGAGTATCGCACCGCCGGCGTTGAAAACATCCTGGCCCTGCGTGGCGATCTCCCTGCCGGCGCGACCGAGGACGACAAGCCCGCCTCCGACTACGCCTACGCCCGCGACCTCATCCCCGAGCTCGTCGACGCCGGCTTTTGCGTAGGCGCCGCAGCCTACCCCGAGGGCCACATTGCCTGTGTGGATCTCAACCTCTCGGTCGAACACCTCAAGCAAAAACAGGACGCCGGCGCGAGCTTCTTTGTGACACAGCTCTTCTTTGATAACGAGTGCTTCTACCGTTTTCGCGAGCTTGCCGACAAGGCCGGTATCACCGTGCCCATTACCGCGGGCATCATGCCGTTTATGGGCAAGTCGCAGATCAGCCGCATGGTCTTTATGTGCGGCGCGTCGCTGCCCTCCCCCGTCATCAAGATTCTCGCCAAGTACGAGAACGACCCCGAGAGCCTGCAGGCAGCCGGTGTAGATTATGCCGCCCGCCAGCTTTGCGACCTCAAGGAGCACGGCGCCGACGGCCTGCACCTGTACACTATGAACCGTCCTGCGATCGCCGCGACCATTATGGAGCGCCTGGGGTAATGGAAAAACCGCACATCGATACAACCGCTGTCGAAGTGCCGGCCGACCTTGCGTCGCCGGCGCTTTACCGTGTCGATGCTGCGCACCATCCCCGTGTCGACCGTGCCGAGATGCTGCGGTATCTGGGTTACGGCGGCCAGCAGATTGAACCCGAGCTGTCACGACGTATTGAGCTTGTGGTCGAGCGTCTGGAACTTGACATTGAGCCCCGTGGCGTGCGCCGCGTGTTTGCCGTCGATGCCACGGGCGTGGACGAACAAAGTGAGCCTTGCATTCACTTGGTCGGCACCAACGTTGAGCTGCGAGGTCGCGATATCTATCGACATCTCAAAGATGCCCGCTTTGCCGCGCTCATGGCATGCACCCTCGGCATGGACGCCGAGCGTCGCCTGCGCACCACGGGAGCCCAACATCCCCTGGAGGGCGCCGTGCTCGACGCCGCGTGCTCCGCTTACGTGGAAGCCGCCGTTGAGCAAATGGACCAGCAGGTCAAGACGGACGCCGCAGCACACGGACTCGCCGGCAACTGGCGCTTTAGTCCCGGCTACGGCGACTGCCCGCTCTCGGCCCAGCGCTCGATCGTCAATGCGCTCAACGCCACGCGGCTCATCGGCCTGACCGTCACACCCACCAGCCTGCTCATGCCCACCAAAAGCGTGACCGCGGTGATCGGTCTGTTTGACGGCGAGGTCCACGACGCCCAGACCCGCCCCACCTGCAATATCTGCCGCATGCGCGAGAGCTGTCGCTTCCGCGCCGCCCACACCACCTGCTATTCCAGCCATTAGGAGCCCCCGATGTTTACTCCGCTTATCACTCATGATTCTGACGGCACTGCATTGGCGGCACCCGTTGATGCCGCACGTCGCAACGGTGCCACGTACAAGACGCGCACGATCGACGATCTGCGCATTAAGGACGATCGCCTGCGTGCGGCCATCGAGGGCACGGGACACCTGCTGTTCGACGGCGGCATGGGCACCATGTTGCAGGCCGCTGGCATGAAGGCGGGCGCCCTGCCCGAGCTGCTCAACTTTGAGGAACCCCAGGTTATCACCGATATCCAACGTCAATATGTCGAGGCCGGCTGCGGCGTGATCACCGCCAACACCTTTGGCGCCAACGCCCACAAGCTCGACGGTGCCGCCACCGTGGCAGACGTCTTTGCCGCGGCCGTCGCCTGTGCCCGCGAGGCCGGCGCCCGCTACGTCGCCGGTGACATCGGCCCCATCGGCGCGCTGCTTCGCCCCTTGGGTACCCTCAGCTTCGACGAGGCCTACAACCTCTTTGCCGAGGAAGTGCGTGCCGGCGTCGATGCGGGCGTGGACCTCTTTATTATCGAGACCATGACTGACCTTGCCGAGATCAAGGCGGCGGTCCTCGCCTGCCGCGAGAACTCCGACCTGCCCGTCTTTGCCACCATGACCTTTGAGGAAGACGGTCGCACCTTCCTGGGCACGAGTCCCGAGGTTGCCGCCATCACGCTCGATGCCATTGGCGCCGACGTTTTGGGCATCAACTGCAGCCAAGGACCGGCCGAGCTCCGAGGACTCGCCGCGCGTATGCTCACCGTTACCGACAAGCCCATTATGGTGCAAGCCAACGCGGGACTGCCCCACGTGGACGATGACGGCAATACCGTCTTTGATATCCAGGCCCCCGAATACGCCGAAGCCGTCGCCGGCATGATCGCCGACGGCGTGAGCGTCGTGGGCGGCTGCTGCGGCACCACGCCGGCGCACATGGCGGCCTTGCGCACGCTTATCGATAACCACACGCCCAGCCCGCGCCGCCGCAAGCCCAGCATGTCGGTCACGAGCGCCCAAACGGTCGTGGACCTTCCCTGCGACGGCCACAAGATCGCCGTCATCGGCGAGCGCATCAACCCCACCGGCAAAAAGCGCCTGCAGCAGGCCCTGCGCGACGGCGACCTGGACTACGTCGTGAGCCAGGGTATCAGCCAGCAGGAACAGGGCGCCGACATCCTGGACGTTAACGTGGGCCTGCCCGAGATCGACGAGGTCAAGATCATCCAACAGGCCACCGAGCAGCTCCAGGGCTCCACGTTGCTGCCGCTGCAGATCGACTCCACCGACCCCGCAGCCGTCGAGGCCGCCGTGCGCCGCTACGCCGGCAAGCCCATCATCAACTCGGTCAATGGCAAGCAGCAGATCATGGATGAGATCTTTCCGCTGGTCGCCCACTACGGCACCAACGTTGTCGGCCTTACGCTCGACGAAGGCGGCATCCCCGATACCGCCGAGGCTCGCTTCGCCATCGCCGAGCACATCGTGGCCGAGGCTGCCCGTTACGGCATCGGCCCGGACCGCATCCTCATCGACTGCCTGGTCATGACCGCCTCGACCAATCAACGCCAGGCCGAGCAGATCCTGCGCGCCATGTCCCTGTGCAAGGAGCGTCTGGGCGTCAAGTGCGCGCTCGGCGTGTCGAACATCAGCTTTGGCCTGCCTGCCCGCCCGCTGCTGGGCTCGGTCTTTTTGGCCGCCGCTTTTGGCGCGGGTCTGGACGCCCCCATCATGAACCCGGGCTCCAAGCGCTTTATGGATACCGTCTACAGCTATCGCGTCCTGAGCGTTGAGGACGAGGGCTCGACCGGATACATCGAGCGCTACGCCGACTGGACCGATCCGTACAAGATCGCCGCAAACCCGGCAGCAGCTCAGGCCGCATCGAGTGATGCCGCGCCTGCCGCGGGCACCGCCGGCGCCGACGGCAACGACGACCCGATTCGTCGCATGGTCGTCTCGGGTCGCAAAGGCGAGATCGCTGCCGAGACCGAGCGTCTACTGGCAGACCACGACGCCATGGACCTCATCAACAATCACTTTATCCCCGCCCTCGACGAGGTTGGCGTCCTCTTTGACCAGGGAAAGTTTTTCTTGCCGCAGCTCATGGCCTCGGCCGAGGCCGCACGCGTGGGCTTCGACACCATCAAGCGCCTGATGCCCGCCGGCGAGATTGCCGACAAGGGCAAGATCTGCGTGGCCACCGTCAAGGGCGACATCCACGATATTGGCAAGAACATCGTCAAAATGCTGCTCGACAACTACGGCTACACCGTCTTTGACCTAGGCCGCGACGTCGACCCGCAAGAGGTGCTCAAGACCGTGCAGGAGCGTGACATTAAGCTCGTCGGCCTCTCGGCGCTTATGACTACCACGGTCGTCGCCATGGAGGAGACCATCAAGTTGCTTCATGCCGAGGTGCCGGGCGTCAAGATCATCGTAGGCGGCGCCGTGCTCACCCCCGAATACGCCAAGCAGATCGGCGCTGACTACTACGCCAAGGACGCCGCCGAGAGCGCTCGTATCGCCGAAGAGGTCTTTGGGCAGTAACACAACGGAAATAACCGAGCACCAAAACGTGCCGCACGCGCCACTTGGCACGTGCGGCACGTTAGAATAGATAAGACTATGCTCGTTTTGGCAGATAGGAGCGCAAGGATGGCGATCACGCCCGCAGAAATCGCGGAAACCCGCGGCATGGTTGAGGAGCAGAACCTCGACATCAGGACCATCACCATGGGTGTTTCGCTCATGGGTTGCGGTGACGAGAACCTCGACCGCATGTGCACGAAGATCTACGACCACGTGACGCACACGGCTGAGCATCTGGTCGAGACCGCCGAGAACCTCGAGCGCGAGTACGGTATCCCCATCGTCAACAAGCGCGTTTCCGTCACCCCGGTGGCCCAGATCGCCGCGTGCTGCAAGGATGAGGACCTCACCCCCATCGCGCATGCCCTCGACCGCGCGGCCGAGACGCTCGGTATCGATTACCTGGGCGGCTTCTCCGCACTCGTCCAGAAGGGCATCGGTGACGCCGACCGCCGCGTCATCCAGTCCATCCCCCAGGCGCTCGCCACCACGAGCCGCGTCTGCTCCAGCGTAAACGTCGCCAGCCTGCGCGCCGGTATCAACATGGATGCCGTGCTCATGGCCGCCCAGACCATCATCGATGCCGCCAAACTCACGGCCGACCAGGATTCCGTTGGCGCCTCCAAGTTTGTCTGCTTTGCCAACATGGTCGAGGACTCCCCGTTTATGGCGGGCGCCGTCCACGGCGGTGGCGAGGCCGACGCCGTCATCAACGTTGGCGTCTCGGGCCCCGGCGTTATGGCTGCTGCCTTGGAGACGCTCCCCGACTCCGCCTCGATGATGGAGGTTGCCGAGAAAATCAAGCAGACCGCCTTTAAGATCACCCGCGCCGGCGAGCTCATGAGCCGTGAGGCAGCCCGCCGTCTGGGTGTCGAGAAAGGCATTGTCGACCTGTCGCTGGCTCCCACGCCTGCCATCGGCGACTCCGTTGCCCGCATCCTCGAGATCATCGGCGTGGGCACCTGCGGTGGCCCCGGCACGACCTGCGCGCTCGCCATGCTCAACGATGCCGTCAAGAAGGGCGGCGTCATGGCCAGCTCCAGCGTGGGCGGTCTCTCCGGCGCTTTCATCCCCGTGTCCGAGGACGCCGGCATGATCGCCGCCGTCGAAGCCGGCGCGCTTTCGCTCGAGAAGCTCGAGGCCATGACCTGCGTGTGCTCCGTTGGCCTGGACATGATCGCCATCCCCGGCGACACCCCGGTCGAGACCATCGCCGGCATCATCGCCGACGAGATGGCCATCGGCGTCATCAACAACAAGACCACGGCCGTCCGCGTGATTCCTGCCATCGGCAAGGGCGTGGGCGACTGCGTCGAGTACGGCGGCCTGTTCGGCCGTGCGCCCATCATGCCGGTGAACCCCAACGCCGGCACCGTGCTTGCCCACCGTGGCGGACGCTTCCCGGCGCCGCTGAACTCGCTGAAGAACTAGCTGAAGGGTTCGGGCGGGAGCCCCGGGGAGGGCAAATATATAAGGTCGCCTGCTCGGACAGTCCTGACTCGCACGGAGAGCACATTAAGTGCTCTCCGGCTCGTGCGGAACTCGCGATCGACCTTATACATTTGCCCTCCCCGGGACTCTCGCACAACGGGACCTCAGTTGGGTTCTATCCCGTATGGCAGTCGCTTCGCTCCTGCCCGCCTTGGTTGTGAGGGCGGTTTGGCGTTGGAACGGTTCTTTCTGATATATGCTGGTTGCGGCTCTTCTTTTGGGAGGAGTCGCTTTTTTGTTGCTAGGAGGTTGGCCCGTGGCTGATGATTTGATTCGTTCTGAGCTGCTTGCTGCGGATTGGAATGGCGAATGGATGCGCCTGCAAGCTGCTCGGCGACGGGCTGATGATTCTTTTGAGTGGGATAAAAGGGCTCGGCATTTTCGGCCGTTGGAGACTGCCCCTTATGCTCGGGATTTTATAAAGCTGTTGGCGTTGAAGCCTGGTGAGTCGGTGCTTGATATGGGGTGTGGGGCTGGGTCGATTGCTATTCCGCTTGCTCAGGCTGGGCATTCCGTGATTGCGGCTGATTTCTCCCCTGCCATGTTGGGCACGCTTGATGCCGGCATTGAGTATTACGGGCTCGAAGATCTTATTACGCCGCTTGAGCTTGCTTGGGATGATGATTGGGATTTGGTTGGACCGGTCGCGAAAGCGGTGGATATTGCCTTTGCCAGTCGGTCGGTTACGACGACCAATCTAAAAGGTGCGCTTGCCAAGCTTGACCGTACGGCTCGTCGGCGTTGTGCTGTCACGATGGTCGCCAACTCCAGCCCGCGCTATGATCTGCACTTGATGAACGCTATCGGTGCCTCGGTTACCTGCAGTAATGGTTTTGTGTATGCCTTTAACATTCTTATTCAGATGGGTGCGCTGCCACAGGTTACATACTTTGAATCGCCCCGCCGCGACACCTTCGATAGTCTCGAGGCGGGCGTGGCAGACTTTTCTCGCATGCTCGAACATGGCAACGAGGATAAGATCGACCGCCTGCGCGACTATATCGCTCAACACATGATTGAGAATCCCCATGCCGGTGAGCCGGGCTCCAAGGGTGTGCCGCAGGGACGCTATATACTCGACCACGTCCGCAAGGTCCGTTGGGCGTTTATTGCATGGGAGCCGGTCTCTGCACCCCGCTCGTAGTCTGTTCGCAGCCCGCACCGCCCACTCACTCGGCATCCGCATTCTTTTTGAACTGGGCAAACGCGCTCCACACCGCGCCGTTCCTGCGCTATCGTGGGACAGCTCACGTAGATTAAGGCCCCATTGCGGGGTGCCCCATACATAGAAAGCGAGAACCCATGGCACTGACAGGAGCACAGGTCAAGCAGCTTCGCAGCATGGCCCATCACCTCAACCCCGCCATCATCATCGGCAAGTCCGATGTCAACGAGGGCACCGTCGAGCAGACGGTCGCCTATCTGGAGAAGCACGAGCTCGTTAAGTGCTCCGTGCTCGATGGCTCCAGTCTTTCCGCCCGCGAGGCCGCCGAAGAGCTCGCTGAGCGTTGCCACGCCGAGGTCGTCCAGGTCATCGGCCGCAAGTTCTCACTGTATCGCGAGTCCTCGCGCAAGGACATCGAGAAGATCAAGCTCGTCTAAGAACCAATGATCCGGCGATCCAACACATAGCAAGCTTACGGGTGCCCAAGTACTTCGGGCGCCCGTTTTTTATCGCTCGACCAGCACGCGATTGAGCCGCCCCTCCACCAAGCGCTCGTATAGACGCCGCGTCTCGGGCTCGGGCACGCCATTGACCTGCTCCCTCAGGTGGTGCATATGCCCGCTGTACAGCTCGACGATATCGCGCCGCCGCCCCGCCGCACTGTAGACGCGCATGGCGCAGCGCACCATATCCTCACGCGCCGTTTCCTGTCGAAGCCCCGACTCCGCCAGCCAAATCGCCGACTGCAGATCGTTTTCTTCTAGAGCGGCATTTGCTCCCTTAATCATGCAATCGATGTACTTTGACTGCATAATGCGCCGCATGCGCAAAAAGTAGGTGGGATTACAGCCATTGGGAACATACAGCGGTCCGGCATAAAGCTGCTCAATCTTAAGGCACAGCTCAACTAAATGGGGCCCGCGCGCACCCGTGCGATTTCCCAAAACCTCGCGGCTTATCTGGTCGAACAGCCGTACATCGGTCTTGACGTAGTCGCTGTTGAGTCCGATGCATTCATTTTGGATGAGCACACACGACTTGCCATCCGGCGTCGGCCCCAAAGCCGACCGCAAGCGCGATATCGTCGAGTACAGGTTGTTGCGGGCGCTATTGAACTCGGCATGGGGCCACAGCTCCATGGCCAGCGTCTCACGATCGACGAGCGCATCCATGCCCAGTGCAAGCCGCTCGGCAAGCGTCGCCGCCTTCTTGCGGCGCCACATTTTATCCGTGATGGGAAACCCGTCGCGCTCGGCACGAAACGCACCAAACATGCGAATCTCGATATGGTCGATGGTATCGACGGCTTCAACCTCGCCGGCCTGGAACAGGCGCTCGCCCTCCCCTTCCAAATCGTCGCGCAGCGAGTACCGCGACAGCTCGCGCACGGGAAGCTTCTTGCGTATCCTGCCCGCCGGCTCGCCCAGACAATGCATGGCAAGGCGCGCAAAGAGCCGATACGATGGCTCTAGAATCCCCGCACGATTCATGGACATCCAGGCCGCAAGATCGCTATCTCGACCCGCACAGGCCAAATGCAGCGCCACCATCCAGGCTTCTGCTCCACCAACCTGCGTCTGGCTTATATCGAGTAGCTCCGCTTCCTCGCGCACCGAAACCATCGATGTATTTCGCAGATACGCTGCGCGCTCCAGCAGCAATGCGTTATCGCGCATGTACGCAATCGACTCCTCGGCAAGTTTGAGCACTTGGACCGCACGGAACTTTGCATTAACCGGCCGTCCCTCTGCCAGCGACTGCCAGCCTTCTAACAACAGGCCAAACAGCTGAATCTGGTTGTCGCGCATGCGCACGGCAAAACGATCGAGCTCGTTGAACGCCGCATCGTCGGTTACCGGCAAGCCGGAAAGGAGCCGCCGTGCCGCCAACACCATGCGCACCCAGATAGCCATCGCCTTAAGCCCACGTACGTCGAGCGCCTCCCGCACCACCGTCATCTCGTCGTCGCGCTCGTCGGTTCCCGCAAACGACCCGTCAAAGAGCTCCACCAGCATACTATCGGCCCGTATAACAATCCCCGCGATGTCGAGCTCGCAGTCGTAGGCCTTGCTCGTTTTGAGCTGCTGTAGAACGTCGCCGTCATCTCCTCGTTCGGTCAGGCATCGCTTGACCTCGATATGCGCAGACAACATATCGAGTGCGGTATGGGACGTCTCGATTTCTGGCACGGCCAGGTTCGTAGGGAGCCCAAGCCCGTTGTCCCCATAGCAAACAGCCGTCAGTGTCTGGGCCACCCTCCATGAAACAGAGTCTATTTCGCAGGCCGCCCGTTCGCCCCCGCGCTCGATAACCGATGCCATATAGCGAGCGAGCTTTGTATTGGACACGCTGACCGCTGCCAGATATACGCCGAGCGCCTCGGCAGGCGTTGGCTCTGGAGCCGGATCGTCGGCATCGATCGTGCCCAGCGCTGCTCGGCAGATATCGGCCCCGTGCCCCGTCAGAGCCAGATCGACCCCATACTGCCCAGCGAGTTCAAGGACCGCTTCACGGTCCAAAAAGGCGTCCGCCAGGCCCATCGCCGCATCGCATCGGCCCGCCTTAAGCAAAATCCGGGCCGCCCTCGGAACAAGTTCGGGGCGAACCTCGGCCACCAACTTACGCAAACGCAAGCGTCCGTTATCCTCCGTGCCCAGACACGTAAAACTCCGCTCGGCGGGATCCAAGCCAAAGATCGGGTAGTCGCGTACAAAGTAGGACTGGTCGACCATCGACAGCCTCACCCCGCAAGCCTCGAGTTCTGCGATATTGCCCTCGCCCATCAAAACCATGAGACATGCCACGCAAAACAGCGCATTATTGTCGAGCGAAGCCAGATCGGCAAGTGCCGCGCCATATACGTTGACAATCTCGTTTTCGAGCAGACCGGCTACGTCGCCTTGGCCATACAGACCTGTCTGCAATGCCGAAACGAGCTCGGGCACGCCCTGCGTGAGCTGATAAAAGTCGAGCGATGTGCTGATCGAAAACGCCGATGCCCACGCCGAATACTCATAGGCATGCACCTTGAGCATCTGCGCATTGATCTTAACCGAATCGCCCAGCCCATGAATCAGCTGACGATTTGAAGGACGGCAGGAAATAAAGACCCCTACCCCCATAGCGCGCAGGCCGCGAATCCTTTCGATGAGGTCTTCGGTATCGTGCTGATCGAGGTTTGGCACATTATCAATCGCGATAAGAGAGTGCGGTTTGTCTTTGAGTTCTTCGGTAACCACCTCGAGCTGCATAAACACCTCGCGCCCAATGGCACGATCGGCCTCGATAATCCGCACGGGACCTCGCGTCGGGTCGCATTTAACCTCATGGGTGTACTGCAGCAGCACCGAGGTCTTCCCAAACCCGTCGGGCGCATAAAGAACCACGATGCCGGCCTTTCGGCCCTTGGCGATAAGCTCATTCATCAAGCGTTCGCGTCGCACCATATAGCCTCCGCCCAACGGCATCAGCTCGAGCTCGTCTATACCGCTCAAATCGTTTACCATGCCCGCTCCTCCACTCGACCGTATGGACACTGTAGCCGCAAGACCATACAAGCCGCGCTATGAATAGAGCGCCCTTGTGTTTTAGGTTGTCTTTTGGTACGCAAGCGGCAAGTTTTTGTACAGCGAGGGCCGATTGTTATTAATCCCCCGACTAATCGGTCTTTAAGCAGGTAAATGAGCTTGTCAGCTTGTCCCATCTAAGCGGCAGTGTAACGCAGATGAACAAGGTTCAGCCATGTCATTCAACTCGCCTAGCACCCGCTACCGTCTACGACCTTCTAGTGGCATTTTTGCATAGAATCTGGTATAGAATGAATCAAGCTGTTGGGAATCTGGCGTTCGTCAAGCTTGCGGCAAGATTTTGGTCAAGTGGGCGGACAGGGATAGCAAAAAGGCCCCCGCAAAGCGGAGGCCTTAGGCAAGGCTATGTCGAGCTGCAGGATTCGCGCTACTCGCAGAGCGAAAGGGCGGCCTCGTCGGCAACGACAACGCAGTTGGTGTGCAGCTGCAGGATCGAAGCCGGGCACTCGGGCGTAACCGGGCCATAGCACATGTCATGCACGGCCTGAGCCTTGGCCTCGCCGTTGGCGACGACCAGGATCATGCGGGCATACATGATGGTCTGGGTACCCATGGTGTAGGCCTGACGGGGAACATCGTCGATGCTGTCGAACAGGCGGCTGTTGGCCTGAATGGTGCTCTCGGTAAGGTCGACACAGTGCGTGCCCTTGGAGAAGTAGTCATCGGGCTCGTTGAAGCCGATGTGGCCGTTGTTGCCAATGCCGAGCAGCTGCAGATCCGGGTAACCGGCGTCAGCGACGATCTTGTCGTACTCAGAGCACGCAGCGGCGGCGTCGGGGTTGGAACCGTCGGGCACATGCGTGTTGTTCAGGTCGATGTTGATGTGATCGAAGAAGTTCTCACGCATGAAGTAGTGATAGCTCTGGGGATCGTCGTGCGAAAGGCCGCGATACTCGTCCAGGTTATAGGTGCTGACCTCGGCAAAGTCGACGTCGCCCTTCTCGTACCAAGCAGCGAGCTGCTTGTAGGCACCGATCGGGGTGGAGCCGGTGGCAAGACCCAGCACACAGTCGGGCTTGAGGATAACCTGGGCCGAGATGATATTAGCGGCCTTGCGGCTCATATCCTCGTAGTCTTTAGCTTTAATGATCTTCATTACGCGTCCTTTCTCGTACAAGAGAGGCAAGGCTCCCTTACAAGCACTTGCCCGCGGCCCGCGTCGGCCGCAACCAACGTGTGCGGCCACCAGGGCGAGGTCGCGTAATGTATGTGTCTCGTGTCTAGCCGCGTCGAGGCCCCTGCCCGTCCACGGTGACCCGAAGCTGTTTAGCCTCGGACGTTTCCCATCTTGCCACGGAGGGCGTCCTCTTTCAAGGGCGCCCTCCGTAAACGTGTTTGAATTGTAGGCTAATGGCCACGTGCACTTGCTAGCGCTCGCGAGCAACGATGAGCTGGTCCATCTCTTCGACATGCACACCAACGGAGCCCTTGATACTCGAGAACTCAACGGAGTTGCATACCAAGATGGGAACCGTCACATCGTAGCCCTCGGCAGCAATTGCCTCGCGATCGAACTCAATGAGTACATCGCCCTTATGGACGATGTCACCCACTTGCGCATGTACGGTAAAGTGCTTGCCCTCGAGCTGAACAGTGTCCAAACCAACGTGGATGAGCACGTCCAAGCCATCGACCGTGTTAAGCGCAACGGCGTGTCCCGTGGGAAAAATAGCCTCGACCTTGGCATCAGCCGGCGCGATCACGCGCGTTCCGGTGGGCTGAATCGCCACGCCCTGGCCCAAAAGGCCGGTGGCAAACGTCTGGTCGTTTACCTCGGAAAGCGGAATGACGTCGCCCGAGATGGGAGCATCCAGCGTAAGGACTCGACCACGCATACCAAAAGACCTTAGGACTTTAGTGAACATGCTCCCCCTCGGACATACCGATCAATCAAAATAACCTTAACAGTTTACCACTTGGCAACGGTTTTTGACCATTAGGGAAGTTCGCGCTTGACAACCTCGACGATGTCGTCGACAACGCGCTGGGTCAACTCATGCGTCTCGGCCTCGGCCATCACGCGGACCAGCGGCTCGGTACCGCTCGGGCGCACCAGAATGCGGCCACGGCCGTCAAGCTCCTTCTCGGCAGCAGCGACGGCATCCCAGATGGGCTGGCAATCGTCCAGACCAGCCTTGTTGTCGGAATGCACGTTGACGAGCACCTGCGGGTACTTCTTCATGATGCCGGAAAGATCGGTGAGGGTACGACCGGTGCGCTTGAGCACGGCCAGCAGCTGCAGAGCCGTCACCAAGCCGTCACCGGTGGTGTTGTGCTCCAGGAAGATAATGTGGCCGGACTGTTCGCCGCCGATGACGGCGCCGTCCGCGAGCATACGCTCAAGAACATAACGGTCGCCCACGGCGGTCTGAACCATCTCGAAGCCCTGCTCCTTCATAGCGATGGAGAAGCCCAGGTTGCACATGACGGTCGAGACGATCTCGGAGTTGGCGAGCTTGCCGCGAGCGGCGAGGTCAGAACCGCAGATAGCCAGGATGTAGTCACCATCGATCTCATTGCCCTCGCTGTCCACGAACAGCACGCGGTCGGCGTCGCCGTCGTGGGCCAGACCGATGTCAGCATGGGTGCGCAGCACGAGCTCGCGCAGGGGCTCGAGGTGCGTAGAGCCGCACTCGACGTTGATGTCGGTGCCGCAATAATCGGTGTTGATGGCATGGACCGTAGCACCCAGGCGCTGCAGCGCGGCGGGCGTGGTCTGGCAAGAAGCACCGTGGCCGCAGTCGACGGCAACGACCAGGCCGTCGAGCCTCAGGCCATCAAGCGTATCGATGGCGTGGTCGACGTATGCCTTGCGAGCGTCCTTCATCTTGATGATGTGGCCCACGCCGGCACCGGTCGGCCGCGTGTCGGCAGCCATGGCTTCCTCGGACATGACCCAGGCGCTGATCTCTTCCTCGACAGCATCGGGAAGCTTCATGCCCTTGCGGCTAAAGAACTTGATGCCGTTGAACTCCGGCGGATTATGCGAAGCGGAGATGACGATGCCGCCATCGAGCTCGTTTTGGACGGTGAGCAGCGCCACGGCCGGCGTAGGAATGACGCCGCAGCAGTGCGGGCGGCCGCCCTCGGCCATAATGCCGGCGGTCAGAGCGCTCTCGAGCATAGTGCCCGAAAGGCGCGTGTCACGGCCGATGCAGATGTCCGGACCAAGAAACTTGGTCGCCGCGCGGCCCAGGCGAAACGCGAGGTCGCACGAAAGATCGGCGTTGGCGACGCCACGAACGCCGTCGGTACCGAAGATGTTCTGGGGCATAGGATCGCTCCTTCCCTAGCAGGCGATATGCAACCGCCCGCCCTAGTCGAAAAAGAAAAGCGGGACCCGCCGAGGAATCGGCAGGCCCCGCTTGTACATTGTATCTCGAAAGGAGATAAAACCTTAGCGCTTGGAGAACTGGGGAGCGCGGCGGGCCTTCTTGAGGCCGTACTTCTTGCGCTCGACCACGCGAGCATCGCGCGTAAGGAAACCGGCCTTCTTGAGGTCAGCACGGTAGTCGCCAGCGTTCAGAAGAGCGCGAGCGATGCCCAGGCGCAGAGCGCCGGACTGACCGGAGATGCCGCCGCCATCGCACAGAGCGATAACGTCGAACTGACCGGCGGTGTCGGTCACCTTGAAGGGAGCAAGGGCGTTCTCAACGAGCTGATGACGGCCGAAATACTGCTCGGCGTCACGCTTGTTGATGGTCACCTTGCCGGTGCCGGGGACGAGACGGACGCGGGCGACGGCGTTCTTACGACGGCCGGTACCCTGGTAGACAACGGTGTTCTCAGCCATCTTTAAGCCTCCAGCTCAATCTTCGTGGGGTTCTGGGCAGCATGCGGATGCTCGGCACCAGCGTAGACCTTAAGCTTGGTCATCTGGGCACGGCCGAGGGTGGTCTTGGGCAGCATACCGCGAACGGCGCGCTCGATGACCTTCTCCGGGTGCTTCTCCATAGCCTGGCGGAAGCTCTCAGCCTTGAGGCCGCCGTTGTAGCCGCTGTGGCGATAATAGGTCTTCGTGTCAGCCTTGTTACCGGTAAGCTGGACCTTATCGGCGTTGATGACGACAACGAAGTCGCCGCAGTCGCTGTTGGGCGTGAACTGGGGCTTGTTCTTACCGCGCAGGATCATTGCGATCTGGGTGGCAAGACGGCCCAGGACAGCACCATCGGCGTCGACGAGAACCCAGTTGCGCTGGACCTCGCCCTGCTTGGCGTAGTGAGTCGATTTCGAAATCACTTAGACTCCTCCATGTACAGTACGTGTTGTTACAGAGATTCACGGGGCTCTGCAAGTAACCCGTCCATATTACCCCGCTCGCCGTACGAGTCAACAGGTATTTTGGCTCCGACCAGAGTTTCTGCACATGTCATCCACGAGCTGTGATTTTTCCAGCTTTTTAGCTGTTGTCATTTTTTGAGGGTTCGCCGTCGTTAGCGCTCAACGAACTCTTGGATTTCCGCGAGCAGGCGCTTTGCCTCCTGACGGCCCTGGATATACAGGTCCAAAAGCTTTGCCGAATCGTGCTCGACATGGCCGACCTCGACCGGCTTTTGCGGAGCAACGACCAGCGCACGGCCCTCGCGCTCATACTTCCACAGATGCATGCGCTGGATGTTATAACGGTCGTGGCGCGTCTCGATAGCCTCGAGCAGGTAGGGGTAGTCGGCATAACGCGCACGCGCGGCCGGCAAAAACTCGTAGGGTTTTTTCTCGTACGAGCGGTCCTGCGTGACGATGACGACCGCACGGTCGAAGCCCGCCTCCTCGAGCACATGCTCGATGGGGACCGAATCGGCCACGCCGCCGTCGACATATTTGTGCCCGTCAATCTCGACCGGCGGCGTCACCAGCGGCAACGAGGTCGATGCGCGCACGGCGTCGAGATCGAGCACGGCGCTTTTGACCGGGAGGTACGTGGCAGTTCCAAAGAGCATGTCCGTCGCGACGGCGTACATCTCGATGGGGCTCGCGTCGAACGTCTCGTTGTCAAAGGGATCCAGGCGGTCCTGGACATCGTTGAAAATAAAGTCGTAACCCACAATAGAGCCCGTGGACGCAAACGATGCGGCGCCCATGAAGCGGCTGTCGTTGCAGAAAGCCAGGTTGATGCGGTTGGCACGGCCGATCTGGTGCGACTTATAGTTCACGCCGTTGAGGGCGCCGGCCGAGACGCCGTACACCGCCGGGATTTCGACACCAGCCTCCATGAGGACGTCGAGCACGCCTGCGGTAAATTGCCCGCGAAAGCTACCGCCCTCCAGGACGAGCGCGACCTTGCCGGCGTTCTTTGCCTTATCTTCTGCAGTCATGTTGACCTCCTGCGATTGCGTTTTGGCTCTCTTCTACCCAGTTTTGGGATGGCGAGCGCGCAGGTTTTTTGAGGCGGCAGGTGAAGCGGAAAGTGTGTCCCGTTCTCAGAGCAAATTCCGGGTCTCATTTTCCGCTGAGCCCGTCATCAGGAAAATGAATCCCATTTCGAGCTTAGATTCCGGGATGCGCTTTCCGCTTGATGTGTCATCCGGAAACTACGTCCCACTCTACGGCTCGATTCCGGGTCGCAGTTTCCGCTTGAGGCGCCATCCGGAAACTACGTTCCAGTCTGAGCGCGGATTCTGGGATGGACTTTCCGCCTGGGCCGCCATTGGGAAAGCACGTCCCACTCTGCGTCACTGAGGCGTTTTCTTTACGGCCGCGCCCTGCATAGAGTTCGATTCTCCGCGGTACGGACTAGAAATAAAAAGGCAGGTAGATACGAATATCTACCTGCCTGTTACTTATGGTGGAGGCGCGGAGAATCGAACTCCGGTCCACGAAAGCCCCCTGATTGGCATCTCCAAGCTCAGTCGCTGGTTTAGTCTCGGACGCTTTGCGCGCAGCGACACGCTCGCGGCGTCCTAACCGGTTCGGTCTTAGCCCGCGCCATACCGATTACGTGCGCAGGAGCATTCCCCTAAAATGACGTCGCGCCGGTGTCGGGGAAATCACCGGGCTGACGCGCCGCTATAAACTAAGCAGCGAGAGCCATAGGCTCAAAAGAAGAGTTGTTGTCAATTCAATTTGACGGTACCCCTGTTTAGCGAGGCGAGGAGACCTCGGCTTGCTTCCTCTCTCAGAGCTATCGTGTCGAAACCAGTCGCCCCCGAATGTCGGGAAAGTCTGGATGGCATTGGGCACGAGCACCCAACACCCGTCGACTTTTCAAGGAACATGCGGGGCGAGCCCCGCTTGTGGAGTGTTATCTTACCACGTTCTGAAAGCGGACAGCTGTTCTATGCACGAGCTGTGAAGACCTCAATGTGCGCAGCACTTCACACTTTTGCTACCGATCGCGTCACGTATATTTTCGCCAAGCAAAATTGACCCGTCGAAAGGACCGTTATGGATACCAAGCAGCAACTCGTCAATGCCCTCGCGGGCCTGGGCTCAACCATTACCGAAGCTATGGATGTCATCGAAGGCTTTGTCCCCTGCGGACATCCCGCCCTCACAGTATCGAACGCACTCGTCGCGCTGGACGCTGACGATGATGCAGCTCTCGCCCAGCAGCTTGAGACCGTCAAGGACTTTATCGACCACGTGAGCGAAAACCGCGGCGTGACCGCCTACCACGGCATCGAGGTCGAGCTCGCGGGTCCCAAAGCCGATCTGTTCGCAGCAATCCGCGAGGTAGGCGCCCTTATGCAGACCGCAGGCGTCAAGAACACCCAGGTCAACGAGTGGGTCTACCGCAGTCTGGCAGTACTCGACAGCTCCGACGAAAAGGCAGCCGAGCAGCTCGCAGAAAGTCCCGCCATTAAGGCCGAGCTTTTGTAAATAGCAGACGCGGGTCCCTTGGCGCATCGTCGTCCAAGAGGCCCGCAAACAGTTCGCGTCAACCGATAGCCGCGCCGCCGCGTTCGGCCAAAGCAAGAATCGGCATCATTTGGCGAGGTGTCTTTGCCGCAAGATCGGCATGTTCGAGCAGCTTGAGATCGTTAGTCACCAAGTAATCGACCTGTGCGCGCTTGCACGCGGCGAGCACCAAGTTGTCCTCGTAATCGCGATGGAGCGCTAAGTATTTGTCGGCCAGCCAAAGGTCCGACGCATCTGCACCCACGGCCGCGGCGTTTTCGGTCATGTTTCGAACAAACGCCAACGCCGCATCGCCAATTGCGCGGGCAGATGCCTCGTCGAGCGTTCCCCCGCTGGCAAGAACGCTACGCTTCAGCTCGTGTTGGACAACGTACAGTACGTCCTTAGCGATATGCACCGGGAAGAACAGCAACGCCCCCGTCTCCGTCGCCTGCCCAATAAACGCACGCGCGGCAAGCGACTCGGCATGGTCGACGCAAAACGAATCAACCCATACGTTGGCGTCCACCATTATTTTGAGAGGAGCCCCGTTCACAGGATCATCCCCTTTTGGCGATAGCGCTCGTCCATGGCTTCGGAATAGATTACGCCCCAATCGCGATCGTCGGATACGGGCGACGTAGCGATGCCCAGGTCCGCGTAAAGCTGATCCGCCGCCGCCCATGATGCGGCGAACGGAGTATCGTGCGCGACGGTCTGCTGCCGGTCGTCGACGGCCGCAAGCACTTCCTCGCACTGCCCGCCACCCTGCGCGACCTTGGCCACCACCTTTTTGATAAGCTCGGGCAGTGATCTGCCCGAAAGCCGCAACACTTCCTCCGCATGATCCTTGACCTGGCGATCCACGCGAACGTTCACCTGCGCCATGCCGCTAACAGCACCCACGTCGATCTCGCTCCCTTCAATTGCTAGCCTTGCTAGCAACACTATATAGAGAAGTTAGCAAATGTTCAAATGCAAAAGGCCTGCGCCCGGACGACACCGATGCCGTCTGGGCGCAGGCCAGATAACGTGGGCGAACACGTCTGCTAGCGCAGGTACGCCTTTGCGTTGCCCAGGCTGTAGGCAATCGTCGAGCCGTTGTGCAGCAACGACGACGCCTGCGGGGTAATCGCGCCGGTAATGCCCAGCGCCAGCAGAGCCGAGTTGGTGAGCATCACCTTGGAATACGAACTCGTCAGACGGTCGATAAGCCCCTGGCTCATACGGCGCAGGCGCACGATTGCGGCCAGATCCGTATCGGTCAGGATGATATCGGCGACCTCCTTGGCAATGTCGCTTCCGCCACCCATCGCCAGGCCCACGTCGGCCAAACCGAGCGCCGGCGAATCGTTGACGCCGTCGCCCACCATGGCAACGTGGCGCCCCTCGCCCTTAATGCGCTCCACATACGCGTACTTGTCCTCGGGCAGCAGCTCGGCCTTAAACTCATCGACGCCCGCCTCTCGCGCGATGCGCTCGGCCGTGCGCTCGGAGTCGCCCGTGAGCATAACGACATGCTTGACGCCCAGCGCATGCAGGTCGGCGATGGCCTCACGGACCCCGGCCTTGAGCGGATCCTCGATACCGAGCACGCCGACGACCTTGCCATCGACCGCCAGATACAGCGGCGACAGGCCCTGCATCTGGGACTCGATTTGCTCTTTAATGTCGGACTCGAGCTGCGCGCTCTCGTCCTCAAACACAAAGTGTGCCGAGCCAATAATTGCGCGACGACCTTCGATGGACGAAGCAATACCATGCGCCACGATGTACTCGACCGCGGCATGGCGTTCACGATGCTCGAGCCCGCGCTCGCGGGCGGCGTTGACCACGGCACGCGCCACCGGATGCGGGAAATGCTCCTCCAGGCAGGCAGAAAGGCGCAGGACCTCGTCCTCGCTCCAGCCGTCGGTCGTCAGCACGCAAGCCAGGCGCGGCTGCGCCTCGGTAAGCGTGCCGGTCTTATCAAACACAATGGTGTCGGCCTTGGCAAACGACTCAAAGTACTTGGCGCCCTTGACCATGACGCCCATCTTTGCGGCATCGCTCATGGCAGTCATGACGGCGACGGAACCCGTGAGCTTGAGTGCGCACGAGTAGTCGACCATCAGCGCCGCCGAGGTCTTGATGAGGCTGCGGGTGGTAAGCGCAACCAGGCCCGCGAGCAAGAAGTTCCACGGGACGATCTTGTTGGCGAGGTCCTCCATGTGCGACTGACCCTCGGACTTGAGCGAGTCGGCCGTCTGCACGAGCGAGACGATCGAGCGCAACTTGGTCTGTGCCGTGTTGGCGCGCACGCGCACCAAGATGCTGCCGTCTTCCACGACGGTGCCAGCGAATACATCGTCGCACACGCTGCGCTCGACGGCCAGCGGCTCGCCAGTCAGGGTCGCCTGGTTGACCATAGCGCTCCCCTGCTCGACCACGCCGTCGATGCAGATAGACATGCCGGTGCGCACGGCGACCAAATCGCCGGGTTCAAGCTCGGTGGCAGCAACGCTTACCTCGGTGTCGCCGACGACCTTTTGCGCCTTGTCGGGAACATCGAGCAGCGAGTTGATGAGTTCGTTTTCGCTCATGGCGCGGGTGTAGTCCTCGAGCAGCTCGCCCACGTTGAGCAGGAACATCGTCTGGCCCGCGGTGTCGACATCACGTTTGACGAACGAAATGCCGATGGCCGAAGCGTCAAGCACAGGAACGGTTAGGCGCGGCTGCGCCAGCTCATGAAGGGCAGCGCGCAAAAATGCCATGTAACCGGCCACGACAAAGATAGCACGCAGCGGCGTCGGCAAGAACCAGCGGCGCGCGTAGTGGGCGCCGATAAGTGTGGCAAGATCCATGACGAGCTTGTGCTTGCGCGGCTCGAGTTGCATCACGTAGCCCGACTTGGCATCGGCGATAGCTTGAGCATCGAGTGCGCCCAGGGCGTCGAGCACGCTCGCGCGGCGCGGCTCGTCGTACTCCAGCGCCATCTGGCCAATACGGCCATAAACGCGCACCTTGTGCACGCCGTCGATATCGCCGCTGAGCTTAAGAAGTGCATCGAGATCGCTCTCTGGCACAGGACCCGCCAATTGAAGACGGGTCCTGCCGGGGATCTCGCTGATAATCGAGAATCTCATAGTTTGTGCCTGGGAGCGGTACTCAGCTGCCTCGGCAGCAGCGGCCTCGCTCTGGGTGATGTAGGCAGCCTCGGCAACCATGTCATCGACATTGGCCTTGGCCTGCTCGACCATGTCCTGGTAGCCGTTCTTGATGCGCATGCCGCACGCGATACCCTGCACGCAGGCATTCTTGACCGGAGCGCTGGTAAGCAGCTTGATGCCGGCCGTGCCAAGCAGAAAACCGCCACCGACAAGCAGGGTGTTAAACGTCGACTTCTTCATGTTGCTTCTCCCTTTTGCCGCATTTGACGCGGCACGGTGCCTCAGCACCCGAGTTCATTAGTTTGCTCGAGCACACTTTTGAGACTAGTTTAGTATAACTATTTGGTCAACTATGGCTAACTTTTTGAAAACATGCGGTCCAGACCGCCCGGTACTCGGCGGTTCACCCACCACGACGCAAATCCGCACTCCCACGGGTATCCGCCCCCGCCCTTGCCACAGTCCTACAGCTGCCAGTCCGCCGACTCCTTTTGCAGCGCAACCATGCGGGCGAATTCTCCGCCTGCTGCCTTGAGCTGCGCCGGAGTGCCCTGTTCGGCAACCACTCCATCCTTGAGCACAACGATTTTGTCGGCATTTTCCACCGTACGCATACGGTGGGCAATAACGATAACCGTCTTACCTGCAAGCAGACGGGAGAGCGCCTGCTGCACCACGGTCTCGTTCTCCACATCCAAGCTTGCCGTCGCCTCGTCCAACAGCACGATGGGCGCGTCCTTAAGCAGCGCACGAGCGATGGAGATGCGCTGGCGCTCGCCGCCGGAGAGCTTGGAGCCGTTCTCGCCGATCATGGTGTCGTAGCCCTGCGGCATACGACTCACGAACTCATCGCAGTTGGCGGCATGTGCGGCAGCCAAGACTTCCTCATCGGTGGCGTCACGACGCCCGAGGCGGATGTTTCCCATCACTGTGTCGTCAAAGAGCAGTACGTCTTGGAACACAATGGCGTAGTCGCGCAGGAGTACCTCGGGATCGACGCTCGCAACATCCACGCCACCCACGGTAACCTTGCCCGCGGTGGCATCCCAAAAGCGTGCGGCCAGGCGGCTCACCGTAGACTTACCGGAACCCGAAGGACCGACCAGCGCCGTAACTTCGCCTTCCTTGGCGGTAAAGCTCACATCGGTAAGAACTTTCTCGCCGGCGCGCCCGTCCTCGCCCGCACCATAGCCAAATGCCACGTGATCGAACACCACATCGTGGCCCGCGGGCTCAAATTTCTCGCTGCCCCGCGCCACAGGCTCTTCCATGATGGAACGCATGCGCTTGGCAGACGACTCGGCGACGAACAGCTCGGACATTAACATTAACGCCTGGTCAAACGGCGCATAGATACGGCTCACCATAAGCAGGAAGGCAAACATCACCAAAAAGTCGACCTGCCCGGAGGCGACCATCGCAGCACCCGTGACCAGCGTAGTGGCAATGCCCAGACGCAGGATGGCAAAGGCGGAGTTGACCAAAAGCCCGTTAGCGAGCTCGCCCTTGGTGGTCTCGCGCTCCTCGGCATCGATCACAACGTTGAGTCCCTCAAGATAATGGGCCTCTTGGTTGGTGGCGCGGATCTCGCGAACGCAGTCGAGCGTCTCTTGAATCGCCTCGGTAACCTTGACCTTCTCGGCGCGCACGCGATCGAACACCGGAGTCATGGGGCCGCGTGTTAGATACAGCACGGCAAAGGCCACGGGAACGCTCCAAAACGCCGCGATCGCCAGCTGCCAGCAAAAGAACAGCGACGCCACGAACACAATGGCGCTTGCGATGATGGCACCCCAAAGCTCTCCCAGCACGTGGCTGTAGGCGTGCTCCATGGCCTGGACGTCACCCATGATGGTCTCGGTTAAATCGGCCAGATCACGACGACCAAAAAACGACAGCGGCAGTTTGCGCAAGCGCTCGGCAATCTCCATACGCTGCTTGCCGCACTCCTCGTAAAAGATGCAGTAGGTGTAGTAATACTGCTGCCAGTTAGAAGCGAAGAGCAACACAAAAAAGACCAGGAGGCCGCCCACGATCGGCAGGGCATCCGGCAGGTCAGCCCCGCTGGCGAGGTGTTCGACAAAACCGGCCATAACCAGGAATAAAAAGCCCATGCCGGCCATGGTAATAAGATTGGTGAGTGTGGTCCAGAAAATGCCGCGTTTTACGCCGGCGACGCCTTTATCGGATAGGAAATACTTCTTTTGGAATGAGGCGAACATTTAGGCCTCGCCTCCCTTCGTGACGGCGGCATCCGCGGTCGCTGCAGTGATTTTCCAGCTCGCGGCCTGTTCGTATTCGGCCCACATCTTGGCATACAGGCCATTTTGGGACAGCAACTCGGCATGGGTACCCGACTCCTGCACGCTGCCCTGGTTGAGCACCACGATTTGGTCTGCGCCCACCACGGTCGAAAGCCGGTGCGCAATCATAATGACCGTGCGACCCGCCGCCAGCTTGCTAAAGGCGCGCTGAATGAGCGCCTCGTTCTCGGGATCGGCAAACGCCGTGGCCTCATCGAGCACCACGATAGGCGCGTCTTTAAGGATCGCGCGGGCGAGGGCCACGCGCTGGACCTCGCCGCCCGAAAGATATGCTCCGCCGGCACCGAGCATGGTATTGATGCCCTGCGGGAGCTTGGCCACAATGTCGTCGCACTGAGCTGCGGAGAGGGCCGCACGCACTTCGTCGTCAGTGGCCGTAGGCTTGGAGGCGCGCACGTTATCGGCAAGTGTTTGCCGGAACAGCTGGTTGGTCTGGAACACGAAGGCGACCTGGTCCATAAGCTCGTGCGGATCCATATCGCGAACGTCCACACCGCCTACGAGCACTCGACCCGAGGAAACATCCCAAAAACGCGGGATCAGGCTTGCGCAGGTTGACTTACCGCCACCCGAGGGACCCACCAGGGCGAGGGTGCTACCAGCGGAAACGCTAAAACTCACATGGCTGACAGCAGGTGCTTCGGCACCCTCGTACGTAAAGCTCACGTCCTCAAATCGCACGTCGCCGCCGGCAGGGTGCTTGGGTTGGGCGGGCACGGAGAGCTGCTTGGAATCCATGACGCTTCGAATGCGAGCCAGCGAATCAGCACTCATCTGAGAGGCCTCGCCCACAAACATGAGCTTGGTCATGGCCGTCGGCACCACGGCCGAAAATATCGCGTAAAACGTGAAGTTGACCATAAAATGCGCGAAGTCCGTCTCACCCGGTGCCAACAGCAACGCCACGGGCAACAGGAATGCCACAAGACCATTGAGCGCGGTAAGGTTGAGTACCTGCGGACCTCGGCAGAACGTGCCCGAATAGTTTTGTGCCATGTCGGCGTATTCGGCGATCGCATCGTGGAAGGCCTTAAAGGAGTAGACCGTCTGCTGAAACACCTTGACCACGGGGATGCCGCGTACGTATTCGGTGCCGGTCTTGTTCATCTTGACCAGCGCTCCCATGTAGGCCTTCATAAACTCGCCGCCCTTGCCGCCCATCATGGTGGCCATGGCGCCAAACGAAACGACGACCGAGATAAGGCATGCCGCCCCCAAGCGCCAATCGAGGGCGAAAAGCAGCACGAGCAAGCCTGCGACCATGGCAGTGGCGCCGGCGATATCGGGCAGCATGTGCGCGAGCAGGGTCTCGGTGGAGGCGGCGCATCCGTCTACAATACGGCGCAGCTCACCGGTGGCGTGCGTGTCAAAGTAGCCAAGCGGCAGCTTAAGCAGGTGCTCGCTCGTAGTCTTGCGGATATTGGACGCGCAGCGAAACGCAGACAGGTGCGTACACATGAGCCCCACGAAATAAACTACGATGCTTGCCAGGGCAAAACCCACGGCCCACCAGCCATACATCGCGATATCGGTGGCTTCACTCCAGTTAGGCGCCACAGCGATAAGCTCTCGCGCGACAAACCAGATGCACACGTACGGTCCAAAGCTCAGCAGCTGCGAGAGCGCCGAGAGGGTCATGCCCAAATACGTTAGGAATTTGCGGTCGCCGGCATATGCAAGCAGCTCGCCGATACCGCCGCCTTCACTTTTTGATCCCTTTGCCATGAGATTCCTTTCTAACGGCTTGAGAGTTAACCGTAATCAACTTATCATTGATATATTAGCCATGGCTCACAATCGAGCCAGGCGTGGACGTTTCTGCAAAGGAAGGGGACGCTTTTGAAAATGCATCGGGCCGCGACCGACATAACTGAGCTCTACGCACCACAGTTTGAGCAGTTTGGCCTGGAGCTTTCCGGCAAGGGCGCCGTCTTTACCGGCGAGGTGGCAAACGATCGGGCGCACGGCCGCGCATGGATCATGCCTCTCTCCCCTGCCTGCATCGTCATGGAGCATTTCATCACCCCGACGCACGATATGTACCTGGCCGAATACACACCCGAGCCATACGCCTGCGTGAGCGAAGTCAGCGCGCCCACACTTACATGCATGCCCGAGGCTGGCATAACGCCCGCGAACCTCAAACCATTGAGTGGTCCGTGGCCAAACAATGCCGTTTGCAGCTTTATCCAAGATAGCTGTGGCGAGGAATTAAGCCCGCTGTTTGCGGGGGAGCTTTATCACTCGCGCTCGGTGCTCTTTTTGCCTGGATATTTTGACGAACTGGAGCACCGCTATCCCACCGAGTTCGCGGGAATCTTTGAGGCGTTTGCCGAGCCATGGCACGAGGAGGCGACGTCTGCCATCTGCCACACGCTGCGCCGGATTAACGAGGACCGCGCCCGCACCGTAGGCGGACACGTCTATATGCAGGGCATCGTGGAGACCATGGTCGCGGAGCTCGCCTGTTCGCGCGCGGCCCACAAACAGGCGCGGCAGGCGGCAGATACACGCGCCAGCATAACCATTGCCGAAGAAGCAACGGCAATGATTGAGCGCGCGCTCGACAAAGGCAGACATGTGGGTATCAACGAGGTGGCCGAGAGGCTCTACACAAGCCGCTCCAAACTATGCGCCACCTTTAAGGCCCAAACTGGCGAGTCCCTAGGCGCCTACATTCGCAGACGCCGTATGGAGCGAGCACAGGACCTTTTGGCCGATAGCTCGCTCACGATAGCGCAGGTGGCAGAGCGTCTAGGCTACCCTCAGCAAGCCGCCTTCACCCAAGCCTTCAAACAATACACCGGCATGACACCCACGGCTTGGCGAAGCAAGCATCGCTAAGGCCCAGGCTCCCTGGCCGTAACGGAGCGATTAATTAGCCGCCGCCCGTCAGCTCACCCAGGATCTAAACGTCAAGATGTGCACGATCAAGCGCCTTTTTGATAAGAGGGACAGATCGATCAGCCAAATACAACGGAATGTTGAGCACCCCGTCGTCGAGCCTTAGGTTCTTAAGTGAGTAGCGGACCCTCAATGGAGTCGTCTCCGCATGCTTGTCGGCATAGTACTTAAGGCTCTTGGAATGAACGACCTCTCCCGATTTGACCTCGACGGGAACGATTTCGTTTCCGACTTGAATCAAAAAATCGACTTCGTGCTTCGGCTTCTCGTTTGTCCAATAACGCGGAGCAGCATCTAACTGTGAAAGTAATGCCTGAAGCACATAGTTCTCGGCGAACGAACCTTTGAACTCCGAAAATAGCGCATCCGAGATGGCAAAAGCGGACGCATCCAGCCTTGCCATGCGGCGCAGCAAGCCGACATCAAGACAGTAGACCTTAAATGCCTTGAGGTCATCGTACGCAGAGAGCGGCACACCACCAGCAGCATTAAGGCGAACCGCCGTGATGAGCCCAGCATCGGCAAGCCATTCCAGAGCATCCTCGTATTCTCGAGCACGAGCCCCCTCGCGCACCGCACCCCAAACGAACTTTTTGTTCTCGCGCGCCAACTGAGCTGGAATCGAGTTCCATATTTGTGAAAGCTTGGCGAACTGCGCACGGCCACCATGCTTGGCAAAATCGCGCTCGTAGGAATCCAAGAGATCAGACAACACCTTATCGACCTGAACGATATCGCCCGTCTCCACCCACCGGCCAAGAGCCTCTGGCATGCCGCCGCATGCAAAATAACGACGAAGATGCTCGACGAGACGGACATGGAAGAAATCGGGCACTGTCTCGATCTGATCCAGGCCGCCAAGGTATTCGTCGTAGTTTGCAGCGCCCTCGGCTTTCAGAAACTCGGAAAAGCTCATGGGGCGCATCTCCATGAACTCGACCTTTCCCACCGGAAAAGCGCTGGTCTCACGGGACAAGCGAACGCCCAACAAAGACCCTGCGCATGCGACGTGATACTCGGGGGCCTCGTCACAGAAGTATTTAAGGGCGCCGACTGCAGAAGGACAATCCTGGATCTCATCAATAATAAGCAGCGTTTCGCCGGGCTCGATAGGCTGTCCAAGTGCCAGGGAAAGATTTGAGATGATCCGTCGAGGATCGCGCGTACCTTCGAAAAACTGAGCGTACTCGCTCTGTACCCCAGGTGACGGCTCCTCGAGCGTCAGATACACAAAATTGAGGTACGAGGTTCGGCCGAACTCCTTAAGCGCCCACGTCTTTCCAACCTGGCGCGCCCCCTTAAGGATAAGCGGCTTACGATATTCTGACGCTTTCCAAGCGTTAAGCTTGGCAATGATATCTCGCTGCATGACCGAACCTCCCGCAAAGAAACTTCCGTAAACGTGATATTTCCCACATTTTACCCTAGGTAAAATGTGACATTTATCACATTTACGGAAGTTTTAAGCTCATTTCGCCACACTTTCATCACATTTAAAAGGCGGAGGCACATTTTGCGCCTCCGTCACCATCTTTCCTATCAGCCTACCTGACCCGAACGGCCGAGTCGTCATAGAACCCGGGAGCCCCGGCAGGGCGGGTGCTTGCTCAAAATGAGTTCCGCACGCAAAGAAGGCCACTTAATGTGGCCTTCGTCTTGCGCAGGACTGTTCGAAATTTTGAGGAAGCACCCGCCCTGCCGGGGCTCCCGGGTTCCCGCTTACGAGAGCGCCTTTCTCAGCAACTCGTTGAAGAGCTTCGGATTGCCCTTGCCGCGGCTCGCCTTCATGCACTGGCCCACCAAAAAGCCGATGACCTTCTGGTTGCCGTCGCGGTACTGCTGCGCCTGATCGGCACAGTTTGCCAGCACCTCATCCACGATCGGCTGCAACGCGCCGGCATCGCTCACCTGACGCATGCCACGCTCGTCGACGATCTTGTTGGGGTCGTTGCCGGTCTGGGCCATGGCCTCAAAGACCTCGTGCGCCTGGTTGGAGCTGATGGCATCGGTCGCCAACAGCTTGGCAAGAGCTGCCACCTGAGCCGGCGCAATGCCGGACTCGGCGAGCGACACGCCCGCGCCCTTAAGGTAGGCGATCATCTCGTTGACCAGCAGGTTTGCGACCGTCTGAGCCTCCTTGCCAGCCATACCGGCAGCGGCGGCCTCAAAGAACTCGGCAAACTCCGGGTCGCCGGCGATCTGCTCGGCATCGGCCGCCTTAATGCCAAAGTCGGCCTCAAAACGGGCGCGCTTGGCATCGGGCAGCTCGGGAATCTCGCCACGGCAGCGGTCGATGAACTCGTCGTCCAGATCGAACGGCGCCAGGTCGGGGTCGGGGAACAGACGATAGTCGTCGGCCGTCTCCTTCACGCGCATGACCACGGTGCGCTTGCGGCTGGGCTCCCAGTGGCGGGTCTCCTGATAGATGATGCCGCCCTCCTCGAGCACCTCGGCCTGGCGGCAGATCTCGTAGGCAAGGCCGTCGTGCAGGCTCTTAAACGAGTTGAGGTTCTTGAGCTCGGTCTTGGTACCCAGCTTGGTCTCGCCGCGGCGGCGCAGCGACACGTTGCCGTCGCAGCGCATGGAACCCTTCTCCATGGAGCAGTCCGAGATGCCCAGCGTCACAAAGATGCGACGGAGCTTCTCCATAAACAGGCGCGCTTCCTCGGGCGTGCGCAAGTCGGGCTCAGTCACGAGCTCGATCAAAGGTGTGCCGCAGCGGTTGTAGTCGACGAGCGACTCGGCCGCGGCGGTAATGCGGCCCTCGGCACCGCCCACGTGGACCATCTTGGCGGCGTCCTCCTCCATGTGGATACGCAGGATGCGAATAGGCACCGTGTAGGAACCGTCCTCGCGACGCTCGGGCATCTGTAGGTTGGACGCGTCATAGCTGGCCAGATGGCCGGCACGCTGATTGCCCTCGCGCATGGTCGACGTCATGGACGTGGACAGACCCTCGGCGTTGGCCGAGGCGCTCGCCAGGCTCTGGGCCTCGGCCTCGCCAAACGCGCAGTCGGGGCGCTCGGCGGCACCGCGACCGGTCACATCCAGGTCCAGGTGACCGTACATGGCAAAGGCGACCGGACCCTGCGTGGTCTGGAAGTTCTTGGCCATGTCGGGATAGAAGTAGTGCTTGCGGTAGAACATCGAGTGACGCTGAATCTCGCAGTTGGTGGCGAGACCGGCCTTGACGATGCTCTCGATGGCGCGCTTGTTGGGCACCGGCAGAGCGCCGGGCAGGCCCAGGCACACCGGGCACACGTTGGCGTTGGGCTCGTCATCGTGGCTGAGCTTGCAGTTGCAGAACATCTTGGTATCGAGCGCGGTGAGCTCGGTATGGATCTCCAGGCCAATCACGGCCTCCCAATCCTGCAGGACCTCGGAAAGCTCCTTCATTACAGCTCGCCCCCCTTCCCGGCAAAGTCGGGCGCGACGGAAAGCGCGGGCGCACCCGTGGCGGCATCGGCAAAGCCGCGCTCCAGGGCGCGGGCAAACGTGAGCAGCTGACGGTCCTTAAAGGCCGGACCCACCAGCTGGGCAGAAACGGGCAGCTGAGTATCCTCGCCCAGGCCCAGCGGCACCGAGATGCCACCGTTGCCGCAAATGTTGAGCGAAATGGTGTACAGGTCGGAGAGGTACATCTGCGTGGGATCGCTGATCTCGCCAAACTTAAAGGCCGTGCGCGGCGAGGCGGGCATGAGGATGGTATCCACCTTGGCATACGCGGCATCGTAGTCCTGCGTGATGAGCGTGCGGGCCTTCTGCGCGGCGTAGTAATACTTGTCGTACACGCCCGAGCTCAGCAGGTAGGCGCCGAGCATCTGACGGCGCTTGGCCTCGGCGCCAAAGCCGTGGGCGCGCGAAAGCGAGCTCTGGTCGGACAGGTTGACGCAGCCCTCCTCCTGATAGCCGTAGCGAATGCCGTCAAAGCGGGCCAGGTTGGAGAACGCCTCGGCCGGGCCGATGACGTAGTAGGCGGCGATGGCGGCGTCCAGGTGCGGCAGGTCGACCTCGACCAACTCGGCGCCCTGGTTCTGCAGCTCCTGAGCGGCGCGCTGAACAGCGGCCTTGACCTCGGGCGTCAGACCTTCGGCCTCCATAAACGCGGGGATGATGCCCACGCGCTTGCCCTCGATGCTATCGTTGAGATGCTCGGTAAAGTCGACGGCGCAATCCTGGCTGGTGCAGTCATACGGATCGTGGCCCGCACCGGTAAGCGCGTTCATGGCCAGCGCGACATCCTCGACCGTGCGGCCGAAGGGCCCCACCTGGTCGAGCGACGAGCCAAAGGCAACCACGCCGTAACGGCTCACGGCGCCATACGTGGGCTTAAAGCCCACCACGCCGCACAGCGACGCCGGCTGGCGAATGGAGCCACCGGTGTCCGAGCCCAGCGAGAGTGCGACCTCGCCCGCGGCGACGGCAGCAGCAGAGCCGCCCGAAGAGCCGCCGGGCACGCGCTCGGTATCCCAGGGGTTGTTGGTGCGGTGAAACGCCGAGCTCTCGGTAGAGCTGCCAAAGGCAAACTCGTCCATGTTGGCCTTGCCCATGGGCAGGCAGCCGGCATCGAGCATGCGCTGGACGCAGGTAGCGGTGTAGACGCTCTGGTAGTCCTCGAGCATGCGGGAAGCACAGGTGGTGCGCGTGCCCACGAGGTTCATGTTGTCCTTAATGGCCAGCGGCACGCCCGCGAGCGGGGGCAGCGGCTTGCCTGCGGCACGGTCGACATCCACGCGCGCGGCGGCCTCGAGCGCGAGCTCGGGCGCTACCTGCAGGAATGCCTGGACCCCGCCCTCGCGCGCCTCGATGGCGGCAAGGGAGGCCTGGGCCACCTCGGTAGCGGTAAAGTCGCCGGCGGCAACGCCCGCGGCGATCTGGGCGGCGGTAAGGGAATCGAAGCTCTGCGCCATTACTCGCTCTCCCCCTCTCCCAAAATGGACGGCACGCGGAAGTAACGCTCGCGCACGCTGCCGGCGTTCTCGAGCGCGACGTCGAGCGGCAGATCGCGCTCGGGCTCGCGCAGGTCATCGCCCATCACGTTGGACAGGCTTCCGATGGGATGGAACGTGGGCTCCACGTCGGGCAAGTCATATTGCAAGACGGGCTCGAGCATCTGGACGGCATCGTTCATGTAGGACGTCATCTGGGTGAGCTCGTCATCGGTCAGTGCGATCTTTGCGTACTCGGCGATGCCGCGCACGTCTTTCTCGCTGAGTGCCATAGGCGCTCCCTTCCGCATAACAGTTAAACCGCTCTAGTATACAAGGCAACGCCGCTTGGAGCAGATGCTTTACCTAAATGCAGCGAAAACGTAACGAGGGCGGCGGCTGACAGGCGGCGGGCTGGCGGTTTTGTAGCGAAAACCGCCAGCCCGCAACGAAAACCGTCTCGCCCACAACGAAAGGCATCACAACATTCGACGCTTTTCGTCAAAATCGCGATTTTCATCGAATGTTGTGATGGTTTGGAAGTCCCGACCACCACAAAGGTGCCTGTCCCCTTTGTGGTTGTTCTGAACGATGTCTTATGCCGAGGCCTTGGCCTTGCGGCGCTTGCGGACCGCGTGGATCACGATGTCCAGCAGCAACAGCACAATGGCTACGACCACGATGAGCACGGCAAACTCGCGCTTGCCCCAGTGGCGACCGGCCAGCGATTTTTGCTTGTCGACGTCCTTCTTGCTGTACTTGGTGCGCACGCAATGCACCAGCAGGCGATGGTCGTTCACGCCGTAGGGCGTGCAGGTGACGAGCGTCACCTTGTCGGCGCCGGGCTCGATGGTTAGCGACTCCATCTCCTCGGGCAGCACCACCTCGGAGCCCACCATCTTGTAGGCGAGCGTCTTGTTCATGGTGTGCAGCAACACCAGGTCGCCGGGCTCCAGCGAGTGGATGTCGTCGAACATGCTCAGGTTGCGCATGCCCGAGTGCGCGGTGAGCACGCAATGCGTCGAGGTGCCGCCCACCGGCAGGCTCGTGCCCTCCAGGTGGCCGACGCCCGCCATAAGGACTTCCTCGCTCGTGCCGTGGTAGATGGGCATGCTCACGTCGATGGAGGGGATCTCGACCCAGCTCATCATGGGGTCGCGGTCAAAGATGAGCTGCTGGGCGTAGGGCTCGATCTGGTCGGCGGGGAGCTCGGTGGCCTCGCCCGCCAGCTGCTCGTTAAAGGAGCGAGCCTGGAGCAGGATGCGCTCGCGCTCCTCTTCCGAGAGCGCGTCCACGGTGCTGGACACGGTGCTGATCTGGTTGAACACGCCCGAGGCTTCGAGCCGGTCCAAGATCCACGGCCAGGTCATAAGGCCCACACCAATAAGGATGATGACGATGGTGATGAGCCGATCAGCCCAGCGCGGCAGTCGCTTACGGCGACGCTTGGGCTTTGGTTGAGGTTTGGGCTGAGGGCTTGAGCCGCCGTTGTCCGCGGCGTTATTGCTCTTCATATGTTTGGCGCCCTGCACCATCGCCGGTCACTCCTCTACAACTCAAGTTGTCTAAACAAATAATAGCCGATTTGCAAGCTTCCACGCCGAACAACGCAGCTAGACCGCTCCGTCCAGTCAAGGATAAGCCCGCATTTGCGTTTTCAAAATGTCCCGAATCGGCAGGGCGATTCGGGATACAATGTCCATAGAAAACGACGCACCCCGCGTAAGTGTACGAGAGCGCGGGCGGCCTAGTTTTCTGGTTTTGTTAAATGCCCGGGATCCGACCCCCGGGCATTCTTATTTGCGCTTGTTGCGGCGCAAATGCCTTCTACCGTCCGCACCGCGCGTGCGCCTACGGACCTTAAACCGAACCTCATACGAGTCAAGAAACGCGATGACGAACGTGCCCACCGCCGCGAGGGCGGCGAGCGCGTTAAGGAATTTCAGCATTTGGGGACCTCCGATCGAGTCGTCGGCCGCCCGCGCACGGAATGCGTCGCAAGGGTATTTTACTGCGAGCACTCGCACTTACAGCTGGTAAACGCAATATTTGCAAACATTTGTTCGCTAATCATACGCTCAATCATACGAGCGACGGCACCCCGGCTGCGCTGTTCAAAAAGAACGGGGCAGACTCCAGTGCGGAGTCTGCCCCGAAAAGAGAATGGCAAAGCAAGAACGTCGATGGACGTGAAAAGTGTCCGCAAGTCTCATGGCCATCACATCCCACCTGCCAAAGGGATGGGTGAGTGAGCGTTACTCCTGCTCGGACTCCTCAGCCTGCTTACGGCTGCGGATGAGATGCGCCACGCCGATGCACAGCACCGCGCCACCAGCGATCCAGGTGAAGGTCACGCCGTTGAGACCGGTCAGCGGGAGGCCGGTGCCCTTCTGGTCGACGATGGTGAAGCTGAGCTTACCGGTAGATACGGCGGCAGAATCGGCCTTTATAACACCGTCAGCAGCAGTAACGTTGGCAGAACCCTTGTCCGGTTTCACTTCGGAGCCATCCTGCTTAAGCGTGCCGCGGGCAATAGTAAACGTGACACCATTGGAGGCAGAGTTATTGTAACCAGGCGCCGGAGTTACCTCTTTAAGGATGTAGGTGCCCTCATCGAGACCGACAACGTTGATCTTACCTTCGTTGTTGGTGGTCAGTATTGCGGCATCTTTATCTGTCGTCGTGGTACCGTCGGCCTTGATAAATTTGTCGGAGTCTTTCTCCTGCAGCGTGAACTGAACGTCCTTGAGCCCCTTAGTATCGTCATCGGAGCCCACCTTGGTGACATCGATGCCGTAGGTGTAGTCGTAGGCAGGGTGTTCAACCGTGGTTCCCGTACCCTCGGTACCCTCGGTACCCTCGGAATGCGGGTTGTTGGAATAGGTCAGTTTGACCTTGTTCTCTTGTGCTTTACCGAGCATGCGCGCCGAAATCTTCGTAGGATCAAGCTTGGCCCTGTAATTCACATAGACCTTCGAATCGCCGTTAACGGTAATGGCATTGTTGCTGGAATCCTTGGCTTCTTTCAGATTATCGAAAGAGACGGACAGGGTATTCTTGCCGTCATCCGTATTGTAGGACACTGTATAGGAATCGGGACTAACGATGCTCTCGCCAATTTTAACCTCGACAACGGGCTTGTTGTTATTGCCAAGCTCTGGAACCATCGTGAGAGGAAGCTCGTCCGTGAAGGCGTAGAAGTACTTATTGTACGTGTTGATGTTGCTCGCGACAGTACCGGCAAGCTGATACTCAACCAGCTGACCAGCAGCGGAGTCAGCTGCCTTGTTTGCAGCTTGGAAAACAGTTTTGTTGTCGTCCGTAACCCACTTGTCGTCCTTGTCGTCCTTGATGGCCTTGGTGACATTGGGGACGTCCTTCTTGGGCTCCGCATTTACATTGGCGCCGCCGACGATGGTAAAGATCGGCGAGGTGAACGCGTCTTCATTACCGTTGGTCTTATTAGCGTCCTTAGTCGAACCGACCTGAGCGGTCACAAAGAGCCAGTAACCAGCGGGCAGATTGTTGAATTTACCATCGGTCGAAGTCTTCCAGCCAGTGCTCTCGTTAGTTGTGGCAACTTCCTCCAAGGCTTTGGCGATTTTGTCGAGTGTGCTACCGGCATCGACCTTTACTCCCTCGCCAACGTTATCGCCAGCTTTTTTCGTAATGTAATCTGCCCAATCCTGCGCAGTAGCAGTATCGACAGGCTTATCGATCGCATCAGCAAATACGCCCTTTACAGCCCTTTCGGCATCAGATGACGCCCACGTGATATCAGAAAGCGTCTTGGGACCATTCCAAGCGTTGTCCTTATTATCCTGCGTGACCGTTGCCTTGAAAATCTGGATACCCTTGAAAGTCGTATCCGTGTAGGTATCCTCCCTAATAGTAACGTCGCCTTTCTCCGTAGCCACAGGCGTACCCTCAGCAAACGCCATGGTCACCGGGGCCATCACGCCACCGAAGCTCAACGCCGCCGTAAGGCCTGCCGTCACTGCCAGGCGTGCGATGTTCTTGCTCATGCTCATCTTCTTTTCCTCCGTTTTCCGGTTGGTTCTCATTCGATCGGTCATCGTCTGTCTGTTTCTAAGCATCTGCTTCGCTACGTCTCGCCCCGCTCTCGGTGGGGCTGCCAGCTACTCTTTATGGCTGCCACCTCCCCGCTTGATCAGGAGCGCGACCACGATGAGCGCGGCTCCGGCGACCGCTGCGGCGGCCGCGGCGTACATTGCCATATCGCCAGTCGAGGGCATAAAGCCTCCGGTGGTAATGCTAGGGGGTGTGCCGGTGGGCGTGTTGATGATCGACGCCTCCAGGCTGCCCGTCGACCCGTCCGCGCTGTCGGCGCGCAGGGGCGACTCGGCCGTGATGGTGAGTTTGGGCTTGGCGGCGGCCACCTGGTCGACGTCCAGGCCCTCGGCCTTGACCGTCACGGAGCGCGTGCCCTCAAAGGCGGTGTAGCCCTTGGGTGCCTTGGGCTCGCGGACCTCCAGCTTGCCCGAGTCCACGCCCGAGACGGTCGCGCAGCCGTCCTCGCCCGTGGTGACGGTGGCCTTGCCCTCCGCATCCCACGTGCCGTCGGCCGCCAGCGTGCGGCCGCGGTCGTCGGCGATGCTCAGGACCGCCCCGGGCAGCGGCTTGTCGCCGTCGCTGCCGCGCTTGGTGAGCGCGAGATCCCAGGTGTAGGCGCACGCGTCATCGCTCGGCGTGCGGGTGAAGCCGGCGTCGCCGGACTGGTCGGCAAAGGGAGAGCGCGGGTAGCGCAGGTAGACCTCGTTGGGGTTGCCCTTCGCGATGCCGTGGTTGCATGCGCTGTTGAGCGGCGCGTTGTACACGGCGACCACGCGGGCGCCCGCGGTAAAGGCGTCGGCCCCGCCGAGCGCGGCGATCAGGTCGCCGGTGCGCACGGTGAAGGCACTCCCCTCGACCGAGACCCTGCACTGGGCCGTGATGTCGGTCCAGCCCTTCGCGGGCTCGGTGCCGGCGCGGCCGTCCTTGCCGGTCTGGACGGCGTCAAAGCCGCCGTCCGCGCCCGCCGCCACGTACACGCGCATGCTCGCGGCCACCTTGGAGGGGTCGAGCCCCGCGCTCATGGTGTCGACGAACCGCACCGTATAGGTGTCGTAGGCGGTAAGACCCGCCGGGACCGTGGCAGAGAGGCGCCAGTACAGGTCGTCGGCGACCGTGGCGTCGGCGGCCTTCTGCCATGCGGCGGCGCTGTCCTCCAGCACATGCTTGGACACCTTGGGGGTCGCCGCCTTGGGCTTGACGGTGACGGCGCTGCCGCCCACCAGCGCCATGATCGGCGCGGTGCCGGCCTCGTTCTGGGAAATGGCTTCGTCGTCGGCGACGATGAGCCAGTAGCCACAGGGCAGCTCGGCCGCCGTGCCCGCATTGAGGGCCACGGGCACGGCGCCAGAGCTCTGGAGGGAACGAGCGAGCTGTGCGCTCAGCGCGCTCGTAAGGTGGGAATCGGTGTTGAGCCACTCGGCAGCTTCCTGCGCGGTGGTCTGGGAATTGGGCATGCCGGCGCTGTGCAGCACAGGCAGCGCAGCGTCGCGCACGGCGTCGCTTGCCCAGGCGAGGTCGGTGGCGATCTTGGCGTCGCTGTCGCCGTCGACGACGTTGGCGCTAAAGATCTGGTAGGCGTCGTAGCTGCTTGCCACGGTGCCGCTCACCGTGATGGAACCGGTCGAGGTCGGCACGGCCTGCGCGGATGCGGGGAACACAACCGCGCAGGTGCCAATCAGGAGGGCAAGCAGCGCAAACAAGATCGGGAAGGAGCAAACTTTCTTATTCACGACGCTTACCTCCCTTCGCATTCGCCTTGCGACGAATGTGCATCCAGGCCGCAGCAGCGCAAAGCACCGCCGCGCCGGCAAGGTATGTCACAGTGACGCCCGACATACCGGATAGAGGCAGAGTGGTGGAGTAGGTGTTGGTGAAGGTGGAGGCGGGAATGGCGTCGGGCGCGGCGGCGGAGGGTTGAACCACGACGCCCTGCCCGTTCTCACCCAGGGCGTTACCCATGTCATCCTTCATCTGCGTGACCGTGGTGGAGGTGGTGAGGCCGGAGTACTTACCATTGTCCCTGGCAACCTTCACCGTGACGGCAACCTGGTACTCGGCCTTGGAGTAGCGGAGCTTATTGACGGCACCGGTGGCGGGCGCGACCTCCTTTACCGTGTAGGTGTAGGTCTTGGCGTAGTCGTTATCGGTGCCTGCTTCAGTGGACAGGTGCGACATGTTGAACGTAATCGCGCCAAAGGTCGCCGTGATGTTGTTGAGCCTGGTGGCGTCAGTCTCCCCTGCCTTTGGGGCAACAGAAATCTTGAGCTCTTTGGGCTTGGGGGCTGTGTCTGCGTAGTCACCCGTAGCCTCAATGCTGAACTCGAACGGCACATAGCCTTTGTCGCCCTTCGGCCAATCCATGTTTCGAACCGATTTGATCACCGGGATCTCCACGGACGTGGTGGTGAGAGTGTCAGAGATGTACGTAGTGCCATCAACGATGCTCGGCTTCTCGTCCCCGGTCCACGCAATGGAACCGTTCGTGTTCACCGTGAACCAATATTCCGTCGGGTTCTTCTCGTAGCCAAACGGAGCCTGGGTCTCAACGAGCGTGTACGTGCCCGGCAGCAGGCCCTCGAGCGTGAACTTGCCAGGCGCGGTGTCGGTGTCTACCCACGTGGTATCGCTCGAAGTCGACTGGTCGCTCACCTGGTCGATCACGGTCCAGGACTGGTCGGCCGTACTATCGGCATCCTTTTTCTTGGTGAGCTTCCACTCAGAACCAGGCAAAGGAGTGTGTTTTGTGTCGTCCTCCGCCACCTTGGTCCAAGACACCGTACCGGTGATCCTGGCGTTGGGGATGGCACCCGTAAGGTTATTCTCGAACGGGACCAGTGAGTTGCGATTTGCCGTATCCACATAGCCCTGAACGTAGTTGACCGTCTCACCAGCATTGTTCATGGTGGCATAGTAGATCTTGTCCGAAACCTGGTAACCCTCCGGCGCCGTCTCCTCTTTGATGTAATACGTGAAGTACTTGGCATCCTTGGGATCGCCGATGTTGGCCTTCTGATTCAAATAGTTGAACTGAAGCTCGCCATGAACCGAAGCGTAATCATTTGCGCCACCGTCAGTCACCGTCACGATAGCGTGTTGGCCCGCGACAGCATCCTCGACAGAACCATAGATAGCCCACGAGGAACCGGGGAGCAGCGTAGTGCCGTCCGCAGCGTCGACCTTGCTCCACGCAATGGCAGAGCCGTCCGGTGTATACGACCCGGACCACGGGAAGTTGTGACGCTCCTGATCCATATCGATGACGGAAGCCGAGTTACCCTCACCAAATGCTGCGGCAACCTTCGGGCTGTTCATTGAGAAATCGACGCCCACATAAACGCGACCGTTGGTAGTCACATGGTCGTCGAAACTTCCGTTGGGAACGAGAATCGATCCGATCATAGCCGCCGCAGGATCGTCGTCAGTCCACTTAGCACCGCTGACTGTGCCACTGTATCCCCAGTCCGCGCGGTCCTCTCCCGCGATGCCGCCTCGAATGGTAAGGCTGGTGGTATCGACGAAGTTCCACATGATGGACTGGGAGGCCAGCGAGTATTTCGCGTCAAGGTCTTTCTTGGCGTACTGACTCTCGTAACCGCGAGATATTTCTGTATCTCCCCACCAGAAGCGCCAGCCGTTGTGGAACTCGACAGGATTAGTACCTGTAACGTTCACGACAATGGATGCGCCTTCGGGGATATTGGTGAACTTAAAGTCGACGCCGCGGTAGTAGACGCCATCCTTCCAGTTGGAGAGCTCGGAACCGGCGATGGTGAAGACCTGTTGCATAGAAGTTCCATCGCCGGTAAAGGTGATGAGTCGCTCGGTGTTGCGAATCATATTGTTCGGGATTCCGGTATCGAGCGCACCGGAAACAGACTTGCCGCTACCATCGTCGCTACCATCGAATTTGAGTGTATAGCTTGTTCCGTCGTTATTGTACTTGTTGATGACGTAGTTGCTATTAGGCTCTGCAAAGCCGTTGACATCCACCTCGCCGGTATCTTCAAACGAGTCGAGCTGTTTCGATAGCTTCGAGAGGTATCCATTTGTACCGTTATAGCTCGAATAATCGCTACCGTTGACATTAGTCAAATCAACAGCTTTATTGAACAGGGTGCTTTCCAGAGCAGACAAGCCCTCGTACCAATTACCCTGCATTGTCACCACAGACTGGCGTTTATACTCGCTATCGCGCCAGTATGTGATGGGGCCTGCGATTTGCGCGGTGTAGGCAAAGCCGGAAGGAGTCGCGCCCTCAGAAGGTCTCTGCTGTCCGACCCAAGCGCCTTTGTTCCAAGCGCCAACGGTAGTCGCCCCCGGCAAGTTGCCGTTGTAACCAACGCTCATTTTGGTGATCGCACTGTCGATTCCGGCGACCGCAAGCACGGTGCTGCCGTAGACAGGACGGAACTGGGAACCAAAACCAACGGTGCCAAAGCGGAAACCAGCGCCGCCACTATTATTATAGGGCCAGCTCTCTTTGAGTGGATTCATGGCAAGCTTGCCACGGACCACGGTAAGGCCCTCCGCCTCAGCGGCATATGAGCCGGTGGGGGCGTTGTCCGCATCAAGATTACTAGTGTCGCTCGGCTTACCACCGATGTACATGTCGCGGCCGACGTAGGTGGCCACGCCGGGATCGGGGGTGGAGACATCGATATTCGTACCGATACCGATAGACGTGGGAACGTAAATTCCCGGCTTCACGGTGGCCGTCGCTCCCGCTGAAGCCGCATTCGCACTCTGAGCCTGCTCAACACTATTTGAAGAGCCAGACTCGCCGCCATCGGTCTCGTCGCTATTCTGGTTTTCGGCATCCTCGCTGGTGTTACCTACAGCAGCGGACTCACTTGAGGAACCCCCCCCCATTACAGTTTCCGCGGTAGAAACTGTCTGGGCATCGTTGGCAATGGCCTGCGAGATCGGAGGCATGACGAGCGACAGTACCAGGCTCAACACGGAGGCTCCGCACAAAACGCCTGCCAGTACACGGCGCGTCGCTTTATTACTCTGCTTAGATTTGTCTGAATTCGCTTTCATCGATGTCTCCTCCCCAAGAGACCGCGATCTTGCTCTTTCACTATCAAACGTATCTGCGCAACCTGTAATTGCGCACGTTTAGTAATCCATATTGTAACGATTGTTTGAACATCTGAGCAACAAAACCGACAATTTTGTAGCGAATTCTCAATTCTCTTGACATTTTCTCAGATTTACCTTCGTTTATTCGCTATTTATTTTTTGTTTCTACTGGTAATTTAGTTGCCAATCATTTTTTAATGGCATTAGATTAATTTGCACAACATTTTGCTCAAGAGTAAACATCCTGCGAACAGTCGAAAACGACCATGAACGGTAGATCATTAACCGGGATGAATATCCTACCAAATTGATGAGAATATCTTAAACCCATCGGTGGTTAGAAGCATGATGTTCAGACAACAATATTTGAATTTTCACACAGATTTTTGGTATCAATTCGCCCAAATCGCCTGAGGCCACTGCAAAAGAGCCTGTCCCCTTTTGCAGTGGTTCTCCCCCAGCGCTACAGCAGATGCTCCTCGATAAAGATCGCGATGCCGTCTTCGTCGTTGCTCGCGGTTACAAAATCGGCGGCGGCACGGGTGGCGTCGCTGCCATTTGCCATGGCAACGCCCACGCCGGCGTCGGCCACCATGCAGGTGTCGTTATCGGCATCGCCAAACACGCAGATGTCCTGGAGCTCCATGTCTTTGAGCTCTGCCACGCGCACAAGGCCGCGCGTCTTGGACACGCGCGGATCCATGAACTCGTAGAGCCGCTGCGTGGTTTGCAGAGCCGCCGCCTTAACAGTGTCGTCGGCAAACGTCGATGCTCGCTCAATCACCCGCGGCATTACCTCGGGCGCCATGGTAAACATCACCTTGGGCTGCGGCTCGCGCAAGAACTCGGCAAAATCGACCACCTGGTAGGGCACGCCGTCGACGCGCGACAGGTGCTCGACGCACGCGTTGCTCTCGGGCACGTAGAACACGCCGTCTCGGGGGCAGACGGGCGTTGCAGGAAGGTCCGCCATGTGCTTGCAGATGCGCGCGATGGTCTCGCCCGGCAGCGGATAGCTCAGCTCGTTGATGTCGTGCGCGCGGTCGATGACCTCGGCGCCACCGCAGCCCACCATCACGTCTACCAGGCCTTCGATGCCCCAGAGCTCGTACATGGCCTCGGTCGCGTGGGCGTCGCGCCCGGTGCACAGGCCAAAGAGCACACCGCGCTCGCGCAGGGCGCGGGTGGCCGCCACGGTGCGCGGGGACACCGTGTGCTGGCTCGTGAGCAGCGTGCCGTCGATATCGCAGAACACGGCTTTGATGTGGCTAAAGGTGGTGTCCATGGGGGCCTTTCTGGGTTGTGCGACGGTGTGGGGTGTATTCGTGAACGGCGTACATGGTATACCAAGGCGCAGGCCGCTGGGGCCCGATCGCCACAAAGGTGCCTGGCCCCTCTGTGGTGGCCGGGCCCGAAGGGTAGCCTGCCTGGGGCGCAAACCATCACAACATTCGACGTTTTTCGGCAAAATCGCGATTTTCGCTGAATGTTGTGATGGTTTTTACTGCCTTGCGGCACGATCAAAATGCCGGCGTCCAAACAGCAGCAACGCCGCGGGAACCGCCGTCACGACCATGCCCGCCCCTACGAGCGTCTGCTGCACGCCAAACGTCGCCGCCAGCCACGGGGCAATCGCCAGCGGCGCCACGCCGGCGAACATGTTGCCAAAGCCCATGACCGAGTTCACGCGGCCGAGCTGCTCGAGCGGAGCCGTCGTTTGCACGATGGTGTTGTGGAGCGGGTTGACGACGCCCCAGGCCACGCCCAGGGCAATCTGGCCGACAAGGGCTACGCCCACGTACGGCGTTCCCACGTAGAGCAGGCTTCCCAGACCCACGGACATGAGCGCCACAAGCAGCGTCTTAAGGTTGACCAGGTGCGGCGGCAAGCGGAGCGCGGCCACGGCGCCCAGCACCGCGCCCACACCGCTGGCCGACGAGAGCCAGCCCATCCATTCGACACCGACGTGTAGGACATCGCGGTAAAAGAACGACTCCAGCGGATCGAAGGCACCGTAGCCAAAGTTCGAGAGGAAGATGATGCAGAACAGTAGGGCGAGGACGCTGTTGGTGAAGACTGTCTTGATGCTGGTCGCGATGGTCGCGCGGGTGGATTTACTGGAGTCGGGGCTTTGGCTGGCAGTACTTGCCGTTGTGCTGCTGTCCGCGGGAGTACTTTCGCGCGCGGCGACGCGACCTGCTTGAGGTCTAAAGCCCCAGCTGGCAATGAGCGCCAATACGGTAAAAATCATCATGAGCACGAACACCGCGCGTGACGATGTAGCCGCCGCGACAAAGCCGCCCAGCGTAGGGCCAACGATGATACTCACGTTTGAAAACATGGCGATGGCGGAGTTGATGTCTTTGAGCTCGACGTGATCGTCGGTGAGATACGCCGGATAGGACGTAGCGATGGGCTGGGCGAATCCCATCACAAAGCCCAGGAGTACCGCGCCGGCAAGGACTGTTCCGGTCGCGCTGCCAAAGGCGAGGATTGCCGCGCCGGTTGTCAACGTGCCGACGATGCTCAGAAAGAAATGACGGCGCGGGCCCCAGGCGTCGAGCGCCGCGCCACCCGCAAAGGATCCCAAGATCACGAATACGTTCATAATAAAGACGGCCAGCGATGTCGCGACGACCGAAGCGCCGTCCGCATAGGTAAGCGTTCCGATGACGCCGATAAAGTAGCTGGTCTGAAAACCGGTGTAGATGAGAAAGCGCATCGCCACCAGGCGCTTGGCCTGCACGGACAGCGATGACTGAGGCTTTGAGAAAAGAGAGACGAGCATGGAGACTCCTTGTTTCATACGAATGCGGACGGCGGGCATTCGCCACCGTCTGTCGAATCAATCTATCCGCATGAAACATTAAGGACGCATCAAGAGCCCCTTCTCTCCGTTTTTCGCCCGTCATGAACTACTTGGTAGATTGTAAGGCATGTCCCACACATCTACTTAAACAAAAACCACCACAAAGGTGCCTGGCCCCTTTGTGGTGGAAGTGACGTTTGCCCAGATAAAACCTGCCAAAACAAACCTGTCCCTATTTGGCAGGTTTTAGGCCAGATGGTCCTGAATCAGATCGCAGATGGCTCGGGCGTCGTTGATGTTGACGGCTCGGGTCGCAAAGCCGGAATCGAAGGCCTGACGCGCCAGGGCTTCGTTGCAGGCAAGGGCCAGCGTGTGACCGTCGACCAGGTCGAGCGAGCTCTTGCCGCGCAGACGGTCGACACCCGATCGCGCGACCACGATGTTGTCGAAGCCCTCGGTCTTATAGCCCTCGATGATCACCACGTCGACATCGTTGTAGCGCGACAGCAGCTCGCGCGCGGGCATCTCGTCCTCCTCGCGCGTGTCGGCGTACTCCGCCCAGCGCGTGGCGCAGATGAGGCCCACGTGCTTGGATCCGGCCTGGTGATGACGCCAGGTGTCCTTAGCGGGCACGTCGATATCAAAGCCGTGGTGCCCGTGATGCTTGAGCGAGCCCACGCGCAGGCCGCGACGGGTGAGCTCGGCAATAACCTTCTCGACGAGCGTGGTCTTGCCCGAGTTCTGGTAGCCGATAAACGCGATCGCGGGGACGGCCGGTGCCGGAGCTGCGGGCGCGACGGCGATGGGTGCGCTTACGGGCGCGGCATCCGCGGCCCCCACAGCCTCAACAGCAGCAGCCTGACGTTCGGCACGATCCCACACGCCCGAGCGGCCGCCCTCCTTGTGCAACAGGCGCACGTCGACGATCTCCATGCCGCGATCGACTGCCTTGCACATGTCGTAGATGGTCAGGCACGCGGCACTCGCGCCGGTCAACGCCTCCATCTCGATACCCGTCTTGCCCGTCACGCCGGCCGTGACCAGTACGTGAAAGCCAACCTGCCCGTCCGCGCGCGCCGGCGCCCAGCCCTCGGGCACGTCCTCGGCCGGCGTCCCCGCCGCAGCGATGGGCGCAATGTCGCACTTGCTCTTGGTAATGAGCAACGGATGGCACATGGGGATGATGTCGCTCGTGCGTTTGATGGCCATAATGCCCGCCACGCGCGCGCAGGCAAGCACATCGCCCTTTTTGGCGCGGTCCTGCAGCACCATGGCTTGCGTCTCGGGATGCATGAGGATGGTGCCCTCGGCGATAGCGATGCGATGGGTCTCGGCCTTGTCGGACACGTCGACCATGCGTACCTCGCCCTTGGCGTCCACATGCGTCAGCTCGTCGCGACGGGCGTCGCGGGCGGGCTCGGTGGCAGCGCTGGCAGTCGGCTGTGCGGACGCGTCGGCGTTGCCGGCATTCGCCGCAGCCGTGACTTTGTGGGCAGACATCGCGGCCCTGCGAGCGGCCTTGGTGGCATCGGCGTACCTGCTCTTGGCCATATGATCATCCTCCGATTTGGGACATAAATCGTTGCGTACCCTCAATTATCGCGTGTTCCTGCGGTTTGTGGGCCACGGCATCGCGCCAAATCGAAAGTACCTGCATATCATCACCACGGCGCAGCGCCTCACGCACCGAATACTCGGCATCGCTAAACAGGCACGGACGCACGTTGCCATCGGCCGTCAGGCGCAGACGGTTGCAATTCGCGCAAAAATGGTTGGACATGGCGCTGATGAAGCCAACCGTTCCCGCCGCACCCGGAAAGTGCCAATAGCGCGCAGGGCCCGCACCAGCAGGAGCGTCGTTGATGTCGAGCGGCTCGAGCTCGCCCAGTCCCGCCGCGGTGGCCCCGGCATTGATGCGCGCCCGCAGCTCGTCGCTCGGCACGGTATCGCTCACGTCCCACAGCTCGGGATTGAGCGCGGGCGCATGCGGGTCCACAGCGCAATGCGAGCTGGTGCGCTCGTCGCCGATGGGCATGTATTCGATAAAGCGCAGGTGGATGGGGCGGTCGACGGTCAGCCGCGCGAGGGCCGCCACATCTTGGTTGAGCCGGCGCACCACAACGCAGTTGACCTTAACGGGCTCAAAGCCCCAAGCCAGCGCCGCATCGATGCCAGCCATGGTCTGCTCGAGCCGACCCAGGCGCGTGATCTTTCCAAAGAGCGTAGGGTCGAGCGTGTCGAGCGAAATGTTGACGCGGTTAAGCCCGGCATCTTTGAGCTGCGGCGCCAGCTTGGGCAGCAGGGCGCCATTGGTGGTGAGCGAGATGTCCTCGATCTGCGGAATCGCACGGATGTCACGAATAAGCGGGATGATACGGCGGCTGACCAGCGGCTCGCCGCCCGTCAGGCGCACGCGGCGAATGCCCTCCCCCGCCACCAAGCGCACAAAGCGGGCGATTTCCTCGGCGCTGAGCAGCTCGTCGTGTGCACGGGGCGCCACGCCATCGGCCGGCATGCAGTAAATGCAGCGGAAATTGCACTTGTCGGTAACGGCAATGCGCAGGTAGTTGATGTCGCGGCCAAAGCCGTCATATTGCACGCGCCCGTCCACGCAGCCCTCCCCTCACGCGGCGTTTTATTCTTCGGAAAACATAATACCCCACGAGAGAATCATGCCGACACCCGTACGACAGGACAGGTCGCTTCGAGCAAAACGGACTTTCCAAGCCCATCCTCAGCATACAGACCATCACAACAATCGATGCTTTTCCCGTTTTTGGCAAAAAACGTCGAATGTTGTGACGGTTTGCCTGCCCACGGCACCCCGCAGAAGGACCAAAGCGCCCCTAAAGGCCGCCGTCCCAGCGCCGAATCACAAATTCTCGCAGGTCGTTCTGCCGTTTCTGGAACACCTCGCTTCGGTCGCACTTAAGACCCATAGCGAGCGCGATGGCATTCATCGCCCGGTGCAATTGCAGCTGATGGGCAAACTGAGTCCCGGTGAGGACGATCATCCTAAAGCCCAGCGCGCTCAGCACGGTCATACGCTCCGCATCCGACGCGCTGCGCTGTTTATCAAGATGGTCCGATCCGTTGTATTCAATCCCCGTACCGCTCGCGGGCGCATATACGTCGATCTCGAAATACCCGGCCTTTGCGAGATACTTGAACTCGCTGGGAACATCGACCCGATGGTTGAGCTCGATCTTGGCGTATCCCAGCCCTCCCTGGGAACGTTTTGCTACGACCATAATTGCGGTGGCCGTCTCCATGGGCGACCGCGCGCCATCGTGCACGCGCTTGAGCACGGCGGCCGCGCGTATAGCCCCCTGACGAGATCGGTTCTCATTGCAATAAGCAATCAAGTCGGCAACGGTATACCTCTGCCCCATCTCGATATAATCGCCTGTCGACAGATGATTCAAATGGTATCGGGCACAGATTTCGTAGCCATATTCCAGCTGCTCGGACTCGCTCATCCACGAGCCCGCCTGGACAAAGCACATGGCCTCATCAACCACTAGAAGGCCCTCTGCCACCTCGATAAGATGGCCTGGAGGTACCGGCGCTCCAAACACGTGGCACCTAAATCCAGCCGGCGTCGAGCGCTCAAAATCGAAGTTGACGAGCGTGTCGATATGATCGAGCTCTTCTCGTGGAATACCAAGTGAGACCAGATAGTCGGTAACGATCCCAACTGCCGTTGAAGCCCTCAGCCCCTTGGCATCGAGTCCCAATTTGGGCAGGCTCGCGGTCGGCTCCGCCTCGTTAGCAAGCGAGTCCTCATCGTATAGGCTGCTTGCTCGCGAGAGCGGCTCGGACGGGCGCGCCACGTTGTGGTACAGCCAGGCAGTCTTATGGGACAGGACGATCGGCAGGTCCATGAGCCCTCCAATGGAGTCGGATAACCAACCTTATTCCCCTGCCCATGGGTCCGCACACCTTCGTGCGCAAGAAAGCGATTCCACCCGGTCGAGTGGCAGAAAAACCATCACAACATTCGATGCTTTTCCCGATTTTGGCAAAAAACGTCGAATGTTGTGATGGTTTGAGGCGAGGTGAGGGGCGCTAAGCCTACACGGCACATGCCCGTATTCAAATGGAAATGAATACAGGCTCACTTATTTCGCCCCACTGCCAACATAAACCTTGACTCTACAATCGTTGTAGGGTTTTCACTACACTGGTACGCAAACAAACCCAGTCAGAAAGTGCCCCGCCCATGGAACACGACCTCACACGCGGCAATGTCCTCAAGACCATCGCGGTCTTTGCCCTGCCCTATATGCTCTCGTACTTTTTGCAGATGCTCTACGGTATGGCCGACCTGTACATGATGGGGCAGTTTAGCGGCGCTGCCGGCATCACCGCCGTGGGCAATGGCGCGCAGACGCTCTATATCATTACCGTGACGCTCGTGGGCCTGGCCATGGGAACGACGGTCATCGTCGGCCACGCCGTGGGCTCGCGCCGCTTCGATCGCGCCGAGACCGCCATCGGCAACACCATCACGCTCTTTATGGGCGTCTCGGTGGTGCTGGCCGTTGTCCTGCTCGCACTGTGCCCGCAGATCGTGGCGCTCATTGGCACGCCGGCCGAAGCGGTCGAAGGCACTGCCGCCTACCTGCGCATCTGCTTTGTAGGCATTCCGTTTATCGCCGCATACAACATCCTCTCGGCCATCTTTCGCGGCCTGGGCGATTCGCGCTCGCCTATGTACGTGATTGGCGTGGCATGCATCATCAACATCGCACTCGATTTTCTGTTTATCGGCCACATGGGGCTCGGCCCCGTGGGCGCGGCGCTTGGCACGGTGACCGCGCAGACGGCCAGCGTTGCCCTCGCGCTCGTGTGGCTCAAGAGCCGGCGCACGAACATCCACGTTAAGCGTAGCGACCTGCGCCCCCAGCCCGAGGTGCTCGGCAGCATTCTTAAGATCGGCGTGCCCGTGGCCGTGCAGGACGGCTGCATCCAGGTGGCGTTTATGTTTATCACCGTCATTGCCAACCATCGCGGCCTGGTCGACGCCGCCGCCGTGGGCCTGGTCGAAAAGATGATCAGCTTTTTGTTCATTGTGCCGAGTTCCATGGGTGCCACCGTCAGCGCGCTCACGGCGCAAAATGCCGGCGCGGGCAAGGGCGACCGCGCGCGTCGGGTGCTCAAGGACGCCATGACCATCTCGGTAGTGTACGGCTGCCTGATCACGGTGCTGATGTGGCTGGTGGCGCCGGCGTTTATCGGCTTTTTTGCCAAGGACCCCGCGGTGGTCGCGGCCGGTACCGGCTATATGCGCAGCTATATTTTCGACGCGATTTTTGCCGGCATCCACATTTGCTTTAGCGGCTTTTTCGCTGCATACGGCAAGAGCTACATCGGCTTTGCGCACAACGTGCTGGCCGTGGCGCTCATTCGCGTGCCGGGCGCGTGGCTGCTGTCGAACGCCTATTCCGACACGTTGTTTCCCATGGGCATCGCTTCGCCGTGCGGATCGATTTTGTCGGCAGTCATCTGCGTGATAGCGTTTACCGTGCTCAACCGGCGCGGGACTTTTGACAAGCTGGTGGCGTAGCGGGGCAACGCAGGCCTGGCACTTCTCCCCTGCTTTTTACCGAAAGGAGCGGTCCCATGACCGACTCGCCAACTGAACATACCGAGGGCCTGCTCCGCATTGGCGAGGTGGCGCGCTTGTTCAACCTGAGTGTGGGCACGTTGCGCCATTACGAGCAGATGGGCTTGCTGGACCCGGCGCACATCGATTCGGCGAGTGGATACCGCTACTACGGATCTCGGCAGCTCTCCACCCTCAACACCATCAGCCACCTGCGTGTTCTCGACTTGCCGTTGGCACAAATCCGTGAGTTTGTGACCACGCGTGATGTGGACCTCATGCAGCGGCAACTGGCCCAGCAACAGGAGCTCATCGAGCGCAAGCGCCGCGAGCTCGAACGCGTGTCGAGCAAGATCGATAACCGACTTGGGCTGCTGCACGATGCGTTGAACACCGAGCTCGATGCTATTTGCGCAATCGATGCGCCCGAGCTTCGTTGCGCCGTATTGCGCGAACGCGTCAACCCTACCGACGCCTATGCGCTGGAGTGGCAGATTCGTCAGCTGCAGAAAGGCCAGCACGAGACGTTTGTTTTTCTGGGCAACTTGGGCGTCGGGATCGCGCCCGAACGCTTTGCCGCCGGCGACTTTGATGGCTACGACGAGGTCTTTCTGCTGCTGGATGACACGGACGATTACCTGGGCGATGTCGAAGTACGTCCCGCCGCGCGGTGTCTGACGGTCAGCTTCCGCGGCACGCACGGTCAGGCGGCCCCGCGCTATGAGCGCTTACTCGATTACATGCACGAGCGCGACCTGTCCCCCGCCGGTCCCTCGCGCGAAATCGCCCTCATCGACGACATCATCAGCGACGACCCGGGAGCGTATGTGACGAGGATCGCGATACCGGTCCGCTAATCACTACCATTTATCGAGCAATTCCATCCATTTACCTTAATCCGAATTAGATTGTATTTTGTAGCAAATAAAATGACAGCATATTGCCCCCCATAGGCAGGAGACATTATGCCCAGAGTTCAATCACGTCGCTCGTTTCTTCTCGGCCTAGCCTCGATCATCGGCTTATCCGCGTCACGCCCAACAAGAGTATTCGCTGCCGACTCAAACTCATCCGTCGCTTTTACTTCAGACCTAGCACAAGACTACGCGCTTTCCCTGTTGCCCATCGTCGACGGATCCGCGAACTTAGAGATCGAGCAAATCGTTCCCGTATGCCAACAAATCGGCCTTATCTGTGGCTATGAAATCAGTGTCACAAGGGAAGGAAGCCCTTACGGTTATTTAATACTTGACGCATCATATCCTGGGCTTCTGAAGGAGATAACCCTCGGCGATACCATTCTTCCGATTTCAGCTTCTCTATCAAACGCCATTTCAACTTATTCCGGCCAACAGGCCACAAACCCAACCGTACTAATTTCGTACAACGATATTGAATATGGAACTTTGGTGCCAGGAACTAGAGACTGTGTAACCAACTATAACAATATACGGTCTGTCCCGATTGTCACCAAAAAGGGTATAGCACCTCAAAGCAATAACCCAACTTCATGGGATGCAGTCATTATCAATGAAGATGACTTGATGTTGCATTTCCAAATAGACGATTTAAACGGAATACCGTTCCGAGGAGTCTCGGAATCATTAGTTGAAGCCCGCACTAATAAGTATGCATGCGTCGTTTCTGCCTTGTACGCTGTATCAATGCATTACGGTCTCACCAGTTCAAACGCTAATCAATTTAATCCCGATTATTATAAAGAAATATGGAACGTCACTGGCACAACAACGTATAAGACCAATGATCAGGGCGTCGAGTACGGAAGCACGATCATCCCAGATGGAATTGTTCCGTTTAAAAGTCTTGCCGCTCAAAAGGGTAGAGCACTTAATACTCAATTTTTCGGTTATCAGCCTCAATTCGCTCAGTACAGAGCAACTATCGATCAAGGGAATATCGGCTTGTATCATATGTGGATCAACAGCCGGAACAGTGAAGGATCCGTCGAGCTATCAGGTCATACGGTCACGGTAACTGGCTATTTTACTGGGCATAATGGAAGCTCTGGCATCGAACTGCAGTGGCTCGAAGTATTCGACGGATGGAACACTTATCCCCGAGCGATTAACTATGCAACGCCCAATATGGTCAAATTGAACGGAACAGTCTTTTGGTAGACCGGATGGCACCATCAAAATGCTATGGCACCACGGCCTTTGCCCTGGTTACGATATTGGTGATTTTCGCTATGTTTGCATCCGTTTCTTCATGCACAGATAGAGCCCGCTATAGCGGAGGAGATGATTACCTTGTCTTTGGAGCCGGCAGCGTTCATTCTATTGAGGGAACGGAACTCGTAATCCAAACAGACAACAGTCCCCGCTACACCGACGCTGGAAAGCAAACCCGGATTACATTCCCCTCATCTGGCCGAATCAAAGACAAGCTTTCCCAAATCAAAGTTGGGACAAGAGTTTCCTACTCACGCTTTGAGTCGGTAGACGCATCTGGATCATACGAGGGAAACGATATCGAAATTGAACAGGCAAACACTATAAGGAGATGTTGAGGAACTGAGCCTCTGCGCAGTTCCTCAACAAATCATTATGCCTCCGGGACCCTACCCGTCGCCAAAATCTGTTCAAGTACCGCCTCATCCAGCACGGGTACGCCCAGCTGCTCGGCCTTGGTGAGCTTGGAGCCCGCTTTGGGACCGGCGACCAGATAGCTCGTCTTCTTTGAAACACTGCCCGAAACCTTAGCGCCGAGCACCTTGAGCGCCGCGCCCGCCTCGTCGCGGGTGCGATTGACGAGCGTGCCGGTGAGCACGAAGGTCAGGCCCGCAAGCGGCTGCGCGTCGGCGAGCTCGCCCGCCACGCCGGCATCGGCTGCGGCCTGTGCATGTGCGGCGCCAAGGTCGACCTCGAGCGACAGGCCCGCCTGGCGCAGACGTTCCAGCACGGCAAGGTTCTCGGGCACGGCCAGGAACTGCTTGACGCTCGCCGCAATCTTGGGACCGATGCCCTCGCACTCGGCGATGTCCTCTTCGCTCGCCAAGATAAGCTTGTCAATCGACAGGAATCGCTCGGCGATGACCTCGCCCACGCTCTTGCCCACGTGGCGGATGCCCAGGGCAAACAGCACGCGACCGAGCGGCTGGCTCTTGGACTTGTTGAGCTCGGCGATGATTTTCTCGGCCGTCTTGAGGCCCACCGGAATGGGATCGCCCTTCTTGACGCCCTTTTTGCTGTTGGAGCTGGCATAAGTGCGCCCCGTGTCCAAGCCGGCGATGTCGTCAACCGTGAGCTGGTAGAAGTCCGCGACATCGTGGATCAGGCCGGCGGCGATCATCTTGTCGACGATCTCGTCGCCCAGGCCGTCGACGTCCATGCAGCCGCGGCTCACCCAGTGAAGCAGGCGCTCCTTGAGCTGCGCGGGGCAGTCGATGGAGACGCAGCGGTAGGCGACCTCGCCGTCCTCGTGGACCACGGGGCTGCCGCACACGGGGCAGACCTCGGGCATCTGCCAGTCGACCGAATCGGCCGGGCGCTTGTCGAGCACCGGGCCCACGACCTCGGGGATTACGTCGCCTGCCTTATGCACGATGATGGTGTCGCCCTCGCGCACGTTTTTGCGACGGATCTCGTCGATGTTGTGCAGCGTGGCGCGCGCGATGGTGGAGCCGGCGACCGTCACCGGATCGAACTCTGCGACCGGCGTGAGCACACCGGTGCGGCCCACCTGAATGCGAATCTCACGCAGGACGGTCTGCTTCTCCTCGGGCGGGAACTTAAAGGCAATGGCCCAGCGCGGCGCGCGGGCAGTAAAGCCCAGGTCGAGCTGCTGCTGGAAGCTGTCGACCTTTACGACCACGCCGTCGATGTCGTAGTCCAGGTCACCGCGGTGCTCAAGCGCCTGAGCACAGAACTCGTGGACCTCGGCGGGCGTGGCGCAACGGGCAACGTTAGGGTTGACGCTAAAGCCAGCGTTGCGCAGCCAGTCGAGGAACTCGCGCTGGCTGTGGACGTGCAGCGGATCGGTATCGGCGATGGCATAGATAAAGGTGGCAAGATCGCGGCGTGCCGTGATCTTGGGGTCCTTTTGGCGCAGGCTGCCGGCGGCGGCGTTGCGCGGGTTGGCAAAGGGGTCGCGGCCCTCGACATCGGCCTCTTCATTCAGGCGTACAAAGCTGCCCTTGGGCATGTAGACCTCGCCGCGTACCTCGATGGTACGCTCGCGGTCGGCGCCCATGTGGGCGAGCGCCGGCTCGGACAGGTGCATGGGCACATCCTTGATGGTGCGCACGTTGAGCGACACGTCCTCGCCCGTGGTGCCATCGCCGCGCGTGGCCGCGCGCACGAAGGTGCCGTTTTGGTAGGTAAGTGCCACGCCCAGACCGTCAATCTTAAGCTCGCAGGTATAGGTGACGCTACCAGCACCGAGCGCATCCTCGGCGCGCTGGAGCCACGCGTCAAGTTCGTCCAGATCCATGGCATCGTCCATGGAATACATGCGCGCCATATGCGTGACCGGCGTAAACTGCTCGCTCACGTACCCGCCCACGCGTTGGGTGTAGCTGTCGGGCGTCACCAGGTCGGGGTAGGTCGCCTCGATTTCCTGCAGCTCAACGAGCATTTTGTCGAAGGCGGCGTCCGTGATCTCGGGCGCATCGAGCATGTAGTAGCGATAGGCGTGGTAATCGAGCTCGTGGCGCAGCTCGGCCGCACGCGCTGCCGCCTGGGCACGGGCATCGGCCGGTACGGCGGTATCCGTGCTCGCGGGCGTTTCGGTATCGATGTCCACGCCGTCACCAAACAGGCTCGATTGCTCCATAGCGGCACTCCTTCGCTCGATTTCAAACGGATACAAGAGTACCACCGGTCGCAACGGGGCCGAATAACCCTTTCGAACCGCACCGAATCGGCAGCCGCCGGACCGGGATGGATCGCGCGATCAAACCATGCCCTTGCCATTTCTAAATGATCCGTTTTCCTCCGTCCCCAACGGATCAATAAGAAAAGAGGGGCTGTCCCGCGTTGGTGGGACAGCCCCTCTGGCTTCGATATGTGCGATACGGCTCGTTAGTAACCCTGGCCGTAGCCCTGACCCTGGCCCTGCTGGCCCAGCAGCTCCTCCAGGTACTGGCGCAGCTGCTCGTCGGTAAGACCGCCGTTGCCGGTGTCGGTCGAACTGTCGTCCTGCTGCTGGTTCTGCAGCTCCTCATCGGAGCCCAGCTCGACGGTGACCTTCTTCTCTTCCTTGCCGCGCATGAGCGTGATCTCGACCTTCTCGCCCACCTCGTGGCTGCGCAGCGCGATGATCAGGCCATCGGCGCTCGTAATCTCGTCGTCGCCCAGCTTGGTAATGACATCGCCCTCCTGAATGCCAGCCTTGGCGGCAGGGCCGTCCTCAACGACGCTCGCCACATACGCGCCGCTATCGGTGCTCAGCTTGTTGGTGCGGGCGTTGAGCGCATTGACGCTCGAAAGCGTAGCGCCCATGTACGGATGCACCGGCGTCTTGCCGTCGATGATCTGGTCGGCAATGTTCTTGGCGTAGTTAACGGGAATGGCAAAGCCCACGCCCGAGCTGGAGCCCGAGTAGCTCTCGATGAGCGAGTTGATACCCACAAGCTCGCCATTGTCGTTGACGAGCGCGCCGCCAGAGTTGCCCGGGTTGATGGCGGCATCGGTCTGGATCATGTTGGCATAGATGGTGTTACCGCTGGTAGAGCTCATAGCCGTGGAGCGATACAGCGCCGACACGATACCCGTGGAGACAGACTGCTCGTTGCCAAACGGCGAACCGATCGCCATGACCCACTCGCCCACGTTGAGCTTGGAGGAGTCGCCGATCTCGATCGGCGTGAGCTTGGAGGCGTCGGCATCCTTGAGCTTGATGACGGCCAGGTCGCTCGAGGCATCGTTGCCCACGAACTCGGCCTCGTAGGTGGTGCCGTCGTCCATGGTAACCACGTACTGGTCATAGCCATCGACCACGTGGTTGTTGGTGAGGATATGGCCCTCGGTATCGAGCACAACGCCCGAACCGACGCTGCCCGAACCATCCGACTCGTCGGCAGACTGCGAAAGCGAGCCATTCTGGCTGCCGCTCGAAGTGGCGGTGATGGAAACGACGGAGGGCAACGCCTTGGCAGAGACGGCCTCGGCCAGCGTGGTGTCCTCGGAGTCGATGGTGATCTTTTGCGTCGACGAACCCGAAGCACCCGCCGTCACGGCATTCTTGCCGCCACCAATGTTGAGCGTGCCGCTCATAATGAGCGCAATGACCAGCAGGGCGCCGCAGGCACAGCCGGCGAGTGCTGTAATGAAAATCGGCAGCTTTTTGGTCTTGGTCTTGACCACCGTGTGCTTGTTTACGACCTGTTGGCCGCCCAGCGGCTTGCCGGTCTGTGTGTCGTAAGCCTGCACGTAGGGAATGTTGCTGCCGGCAGGCGTCGACTCCACCTGCACGCGCGGCTGCTGCTGGGTCTCGCCGGCGTTGCCCGCATCCTGGGGACGCTGGGAATCGTACTCGCTCATAGCTGCGATCCTTTCGTCAAATAACCAAAGGCCCGCCAAACACGTGGCGGGCCATCATTGTTCACGTTGAGTTGTACCCCAATATGCGGGCGAACGTGTATGAGAACGCAATCTTTTAGGAAGGCTTAAGTTCTGCTGCAGGCCCAAAAGGGCCCAGCCTACGGCAAAACCACCACAAAGGTGCCTGTCCCCTTTGTGGTGGAAATCTAGTCCTTAAACAGATAGCCCACGCCGCGGACGGTGGTGATGTGTGCCGCGATCTGCGGGCCCACCTTGGAGCGGATGCGTCGAATGTGCACGTCGACGGTGCGCGTGCCGCCGCAGTACTCAAAGCCCCATACGCGGTGCAGCAGCACCTCGCGGCTGTAGGCGCGGTTGGGGTGCGTCGCCAAAAAGCTCAGCAGCGAGTACTCCATCAGCGTCAGGTCGATGGGCTCGCCATCGAGCGTCACCTGGTAGGTAGCCAGGTTGATCTCGAGGTTATCGATGTTGAGCACATCGTCGGCGGTAACGGTCTCCTCCTCGCCCATCAAGCGCTGCGCGCGAGCCTTGAGCTCGTTGGGCGTCGCCGTGGGGCACACAAAGTCGGCATGCGCGTGATTCGGCAGGCGCAGGGTGCCAAGGGCCTCATCGTCGACGATCACCAGCATGGGGACGCCGCCGCGATCGTCAAGCCACTTGGCAATCTGATCGATGCGGTCGCTGCGAATGCCGTCGGAATCGAGGATCAGCAGGTCAAAGTCGTGCGCCGCAGTCGGCGAATCGGGGGTTGCCAGGCTCACCTCGACACCCAGGGTGGTCGTCAAGCTGCGGGCAAACTCGTGGAAGCGCGTCGTGCGCGCCATGAACAGGGCACTCTTTTCGGACATATCGGCCTCCAAAGAAATGAGCTCAATCGTACTGGAACAAGCCAGCGCGATTAGGAGTTCGCCAGATAATGCTTGATCTCCCACTCGGTGATCGTGGATTCAAACTTATGCCACTCGTCGCGCTTCTTTTTAAGGAAGAAGCTGTGGATGTGCTCGCCGAGGGCATCCTTCATAAACTGCGAGTCCTCAAACACATCGAGCGCCTCTTTGAGCGAGCGCGGCAGCGGCGTGTAGCCGGCCTCGAGCATCTGACGGTCGGTAAGCTTGAGCGTCTCGGCCGTTGCCTCGGGCGGGAGTTCTAGCTTGCGCTCGATGCCGTCGAGACCAGCCGCCAGCGTGACGGCGTTGACCAGGTACGGGTTGGCCATGGGGTCGGGACTGCGCAGCTCGATGCGCGTGGACAGCTGCTTGCCAGGCTTGTAGACCGGAATGCGGACCATGCTCGCGCGGTTGCGCAGGCCCCACGTGGCGTACTGCGGTACGGAGTCGCCACCCGTGGTGATGCGCTTGTACGAGTTGACCGTGGGGTTGGTGATGGCGCTGATCTCGCGCGCGTGCGCCAGGATACCGGCCATGTAGTGTTTGGCGATGTCGGAGAGATGGTACTTCTCGTCGTCCTCGCCCCAAAAGACGTTGTTGCCGTCGTGGTCGAATAGCGACTGGCACAGGAACATAGCACTGCCGTCCTCGCCTGCCAACGGCTTGGGCATAAAGGAGGCGTGGCAACCGCTCTCGTAGGCCTGCTGCTTAATGATGAGTTTGGCCGTGGTGATGGCGTCGGACATGCTCAGGGCCTCGGCGTGGCGCAGGCTCATGCCGTGCTGCGAGCGGCCGGCGGCATGGAAGGTGTACTCCACGGGCACGGACATCTTCTCGAGCGTGAGGACCGTGTTGCGGCGCAGGTCGCGAGCGGCAGCGCTTACCGAAAGATCGAAGTAGCCCACGTTGTCGAGCGGCTCGGGGGTATGCTCGTCGGGGAAGTAGTAATACTCCAGCTCGGCGCCCACGTTGAGCAGGTAGCCGGCCTTCTCGGCCTTATAGAACATGCGGCGCAGGGCGTCGCGCGGGTCGCCGGCAAACGGCTTGCGATCGGGAGTGCACACGTCGCAGAACACGCGGGCGACGCCGTTGTGGCTCGGGCGCCACGGCAGAATCTGGAAGGTCGAAGCATCGGGAAACGCCAGCATGTCGGCTTCCTCGGGCGTGGCAAAGCCCTCGATGGCGGAGCCGTCAAAGCCAATACCCTCCTCAAAAGCGACCTCGAGGTCCTCGGGACTAATGGCAAAGTTCTTGAGGCGGCCGAGAATGTCGACAAACCACAGACGCACAAAGCGGATGTCACGCTGCTCTACGGAGCGGAGTACGTAATCGATGTTCTGCTGGTTCATGTCGCTCCCCTTTCTTTCGGGCGGGTTTCGACTGGTCTATATCGCAGATACTATCGCAGAAAAATGTTTCCGCAGGGTTAAAGCGTATCAAGCGCTCAAAAAACGTGTGCGAACAGGCGGTTGCGAACGAGCGGCTAGCGCGAAGTCGAGGCGCGGTGTTCGATGTGGCCGGGGATCTCGATGCGCTTAGGGGCGAGCTTTGCGGCCTCGCCCACGGTGGTGGTAACAACATCGATGCGCTCGGACAGGCGCTCGACCACACGCTCGGCAATGGTGAGGGTGTCCTGCGCGGCCGTGGTCACGCCGCCAAAGAGCACATGGTTCCAGGGGTAGTCGTCAAACGTCGCGATCTTGAGGCCAGCCGGCAACGAGGGCCCCAGCTGTGCTAGCGCCTCGGTCAGACGCAGGAAAACCAGGCCGTTAACGGCGATAAGGCCGAGCTTTTTGCCTGCATAGCCGCGGATGGTCTCATCCAAGCAGCCGACGCCCGTGGTACCGCCATCGGCCAAGGTGATAACCTCGCCGGCAAGGCCGCGGTGCGAAAGCTCGTCGACAAAGGCCTCGGCGCGCTCGCGATGGACGGGGCTGTCGTCGCTTGCCTCGATGAGCAGGCACAGGCGCTCGCTGCCAGCGGCAACCAAGGCGTCTACCAAGCCGGCGACCAGCTCGCGGTTGTTGGACGTCACCAAGTCGATGCCGCCGTCGGCAACATCGCGGTCGAGCAGTACAACGGGCAGTCGTCCCGCTGCCGCGGCGATCGCCTCGTCATTGCCTCCGCACGTGTTGACGACCAGGCCGTCCACGCCGGCATCGATAAGTCTGGTGAGCGACTCTGCCTCCTTGGCGGGGTCGTTGCCGCTAATGGCCGTCATAAGCGAGCAGCCGCGCGCGGCGGCACTGGCGGAAAGCCCTTCGAGCATTGCGCTCGAGAACGGGTTGGCGATGTCGGCCAGAATCACGCCGATGAGGTTGGTGCGTGAGCTGCGTAGATTGCGTGCGGCGGCACGTGGGCGATAGCCAGTGCGCTCGATAACCGCCGCGATGCGAGCGCGGGTTTCCTCGGTCATCTGCCCGGGGCGGTTATTGAGATAGCGCGAGACCGTGGCCGGACTCACGCCCGCCTCGACGGCAATGTCCGTGATTCTCATCTGCGCCATAGCGCACCCCGTTTCCCCATTTTCGGCAGTCTGAGCCATTTTAGGCATTTTTTAACATTCTCGGTTGCAAAACGCTGTAGGTGAGCGGCATCGTTTTTGCGCCTCGAGCAGATGCGATGATGGACTAGACTGACGAGTCTTTAGGCAGCTCAAAGTAGTCGGGATGCAAGGCGATAACCGGGCCCTGCTCCTCGGGCATCAGATGCAAGTGCGTCTCTGCCAGATAGCTCGCCGTGTCGGTATCGCCCCTCTTAATGGCCTCGAGAATCCGGCGATGCTGCCGGCGAATCGGCTCCCAATCCAGGTCCTGCGACACCATACGCAACCAGTTGTATCGCTCAAAATGCGTGTTGACGCTCTTCATCCAATCCCACAGCATGTGACGACCGGCAATCACGAAACACGTCTCATGGAACAGGTTGTCCAGGTCAAAAAAACGACGCGTTTCGCTATGGTCGAGTGACTCGGACTCGGCAAGAATCTGCTCAAGCCGCTGCTTTTGCTCGGGCGTAGCAGCCGAACAACATTTAATGAGCACGCTTCTCTCGAGCTTCTCGCGCAAGAAACAGGCGTTCTCGGCGCGCTCCATGCTGATTTTTGAGACATAAGTGCCGCTTTTGGGACGCGTTTCCACCAGCTCCTGCTCACGCAGGCGCACAAAGGACTCGCGAATGGGCGTGCGCCCGATTCCCGTCTCCTTTTCCAGACCAATCGCCGAAAGGCGCGTGCCAGGCTTGAGCTCGGCATAGATGATCTTGGAGCGCAATGCGTTGTATGCCTGATCTTGCAGGCTCTGATAATGCTGGTGTTGTTCCATAAAGCCCTCGGATGAAGCCCACGGTTTGTCGAATTTCACCACGTAATACTATCGCATCGACACGCCCCAGCTCCCAATCAGTCTTTTTGGGTCGGGGCTCTTTTAGCTACCCTGGCCCGCAGATCGGCCCCCTTGCCACAAAAGTGGCCCATCTACTACATTAACACGGATAGCCTCGGCCATACCGAAAACCGTGAAAACAAAACCGCAGGTAGACAGCTTGTCGATTTTCGAAAAAGCCGACTATGGTTGACCTCTGCGGCTTAAACGTAGTAGATAGGCCCTTTTCGTGGCGCAGCACTACTGCACCCCAAATTGGCACCCCGAGCCTGTTATAAGTTGCTGTGAAATACGGACGGTTGATAATCAAGGCGCGCTATACGGCTTGCTATATCTCACTATACTTTGCTGTACGTCGCCATACTTTGCTATAACTTGACAATAATCGGCCCGTTACCATCCGGGACATAACGGACCCCAAGCCAACGCTGGCTTGGGGTCCGTCTTGTACCATGGCTCTTTTTGACTATGAGCGCTCGTATTTCGTGGCCCGCCCGGTTCCCTGCCTTACGATTGCATTCCGTTCAAGCAGAGATTCGAGTGCCGTCAACGTCCGCATGCGGCTCAGCCCCGTCTGTTTTTCAATCTCGCTTCGCGATATAATTCGACCGCCCGACAAGGCCTTGAGAACCTGGACCTCTTCCTCGGACCCTTCAAGGGCATCGGTAACGGGCAATGTGACGGCCACCATGCCGCCGCGAACATCAAAAATTGGTTGATTGATCGAATCGCGATAGGCACGTCTAATGCGCGCAATTCCCGTACCAAATTTCTCGATGTAATCCAGCTTTAAGAAGGCCTCTGCAACGATGGGGTTTCTGAGCACGGATATCTGCCCATACAGGTATTGTTCCGTCGTCAAACCGGCGGGCAGCGATCCGGGGGAGGTCACAACGACGCGATCATCGTACAGGGCAATTTGAACGTTCGCTCGAACGTCCCACGTCCGATGCACCAAAGCGTTTGCAACAGCTTCGCGGAATGCCTCAAGAGGAATTCGATCGGTTTGGACGCGCTCCATCCCTTCGATACGCTCATAACGGTAGTAGCGTGCAAGCATAGCCACCGCCCTGTCCACCTGCTCAATTGCGGATACATTTGTCGCCGCCTCGCGATCCAAGATCACATCCTCGGTATCGCCAAAACGGACGCAGTCGATGCCCGGAAAATCATTCTTATCTGCTAAAATCGCCGCGGCATTGGTATAGCCATCCTTGCCGAGCAAGCGAAGCGTACGCAAGATATCCGACGTTAGCTCGGAAATGCCGAGGTGTTCAACACACTTATGCTCGAGCGTATGAAAGCTCAAGTCCTGGCGAGCCGACGTGAGCGCGTCGAACGTTACGTTGCTGCCTTCGAGCGTCAGCCTGCCATACTCAAACCGGTCGACCTCCACCGTTGCCGAATCGTTTCGCCTGTAGGCCTTTCCCTTGCTTCGATAGGGTTTGTCCTGTCCCTCATAAACCGTAAGGATTACGGTCCCGTGTTTCTCATCGGGCTCGAGCGTGTAACGGGGAGCGGGGTCCAAGCTGTCATTAATCATGTTCTCGATGCGGAGACACTCTGCGACCGGATCTGCAAGGCCGACAACCTCGCCCTCGTCATCAACGCCAAACTCAATCTTGCCCGTCCCATAGTTTGCATAGGCGCTCACCGTTTTAAGAAACGTCGGCGTAACGCTTTCCTTGTATTCGACTGTAGGGCTCTCTCTAACAACCATATGCACAACCTCTTCGTTTCGTACTATTCATGACCGTATTATAAGACGAAAACTGTTTGCGTATTGATTTATCCAAGACGCAAACAGTTTTCGTCTTGATTTGCGTACGGAATTAAGACGCATAATTTCGCTTTCGTATGGCTCAATACCGGACGCAGACTGTTTTCGTCTGTCAATACGTCTGCAATCCAAACGAAAAGAGCCCCGAGCTCGTATGAACTCGGGGCTCTTTGTGCCGCACATCTATGAGAGGAGAAATTCGATGCGTACGGGCGCTACTCCATGAAGCCGCCCTAGGATGGCGGCGACCTCGTCAATGGGGTCAGGTTTACATGCACCAAGTTGGTGCAAAGTAACCTGCCCTCACGCAACAAGGGGCCGGCTAGAGTTCGCAGGCAACCTTGTAGCCATCACCGATGGCGTCGCGGATGTTGCCGCACTTGCTGGCGTCGCCCAGCACGTGGGTGGCGACACCGGCAGCGGCAAGGTCGTCGGCAAGCTTGGTGTTGGGACGATAGCCCATGGCAAGCACCAGCGTATCGGCACCGGTGATGGTGTGGACCTCGCCGTCCTTCTCGTAGCTGATGGTGTCCTCGGTGATCTCGGTCACCTTGGCCTCGGTCAGCACGTGAACACCCTTTGAGAGCATGCGCGTGATGAGCACCGCGCGGCCGGCACCGCCCTCGTTGGCGGCGAGCGTCTTGGTCATCTCGATAACAGTGACATCGCGGTTGGCCGGCGACAGGTCGTTGACCAGCGGGGCCAGGTAATCGGCCGTCTCGCAACCGACGGTGCCGCCGCCCACGATGACGATCTTCTTGCCCGGGAAAGCCTTGCCACCCAGCAGGTCGTCAGCTGTCATAACTTGCTTAAAGCCCTGCATGAAGGCCGGAGCGATGGGCTCGGCGCCATAAGCCAGGACAACCTCGTAACCTGCGTAGTCGCGCTGAATGTCCTCGGCCGAAAGCTCGGTGCCAAATACGCACTTCACGCCGGCCTCGGCCAGGCGACGGTACTGATACTTGATCACGCGGGTGAGCTCCTGCTTTGCCGGCGGAACGGCTGCGATGCGCATCTCGCCGCCCGGCTCGTCCTGCTTATCCACGAGCACCACGTTATGACCACGCTTGGCAGCAATGTAGGCTGCCTCCATGCCCGCAGGACCGGCGCCCACAACGAGCACGTTCTTGACCTCGTCGGCAGGCTCGTAGCCGGCCTCGTCGCGCTCAACATCGGGGTTGACGGTGCAGGAGATGCGCTTGCCAAACATAATGCCGTTCAGGCAGCGCAGGCAGCCAATGCAGGGGCGGATGTCGTCGGCGTTGCCGGCAGCGGCCTTGTTGCAGAACTCGGCATCGCACAGATTGGCGCGGCCCATCATGCAGATGTCGGCAGCGCCGTCCTCGATCAGCTCCTCGGCGATCCAGGCCTCGTTGATGCGGCCGACAGTAGCGACGGGGATGTTGACGTGCTTTTTGATCTCGCGCGAGCAAGCGGCGTGCGAGGCCTGCTGAGTACCGGCGGCGGGAATGGCGGAGCCGCGCTTGATGGTGGTGCCGCCCGACACATGAATCATGTCGACGCCGGCCTTCTCCAGGCGACGCGAGACGTAGATCATGTCGTTGAGGGTCAGGCCGCCATCGGTGTACTCGTCGCCCGAGATACGGACGTCGATGATAAAGTCCTTGCCGCAGCGCTCGCGAATCTCGGCGATGACCTCGAGCAAGAAGCGCATACGGGCGTCGAGCGAGCCGCCGTACTCATCGGTACGCTTGTTGTAGAGCGGAGTCAAAAAGCCACCGAGCATGCCGTGGGCGTGTGCCGCGTGGACCTCGACGCCATCGACACCGGCCTTCTGCATACGCACAGCAGCGTCGCCAAACTGATGCGTAAGCTCGTGAATCTCATCGACCGTGATGGGGCGCGGCGCTTCGCGGGCATAGGACGGGCCCACAAAGGACGGAGCGATCAGGCGCGGCGTGCCCGGAATGTTAAAGGCCATATAGGCGGGATGGAAGAGCTGCGGCATGATCTTGCAGCCATACTCGTGGACGGCCGCGGCGAGCTTTTCCCAGCCGGGGATAAACGTGTCGTCGTAGCAGCACATGTCGCCCGGCAGATAGGTATAGGTAGGCTCGACCGTCACGACCTCGGTAATGATGAGGCCCACGCCGCCCTTGGCGCGGGCACGGTAATGATCGACCAAGTCGTCGGTCACATAGCCATGATCGGCCAGGTTGGTGGACACCGGCGGCATAAAGACGCGGTTCTTGACCTCGGTCGTACCGACCTTGATCGGGCTAAAGAGCATCGGATAGGCGGAGGACTCCATACAGGCTTCCTTTCGTTTGAGCCGCTCGGCGGCAGTTGCTAACGTACCTATCGTATCAGCAACTGCCGTATCCGTAGTCAAACATGCCCAAACGCCGGTCGACTAATGAATACCGCGGCCCAAGTCTTCGGCGATTTTGTCTACGCCCTTAAGTGCAGCGCACGTCTTTTTGTTGGAGCAATGCCCCGTGCAAACGCCACCCTGAGCGCAGTCGGCGCAGGTGCCCTTGCGGTAGATGCGCACGCACACGGCGACAAACGCAACGCCGATAACAGCCAGTACAACAATATCGATAGGTGCCATAGCAAGCCTCCTCTAGTTAACCATCACTTACTTTACCCCATTCTCCACCTACCAAAAAGGGACAAGTTGAATTTGGTCAGTTTTATCTGCGGAAATGCCATATCTCTCCCACCAAAAAGCCCGAGTGTCGCTGGGACACCCGGGCTCGTGGAAAGGGGCTAATCCTTATTCGGACTTAAGCGGAAACTGCGGCGGAGGCAGTGTTGGTCTCGTCCTCGTCGGTCCATGCATGCTTGGGCATGGGACGGAAGATCTGGAAGAGCATCGCAACCAGCAGCACGATGGCCACAATCGTCCAGATACCAAACTGTCCAAGGACAAGCAGGTTGTAGAACTGGTTGATGAACAGGCCGATTACCCAAGCGAAGGCGCACTCGTAGCCGATGGCAATCGCAGTCCACTTGCCGGAATCCATCTGGTTGCGAATAGTACCTATGGCGGCAAAGCACGGAGCGCACAGCAGATTGAAAGCGCCAAAGGCAACGCAAGCGCCCATGGTCGGGAACATGCCGGCAAACGCGGTCCACAGGCTCGGGTCAGTCTCGCCGGCGTCGGCGACGGACAGCAGCGAACCGGCGGTTGCGACGACGTTCTCCTTAGCCACAAGGCCCGAGACGGTCAGCGCGGTTGCCTGCCAGGTGCTAAAGCCGAGCGGGGCGAAGATCCAGGCGACCAGGTTGCCCAGCATGGCAAGCACGGAGTAGTCCATGAACTCCTCGGGGATGCCGTCCATCGCAGGCAGGAAGCCAAAGGAACCGTTGTAGCTACCAAAGTTGGACAGGAACCAAACCACGACAGTGGACGCGAAGATGACCGTACCGGCCTTCTTGATAAAGGCCCAGCAGCGCTCCCACACGTGCAGCGCCCAAGAGCGGATCGCCGGGAAGTGGTAAGCGGGGAGCTCCATAACGAACGGCGTCGGGCGACCGGCGAAGAGCTTGGTCTTCTTGAGCATGAGGCCCGAGGCGATGACGGCAAAGACGCCCAGGAAGTAGAAGAGCGGGCTGATCCACGCGGCGGTGGTGGAAGAATCGCCGATGATGGAGCCCATGAGCAGGGCGATGATCGGCAGCTTGGCGCCACAGGGAATGAACGTGGTGGTCATGACCGTCATGCGGCGGTCCTTCTCGTTCTCGATGGTCTTGGTGGCCATGACGCCGGGGACACCGCAGCCCGAGGACACGAGCATGGGGATAAAGGACTTACCGGACAGGCCGAAGCGGCGGAACACGCGGTCCATGATGAAGGCGACGCGAGCCATGTAGCCGCAGTCCTCCAGGAAAGACAGCATCACAAAGAGCAGGAACATCTGCGGCACAAAGCCGAAGATGGCGCCCAGACCGCCGACGATGCCGTCGCAGACCAGCGAATCGACCAGACCGCCGTCCTCGGTGCCACCCGCTACAAGCGCGTCGTGGACCATGGTGGTAATACCCGGAACATACGGGCCATACTGCGCCGGGTCGACCGAGTCGGCGTTGTCGCCCGCGGCCTCGACGGCCGCGTCGTAGGCGTCGCGGCCCTGACCGAGCACGTACCAACCGTCGGTACCAAAGAGCTGGTCGTTGGTGAAGTCGGTCACCGTGCCGCCCAGGGTGGAAACGGCGATGTAGTACACGCAGAACATGATGACCACAAAAATCGGCAGGCCCAGGATACGGTTGGTAACCACGCGGTCGATTTTCTCGGAGGTGCTCATCTTGGCCGGAGCCTTGGTGAGGCACTCATCAATGATGTGCGTGATGACGCCATAGCGCTCACCGGTGATGATGGACTCGGCGTCATCGTCGCAGTCCTGCTCGCACTGAGCGACCAGCTCTTCGACGCGAGCGGCCTTCTCCTTGGTGAGGTTGATGAGCTTGCAGGCATCTGCATCGCGCTCGAACAGCTTGACGGCATAGTAGCGGCGCTTGTTGGCGGGAACGCTTGCCGGCAGGTTGTTTTCGATGTGGTCCAGAACGTCCTCGATGGAGGAGTCGAACTTGTGCTCCGGCACCTGGCCCTTGGAAGCAGCGGACTTCTTGACCTGCTCAAAGAGCTCCTTGATACCCTTGTTCTTAAGAGCGGAGATCATCATGACCGGGCAGCCGAGCTTCTTGGACAGCTTGGCGGTGTCGATCTTGTCGCCGTTCTTCTCGACCAAGTCGGCCATGTTGAGGGCGACGACTACGGGCAGACCGGTCTCGATAACCTGAAGCGCCAGGTACAGGTTGCGCTCGAGGTTGGTGGCATCGACAACCTGGACGACCACATCGGGCTCGCCGCTCATGAGATAATCGCGCGAGCATTGCTCCTCGGGGCTGTAGGGGGAAAGCGAGTAGATACCAGGGAGGTCCGTGATGGTAACGTTCTTGTCGCTTAGGAGCTTGGCCTCCTTTTTCTCAACCGTGCCGCCGGGCCAGTTGCCAACGTAGCCGTTGGCGCCGGGGATCAGGTTGAAAAGCGTGGTCTTGCCGCAGTTGGGGTTACCCGCCAGTGCGACATGGATCTGAGAATCCGCCATTCAATCCTTCTTCCTTGTGTGCCCGCGCTGCTTTCTCCGCACGGGCTGGATAATGTGCTTCAAAATGCTGCATTAAGTTAGAAAAACCTAACTTTATCTGCAGAAACATACGTCGCGAGCCCCTACTGGACCTCGACGACGGCCGCCTCCTCCTTGCGGATGGAAAGCTCGTAGCCGCGCACGTTGATCTCGACCGGATCACCGAGCGGCGCAACCTTCACGACCTTGAACGAAGTGCCCTTGATGAGGCCCAGGTCCATAAGGTGGCGGCGAAGCGCACCCTCACCGTGAAGCTTGACGATGGTGGAGCTCTCGCCCACCTTAACGTCACCCAACGTCTTCATTTACTTGTCCCCCTTTCAGTGCGTACAGAAATACCGTCGACTAACCGACGGTCATGATGTGCATGGCAACCTTGGAATCGATACCAAAGCGTGCGCCCAGCACGGTGACGATGATATTGGCGCCACTCGAGCTCACCACGTGGATTTCGCTGCCCTCGACAAAGCCGAGGTCCTTGAGGTGGTGCTTCATATCCTCATTGCCCTTTACACGAGACACGCGCACGGTTTCGCCCGCTTTTACCATCGAAAGCGGCATTGCCGGCATCTGCAGTCCGCAAGACATGAGTGGCTCCTAACGTCAGTTCGTCCTCAACATCGACGCGTTAAAAGTTAACCACGTCTATGTTCGCTTTAGTAAACTAACACGTGGTTAACTTTTTGGAAAGGGTCCCCATTCAGATTTCGAAAAAGTTTCCTATATGAAACAAAAGAAGCACCACAAAGACCATCTCTTTGCGGTGCCTTGTCATACCAATTTATGCAACAAAGGGGACTGTCCCCTTGTCACATTGATGCGCTTAGAGCGAGAGGTTTCTGATCGACGTGACGCAGGAGGCCTCATCCACGCCCGAAACACGAAAGACAACGCTCTCGCCGCACTCACCATAGAGGGCCATGAGTCCCATGATATCGCGGCCATCCGTATGGCGATCGCCGATGCTGACCGACACGTCGCTACGATGCCTGGCGATAATGTCATAGAGAAGCGCAACCGGGCGGGCATGTAGTCCCAACGGATCTTTAATCGTCTTTGTAAACTCGACCATGTCCCCTCCCGCAGCATCGAACATTTGGCCGGCCAAACCCAGCCACGTGGTAGTTATTGTAGCGTTAGATGCTTGTCGAGAGCCCCTCCGGATACCCCGTGGTCAAAAAGTGGCAAATATGAGTACTGTCACCAATTTAATAGCAGCGAAATCGAGAGCAGATTGGCCGATTTGGTCGATTTTAATGGTCTGGAAGCCATCAAATCGTGTCTATAGGGGGTTAGATAAATTGATTTTGAGCCCATTTTCGCTCAGAACAGGCCGAAAAATATGACACCTCTTTTGCGACAGTACTCATATTTGGCATTTTTGCCCACAGGGTCCAAAATCCATGTCCCAAAACGCAAAAGGAGGGACCCGAAGGGCCCCTCCATAGGAAAGGGAATCAGGTTGTTCCTCAGCTGTGGATAAATCCCAGCTTCTACTCCATCATATCGAGAACAGACGGACGCAACTCGCTCTCGGCAGCCTCGGGATCGGTCTCGCGCAGGCGGTTGATATAGCGGTTGTACCACATCACGGCAAGGCCCAGGAAGACAACCACACCGCCAACGTTGTAGACCAGCGTCAGCCACAGCGGCTGATCGAGCGGAATGGTGCCGCAGATAAGCACGAAGCAGAAGACCAAAAGCAGGAATGCGGCAACGACCAGGCCAAAGCTGCGCGAGCCCATGCGGAAGTCACGGGGAGCGGCGTCGAAGTTCTTGCGCAGCATAAAGTAGGCAAGCAGAATCAGCAGCGGCGGGAGCAGAGCGGTGGCAGCCGTCATGTTGGTGACGATCATGAGCAGGTCGTCGAGGTTGCCGGAGCCCAGGGCCGGGATAATCAGGATGGGGACGACGATGGCGAACTGCAGCCAGGCAGCGCGGGCAGGAATGCCGTGCTCGTTGAGCTCGACGATCTTGCTACCAAAGACGCCCTTGGGGATCTCGGTGAAGAACACCTTGATGGGAGCGGAGGTCCACATCATGAGGGAGCCCAGCGTGGCGGCAAGAAGGATCAGGCCAATGACGCGCGTGGACACTTCCATGGGAATGCCAAAGTGGGCAAAGACGGCGCCGAATACGTCGAAGATACCGGTGGAGATGGCAACGCTGCCCTCGGGGATGAACAGGTTAACCAGCAGCGAAGCGCCTGCATACAGAAGGCCGATGGTCAGGCCGGCGATAACGACAGTGCGCACGAAGGCCTTGACGCCGCCCTTAAGGTCGTTAAGGAACACGCCGACAGACTCAGCGCCGCCAACGCCCTGGATGATCCAGGCAAGCGTACCGAAGAAGCCCCACATAGTTGCGAAGTTGCTCATGTCGGGAGCCATGTTAGCGGGCGTGGGAGCCGTAGCGAACTCAACGCCGCCAAAGGCAGCAGCCAGGGACAGCAGGATGAACACGGCAGTCAGGCCGAGAGCCGCGGTCGAACCGAAGGAGGAAATGGAACCGATCCACTTAGCGCCCTTAGTCGACACCCACGTGGCAATAGCAAAGACGACGATCTCGATAATGGTGATCCACAGCTGCGAAAGCTCGGCATTGGCACCAAAGAACACGTAGCTCGCGTAGATGATGACGTTGGGCAGGACGGACGCAAAGTAGAACAGGTTAACGAACCAGTAGCTAAATGCCGTCAGGAACGCCCAGCGACCACCCATCGAGGTCTTAACCCATGCGTACACACCCGACTCGGAGTCCTTGTTGAGGCCGACGAACTCAGCGGTAACCAGGGTATAGGGGACAAAGTACAAAAGTGTGGCGAAGAAGAACGCCGGCGCAGCTGCCAAGCCGATGGCTGCGTTGTTGTTGATGATGTTCTTGATACCGAACACGGCGGCAACCGTCATGCCCAGCAGAGCGAACGAACCGATCGTTCCTCGTTTTTCAGAGCTCATAAGCCCTCCCAATCATCTATTAAATGTCATCTAAAACCGTCCGAGCTGCAAGCGCAAACACGGACGGTGCACCTGCTAAGGGGAATGGGAAAAAGGGAGTCAACAAAGCCATCCCCCTTAACGGCACAAAGCAAACGTCCAGGCGGACGAATACTACTTGTTGGGGAAGGAATAACCTTCGACCGTCACGTGCAGTACGACGACGCGGGGATCCGTGGCATCGGCCACGACACGGTAGGCCTCGTCGATCTCGACGACGGCAACGCCGCCGGCGGGAATCGTCACAGTCTCCCCCGTACCCTCAAAGCGCTCGCGATCATCGATATCGCTGTAAGCGCGGGTGCAGGTGAGGCCTGCCTTGGGGGCAACCTCGACGGTCAGGTCGCCGTCGAGCGGGGCGAGCACGGCATGATAGCGACGGTGACCGACCAGATCGACAGTAGCCGCCTCGTGGGCGTTCACCCACCAATACACCAGCGAGTCGCCGATGGAGTAAGCCACGTCGTGCTGCAGGTCGGCAACACCATCGAGCGCCTGGCCGGTGCGCATCCACTTCTTGACGGACTTCATCTGAGCGTCGAAATCGGCGCGCGAGTTAAAGACATGCATGGCTTATGCCTCCTTAATGGGTGCCAGCGCCTGAGCAAGGTCGGCAGACGTCAGCGGTCGCAGGGACACCTCGAAGCTGAAGCTCTCAAAACGGGTGCGATAGGAATCGAGCACCTCGGAACCCCAAGAGTTCGAGCCAAGACCGAGCAGCTGGTCGTTGATGTTGACCGTGACCGTGTCGCCCTTGACAAGGTCGTAGACGTGCTTGGCGTTATCGATGGCCTCGCAGCTATAGGGCCATGCCGAGAACGAGAACGGGTTGGAGGCGGCGTCAGCTGGACGAGTCACCAGCACGCCGTCACCGTGGCTAGAGCGCAGGGCAACCCAGCGGGCACCCTCGCGGTTAGCGCAATCCTGGGGCATGACATACGGCGTGAACATGTCGTCGACCGTAGTGCGGTAATGGCCGACCGGGTTGGCGCGCAGCGAGTCCGGATAATTCTCGCCCGGGCCGTGACCGTACCACTCAACGGCACGATCGCAACCGGGGACCTCAAAGGAGATGCCGATGCGCGGGATGATATCCGAGTAATCGCCGTAGGGCTCGCCGGAAACCTTGAGGTCGACGCGACCGCTCGGAAGCACGGTGTAGACGAGCTCGACGCGCATGCCGAACGCGCGGACGGGAGGAGCGATACGCTGGCTCACGGTAACGACGACCGCATTGCCATCCTGCTTCCAAGAGACCTTGCGGGTAGACGTCTGCATCACATCGATGAAGTTGTCCTTCCACAGGGAGTCATACTCCTGGGCGTGGTTGTCGACGAGCGGATGCCAAAAACCAACCTGGGGACCAGAGACCATGACGTCGCGGCCGGATGCCTTCCACTCGCTCACGGTACCGTTAACTTTGCTGAAGGCCAGCTCGCCGTTGAGGGAGTGAATGCGGATCTCCTGCTCGGTCTCCTCGACCGTAAGCTCAGGACGAGCGGGGGCGGCGATGGCCGGCGCCGGATGGTTGGCGATGGCAAACTGGCTAGCGCCCAACTGGAACATCGGCTCGCACCAGACGTGAGCGGCCATGGTGTAGGCGCGCACGGTCAGCAGGGTCTCGCCCACTGCGGCCTCGCGAATCACCAGTGGCAGATGGACGGACTCGCCGGGGGCAACCGCACCGGGTATGAGCGTCTTGCGGCAAACCACATCACCGTCCACCAGGGTCTCGGCCGACAGGCAGACATCCTCGAGAGTGGTGAACCAACGCTTGTTCGTGACGGTCAGCTCGCCTGCCTCGGCGTCATAAGCCATGCGGACCGGGCAGATGACCTGGCCGTACTCGGTAAGGCCTGGGCTCGGCTGCTGCCAAGGGAACACCATGCCATCGATGCAGAAGTTGCTGTTGTTGGGGTAATCGCCGTTGTCGCCACCATACATATCGTAGGCAACGCCGTCCTCGGTCACAGCAGCCAAACCGTGGTCGCACCACTCCCAAATGAACTGGCCTTGGATGCAATCCCAACGATCGAAGACCTCCTGGTACTCGGACAGGCCTCCGGGGCCATTGCCCATAGAGTGACCGTACTCGCAGTTGATGCGCGGCTTGGGGAACGGATGCTCACCAAAGTCGTTCATCTGCGACACGCGGGAGTACATGGTGGAGATAACGTCGACGGTATCGGCGTTGCGGTCCTCCTCGTAGTGGACCGGACGACCATCGAGCTCGTGAGCCTTGGCGTACATCGCGCGGATGTTGCAGCCATAGCCGCTCTCGTTGCCCATCGACCACATAATGATGCAGGCGTGGTTGCGCTCCTGCATCACCAGGCGCTCAATACGGTCGACGTAGGCCGGCTCCCATGCTGGGTCGTCGGTGACCAGGGCGATATTGCCGATATTCTCGAAGCCATGGCTCTCCATATCGGTCTCGGCGACCAGCATGATGCCATACTCATCGCACAGCTCGTAGAAGCGCGGGTCATTGGCATAGTGAGAGGTGCGCACCGCGTTGATGTTGTGCTGCTTCATGAGCTCCAGGTCGCGGCGCATGCGATCGAGACCCACGGCGCGGCCCTTGTGATCATCGTGATCGTGGCGGTTGACGCCATGCATCTTAAAGTAGGTGCCGTTGAGGTAGATATGATTGTCCTCGACCGTCACCTCGGCAAGACCCTGGCGATGCGGAACGTACTCGCTGACCTCGTCACCGTCGTAGACTTCAAACGTAAGGTCATAGAGGAAGGGGTCCTCGGGATTCCAGAAGTGAGCATCGGTCACGCTGCACTCGGCATGGCCGTCGACACACTCACCCGTAGCCACCACGTTCCCGCCATCGCTGAGCGTATACACAACGCGGGTAGCGCCCTCAGCCACCGTATCGAGCGTGATCAGAGCGGCATCGCCCTCGCGGTGCGTGCGGAACCTAAAGTCGACCAGGTGCGCGGCGGGACGCTGCATAAGGTACACATCGCGGAAGATGCCCGAGGCCCACCACATGTCCTGATCCTCGATATAGCTGCCATCGCTGTACTGCAGGACCTTGACCGCAAACAGGTTGTCGCCCTCGACGAGCGCATCGGTCACGTCGAACTCGGCAGACAGGCGCGAGCCCTTGGTCATGCCGATATACTGACCGTTGACGTACAGCTCGCCATAGCTCTCGATGCCGTCGAATCGAATGATCTCGCGAGCGCCGGCAGGAACGGCGGGAAGATTGACGATGCGCTGGTAGACGCCCGTGGGGTCGTCGGAGGGAACGAACGGCTGGTCCACCGGGAACGGGAAACCCTCGTCGGTATAGGCAAGGTTGCCATAGCCGTCTACCTGCCACAGGTGCGGAACCTCCACGTGATCCCACTCGGGCTCGTACGTGGAAAGCTCCTCGTTAGAGACGGCAGCAGGCCCCTCAAAGAGGCGGAACTGCCACGAGCCGGACAGCTGGACAAACCCGCGCGACAGCTCGCGGCTGTACGTAGCGGCGAGATCGGCAGTCTCGTAACCCATAAAGTACGCATGGGGTGCCAGGCGGTTCCTGTGGGTGAGCGCTTGGTTTTCCCAATCGTTAATGGCGTCCATGGTGATGCTCCTTCGTCATCGTAGTGATTCTTGTGCAACCGGTTGTCCTTATCTTACGGGCGATGCAAAAACCTGTGCAACCGGTTGTCCGCTGAACGGTTGATTTGGCCGGATTAACGGTGCAACCGGTTGTACAACCGCGACACTTATGTCAACCTGAGTATCGGAACTCAGCGCAAAACAGCATTCTTAAGCTCGTAGGCAACCGCCACGCCCGCTGACATCTCACCCACACGAGACGTATTCGATTGCGGCTTGGTTGCAAAACGACACCGGTCACCGGATATCATCAACGCTGTTCAGGTGCACTATAGTAAGCTGTATCCGCACCAGTCCGTATCAGTGACAACATCGACCACATTTTCCAGGAGACGCCATGACCCAACCAGTTCGCACCGCACCTACGCTTGCCGAGGTTGCCGCAGCTGCCGGCGTGTCGCGCTCCACGGCATCGCGCGCCCTCAACGATTCGCCCCGCATTAGCGAAGAAACCAAAAAGCGCGTCCGCGCAGCGGCCAAGGAAGTCAATTTTGTCCCCAACGCTCGTGGCCGAGCGCTTGCTGTCGGGCGCACGGAAATCATCGCCGTGCTCGTGACCGAGCCCCTGAGTGAACTCTTCAGCGACCCCACCTACAGCGAGTTTTTGAGCGGTATTACCGAGGAACTGTCGGAGTCGTCCTATCTGCCCGTAATCTTGCAGGCGTCTTCTATGCATGAGCGCAACCGCGCACGCGAGCACTTTGAGCGCCGCTCGTTCGACGCCGTAATCGACGTCTCCCCCTACAAGGGCAGCGAGCTGCTCGAGGTGCTGCGCGAGCTGGGCGTTCCGACTGTATTGTGCGGTCAGCTCGAGGGCCACCCCTATCGCGATGTGTTCTCGACGGTCTACTCTGACAACGAAGAGGGCGGACGCTTTGCAGCGCTCGCTATGAAAGAGCGCGGGCGTAAGGATATCGTTGCCGTGCTGGGACCTCAGGACAACCCCGCCGTTACCGACCGCCTTCGTGGCTACCGTGCCGTCTTGGGCGAAGACCTCCCAGACGCAAACATTATCTATACTGGCTGGAACAGCGGAGACGGCTATCAGGCCATGCACCAGATCCTCGCGCGCGAGATTGCTTTCGATGGTGTGCTCTGCGGATCGGACCGTATCGCGGCTGGCGTCATCACCGCACTCAACGAGGCAGGCCTATCCGTTCCGGCGGACGTTTCCGTCGTCGGCTTCGACGATCACGATATTGCGGCGCGCTGCGTCCCCGCGCTCACGACCGTCCGCCAGCCCCTGCGCGAAGAAGGCCACATGGCCGCCAACATTGCGCTCGACATGGTCAAGGGTGCCGAGCCCACCACCTCCGTGATGCACATGCAGCTAATCCAGAGGGACTCGCTATAAGAAACTGGGGCAGGCTTTCCGCCAGACAGTTGTTGCGGAAAGCCTGTCCCGTTTTGAGTGCTCATTCTGGGGCACAGTTTCCGTTAGACAGCTCAACCGGAAACTGTGCCCCATTATTTTGCCGAATTCTGGGCCGCGCTTTCCCAGAGGACCCCCTTTGGGAAAGCGCGGCCCATTCTGGACGCAGATTCCGGGACGCACTTTCCGCGACGTCCGGTCACCCTATGCCCTCGCAACGCCCGCGCATAAAAAACGAGGGAAGGCACGCGTCCTTCCCTCGGTAGAGACAATATGTAGCCGCTCGCCTACATCAAGCGCAGGCTGACGTCCTTGAGCTGGGCGCCGGAAACGGCACTCGGGGCGCCCGACATAAGGTCGGAGCCGCTGGCCGTCTTGGGGAACGCCATGACGTCACGGATGGAATCGGAGCCAGTAAGCAGCATGCACACGCGGTCCAGACCCAGGGCAAAACCGCCCATCGGGGGCGCACCAAACTTGAGCGCCTCCATGAGGAAGCCAAACTGCGACTCGGCGCGCTCCTCGGTAAAGCCCAGGAGCTTGAGCATGGACATCTGCATCTCGGCGTTATGGATGCGCATGCCACCGCCGCCGGCCTCAAAACCGTCCATGACAAAGTCGTAGGTGCAGGAACCGGCAGCCAACGGGTCGGCCTCGATCTTGGCGATGTCGGTCTCGGTCGGCAGAGTGAACGGCTGGTGCTCGGCTGCATAGGCCTTGCGGTCCTCATCCCAGTGGAACAGCGGGAAGTTGACGACCCACAGGAAGTCGTGCCCCTCGCGTTTGATCTCGAGTGCGTTGGCCATGTGAGAGCGCATGCCGCCCAGAATCTCGTCAGAGAGCAGGCGCGGGCCGGCGGCGAACATCACGAGGTCGCCGGGCTCGACGTTCATGCGCTCGCGCAGAGCCGCCATCTCCTCGTCCGAGAAGAACTTGACGATGGGGCTGTTGATGGAGCCGTCCTCGCGGAAAGCGATCCAGGCCAGACCCTTGGCGCCAAACGTGGAGGCCACGCCGGCGAGCTTATCGATCTTGGCACGTGCCCAGGCACCAGCGCCCTTGGCGTTGATGGCCTTGACGACAGAGCCCTCCTCGTTTGCGGCAGTCGCAAAGACCTTGAACTTGGAGTTGGCAAAGATGTCGGTCAGATCGACCAGATGCATGCCATAGCGGGTATCGGGCTTGTCGGAGCCATAGGTGTCCATGGCCTCCCAGTAGTCCATGCGACGCAGCGGCGTGGGCATCTCGACACCCATGCGACCGAAAGCATCGGCCAGGACCTCTTCGAGTGCGCTCATGACGTCGTTCTGGTCCACGAAGGACATCTCGATATCGACCTGGGTGAACTCGGGCTGACGGTCGGCACGCAAGTCCTCGTCGCGGAAGCACTTGGCAACCTGGTAGTAGCGCTCGACGCCACCGACCATGAGCAGCTGCTTTAGGAGCTGCGGGGACTGCGGCAGGGCGTAGAAGTTACCCGGCTGAATACGGCTGGGAACGATGAAGTCTCGAGCGCCCTCGGGCGTGGACTTAAACAGGGAGGGCGTCTCGACCTCCATGAACTCACGGTTGTGAAGCGCCTCGCGAATGGCAAAGGTGAAGTCGGAGCGCAGCTTGAGGTTGGCCATCATCTCGGGACGACGGAGATCCAGATAGCGATAGCGCAGACGGGTGTCCTCGCTGGTCTCGATGCCGTCCTCGATCTGGAACGGCGGGGTGACGGAGGTGTTGAGCACCTCGGCGTGGTCGGTCAGGACCTCGATCTCGCCGGTCGCGAGCTTGGCGTTGGTGGTCTCCTCGCCACGGGCGCGCACGACGCCGTGAATCTTGATGGGCCACTCGGGACGCATGGTCTCGGCGATCTTAAAGGCATCGCCGTCGGAGTGCTCGGGGTCGAAGGTGAGCTGCGTGATGCCCTCGCGGTCGCGAAGGTCGCAGAAGATAAGACCGCCGTGGTCGCGGCGACGGCTCACCCAACCGGTGAGGGTGACCTCTTCGCCCACGTTCTCGCGGCGAAGCTCGCCGCAGGTATGGGTGTGCATGGAATGCTCGTCGATGGGACGGGTCTGGCTCATACCAGTGATCCTCCTTTATGGATCTGTGCCGCCCCGTGTCGTTCCGGGCGGCGTCGTACAGATTTGCCCAGCCTGCGTAAACCGCGCAGCCGGACATGGCGTTCTATCTTATCGCACCCGCGCCGATGTACCGCGAAAAAGTGGCTCCCGCTCAAAGACTTGACGGAGACGAAACAATTGACGCGGCCTGGCCGTCGCCAAGGCGCGCCGCGTGCGACAATGTGCCTACAATACAACCGCACTCGGAAAGGCCCGCCATGACTGCACGCCTCATCGTTATGGATATCGATTCCACGCTCATCAACCAGGAGGTCATCGACCTGTTGGGCGAGGAAGCAGGCGTGGGCGGGCAAGTTGCGCGGATCACCGAACGCGCCATGCGCGGCGAGCTCGACTTTAAGCAGGCGCTCGAGGAGCGCGCGGGCCTGCTTGCCGGCTTGGACGAGAGCGTTTTCGAGCGCACCTTTGAGCGCGTGACGTTTACCCCCGGCGCACTGGAGCTTGTGCGCTCGGCGCACAGCAAAGGCTGGAAGGTCGGCGTGGTAAGCGGCGGCTTCCACGAGGTCGCCGACAAGATCGTAGCTGCCGCGGGCATCGATTTTTGCCTGGCCAACCGCCTGGAGGTCGTAGACGGCAAGCTCACGGGCAAGCTGGCGGCAGACATTGTGACCAAGGAATCCAAGCTCATCCAGCTGCTGGATTGGGCGGTTGAGTGCGGTGTCGATATGGCCCATACCGTGGCGATCGGCGACGGCGCCAACGACATCCCCATGATTCAGGCCGCGGGCACGGGCATCGCATTTTGCGCCAAGCCCAAGACGCGCGAGGCCGCTCCGTTTGCCATCGACGAGCGCAACCTGATGCTCGCCATGGATATCATCCTGCGTGACTAGCCGATCCATCTAACAACAGAATCAAATCCCCTATATCTAGTTTCCGAACAATTTTGTCTTAGTGTTCGGAAACATACCCTTTGAGTGCTAGACTTTGCGCCGTCGAAGGGAAGATATATGGATAAGCGAGATCTTGAGCAGTTACTGAGCGATGTTGCCGACGGAGCAGTCACCCCGGCAGTCGCCCTTACGCGCATCCAAACGGCGCCAACCGCCGATCTGGGTTTTGCGCAGCTCGATCTTTCGCGCGGGGTGCGCCAGGGGGCCGGTGAGGTTGTCTACGGCGCCGGTAAAACCGCCGAGCAGATTGCCGCCATTATCAAAGCGCTGCGCGATGCCGGTCAGGAGCGCACCCTGGTTACGCGCCTGGATGCCGAGAAGGCCGCCCGCACCTCGGAGCTTCTCGACAACGGGATCGACCTGGGATATGTCCCGAACGCCCAGCTCGCCCTCGTGGGCGGTAAGCCCTCCCCTACCGGTAACGGACGCATCGTTGTCGCCTGCGCCGGCACGAGCGACTTGCCCGTCGCCGAAGAAGCCGCGTTGACGGCCGAGTTCTACGGCAACGAGGTCGACCGCCTCTACGACGTAGGTGTCGCCGGCCTGCACCGTCTGCTCGCGCATGCCGAGGAACTTGCCCAGGCACAGGTGGTCATCGCCATCGCCGGCATGGAGGGCGCGCTGGCGAGCGTTATCGGCGGTCTGGTAAGCTGTCCGGTCATCGCCGTTCCCACCAGCGTGGGCTACGGCGCGAGCTTTGGTGGCGTAGCCGCGCTGCTCGCCATGCTCAACTCCTGCGCCAGCGGCGTTTCGGTCGTCAATATCGACAATGGCTTTGGTGCCGCCTACCAGGCAAGTCTTATCAATCATCTGAGCGCCGGAACACCCTGCGCCCGTTAAGGAGCATTCCATGTCCAACCATCAGCATACGCTTATCATCGACGGCACCTCGGGCATCAGCGGTGATATGACCGTCGCGGCCCTGCTCGACCTGGGCGCCAGCGAGGAGCACCTGCGCGAACAGCTCGCCACGCTGCCGGTCGACGGCTTTACGATCGCTGTCACGCGTGCAAACAAGCATGGCATCGACGCCTGCGACTTTGACGTTCAGTTGGCAGAGGAGCTCGAGAACCACGACCACGACATGGCCTGGCTCTTTGGCAACGAAACAGCTGCCGAGCACACGCACGAGCATGAGCACCACCATCATGACCATGGCGGACATGAACACGAACACTGCCACGAGCATACGCACGAGCATGACCATGAGGCTCACGGCCATGGCCACGAGGACCATCACCACGCCCACCACCATCACCACCGTTCTTTGGCGGACGTCACCGCCATCATCGACGGCTCACAGCTAAGCGATGGCGCCAAGCGTCGTGCCCGCGCCATCTTTACCGCACTCGCTGCTGCCGAGGCCAAAGCTCACGGCAAAACGCCCGACACCGTCCTGTTCCACGAGGTGGGCGCCATCGACTCCATCGTCGACGTCTGCTCGGTCGCCATCTGCCTCGATGACCTGGGCATCGAGGACATTGTCGTCGAGTCGCTCTCCGAGGGCCACGGAACCATCCGCTGCGCCCACGGCCTCATGCCCATTCCCGTCCCCGCTGTCGTCAACCTGTGCCAGGCGGGCAATATCGCCCTCACGCCTGCACCGGTCGCCGGCGAGCTCGTGACGCCAACGGGTGCCGCCATCGTCACCGCGCTGCGCACGTCCGACCAACTGCCCTCACGCTACCACATCGAAGCCGTCGGCTACGGCGCCGGCAAACGCCCCTACGAGGGTTGCTCCGGCACGCTCCGCTGTCTGCTCGTTCACGCGGACGCATAGCCATGGATGCCCGCAAGGCAAAAAGCCGCGCTGCCATCGTTGCGGCGTTCTCCGAGCTCCTGCGCGAAGAGGACTACGGCAAGATTGCCGTTGGCGACATCATCGCTCGCGCCCATGTAGGTCGGGCAACGTTCTACGGCCTCTTCAAGAGCAAAGATGACCTGCTCGCTGAGTTCGTGTGCGATATCTGCACCCATGCCCTCGACGATGACGGTACACCCCTCAATGACCCGCTCGTACAGGTCGAGCATATCCTCAACAACCTCTGGGATCGTCGTCAGGGCGTACGCGCCCTCGTAGCCGGCGCCGGCTCGCGCGTCTTCGCCGACTGTCTCCGCAAGACCATCATGTCGCGCGCAGCCGAAACCGTCCCTGTCGACCCCGCAGGCCCCGCCAGCACCATGGATCGTAACTTCCTCCTCCACCACATAGCCTCAAGCTTCGTAGCCACCGTCCAATGGTGGGCCTGGCACAACTTCCAAACCGACAAGGCCGACGTAGCCAAAGACTACCTCTCAGCCATAAAACCCCTCTTCACCTAAGTAAGTGGCTCATCCCAGAGCATTGCCCCAACCCAAGGCGCCACGCATCCCACCGTGTCACTCGCACTTCAACGCCCCCCCGACAGCAACAAGCCCCTCCCATCCAAATTCAGAAATATGTTGGGTTGCTTGTACGAACGCAACAAAGCCCCCGCAGCTGTCCGCCCGGGGTAACTTCCCAGCGCATTCCGCAGGACGAAAGAACCCCCGCCGCACGAAGTGCACAGCGGGGGTTCTTTCATGTCCGAGGACGCGCTGGGAAGTTACCCCATGCGGCCAGCGGACAACCATGTGGCCTTGGACTAGAACATGCCCAAGAAACCGTGCACAAACAGCGCGGCCAGAGCGGCACCGATAAACGGAGCGATGCCAGGAACGAGCAGGCCGTACTTCCAGTTGTTGTCAGCCTTGTTCTTGATCGGCAGCACCTGATAGGCCATGCGAGGACCAAGGTCGCGTGCCTGGTTCATGGCGAAGCCGGTGATGCCACCCATGCCCATGCCAACGGCCCAAACGATCAGGCCGACGCAGATAGCGAGCATCAGAACGTTCTCGCCGGCGCGGCTAGCGGCAGCAAGGATGGCGCTGATGAACACAAAGGTGCAGATAGCCTCACAGAAGAAGTTGCGGGCATAGTTCGTGCCCTCGGTGGTGGGGTTGGTCGAGAAGATGTTGCGCTGGGCAATGGGGTCGACGACACCCTCGGAAGCCTTGAACTCATCGGTATACATAAACCAAGCGATTACGGCGCCCACAAAGCCGCCGAGCATATCGGCAATCATGAAGGGGATGCAGCTGCTCCACGGCACCAGACCGACGATGCACTGGGCAAGCACCATAGCCGGGTTCATGCACACGGCGCCGCCAAAGACAAACAGGCAGACCGAGATGCCAAAAGACCAGGTGGTGATGGCAAACATGTGGCCGGAGCCCTGATACTTGGTGCCCTTAAGCACGGTATCGCAGTGTACGCCCACGCCAAAGATGATCATGAGGGCCGTTGCGCCGAATTCGCAGAGGAGTTTGGTAAGCATAAAACCTTATCTTTCTTGTCGGTTACAAACGATTCGTTTAGGCCGCGCGCTAGTGCTGAGCGACGACAACGCCCAGGCCATCGGGAATGACGGCCACCTTGGCATCGGCACCCTTCATTTCAAAGGCGAGCTTGAGCGCCTCCTCGAGGGTGTTGACCGGCGTCATATGCATATCCTTGAGCATCTGGTGATCGCACAGGTCGGTGACCATGATCACAGGGTGATGCGCCAGGATGCGGGCAAAGATCTGGCTCGTCCACTGGTCGGGCAGGGTCTCGTCCTTAGGACGGTCGATGCAGGCGCGCTCAAACTCTGCCGGATCGTTGTCAGCGATGTTGTGATAGAAGCCCTCGCCACCGTGACCATCGGCGCAACCGGCGACATCGATGATCACGCCGCCCTCGGGAAGTGTGGCCTCGGCAGCGCACATGCCCTTCACGGCCTGATAGACGTTCTGATCGAGCGGATAGCCACCGTTGGTGGTGATGGCAATCTCGCACTCGACGGGCTCAACGCCGGCAAGGCTCTTCACGAACTCGCAGCCGGCCTCGTGCGCCTTGTGAATGTCGCCGGCAAAGGAGCCGATGACCTCGTGCTTGCCGTTGAGCACCACGTTGAGCACAAAGGCAAGGTGAGCCATCTCGGCAGCGGCAAACATGTCCTCGCTCACGTGGTTGTGGCACAGGTTGCCGGCACGCGAATGAGAATCGTTCACAAACTGACCGTTGTGGTTGTACATGATGGTCTTGTAGCTGGCGATGCCGGGCAGCACGGACTTGCGGCTGCCAGAAAAACCGGCAAAGAAATGCGGCTCAATAAAGCCCTCGGCAAGCAGTAGATCGCAATCGGCGGCAATCTTGTTGATGATGCACTCGCCACCAGAAGGCAGGGTGCCGATCTTTTCCATCATGCTGTCGTCGGTCGCGACGTGCATGACAATTTCCTCGTTGGCAACGATCTCCTCGCCATACTTGTTGACGAGTTCCTCGTGCGTCGACGGACGATGCATACCCGTAGCAACCAGAATGCGAACGCGCGCCTCAGGCGCAGCGGAGTGGATGTGATGCAGCAGAATAGGCATCGTCACACGCGAGGGAACGGGGCGCGTATGGTCGGAGCTAATGATGACAATATCCTTCTTGCCAGCGCAAAGCTCCTCGAGCGAAGGCGAGCCGTAAGGGTTGGCAAGTGACTCCTCCACCAGCTCTTCCTGCGATTTCGTGGTCTTAAACTCGTTTTGATGACCTTCCATCACACCTGCAAAGTTCTTATCCTCGAGCTCTAGATGCAACGTCTTGTGGTCAAACGGCAGTTCACATTCAAACAATGACGAGCGCCCTCTTCCTTTCAACTGACACACTAGATAAACCGTTGGAAGGATACGCCGCTCACCGAAAAACACCACTGTCCACCGACTCATTAACACAACGTTCATATTTGACCCACAACAAAACAGCCGCGATCCCGCTTGAGACCGCGGCCGCTACAGTCGTAAGGCGAGAAGCGCCAAATGCATCTCAATCCCGACCGATGAGGCGCGAGGCGCGAAGCGCCAAACGCGCCGCCGGGACAGACCCCATCCAAAACGCGCGAAGCGCGCCATTATTCCCCCCCAGCAGTAATCCGCCGAAGACCGGACATCGCAGGGCCCGCCATAAGTTTGCTTTTAGGCACACTCCGCAGGACGCAAGAAGCCCTCGCCGCACGAAGTGCGCAGCGAGGGCTTCTTGCATGTCCGAGGACGTGCCTAAAAGCAAACTGATGGCGGGCCCGGACGACTACAGGGCTATCGATTACCCCGTGTTCTGCAGACCTGCCGAGACGCCGGTCACAGTCGAAAGAATCAGGCTCATGTACTCGGCCTTCTTCTCCTCGGCCATCTCGTCCTGATTCATGCGCACCTCGCGAAGGGCGCGGACCTGGGCGATGGACAGAGCGTCGACGTAGGGGTTACGCACGCGAACGGCGCAGCCGAGCACGCGGCGGCGCTGCAGCGGCCATTCGTCACCGACGATGGCAAGGACCCACTTACGCGTGAGCTGCATCTCGGTGAAGACCTTCTCGGACAGATCCTGGCGATCGCCCAGGTGCAGATACATCTTGGCGATGCGCTGGTCGGTCTTGGCGATCGACATCTCAATGTTGTCAATAAAGGTGCGGAAGAACGGCCACTCCTGGTAGGCAGCCTTAAGCTGGTCCAGGTCGCCAAACTGCTCGCAGGCGGTACCCAGGCCGTACCAAGCAGCCAGATTGATGCGCGCCTGGCTCCAGCTGAAGATCCACGGAATGGTACGCAGGTCGTCGAGCGACTTGGCACCCAGACCGCGCTTGGCAGGACGCGAGCCGATCGGCAGCAGACCGACCTCGGTCAGCGGCGTCACGGTCGAGAACCACGGTGTAAAGTCCTCGGTGTTCAGCAGGTCCAGATAGCGCTCGTGGCTTACGGCGTTGAGCTTCTCGGCCATATCCCAGAACTTCTGCGTGGTCTCGGTGTTGGTCTTCTCGACACTCGGGGCCGACTGCAAAAGCGTTGCGGCGGCAACGGACTCAACATGGCGCTGAGCCAGCGT
>RQCP01000055.1 GCA_008668235.1 Collinsella aerofaciens | reverse complement strand
CGTCGGTCTCGGGGCGGGAGCGGGCGGCTCGGCGTGGTGGGCTTTGGGCACGCTAGGCGCCTCGAAGGCGCTCGACGGTCGAGCGGCAAGCAGCCTCGAGTTTGTCGTGCAGGGCGATCCATCCATAAACGACGACGTGTATTCCTATACCTGCGAGGCACGCGCTCCCTCAGCAGCGCATCAGCGGCCACGTTAAGCACCAAAGCGCAGCTCACGCACATGCCGGCACACAGGGCCATCGTCCACGGCATCAAGGGCCGCGGAGGCATCACATGCTCGCGCTCTGTCGCACTCATACGCAGATGCAATCTTTGATTTTGGCAAGCTTCTTCTCGCCGATTCCCGACACACGCATCAGATCGTCAACCGAGGCAAAAGCACCGTTCTTTGTCCGCTCATCGATAATCGACTGGGCCATAGAAGGCCCGATGCCCGAAAGCGTCTGCAGCTCCGCCGCACTTGCCGTATTGATGTTTACTAGGCCTGTAGCGCCACTCACGCCCGACGATGCGGAAGCCCCACCATCAACATCGGCTTCCGCAATGGACGCCTGCTGCTCCCCTACCGTTGGAACGTGAATCTTCTGTCCATCGACGACCTTAGATGCCCGATTGAGCCCCGTAACGTCTGCCTCGGGCGCCAGCCCGCCGGCGGCATCAATCGCCTGAGCCACCCGCGCGCCATCCTTGAGGCGATATACACCGGGCGACACAACGGCGCCATCAACATCGACATAGACCTCTGCCGCGGCAGACGCCTTAGGCGAAGAGCCTTCGGATGTCTTTCCGCTCGAGGCATCGCCGGATCCCGGCTCCACTAACGAGCCCGAACCATCAGTGCGCTCAAACGACACGCCGCCGGCACCGCCGCCAAGGTTCGCCATCGCCAGTCCACTCGCCATCGCAATGACGACCAGTATCGCCATCACCACTGCCTTATGACCGAGCAGTTTGCCCGCCCAGCGGTCCATCTTTTTGACCCGTTCGTGTTGTTCGCGCTGCGCCATAGCAAAACCTCCCAACAACATCGTGTCAGGAAAAGAGCCCTGCAACAGCCACGCTCCAAAACCGGTTTTCGCGGTCAAACCAAAAGCCGACCAAAATCTTGCACAAATCTGTCCATTTATTCAGGCACACGTCAGCAAATGAACACTTAGTCGCAAAATGCCCAGATAGCAAAAGACCGACGATGCAGACGCATCGTCGGTCTATGCACAAATTTACTCGTGATCTTGGTAAATCTCACGCGGAGCAAGCTCCGAATGTTTGCGTTTTAAGGTCTTAGGGGCCTTATACGTGTTGCTCTCAAAGTCGATGTACTCGGTCTGCTTGAGCAGGCGCTCGATCATCTCCTCGTGATCGAACAACTCCCAGGCCTCATGCACGGCATCGAGTTTAGCGTGCGTCTCGGGACGGCGCGGCATAAACAGCGTGCAGCAGTCGGGAGCAGCCTCGGTCGAGATATCGAACGTACCGATCTCCTCAGCGCGCGCGATGATCTCCTGCTTGTCCGAACCGATGAGCGGACGGAACACGGGGATCTTCACGGCCTCGTTGACGGCCATGATATTCTCAAGCGTTTGGGAGGCAACCTGCCCAAGCGATTCGCCCGTCACGATGGCCTTGGCGCCCTCGATGTGTGCAATGCGCTCGGCAACCGAATACATAATGCGGCGATACATGATCACGCGCAGGTTGCTGGGACAGGTGACCGAAATCTCACGCTGGCAGTCGCCAAACGGCACCACGTACAGGCGGCCGATCTGGACACCCGGCTCAAGCGCACGGATGATGTCCTGCACCAAATACTCGCTCGTATCGGGCGTCTGCGGACGACCAGAGAAATGCACCGGCACGCACACCGCGCCGCGACGCGCGAGCATCCAGGTCGCCACCGGAGAATCGATACCCGACGACAGCAGCGTCACGACCTTGCCGGCAGAACCAACCGGCAGACCGCCCACGCCGCGCTCGGAGCGCGCATACACATAAACGCTACCCTGGACCACCAGTACGTGAACCATCGCATCGGGGTCGTGCATTTGAACCTTTTTATCGGGGAAGGCCTCACACAGCACCTCGCCCACCTGACGATTGATGTCAATCGAGGTGAGCTCATAGTCAGTATTGGAGCGCTTGGCGTGCACCTTAAACGAATCGAAGGAACCAAACTCGCGCAGCGCCTTCACGGCGGCGGCACAGTACTCCTGAGGGTCGCGATTGGTGTGATACGCCAAAGACACGCGAGCAACGCCGGGAACGGTGCGAATGACACGCGCCGCCTCGTCGGCCTGATGCTCGTTAAAGGTCACGAGGATATAACCGGAAATTCGAGACACGGCATTCACGGAAAAGGCGGCCAAGGCCGCCTTGATGTTATCCATGAGGATATGCTCAAAATGTGCGCGGTTCTTGCCCTTCAGTCCAACCTCGTGATAGTGGACCAGGCAGACGCGAGCCGCCATTTAGGCTTCAGCAACCTTGTGGCCGAGCGCCTTCTCGTAACGGGCCTCATCGTAAGAGATGTCACCGTCGACAATCTCGTCCATAGCCATCGAGATGGTATCGGCACCGGAAAGCCCGATGGTGATGTCATCGACATCCTGAACGGCAAGCACGCGGTTGTGCTGGCCACGCAGCATGCTATTAATGTCGCAGGCGCGCTTGGAGGCAAGCGAAGCGAGCAGGAAGCGGTTGTGATCGGTCTTCTCCAGAAGATCGTCAATGCAAGGCTTTACAACGGACACGGACCTCAGATCCTTTCATGCATATCGAGAACGCGAACGAGCTCATCGGTCGCGCGGTCGAGATCGTCATTAACCACGACGTCGTCGTAGTGGTCGGCAAGGGCAAGCTCATCGGCGGCGTTTGCCATACGCAGCTCAATCGTCTCGGGCGTCTCGGTACCGCGACCGACTAGACGCTCGCGGAGCACCTCAAGCGAAGGCGGCTTGATAAAGATCAGCACGGCCTCGGGGAAACGCTCCTTCACCTGCAGGGCGCCCTGGACATCGATCTCCAAAATCAGAGACGAGCCCGAGGCAAGCTTGGATGTAACCTCGCTCACCAACGTGCCGTAGCAGTTACCGTGGACCTCGGCCCACTCAACAAACTCACCGTTTGCCACGCGGCGGTCGAACTCCTCGCGCGTCAGAAAAAAGTAGTTGACGCCGTCGACCTCACCTTTGCGTGGTGCTCGCGTGGTAGCCGAAACCGTCAGGCCCAGGTTCGAGCGGCGCTCGCGCACACGAGTGACGAGCGTACCCTTGCCTGCGCCTGACGGTCCAGAAATCACAAAGAGCTTGGAATCCTGAGCGCTCACTTATTTGGTCAGCTGCTCGAGGAGCTGCTCGCGCTGACGGACGCCGAGGCCCTGGACGCGACGGGTAGCGGAGATACCGAGCTCCTCCATGATCTTGGCGGCCTTGGCCTTGCCATAACCAGGGAGAGACTCGATGAGGGTGGAAACCTTCATGCGGGAAGCAATAGGGTCATCGGAGTTGAGCACGGACTCGAGGGACTTCTCGCCCTTCTTGATCTGCTCGCGAAGCTCAGCGCGGGCGTGACGTGCGGCAGCAGCCTTCTCAAGAGCCTGCTTGCGCTGCTCATCGGTAAGCTGAGGGAGTGCCATTCGTACCTCCAAAAAGTTGGGTTATATCTGATTCAATAATTGGCATTTTAGCACGTAGAACGTACAAAATGCCCAATCGCGGCTCCATAGGTTAGACGATACCCGCAAAAAGTGCAATATACTGCGCCCAAAGTTAAGCCCCTGACCTGCGATTCCACACAAAGGATGGGAAAGTTTACGCAGGCACAGGGGCTATTTTGTGCTAATGAGACCCAAAAGTGGTGACTTAGGGGAATCTTTTACGCGACGTTTTCGACCAGCTCGGCGACGATGGCGTCAAAGGCGGCAACCGGATCGTCGGCACCGGTGATGGGACGGCCCACCACAATGTGGCTTGCGCCACGCTCGATAGCCCGGGAAGGCGTCGCCACGCGGGATTGGTCGCCTAAGGCGGCACCCACCGGACGCACACCCGGAGTCACGATCAGGGCATCAGGACCCAGCAGCTCACGCATGTCGTGAGCCTCCATCGGCGAGCACACGATGCCATCGATGCCGTTGGCCTGAGCGAGCTTTGCCAGGCGGGCGGCCTCCTCGGCCACCGGCGATTCGACGCCAATCTCGCTCAAGGCATCCTGATTCATGCTCGTGAGCACGGTGATGGCGACGAGCTTGGCGCGGTCCTCGCGCGCTTCCTCGGCACCCTCGCGGCAGGCAGCGAGCATGGCGCCCGAACCCAAGCCGTGGACCGAAAGCAGGTCGGCACCGGCAAGCGAGGCCGAGCGGGCGGCACCGCGAACCTGATGCGGAATGTCATGGAACTTAAGGTCAAGGAAGACCTTAAAGCCCAGGTCCTTAAAGGTCTTGACGATCTCGGGGCCCTCAGCGTAATAGAGCGTCATGCCAACCTTGAGCCAGGCGGCATGGCCCGAAAGCTCGTGGGCGAGCTCGAGCGCACGCTCACGATCGCAGTCGAGGGCGACGATTACGCGGTCGCGGGCATCGATCTCTAGCATTCAAAAGCACCTACCAGCTCGTTGATGTCCTTTACGCCCTGGGACTCGGCCCAGGCCTCGAGCTCATGCGCGATCTTGAGCGAAGCGCACGGATCGACGAAGTTGGCCATGCCGACCGACACGCAGGTGGCACCGGCCAGGATAAACTCAGCCGCATCCTCGCCGGTCATGACACCGCCGACACCGTTGATGGGGATATCGACGGCCTGGGCAACCTCCCAGACCATGCGCACGGCGATGTGGTGGCACAGCGGGCCCGAAAGGCCGCCCTTGGGCTTGGCCACGCGGGACTTGCGGGTATGGACGTCGATAGCCATGCCCTGAATGGAGTTGATGACCGAAAGGCCGTCGGCGCCGGCAGCCTCGAGGGCCTTGGCGATCTCGGCGACGTTGACCGGCGCCATCTTCACGAACAGCGGCTTATCGGTCACCTTGCGGCAGGCAGCCATAACGGAAGAGGCGCCCTCGGGCGTGGAGCCCATGGCGGCACCACCGGCGGCGATATTGGGGCAGCTCACGTTGATCTCGTAGCCTGCAGCCCAGGGGCACAGCTCGACATACATCTCGAGTGCGCGGACAAACTCGTCAACGGAGTGGCCGGCAACCTGACAGATGACCTGGCAGCCGTCCTTGGACAGCTGTTCGAGCCACGGGCCGGACTCGCGGGCAAAGGCGGCCACGCCGGGGTTCTGAAGGCCCACGGAGTTGATCATACCGCCGGGAATCTCGGCCATGCGGGGCGCGGGGTTGCCGGGCCAGGGCTCGGCAGCGCAACCCTTGGTGGTGATGGCGCCCAGCTGGGAAACATCAAAGAAGTTCTGGAACTGCCAACCGTAGCCAAAGGTACCGGCTGCGGTGTTGATGGGGTTCTGCATCTTGACGCCGCCGAAATCGACGGCCATGTTCACGGTACCCACTAGAAGACCACCACCTTGGAAGCATCGAACACGGGGCCGCACATGCAAGCACCCTTCATACCGTCGACCGTCTCGACATTGCAGGTGTTGCAGGCACCAAAGCCGCAGCTCATCATGCGCTCGAGCGACACCTCGCAGTACGCGCCGGCCTCGGCGGCAGCGGCGGCGACTTTCTTCATCATGACGGCGGGACCGCAGCTGGCGACGTAGTCGTAGCCGCCCTCGCCGAGCAGCTCGGCTGCCGGGTCGGTGCAAAAACCGTGCGTGCCCAGCGTGCCATCGTCGGTGCACACGTTAACAGTGGCGCCCAGCGCGCGGAACTCATCGACACCCACGGCCTTGGAAGCGGTGCCAAAGCCCAGACAAACGTCGACATCCACGCCCTGCTCGGCAAGCTTGCCGGCGAGGCAGAGCACGGGCGGAACGCCGATGCCGCCCGCCACGAGCAGCGCCTTCCTGGTGCCCTCGGGAACAAGCCAACCGCGGCCGCCAGGGCCCAACAGGTTGGACTTGGAGCCGGGGGCCATCTGCGACAGACGACGGGTGTCGTCACCCACGACGGCGTACCACAGCTCGACGGTGCCGGCCTGGGCGTCGGCGCGATAGAAGCTCAGGGGCACACGAAGCAGCGAGGACGCATCGCCGGGCACGGCAATGTTCACAAACTGACCGGGCTTGAGCGCACTTGCAAGCTTGGGGGCCGAGATGACGAGCGAGAAGATGCCGTCGGCGATCTCCTGGTTCGAGACGACCTCAAAGTCGTGCATGCGTGCAGTGGAAGGTGTGGGCATAGACGCTCCAATCCCCCATGCGATTGCATGGTCAAAACGAACAGAAAGCGCGGCACCGCAAGGGCACCGCGCACAAAAGCGATAAGGCTATGCTAGCAGATGCAGCCGTCGGCGAGCGTCTGCTTACCGCCGACAAACACATCGGTGGCACGACCGGTAAGCGTGCGGCCGGCAAAACCGGAGTTCTCGGCGCGCGACTCATAACCGTCCTCGCCGACCGTCCAGGTGGCAGAGGGGTCGAACACGGTCAGGTCGGCAACGGAGCCCGCCTTGACCTGAACCTGGTCGAGGCCCAGAATCTCACGCGGCTTGATGGCCATGAGCTCGACCATGCGGCCCACGCTCATCTTGCCCGTGTTGACCAGCTCGGTGAGTACGAGCGACAGCGAGGTCTCGAGGCCGATCATGCCAAAGGGCGCAAGCTCGAACTCGCGGGCCTTCTCCCACGGGGTGTGGGGAGCGTGATCGGTGACGATAGCGTCGACGGTGCCGTCGATGACGCCCTGACGGATGGCCTCGGCATCCTCCTCGGTACGCAGCGGCGGATTGACCTTGAGCGAGGTGTTGTAGGTCTCGTCCAGGTCGTTCTCGGTCAGGAACATGTGGTGCGGGGTGGCCTCGCAGGTAACCTGAACGCCAGCGGCCTTACCGGCACGCACGATCTCCAGGCCATGGGCGGTGGAGATGTGCTGGATGTGCAGCTTGGCACCGGTCAGCTTGGCGATCTCGATGTCGCGGGCGATCTGGAGCTCCTCGCCGGCAGCCGGCCAACCCTCGAGGGCCAGACGGGTCGAGACCTTGCCCTCGTTGATCTGGCCGTGGCCGACCAGGTCCTCGTCCTGGCAGTGGCTCATGAAGACCTTGCCGAACATCTTGCCGTAGTCCATGCAACGACGGAGCATGCCCGCGCCCTGCACGCCGCGACCGTCATCGGTGAAGGCGACGGCGCCGTGGGCGACCATATCGCCCATCTCGGACATGGCCTCGCCCTTAAGACCGCGGGTCATGGCGCCCGACGGATAGACGCGACAGTGGCCGACCTCGGCAGCACGGGACTTGACGAACTCCACGACGGTGCCGTTATCGGTGACGGGATCGGTGTTGGGCATGGAGCACACGCCGGTAAAGCCGCCCTTGGCAGCTGCGCGGGTACCGCTCTCGATGTCCTCTTTGACCTCGTAGCCGGGCTCGCGCAGATGCACGTGCATATCCACCAGACCGGGGACGAGGTACTTGCCGGAAAGGTCGCGGACCTCGGCTCCCTCGACGGCGAGATTCTCGCCGACCTCGGCGATCTTGTCGCCGTCAATCAGGACGTCAACGACACCGTCAAGCTCGACGGACGGGTCGACGACGTGGGCATTCTTAAGAAGCAAGGCCATTATCGGCACCTCCAAGCAGCAGATACAGGATAGCCATACGCACGCAGATACCGGCGTAGACCTGCTCCAGGATGACGGAGCGTTGCGGGTGGTCGGCCATATAGGAGTCGAACTCGACGCCGCGGTTGATGGGGCCCGGGTGGCAGATGATCGCGTCGGGCTTCATGAGCTTCTCGCGGTCCTTGGTCAGGCCGAAGAGCTTGTGGTACTCGCGAATGGTCGGGAACGGGGCACCCTCGAGGCGCTCCTGTTGCACGCGCAGCATGTAGACGACGTCCAGCTCGGGCAGGACGGAATCGAGGTCGCTCGTCACGTGGTCGCAGCCCAGGACCTCGGGCGACGGCGGCAGCAGCGTGCCGGGGGCGACGGCGTAGGTCTCACAGCCCATGATCTTAAGGGCGGGGATCAGCGAGCCGCAAACGCGGGAGTGGGCGATATCGCCGACGACGGCGACCTTCAGACCGTGGAAGTCACCCTTGTGCTCCCAGATGGTATACAGGTCGAGCAGGGCCTGCGTAGGATGGTTGTGCTTGCCGTCACCGGCGCAGATGACGCTTGCGGGCGAGTTCTGCGTGACGATGTAGGGAGCGCCGGCGTGCTTGTCGCGCACGACAATGCAGTCGATCTTATAAGCGTTGAGGGTCTCAACGGTGTCGACGAGGCTCTCGCCCTTGACCGTGGAGGTCGAGGAGCCGCCAAAGTTAAGACTGTCGGCCGAAAGACGCTTCTCGGCGAGTTCGAAAGAGCTGCGGGTGCGCGTCGAGGGCTCGTTGAACATGTTGACGATGGTCTTGCCCTTGAGCGTGGGGACCTTCTTGATGGCACGCTCGTTGACCTCGGAGAACGCCTTGGCGGTCTCGAGGATGAGCTTGATATCCTCTTCGGAGTACTCGGTAATGTCGATCAGGTGCTTATGGTTGAACGCCACGGTACTACTCACCTCCCAGCGGCGCGGAGCCCACGTGGGAACCCGGCGCGACGTCATTAATCTCGACAGCGGTGTGGCCGTCGACTTCCTTCATATATAGGTGCACGTTCTCCTCATGCGACGAGGGAACGTTCTTGCCGACAAAGTCCGGCGAGATGGGGAGCTCGCGGTGGCCGCGGTCAACGAGGACTGCCAGCTCAATGCGGCTCGGACGGCCCAGGTCCATGACGGCGTCGAGAGCGGCGCGAATGGTACGGCCCGTATACAGGATGTCGTCCACCAGCACGACGCGTTTGCCGTCGACGCTAAAGGGAATATTGGTGGCGTGGATCGCGGGAGCGAAATTGGTAGCGTAGTCGTCGCGGTAGAAGCTGATGTCGAGGCTGCCGAGCGGAACGTCGACGCCCTCGATCTCCTTGATCTCCTCGGCGAGCTTCTTTGCCAGAAGGTCGCCGCGCGTGACGATGCCTACCAGAGCGAGGTCTTCACAGCCCTCGTTGCGCTCGAGAATCTCGTGCGCGATGCGGGTCATCGCTCGATTGACGGCGGTCTCGTCCATGATGACCGCCTTGGGGGAAGTCGTGCCCATCGATCTCCTTCCTCACATGTCTTGACTGCTGACACAGTCAAAAAAAATAGATGCCCGACCGCTTAAAGCGGACCAGACACCCACAGGAAAGGCTGCTCGCATGGCAGCTATGTAATTCCATGTGGGTATCTCGTACCCCTTTAATGGTCAAGGGATAGTGTAGCCAACCTCGAGCTTAATTGCGAGCATAAATACAGAGCAATCCGCAAACGGAGCCCAATGCTCCATAAACCTATATATATTTGTGGGACGAGCTTGAAAACATACGCACGAGCTGGCATAATCCCCTCTGCTGCACGCAAATCGGATCTACGTCCAGGGCCGTGGCGTGGGCACTATCGCCAAAAGAGGAATATCTCTGTGTAGATTACGCACAGGGAGCTGCTTCTGTGCTATAGTTCAGGCTTGTTTGTTAACGCGACATGTTCGTTTGTCGCCCAAGGAGGGTCAGTTATGTCCAAAGTTTGCGAAGTTTGCGGTAAGCACCCCGTTGCCGGTCGCTCCATCAGCCACTCTCACCGCGTCACCAACCGTAAGTTCCGCCCCAACATCCAGCGCGTCTACGTCGTCGTCGATGGTCACCGTCGCAAGATGAACGTTTGCTCCACCTGCCTCAAGTCCGGCAAGGTTGCGCGCTCCTAAATAAGGTCTTACCAACAAGTACCTCGGACTCTCCGGGTCAAAGACCTCGCGTTCACATAGAACTTACCAAAGGCGCCCTCCCCTACGGAGGGCGCCTTTTTGCACTCATTGCACTCACTCATTGGGGACAAGCTTAGGGCACTCATTGGGGACAGGCTTACATGAGTGCTTTCGCGCATTTGGGACAGACATGACGCATACCGGCAGCGGTTCGGCCCCTACCTCACGCAGCCTCCCTCCAGCCTACAGTGGCCTTGGTCACGCTTGTAGCGCCAATGCCGGTGATACGGGCAATTTGCTTGACCGTGAGATGTGCCCGCCTGAGCCTCAGCAGACAGGCATCGCGATCGGGGCGCGGCAGGGCCTTAAGAAGCGAGGGGTCTACGCTCGGCAGAACTTCGCGCGCGACGGTAAGGGCATCCTCATCGGGGATCCGCCGGCGTGGAAGAACCTCCACTGACCAGATGCACCCGGCAACTTCCTCGAGATGCTCGCAATAGCAACGGGAGCCTCCGACAATATCGAGCATGGGGGCCGCATCACAGATGTCAAAGGGATCGTAGCCCAGCTGATATGCCCTAAAGCTTGACCAGCGGTATGCTTCGAGTGAGCCAATTGCACCCTTCACAGGATTGAGATGGATATAATCGAGTAGCTGCACCGCCTGCGAGTCCGACTCAACCGCGACCCGCGAATAGCGATTATCAAACAGATGCCCCGTTCTTCCCGTTTTCCCGTTGAAATACTTAGCATATGCCGTCAGCGCACACTGCATTGCCTTTGAAAGATTGTCAAATGGGTCATCAACCATCAAATGGAAGTGATTGTCCATAAGGCACCAAGCCAACACCACCACTTTATGGTGCGCAAACCTGTCCGAAATGTCCGATAAGAAACGATATCGGTCAGAGTCATCTTCAAAAATAATCTGTTTGGAGTTGCCGCGGTCAAAGACGTGGTAATAGCCGGTGAGCGAAACGGCGCGGGCGCATCGAGGCATAATCTCTCCTTTCAAAAACTGAACAGGCAACACCTAAAAGGAGAGAAGGAACGCGAAATGCTGAGCCTGTGACTTATTTATATCCAATGAGCGGCAAAACAGGCCCAGAACGGCAAAATGGCAAAACAATGTCTGTCCCCAATGAGTGAAAGCGCTCATGTAAGCCTGTCCCCAATGAGCAGGGTGATGCAACAGGCGTATGGTTTTAGTTGAATCGCTTCATTTAGTTGAAGCGTTTTAGTGTGCCTTTTAGAGGAATCTGACCGTTCGCCGAATAATTTCTTGCTATCATGCAAGGCGTAGGGTAAATCTCCGATCGCAAGGAGACACAAATGGTGAAAAAGTCACCGGAAAACACTACTCCCGCAATTGTGGACAACGTAGAGGCGCTTGAGGCTAAGCTCGCTCAGATGCGAGAGGCCCAGGCGCTTTTTGCTACGTACACGCAGGAGCAGGTCGACAAGATCTTCTATGAGGCCGCCATGGCCGCCAACAAGGCTCGTATCCCGTTGGCGAAGATGGCCATCGAGGAGACCGGCCGCGGCGTTCTTGAGGACAAGGTCATCAAGAACCACTACGCCGCAGAGTACATCTACAACGCTTACAAGAACACCAAGACCTGTGGTGTCCTGGAGCGCGACGAGGCTTACGGCATCACCAAGATCGCCGAGCCCATCGGCATCGTGGGCGCCGTCATCCCGACGACCAACCCCACCTCCACCGCAATCTTCAAGACGCTGATCAGCCTGAAGACCCGCAATGCCATCATCATCTCCCCGCACCCGGCTGCCGCCAAGTGCACCATCGCCGCTGCCAAGCTCGTGCTTGACGCCGCCGTCAAGGCCGGCGCCCCCGAGGGCATCATCGGCTGGGTCGATGTCCCCTCCATCGAGCTGACCAACATGGTCATGCGCGACGTCGACATCATCCTCGCCACCGGTGGCCCGGGCATGGTCAAGGCCGCTTACTCCTCGGGCAAGCCCGCCCTGGGCGTTGGCGCCGGTAACACCCCGGTCGTCATCGACGACACCGCCGACGTGCTGCTCGCCGTCAACTCCATCATCCACTCCAAGACCTTCGACAACGGCATGATCTGCGCTTCCGAGCAGTCCGTGACCGTCATCGACACCATCTATGACCAGGTTAAGGCTGAGTTCCAGAAGCGCGGCTGCTACTTCGTCAAGCAGGGTGCCGAGATGGAGGCTCTGCGTGCTGCCATGTTCAAGAACGGCGCCCTCGATCACCGCATCCCCGGCATGGCTGCCGCCAAGATCGCCGAGCTCGCCGGCATCGAGGTTCCCGCCAAGACCAAGATCCTGATCGCCGAGGTCACCTCCACCGACCCCGCCAAGGAGGAGTTCTCCCACGAGAAGCTCTCCCCGGTCCTGGCCATGTACCACGCCAAGGACTTCCAGGAGGCCGTCGACAAGGCCGAGCACCTGGTGCTCGCCGGTGGCCCGGGCCACACCGCCTCTCTGTACGTGCACCCCGCCCAGGCCGAGAAGATCAGCCTGTTCGAGCACGTCATGAAGGCCTGCCGTATCGTCATCAACACCCCGTCCTCGCACGGCGGCATCGGTGACCTGTACAACTTTGGCATGAAGCCGTCTCTGACCCTGGGCTGCGGCTCCTGGGGCGGCAACTCCGTCTCCGAGAACGTTGGGGTGAAGCACTTGATCAACGTTAAGACTGTGGCCGAGCGCCGTGAGAACATGCTGTGGTTCCGCGCTCCCGAGAAGGTCTACTTCAAGAAGGGTTCCACGCCCGTCGCCCTCGACGAGCTGGGCAACGTCATGGGCAAGAAGCGCGCCTTCATCGTCACCGACCAGTTCCTCTTCAAGAATGGCAACACCCGCGCCATCGAGGCCAAGCTCGACGAGATGGGCATCGCCCACGACTGCTTCTACGACGTCGAGCCCGATCCGTCGCTGCAGTGCGCACGTCGCGGCGCCAAGCAGATGGCTCTCTTTGAGCCGGACGTCATCATCGCCGTCGGCGGTGGCTCCGCTATGGACGCCGGCAAGATCATGTGGATGATGTACGAGCACCCCGAGTGCAAGTTTGAGGACATGGCCATGGACTTCATGGACATCCGCAAGCGTATCTTCACCTTCCCCGAGATGGGCAAGAAGGCCTACTTCGTCGCCGTCCCGACCTCTTCGGGTACCGGCTCCGAGTGCACGCCGTTCGCCATCATCACCGACAAGGAGACCGGCATTAAGTGGCCGCTCGCCGACTACGCGCTGCTCCCCAACATGGCTATCGTCGACGCCGACAACTGCATGACCGCCCCGCGCGGCCTGACCGCTGCCTCCGGCATCGACGTCATGACCCACGCCATCGAGTCCTACGTCTCCATCATGGCTTCCGACTACACCAAGGGCCTCTCCGAGCGCGCTGCCAAGCTCGTCTTTGAGAACCTGCCCTCCAGCTTCACGAACGGCGCCAAGGACCCGCACGCCCGCGAGGAGATGCACAACGCCTCCTGCATGGCCGGCATGGCCTTCGCCAACGCCTTCCTGGGCCTCAACCACTCCATGGCCCACAAGCTCGGCGCTTTCCATCACCTGCCCCACGGCATCGCTAACGCCGTCATCCTGACTCGCGTCATGCGCTACAACGCCGCCGAGGCCCCCGTCAAGATGGGCACCTTCTCCCAGTATCCTTACCCCAACGCGCTGCACAACTACGCCGAGATGGCCAAGTACTGCGGCATCGAGGGCAAGGACGACAAGGAGGTCTTCGAGAACTTCATCACGAAGCTCGAGGAGCTCAAGGACTTCATCGGCGTCAAGAAGACCATCGCCGACTACGGTGTTGACGAGCAGTACTTCCTCGACACCCTCGACGAGATGACCGAGCAGGCATTCAACGACCAGTGCACCGGCGCTAACCCGCGCTACCCGCTCATGAGCGAGATCAAGGAGCTCTACCTGGACGCCTACTACGGCCGCGAGCCTCAGGATTACGCCGTCTGCTAGTTTTAGCACGGTTTTTAACGGCGGGGGTGCACGGGTGTTTCATACGCCCCCGCCGTTGGTTCTATCGCATCGTTGAAAGGATGCAACCATGCTGCTACCCGATTCCAAGACCGAGCTCGTCCGTCGCGGCAACAAGGTCGTTTACGACCTGGGCGACAAGATCGTCAAGGTCTTTAACGAGACCAAGCCCGTCTCCGACGTGTTCAACGAGGCTTTGAATCTTGCCCGCATCAATGAGTGCGGCATCCGCAGCCCCAAGGCTCTCGAGGTTTCCCAGCTCGAGAACGCCAACGGCTGGGCGCTCGTGACCGAGAAGGTTCCGGGCACCACCCTTGCCGAGAAGATGACTGCCGAGCCCCAGCGCTTTGGTGAGTACCTCGAGATGTTCGTCGACCTCCAGATCGAGATCCACGGCTACACCTCCCCGCTGCTCAACCGTCAGCGCGACAAGTTCGCCCGCATGATCGACAGCCTTGATCAGCTCAATGCCACCACGCGCTACAACCTTCAGGAGCGTCTGGACGGCATGACCAAGGAGTTCAAGGTCTGCCACGGCGACGTCAACCCCTCCAACGTCATCGTCGGTGACGACGGCCAGCTCTATGTGTGCGACTGGGCACACGCCACCCAGGGCTCCCCTGCTGCCGACGTTGCCACCACCTACCTGCTCTTCGCCCTCAACAGCAAGGATCAGGCTGAGGCCTACCTGGAGCTCTACTGCGACCGCGCCGACATGCCCATGCAGGTCGTGCGTCAGTGGACGAGCATCGTCGCCGCTTCCGAGCTCGCTCGTAAGCGCAACGTGAACGATGAGTTCCTGAAGAACTGGATCGACGTCGTCGATTATCAGTAATATCTGAGCGATTTATTTCGCATCGGAGGCACAATGGAAAACCCCGCAGCTCGCATGGGCTGTGGGGTTTTCCTTTTAGATATCGAGGATGCTACAAGATAATAGGACGGCCCCGCATCTCCCCGATTGGAGAAATGCGGGGCCGTCCCACATATCGAACTACAAGCGAAATCGTCGATTAACGGCGGGCTGCCTTAACAAGCTCGGCAACCTTGGCGACGACCTCGTCGATCGCCACGTCCTCACGCTCGCCCGTGGCACGGTCCTTGAGCTCCACTGTGCCATTCTTGAGGCCGCGCTTGCCCAGAACCACCTGATACGGGAAGCCCATAAGGTCGTTGTCGGCAAACTTAAAGCCGGGACGCTCGTCGCGGTCGTCGACGACGACCTCGATACCCTCGGCACACAGGCCATCAACGATCTGCTCGCAGACGGTAGCGCACTCCTCCTTCTTGGGATCGAGCGGAATCACCGCGACCTCGTACGGGGCAACGGAGACCGGCCAGACGATGCCATGCTCGTCGTTGTGCTGCTCCACGACGGCAGCAAGCGAGCGGGACACACCAACGCCGTAGCAACCCATGATGAGCGGCTTCTCCTTGCCGTCCTCATCCATAAAGGTGGCACCCATGGCCTCGGAATACTTGGTGCCCAGCTGGAAGACCTGGGAGACCTCGATGCCGCGGGCAGCGGAGAGGGGCTTTCCGCAGTGCGGGCAGGGATCGCCGGCAACGACGGTTACCAGGTCGGCCCACTCGTCGACGGTAAAGTCGCGCTCAGGGCAGGCACCGGTAAAGTGATAATCGACCTCGTTGGCACCGCAGGCCCACTGCTTGGACTCGCGCAGGCTCTCGTCACACACCAGACGAATGCCCTCGGGCAGGTTAACCGGTCCGATAAAGCCCTTATGCAGACCGTAGGTCTGGAGCTCCTCATCGGTCATCATGCGATAGCCCTTGCCAAAGACGTGCTCGGCCTTGCAATCGTTGAGCTCGTGGTCGCCCGGAACAATGGCCACGACGGGCTTGCCCTCGGCGTCGATGAGTGCCAGAGACTTGCGCGTGCCGTTCTCGGGGAAGCCGAAGAACTTTGCAACGGCCTCGATGGTGCCCATACCCGGAGTCTCAACCTTGGTAAGCGTACCATCGCCGGGGCCCTCGGTCACAACGACCTTGGTGCTTGCGGCCTCATCGTCGGCAGCGAAGCCGCAATCGTCGCAGTAGACGAGCGAAGCCTCGCCGGCGTCGGCCAAAGCCATGTACTCGACGGAGGTATCGCCACCGATCTCGCCGGAGTCGGCGACAACGGGCAGAGCCTTGATGTAGCAGCGCTCGCAAATGTTGGCATAGGCCTGCTTCATCTTGTCGTACTCCTCCTGCAGGCTCTCCTGCGTGGCGGAGAAGCTGTAGGCGTCCTTCATGATGAACTCGCGGCCGCGCATCAGGCCAAAGCGGGGACGGAACTCGTCGCGGAACTTATCCTGGATGTGGTACAGGTTAACGGGCAGCTGTTTGTAGGAGCGCAGCTCGTTGCGCACCAGGGCCGTGACGGTCTCCTCGTGCGTGGGGCCCAGGACGAACTCGCGACCATGACGGTCGTCAAAGCGCACAAGCTCCTTGCCATAGGCATCGATACGACCGGACTCACGCCACAGCTCGGCATCGACCATGATGGGCATCATGAGCTCCTGGGCGCCGGCAGCATCCATCTCGTCGCGCACGATGTTCTCGATCTTGCGGATCGAGCGCCATGCGAGCGGCAGATAAGAATACAGACCGGCGGCCTCCTTGCGGATCATGCCGGCACGGAGCAGCAGGCGGTGGCTGGCGAGCTCAGCGTCCGCCGGATCCTCTTTAAGCGTCGGCGCATAGAGCTTAGACATATACATTGCTCGAGTCATTTACTTCTCCTCAATAAGTTTGTCGACCTCGGCCATCAGCGCGTCGACAATTTGATCCTCAGCTACTTTACCAATGATCTGGCCATGCGAAAAGAGCAAGGCCTGACCACGTCCGCAAGCAACGCCCAGATCGGCATCAGAAGCCTCGCCGGGGCCATTAACGGCACATCCCATCACAGCGATCGAAAGCGGCGCGGAGTAGTTCTTAAGCCGCTCGGTAACCTCCTCGGCAATGGGAATAAGGTTAACCTGGCAGCGGGCGCATGTGGGGCACGAGACAATCTCGGGGCCACGGCGACGCAGGCCCAACGACTGCAGAATACCCCAGGCAACCGGCGGCTCCTCAACCGGATCGGCTGTGAGCGACACACGCATGGTGTCGCCAATGCCTTCGGAAAGCAAGAAACCCAAGCCTACAGAGCTCTTGATGGTGCCCTGGAGCTTGGTCCCCGCCTCCGTCACGCCCAGGTGAAGCGGAACGTGGGGAATCTCACGCGACAGGGCTCGATAGGTATCAAGCGTCGTTTGCACGCTATGGGCCTTGGCCGAAAGCACAATGTTCGTAAAACCGCGGTCCTCAAAGTGCTTGACGAAGCGCTCGCTCGACATCACGAGCTTCTCGGGCTGCGTAAGCTCGTCGCGCTCAGCGATATCCTGCTCGAGTGAGCCGGCGTTGACACCGATGCGAATCGCACAGCCCGCAGCGCCGGCGGCGTCGATGACGGCATCGACCTTAGCCCAATCGCCGATATTGCCGGGATTGATGCGAAGCTTGGCGGCACCAGCCTCCACAGCGCCAATGGCCAGCTTGTGGTTAAAGTGGATATCGGCAACGATTGGCACCGGAGACTCGGCACAGATGGTGCGGAAACCCTCAAGCGCGGCCTCGGTGGGCACGCTCACGCGCACGATATCGCAGCCAGCCTGCGCCAACGCGCACACTTGCGCAAGCGTTGCCTGGACGTCAGCGGTATCGGTGCAGGTCATGGATTGGACGACCACCGGCGCGCCGCCACCGATCTGCACACCGCCCACATGCACGGGGCGCGTCAACTCGCGAGGCAAAGGATGGGATAAAGACAATCCAAACACTCCCCTACAGAATAAATCGAAGGATGTCGGAACGAAGCATATAGACAAACAGAAGCGCAAAGAGCGCGATGCCCACATAGCTCACAATCGTCTGGACCTTGAGCGGAAGCTCGCGGCCCACAATCTTTTGAATGATCTCGATGACCAGCTTGCCGCCATCGAGTGGTGGGATGGGCAGCAGGTTCATAAAGCCAAGCGAGAACGAAATGAGGGCGGCAAACGAAAGGAACGTGGCAGGGCCGGCAGCAGCAGCCTTTGAGGACATAACGCTAATACCCACGATCGAAGAAGACTGATCGAGAATCTCCGTCGTATGCTGCGGCTGGAGCAGGCGCATCACGCCCTCCGCCGTCTGCGCGACATAGGAGAACGACAGGCGAGCCGACGTGATGGGGTCTAAACGGACCACCTGCGTAGAGGCATACACACCTAGGCGCTCGTCCTTTTTGAGCGCAACCGAGGTCGAATGCTGCTTGCCGTCGCGCTCATACTCAATGGCGATATCGTCCTTACCGGCGGCCTTGCCGATGGCATCGTAAACGTCCATCCAGGTAGAGCACGATACTCCGTCAACCGAAAGGATCGCATCGCCGCCCTCGATACCCGCCTTGGCGGCAATAGACCCCTCGTCAACCTGACCGATCACGTTGGTATCCATCGGCACGGTGACACCCGCAATGGAATAGATACTCATAAGGAGCAAAAAGCCCGTCAAGATATTGACAATAATACCCGCGAGCAGCATAAAGGCGCGCTTGAGAAAGCCCTGGCCAAGATAGGTGTGCGAACGTTCTTGCGCAAGGAACTCGGCCTCGCCGCACGGCAACTCCCACACATCGCCCTCGGCAGTCGCATGCTCTCGATCGAACCGGCGGCCGTCAAAGGTGGTGTAACCCGCCGCGTCTCGCGGCAGCGTCTGATACTTGGTGGGATAGTAGCTCGGCGAGGGTTTCTCCCCTTCCTCATACCAGGGAGCGATGGAGCCCCAGCCCAGCAACAGAGCACAAGCCTCGAGCACATCCTCCTCGGATAGCTCGAGCTCGGCGGCAAGGTCGGCCACGGTCACGCGACCATGACGATAGATAGCCGCGAGCACGCGATCAGCGCACGAGACGTCGGTCGGATCCATACCGCAGATGGCAGCGTAGCCACCCAGCAGCAGCGGGGTCACGCCAAACTTGGTTCCAATGCGACGTGACGTGTAATGGATGTCAAAGCGGCACGGCAAGCCCAAAAAGAACTCGGTCACACGGACGCCGCAGGCACGTGCCGCCAAAAAGTGGCCGCCCTCGTGCAAAAACACGAGGACGGAAAGCATCAACAGGCCCCAAAAGACCGATGAGAGAACGCTCAGAACAGTATCCATAAAACGAAAAAGCAATCCTTATGGGTTAGGAACGGGTTGCGGCGAGCACCTGCGCAGCCTTTTCACGCGCCCATGCATCGATGTCGTGAAGCTGCTCAAACGAATCGACCGCCTGCATATCGTGGGAATCCATGCAGGATTCCACAATGCGATCGATATCGGTAAAGCTGCAGCCATCGTGCAGGAAGGCATCGACGGCGACCTCGTTGGCGGCATTGAGCACGCACGGCATGGTGCCACCCGTCTTGCCGGCACGTTCGGCCAGTGCCAGACAGCGGAAGGTATCCATGTCGGCAGCATCAAACGTGAGCTGCCCCAGCTCGCGGAAATCGATACGAGGCGCCGGGGTATCCCAACGCTCGGGATACGAGAACGCGAACTGGATGGGAATACGCATGTCGGAAGCACCGAGATGCGCCATCACGGAGCCGTCGGCGAACTCGACCATAGAGTGAATCTTGGACTGACGCTGCACGACCACGTTAATGAAATCGAGGTCGCAGTTAAACAGATGCATGGCCTCAATGCGCTCCAGGCCCTTGTTCATGAGGGTGGCGGAGTCGATGGTGATCTTGGCACCCATGGCCCACGTGGGATGTGCGAGGGCATCGGCACGCGTCACGCGGTCGAGCTCGTCGCGGGTGCGGCCAAAGAACGGACCGCCCGAGCAGGTGAGCCAAATACAATGAGCCTCGCGTGGGTTCTCCCCCAGATAGCACTGGTAGATGGCGGAGTGCTCAGAGTCGACTGGAATAAGCTGGCCCGGTTGCGCCAACGGCATAAGCAAGTCGCCGCCGACGACGAGGGACTCCTTGTTGGCAAGGGCAAGACGCTTATTCGAGGTCAAGGCCGCATGGCTCGCCTCGAGACCGGCGGCGCCCACAATAGCGACGAGCACGCAGTCGACATCGTCGCGACGCGCGAGCTCGCAAACCGCCTGCGCGCCAACGCCGAGCTTCGTTCCCTCGGGCAACTCCTGCAGCACGGCGTCATCGCCATGAGCGACATCGGCCACGGCAACCGCCGGAACCGAGAACTCGCGGGCAGCGGCAACGAGCTCGGAGGTACTGGAGTTAACGGACAGCGCCGTCACCTGCAGGCGATCGGCATGCTGGCGGCACACATCGAGCGCCTGGGTGCCGATAGAGCCCGTACAACCCAGGATGGCAACACGGAGGCGTCCATCGGGGCCATACGTCGTCTGGAAGGACATTACAGCACGCCTCCGATCATCAAAAGCAGCTGCGCGGTAATGCAGCCAAAGATAAGCGAATCGCTACGATCGAGCATGCCGCCGTGGCCCGGGATAAGGTTACCGGAATCCTTAACGCCCACACCGCGCTTGATGCGCGACTCGATGAGGTCTCCGATAACGCCCAGGACGGACACGACCACGCCGCACAGCAGCGCATAGGGCAGGCTGAGCTTGTAGAAGTGCGTCGCCCACAGGATGAGCCAAATCAAAACCGAGCCCAGGATGCCGCCGACAAACCCCTCCCAGCTCTTTTTGGGAGAGATCTTGGGAACCATCTTGTGCTTGCCGATACGGCTACCCACGATGTAGGCAAACGAATCGGAGACCCAAAGGGACGCGCAAACGCCCACCGAAAGCAGGGCGCCGGCAAAACCGGGCACGGCATCGCGCAGCAGCACGATAGCCGACAGCATAAAGCCAGTGTAGATGGGACCCATGAGGGTCACGGCCACATCAGAGATGCGGGTACGCGGCGACCAAACATACCAAATGCCCACAGCGAGCATCAGGGCAAAAAGCAGGGCATTCAGCAACATCGAATCGCCCAACGCCGACAGCGGAAAGAGTACGGCGGCAGCGATACCCATGCGCTCGTTAGCCATCTTGCCATCGAGCCTCGTCATACGGAAAAACTCATAGCAGCACAGACCGCTCATGACAGAAACAAAGATGGCCGTGGGCACAATACCCAAAACCAGGCACAGGATAAAGACAACGGCATAGACGATACCGGCGGCGGCACGGGTGATAAAGCCGGCAAGCCACGAACCGGTGCCATTCTTCGCTGCGGGCGCTCCCGCAGCGACAGCCTTGCGCTCAGATGTCTTGGGAGCAATTGCCTTGGGACGATCGGACACGATTAAGCCTCCTCGGTCTTGCTCAGACCACCAAACCTACGGTCACGGCCCTGATAGGCCAAAATGGCGTCGACAAGGCCCCAACGATCAAAGTCAGGCCAATAGGTATCGGTGACGTAGAACTCGGAATAAGCCACCTGCCACAGCAGATAGTTCGAAAGGCGCAGCTCACCAGAGGTGCGAATCACAAGCTCAGGATCGGGAAGACCGGCGGTATAGAGGTGGGAAGCCACCATGTCGTCATCAATTGCGGCAGGATCGATCTTACCGGCGGCAGTGTCGAGTGCGATTTGACGGACAGCGCGGGTAATCTCGGCACGCGCGCCGTAGTTGACGGCAAGCGCAAGCGTCATACCAGTGTGATCGGCGCACTCAGCAAGACCTCGCTCAAAGACATCGCGGGTCTTCTTAGGCAGTGCGGAAATATCGCCCAAAAAGACAACGCGAACGTTTTCGCGCTTAAGCAGCGGCAACTCATCGATAAACGTCTTGGCAAACAAATGCATCAAAACGTTGACCTCGTGCTGCGGACGATTCCAGTTTTCGGTGGAAAACGCATAGGCCGAAAGGACGTCGACACCCAAGCGCACGCATGCGGTAATGATCTCGCGCAGGGAGACGATACCCGCCTTGTGGCCCTCGGTGCGTGCAAGACCGCGCGACGTGGCCCAACGACCGTTACCGTCCATGATGCACGAGATATGGTGCGGAATGTTATTGAGGTCAAGGTCGGAAAAACCGACGCCCGCAGGGGCGTCGGCAAAGTACTCGACCAGTTTATGCTCGTCGTATTGCACCTTAGATCTCCATGACCTCGGCTTCTTTTTCCTTCAGAAGCTCCTCGACCTTGGCGACATACTCATCAGTGTGCTTCTGGACCTTGGCCTGCTCGCGACGGACATCGTCCTCGGTGAGCTCCTCATCGCGCTCGAGCTTGTTGTTGAAGTCGCGACGGATGTTACGGATAGACACCTTGGCCTGCTCGGCGTACTCGCGGCACTCCTTGACGAGCTCGCGACGGCGCTCCTCAGTGGGAGCCGGAAACGGAAGACGAACGACGGTGCCATCGGAGTTGGGGGTAATACCCAGATCGGAAGCGCCGATGGCCTTGACGATAGCATTGATGAGTGCCTTGTCCCACGGCTCGATGAGCAGCATGTGGGCCTCGGGGGTCTTGACGGCGGCAACCTGCGTGACCGGCGTGGGAACCCCGTAATAATCGACGGTGATGTCGGACAGAATGTTGGCATTGGCGCGGCCGGTACGGACCTTGGAGAAGTTATGCTTGAGGGACTCGAGCGACTTGTCCATATGGGCGGTGATGTTCTCTGCCATGCTTAATCCTCCTGATAGACGAGCGTGCCGACGGGCTCACCCGCGAGCGCGCGCTTGACGGTGTCCTCGCCATCGATGTTGAGGACCAAAATCGGCATACGGTTATCCTGGCACAGTGCCGTAGCCGTGGAATCCATAACCTGCAGGCCGCGGACGAGCACCTCGTGATAGGTAATCTTGTCAAAACGGACGGCATCGGCGCACTTGACGGGATCCTTGTCGTAGATGCCGTCAACCTTGGTGGCTTTAATCAGAATCTCGGCGCCGATCTCGCACGCACGAAGAGCCGCGGCGGTGTCGGTCGTAAAGTACGGATTGCCCGAACCGGCAGCGAAGATGACGACGTTGCCCTTGGAAAGGTGGTTGATGGCGCGACGGCGAATATAGGGCTCGCAGATCTCGTTCATCTGGATAGCGCTCATCACGCGGCAGGGAACATCGTTATGCTCGAAGGCATCCTGCAGGGCGAGCGCGTTCATAACGGTTGCCAGCATGCCCATGTAGTCGGCCTGAGCACGCTCCATGCCACCGGCAGCGCCGGCCATGCCGCGGAAAATATTGCCGCCGCCGACAACGACGCCGACCTCATGGCCAACGGCTAGCAGCTCCTTGACCTGCTTGGCAAGATGGTCGGTAACCTTGGGGTCGATGCCATATTGGCCGTCGCCCATCAGTGCTTCGCCGGAAAGCTTAAGAAGCACGCGTTTATATCGGATGTCGGACAAAGCGATCCTCCTTTAGATTGAACTCTCAACATTCTATCAAAGGCTCTAAGAAGAGCCATGAAAAAGCAGGCTGTGAGTAAAACCCACAGCCTGCTCATTACCAGCTACAAGAGCTTATTTACTCGCCACGGACCAGACGGTCAAAGGCAACGACGGTAATGGTGTCGCCGAGCTCCTTGGAGACCTGCTCAGCGTACTTCTTGATGGTGAGGGAGCTGTCCTTGATGAACTCCTGCTCGGTGAGCACGGACTGCTTGTAGAACTTCTCCAGACGGCCGACAGCCATCTTCTCCTGGATAGCCTCGGGCTTACCGGACTCGGCAGCCTGAGCCATGTAGATCTGCTTCTCGTGCTCGACGGTCTCGGCCGGAACCTGATCGCGGGTAGCGCAGATCGGGGCGACGGCGGCAACCTGAAGGGCAACGTCGTGAGCGAAGGTCTTGAAGGACTCAGCCTGAGCGGTCTCGGCCTTCTCGAAGGCGAACTCGACGAGGACGCCGATCTTACCACCCATGTGGATGTAAGAAGCGAGCGCGCCGTTCTCGGCCTTGCGGGCAGCGAAGCGGGAGATCTTCATGTTCTCGCCCATGATGTGAATCATCTCGGTGAGCTCGGAGGAAACGGTCTCCTCACCCATCGGCTTCTCGAGCAGAGCGTCGACGTCAGCAGGCTCGGTGGTAGCGACAACCTCAGCGACCTTGGAAGCAAAGCCGGTGAACTTGGCGTTGGAGCCAACGAAGTCGGTCTCGCAGGAGAGCTCGAGCAGAGCGCCGGTCTTGCCATCCTCGGAGACGAACGCGGCGACAGCGCCCTCGTTGGTCTCACGGCCAGCCTTCTTGGCAGCCTTGGCAAGGCCGTTCTTACGCAGAACGTCGACAGCGGCGTCCATGTCGCCGTCAGCCTCGACGAGAGCCTTCTTGCACTCCATCATCGGGGAGTCGGTCATCTCGCGGAGCTGCTTGACCATAGCGGCGGTAATCTGGGCCATTGTGGTTCCTTTCAAAGAGATGAAAAAGAATTAACTAAGACTGATTTACTCGGCCTTGGGCTCAGCGGCCATCTCGGCCTCGGAGACCTGCTCCTTACCAGAGCCAGCGAGGCAGGCGTCAGCCATGAGCTCGCACATAAGGGTGACAGCGGAGATAGCGTCATCGTTGCAGGGGATGCCGTACTCGACCTCGTCGGGATCGGAGTTGGTGTCGATCAGGGCGACGACGGGGATGTTCAGGCGCTGGGCCTCCTTGATGGCGTTCTCCTCGCGCTTGGTGTCGATGACGAAGAGAGCCTGGGGCAGACCCTTCATGTCGCGGGCGCCACCGAGGTTGGTCTGGAGCTTGGTGAGCTCCTTGCCGAGAACAGCCTGCTCCTTCTTGGGGAGCACTGCCATGCGGCCGTCCTCGACCATGGCCTCGAGCTCCTCCATGCGGTTGATGCGGGAGCGGATGGTGACGAAGTTGGTCAGCATACCGCCGAGCCAACGCTGGTTGATGTAAGGCATGTTGGCGCGCTCAGCAGCGTTCTTGACGGCCTCCTGAGCCTGCTTCTTGGTGCCGACGAACAGCACGTTGCCACCCTTGGCGACGTTCTTGACGAAGGTGTAGGCCTGGTCGGCGTCGAGGATGGTCTGCTTGAGGTCGAGGATGTAGATGCCGTTGCGCTCACCGAAGATGAACGGCTTCATCTTGGGGTTCCAGCGACGGGTCTGGTGACCGAAGTGGCAGCCGGCCTCGAGCAGGGTGCGGATATTAATCTTGGTAGCCATGTTAAACCTCCTGTGGTTTGCCTCCGCGCGGGGTCATCCTCCAAAACCAACCCGGACATGTGCTACCAAAGCCCGGGCACCACGGTATGAAGTAGCCGCGCGTGCGTGATAAAAACATGTTGCCGTGAAGCAACCCGATGAATGATAGCAGGAATGCATCTTCCTGCCAACCCGCAATCAAAACCACACACCTGAGTGCGGCGCGGGACGTCCCAGCCACTATTCGCCGCGGGGATGGGCTTGAGCCACGGCACGTTTGAGCCGATCGGGCGTGAAGTGTGTGTAGATTTGCGTCGTGGACAGGCTCGCATGACCTAGCAGCTCTTGAACCGAGCGCAGGTCCGCACCGCCCTCGAGCAAGTCGGTCGCAAAGGTATGGCGCATCGCATGCGGGGCGATGTCGGCCGGAATGCCGGCGAGCGTCGCCAGCGTATGGAACCGCCGCCGGAGCATGGCGGCGCTCATGCGATTGCCACGCGCCGATATAAGCAGCGGATGCGGCCCGGTAGCGAGGTCGCGGCGCTTTGCCTGAGCGAGCAACTCCGGCCTCCCCTCCTCAATATAGAGATGCGTCACCTCGAGCGCACGACGATACAGAGGGACGATACGCTCCTTGCTCCCCTTGCCCCAAAGTCGCAGCGTTCGCTCGGACCAACCAATAGACTCCACGTTGAGCGCCGCGAGCTCCGAGATTCGCGCGCCGGAGGCATAGAGCAACTCAAGCATCGCCGCATCGCGCAGTCCCGCGGGCGTCGAGGTATCAGGCGTCTTGAGCAGCGCCTCAACCTGCTGGGTCGTAAGGACGCCCGGCAGGTCACGCGGCAGCTTGGGCGATGCGATCGCCGAGACCGCATCGCCCTCGACAATCCCCTCGGCAGCCATCCAGCGATAGAGAGATCGGATAGCCGACAGGTGCGCCGCAAGCGTTCGGGGAGCCACCTGCTCACGCGAAAGCTCAGCAAGATAGCGACGAATGGTGCGCACGTCGGCAGCGAAAGCATCAATATCCTCGCGCTCGCACCAAGCAGCAAAGCGCTCCAGCCTCGAGCCATAGGCCGTCACCGTGTTGGGAGAAAGCCCCTCAACGCGTGCGATATAGGCGATAAAAGAGTCGACGGTGTCGTACAGGTCAAAGGCTATGACCGGTCGCCTCCAAACAAGTCGGAACGCGTGGCCAAGTAGGCATCGAGGGCCTCGAGCGCACGGTCCGCATAGGCCTGGTAGCGGTCGCGCTTGCTGCGGCGCTTACCGTCCTCGAGTGGCGGCACCAGGCCAAAGTTGACATGCATGGGCTGATAGCCCACGGTGGCAGGATCGGTCGCATAGCCCACGAGCGCACCCAGGGCGCCCACACGCGGCAACTCGACGCCCGCGGCACCGATAGCCTCGGCATAGGTGTTGAGCGCCGCGAGCAGACCTGTCGCCACGGCTTCCATGTACCCCTCGGTGCCGGTGATCTGACCGGCCAGGCGCACACCGGTACCGGGCACGGCAAAGGTGCCATCGAGCACATGCGGGGCGTCGACAAAGGTATTGCGGTGCATGACACCGTAGCGGAAGAACTCGGCGTTCTCCAGGCCCGGCACCATATGGAAGACGCGCTTCTGCTCGCCAAAGGTTAAGTTGGTCTGGAAGCCCACCAGGTTATAGGCGGTCTTCTCCTTGTTCTCGGCACGCAGCTGAATCGCCGCCCAGGGGCGACGTCCGGTACGCGGGTCGGTGAGGCCGACGGGCTTCATGGCGCCAAATCGAATGGCGTCCTTGCCGGTGCGCGCAACTTCCTCGGCAGGCTGGCAGGCCTGGAACAGATCGCCGCCCTCAAAGTCTTTGAGCACCACGCGGTCGGCCGTGGTAAGCGCCTCGATAAAGGCCTCGTACTCCTCCTTATTGAGCGGAGCGTTGAGATAGTCGCCGCCCCCCTGCTCCTCGTAGCGCGACTGCGAGAACAGCACGTCCATATCGAGCGTGGAGGCATCGACGATCGGCGCCGCCGCATCAAAGAATGCCAGGGCATCGCCACCGACGAGCTTCATAACCTCTTCGCTCAGCGCCGGTGAACACAGCGGGCCCGCGGCAACGACCACGTGACCCTCGGGAATCTGCGTGACCTCGCCGTGCACGACCTCGATATTGGGGCGGGCGGCAACCTCGGCCTCGACAAGCTCGGAAAACTTGACGCGGTCGACCGCCAGGGCACCGCCGGCGGGAACAGCCGCGCGATGGGCGCAATCGAGCAGGACTGAACCCATGCGCTCAAGCTCGGCCTTCAGCAAACCAGCCGCGGAATCCGGACGGGTCGACTTAAACGAATTCGAGCAGACGAGCTCTGCCAGGTGATCGGTATGGTGAGCCGGGGAGCTCACCTGGGGGCGCATCTCGCACAGCTTTACGGCAAAACCGCGATCTGCCAGCTGGATCGCGCACTCCGAACCCGCCAGACCGCCACCGATAACTGTCACCTGATCGAACTGCATCTGCAAACACCTTTCTAATTGACACGTTTTCCATTGTGACCGAAGGGTGTCTGGGCGTGAAGGGCAAACTTGGAGGGCGCATACCTTCCATCCATCATGCGCTCGATAAGACCCTCGAGTTCAAGCGAACCCAAGAGTTTGAGTACGCCGACAGCATCGAGCGAGACGAGCGCCGCGATGTCGTCGACCTTGAGCGGAGAGGCGATGAGCGCATGCATCACGGTCTGCTGCGTTGGATCCAGGTCGGCAATGCCGGGAGCATCGGGGCGCGAGTAGCGCAGGGTTCCGTAGATGCGTGAGATAGCCATCTCGATAGATTCCTCGTCGACAATGCAGCAGGCACCGTTCGCAATGAGGTAATTCGTGCCACGCGACTCGGGCGATAGGATCGACCCCGGCACGGCAAGAAGTTCGCGCCCCAAATCCATAGCAGCCTCGGCTGTGGAAAACGTCCCAGAAGGCATACCCGCCTCGGATACAAAGAGGGCTTGCGACAGGGCCGCGATTACGCGATTGCGGCGCGGAAAGGCGAACTTGCGCGGACCCATGCCCCACGGAGAGATCGACACGACCGCGCCACCCGTATCAAGCGTGCGCGTAATCAGCCCCGCGCTCGAACGCGGGTAGACCACGTCGGCGCCCGTCCCCAGCACCACGACGTGTTTGCCGCCGGCGTTGACCGCAGCCCAACCCGAGGCCTGGTCACAACCGACCGCACCGCCCGAAACTACCGTCACTCCCGCCTCAACCGCCACCTTCGCCGCAAGCTCTGCCACGGCAAGACCATACGGCGAGGCCTTTCGCGCACCGATGATGGAGAGCGCGGGCGTCGAAAGCGCCTCGGGGTTGCCGCGCACATAGAGCGTCTGAGGTACATCAGAAAGCTCCAAAACGGTCTCGGGATACAACGCGTCACCTGGATGCAGCTCGAAGGTCCCCTCAGCCATCATTGGTCCCTCCTTCCCTGGTACATCGCCGCCTCGAGCACGTGGTCCTGCGTCACCTGCTCGCTCTCGGCGACATCTGCGATCGTGCGCGCAATGCGAACAAGGCGGACGATGCCACGCCCTGTGAGATGCGTGCGCTTCGACAGGCCGAGCACACACTTCTCCGCCGCATCATCGAGCTCAAAGGTCGAAACGACGCCGTCAATGGACCGTGTCTCGTCATCCTCGGCCTCGGCATCCGCATCGTCCATGCGGGATTCGCGCCAAGCGCGAAAGGCGCGACCGCGCACAACGTAGTCACGTAACTCGGCCGACGACATGCCCTCCGCACCCTCGATAATCACTTGAGGGTCGGGACGGGTCACATCGATCATCATGTCGATACGGTCGGCCAAAGGACCGCGCAGTTTAGACCGATAGCGCTCGACCATCGCCGCCGAACAGCGACACGGCACCTCGCGATCGCCCAAAAAGCCGCAGGGGCAGGGATTGCTCGCAGCCAGCAGCTGAAAGCGCGACGGGAAGGTAAAAGCCCCGTCGACGCGTACGATCCTCACGTAGCCGCGCTCGATGGGCTGACGCAGCGTCTGCAGCACGCCCGTGGGAAACTCGGCAAGCTCGTCCAAAAAGAGCACGCCGCCATGAGCAAGGCTGATCTCACCCGGGTGCACCGGGCGCCCGCCGCCGATAAGGCCTGCGGTCGAAATACTGTGGTGGGGACTGCGGAAGGGGCGGTGCCCCGCCAACAAGCCATCAATGTTCTCACCCAAAACCGAATGGATGCACAGTGCCTCCTGCTGATCCTCAACGGAAAGCTCGGGCAGGATGCCGGTCATACGGCGTGCGAGCATCGTCTTGCCCGATCCCGGAGACCCGATCATGAGCAAGCCGAGTTCTCCTGCCGCCGCAAGCGCCATGCCGCGTTTAGCGACTTCCTGCCCCAGCACGTCGGCATAGTCGAGCTCTGGCTCAAAGGTCGCCTCGACGCCCTCGGAATCCAAGTAGTGCCGGGCGGCATCGCCCATACCATGAGCAAGCTGAGACAAATGATCGATAAAGCCGCAATCCACGCCCGCGAGTGGCACATGCTGGTCGGACCTGCCGGCGATAAAAGACAGCCCCATGTCGCGAGCCAATAGCTGAAACGCTACCTCGCCCTTGACAGGAAGCACCGTACCGTCCAAGCCAAGCTCACCAGCGATAAGACAACAATCGAGGTTGTCGCGGGGAATCTGACCATCGGCCGCTAGAACAGCGATGGCGATGGGCAGATCAAAACCACTTCCGGTCTTGCGAATATCGCCGGGCGCCAGATTGACCGTAATGCCCGAGCGTGGGATCTCGAACCCGGCGGAGCGCATCGCACAACGAATACGACCACGTGACTCCATCACCTCCATACTCGGGATGCCGAGCATCTGGATGCCCGGGATGCCACCGGCAAGCGAGACCTCGACCGTGACGTGAATCGCCTCGACGCCGCGGATGCAGGCCGCGTGAACGGCAAACGTCTCGAACGCCATCACGACACCTGCCAATCGAACGCGTTGTACTGGTGCTCGATCTCGGCGATATGCCCGCCGCGAATGGTGACGCCCACGGCATCGAAGCGAATCGCCTTGAGCGGATAATGCTCCATGAGATAGCAGCTTGCGATGCGGCGGTAGCGGCGTTGCTTTTGGGCATCCACGGCCTCCTCGGGAAAGACCCGCGTGGTGCAATCCAGGGCGACGCGTCTCGTCTTGACCTCGGCCATCACAACGACATCGTCGAGCTCATCGAGCAGCACCAGGTCGGCCTCGCCCTCGGTGCAACGATAGCCCTGCTCCAGCAAGGTGTAGCCGCGCTCGTTAAAGTAGTCGATTGCGATAAGCTCGCCCAGCATGCCCAGCTCGCGAGGACTGAGTCCCTTGATAAACTCGGGCGTCATCGCCCCGCAGTCGAGCTCGCCGTTTTCCCAACGCTCCTTAAGCTGCTGCGTCTTGCTCTTTTTGCTTGCGGCACTCATGGGGTCTCCTTTCCCGCACGCTGCAGTGCCCCGATGATGAGGGCACCTTTCATGCGGGTAAGTACCGGAAGCAAACCAAAAGCTGACCAAATGCCGACAAAAAACGGGGCGTACGCAGCAATGCTGTTGCATACGGCCCGCTACCAGCAGGTTTATAAATCCCCAGAGGTCCCTGTCTCCACAATTGACCTAGAAAAGGCGCTCAGTCTGCAGAAAGTTTCCGCAAAAGCTCACACGATGCAGCGGAGAAAGACCATGTTTGCGAATGGCCTCGATGTGCTCGGGGCTCGCATAGCCCTTCGATTCGGCCAGATGGTACTCGGGATACTCGGCATCGTACTCGACCATCATCTCGTCACGTGTCACCTTGGCCATGATGGACGCCGCGGCGATGCAGGCGATTTTGGCATCGCCCTTCACCACGTCGCGCTCGTTGGGAACGGCGCCCAAGGGGTTACCGTCCATAAGCACGCAATCGGGCTCGAGCCCCGTATCGGCCACGGCGCCCGCGACGGCAGCGCGGATGGCGCGGGCCATGCCCATATCATCGATATCCGCAGGCGCGATATGGCAAAAACCGATTGCCGTCGCCACCTCGGCAATCTTCACTGAAAGCAACTCGCGGCGCGCGGGCGTGAGCTTTTTGGAATCGTTGATACCCCAGACGCGCGGCTCCATAGGAAGACAGACGGCGCATACCGTCAAAGGACCGGCCACCGATCCGCGACCCACCTCGTCGACACCAACGACCACCCCATCGCCGCCAAGCTCATGCATAAGCTCGTACATGTCATTGACGCGCTCGCGCTCGGCAAGCTCTTTGGCATGGCGTTTAAGGGCGCGTTCACAAGCCTTGATCACCTGCTGGCGCGGGTCCTCGCGATAATGCTCCACGAGGGCGGGGATCTCCTCAAACGTTGCGCTCGCCAACTCACCGGCAACCTGCGATGCCGAAACCGAGCTCGTCATGTTGGCCATACCAGGCCCTCCTTGCATGCAAATCAGATAAAAAGAAGGGCCACCCGAAGGTGACCCTTGTGTCCAAACGAGTGGACAGACGCTGCGATCTTCTTAGCGCTTCTCGGGGATTCGAGCAGCCTTGCCCACCTTGTCGCGGAGGTAGTACAGCTTGGCGCGACGGACGCGACCATGACGGACGACCTCGAGCTTGGCGATCTTGGGGCTGTGAAGCGGGAAGGTACGCTCAACACCGACACCGAAGGACATCTTGCGGACGGTAAAGGTCTCGCGGGCACCGGCGCCGGCCATGCGGATGACGTCGCCCTGGAAGACCTGGATGCGCTCGCGGTCGCCTTCCTTAATGCGGTAGTGAACCTTGACGTTGTCGGCGACGCGAACCTGCGGGATGTCCTCGCGGATCTGCTGACGCTCGATTGCGCGGATGTAATCCATGTGCAATTCCTTACTCTTCTAGAGGTGCCGTACCACCTTGGCCGGCACGTAGTTGAACAAACGTATTCGAGTATACACGCGCGGGTTTCTGCTGCAAGAACAATTTTTTACGCAGACAAAAAGACAAAACCCGCACATGATAACCGCCCGTCTCACGAATGAGACGGGCGGCATGAAGGGGGCTACGTTAGGCGTCTAAACCCAGAACATTAGGCGGAACGCTTGGCCTCGAGCTTGGCCTGAGCGGCAGCCAGGCGTGCGAGGGGCACGCGATAGGGCGAGCAGGACACGTAGTCCACGTCGGCCACGTTAAACAGGCCCTTGATGGACTTGGGGTCGCCGCCGTGCTCGCCGCACACGCCAAAGTGCATGTCGGGGTTGGTGGCGCGACCCTTCTCCACGGCCATACGCACGAGCTCGAGCACCGCCACGTCGATGGTCTCGAAGGGGTTGTCCTTCAAGATCTTCTTGTGCATGTACAGCGGGATGAACTTGGCCTCGGCATCATCGCGGGAGAAGCCGAAGGTGGTCTGGGTGAGGTCGTTGGTGCCAAAGCAGAAGAAGTCTGCGTGATGGGCGATCTCGTCAGCGACCATGCAGGCGCGCGGCAGCTCGAGCATCGTGCCCACGGGAATATTGAGCTCGACGCCCTCTTCGTCGGAAACCTCGGCGATCACGCGCTCGATGACCTCGCGGGTCTGGACATGCTCAGCCGTGATGGAAACGAGCGGAACCATGATCTCGGGGCGTGGGTCGACACCCTCCTTGATAAGGCGGGCGGCAGCCGTGGCGACGGCGCGGACCTGCATGAGCGGAAGATCGCTAAAGACGACAGACAGGCGCACGCCGCGTAGGCCGAGCATCGGGTTGGACTCGACCATGCCGTCAATACGACGCAGGCGGGCGCGCAGGACGGCAAGTTCTTCCTCGCTAGCGCCTGCGGCTTCCTTCTTGGTGATGTCGACCTCGAGCTCGCGAGGATTATCCAGGAACTCATGAAGCGGCGGATCGAGCAGGCGGACGACCACATCGCGACCGGACATGGTCTTGAACATCGCCAGGAAGTCCTCGGTCTGAACCTTGAGCAGGTCGGCCAGGGCCTGCTGCTTCACGGCCTCATCGTCAGACAGGATAAAGCTCTGGATGATGTTCTTGCGGTCGCCCAGGAACATGTGCTCGGTGCGGCACAGGCCGATGGCCTCGGCACCAAACTCGAGGGCGAGCTCAGCGTCCTCAGGGTTGTCGGCGTTGACGCGCACGTGGTTGGCGTGGCCATCGGTCTCGTCCAGACGAATCTCGTCAGCCCAGGACAGAATGGTGTCCAGGTCGCCGGTGAGCTCAGCGGAGACTAGGTCAACGGCGCCGTCAACGACGATACCCTGGGTGCCGTCGATGGAGATGACATCGCCCTCGCGCAGCACGCGGTCACTGCCCTCGATACGCACGACCTTCTCAGCAGCGTCGATGTGGAAGCGCTCAACGCCGCAGACGCAGGGCGTACCCATGCCGCGAGCGATAACGGCGGCATGGCTCGTCTTTCCTCCATGGCTGGTCAGGATGCCCTCGGCGGCAACCATACCCTTCAGGTCGTCGGGGTTGGTCTCCCAACGAACCAGAATGACCTTGTGGCCCTCGTTGGCGCGCGCGACGGCGTCATCACTCGAGAACACAACCTCACCCACGGCGGCACCGGGGCTGGCGTTCAGACCGCTGGCCAGCGCCTCGTACCTCTTGGAAGCGTCAAACTGCGGGTGCAGGAGCTGGTCGAGTTGCGCGGGATCGATACGGCTCACGGCCTCTTCGCGGGTGATCAGGCCTTCCTCGACCATTTCGATGGCGATGCGCAGGGCGGCGGTGGCAGTGCGTTTACCCACGCGTGTCTGGAGCATCCAGAGCTTGCCCTGCTCGATGGTGAACTCGATATCGCACATATCGCGGTAACGGTCCTCGAGCGTCAGGAACACGCGCTCGAGCTCCTCACCTGCAGACTCGAGGCCCGGGGTGGCCTTGAGGTCGGCGATGGGCTCGGTGTTGCGGATACCGGCGACGACGTCCTCGCCCTGGGCGTTGACCAAAAAGTCACCGTAGAACTCCTTGGTGCCGTCGGCCGGATTACGCGTAAAGGCGACGCCCGTCGCAGAGGTCTCGCCCTTGTTGCCAAAGGCCATGGCCTGTACGTTGACGGCGGTGCCGAGGTCGTCGGAAATGCCATGCTGCTTGCGGTAGATGCAGGCACGCTCGTTCATCCAGCTGCCAAAGACGGCCTGGATTGCAAGGCGTAGCTGAAGCTCCGGGTCGTGCGGGAAAACGGGCTTGCCGTCAGCGACCTCGAGCTCGGGATACAGGGAGGCATCGACGTTTTCGGAGAAGATGCCCTTAAAGGTCTCGACAAGCTCCTGAAGGTCCTCGGCCGAAAGCTCGGAATCGACGCGAACACCGGCGACCAGGCGGGCCTGGGTCAGGGCGTTCTCGAACAGGTCGGCATCAACACCCATAACGACGTTGGAGAACATCTGGATAAAGCGGCGGTAGCTATCCCAGGCAAAACGCGGATTTTGCGTCTGGGCGATGAGCCCCTGAACGGAATCGTCGTTGAGGCCCAAGTTGAGGACCGTGTCCATCATACCGGGCATGGAAAATGGAGCGCCCGAGCGAACCGACACGAGCAGCGGATCATTGTCGTCACCGAGCTTCTTGCCACAGCGGGCCTCGAGGTCGGCCTCGGCGGCAACGATCTCATCGAGTGCGCCTTCGGGCCAGACGTTGCCGGCACCGGAGTACTCGACGCAAGTCTGGCAGGTAATGGTAAAGCCACCGGGAACCGGCAGGCCGATGCGGCTCATCTCGGCAAGGTTTGCGCCCTTGCCGCCAAGCACGAAGTTCATGGACTTGTCGCCCTCAGTGACACAGGTGCCCTGGGCGTCGGTTCCAAAACGGTAAACCCTCTTGCAATCGCTCACGATACTTCCCCTTCCATGCGCTTACGCGCACGACCGTGGTAACGAATCGACCCGCCGGATGCGGGCCGTGAGGGAACTATACGGCGCGTTTTGGGCAGGCTTGAGCAGAGGGTGCGCGGTTTGGTAAACGTGCTAAAACTGGCGGTAAACGGTAGGTAAAGGTGGTTACCTTATGAAGATACCAATGCAGCAAACTTGCAGGTCAAATGCTAGTTTCTTGCTAAATCGCTTTACCATAAGTAGCTAATTTGGGACGGGGCTTTTTTAGCTGCCCCCGTCGGCAATCGGCCAAAAAGCTCGCGACCTCAGCCGGGGTAGCTAAAAAAGCCCCGTCCCAAATTAGCTACTTTTGTCGGGTGCGGCGGGCGGCGCGGCGGGCTCTTGCCTCTTGAATCTCTTCGAGGTGAGCAATGATCTCGGAGGCACTCTCCTCGATCGCCTTGCCGTCGGTGCGCACCACAAAGCAACCCAGACGCTTCATAAGGGCACGAGCCTCTTCGAGCTCACTGCGCACACTCTCGGGCTCGGCATAGGAGCCGGCAACGGCACGGGCATAGTCGTCGCCCAGGCGGCTATCGCGAATCTCAGAGATTACGTCGACGGTCGAGATCAGACCGAAGAGACGCATCGGGTCGACCTCGTAAATCGACTTCGGCGGCTCCGTGCCATGGGCCAACGGAACATTGGCAACCTTGTAACCTTGATAGGCCAAATACATCGACAGCGGCGTCTTGGACGTGCGCGATACGCCCAGCAGCACGATATCGGCACCCGACAGATCGTCGCAGCCGCGCCCGTCATCGTGCTCAACGAAATACTCCATGGCCTCGATACGATGGAAATAGCGGTCATCGGTCTTGTGAATCACGCCCGCAACGCCCTTGGGCGGCACACCGATGAGCGACGACAGCACGGCGAGCGTCGGGCCGATCAGGTCGACCGAACGGATATGCAGCATGCCCAGGTAATCGAGCACACGGGCGCGAAGCGCCGGATCGACAATGGTGTGGAACACGGCAATATCGCGATGATCGGCATCGACGCGCGGACCCACAAACGACTTGACCTGCTCCACGGAAGTCACCTTGGGCAGACGTAAAACGCGAAAAGCCCCTTCATCAAATTGCCCGGACGCCGCAAGCACCACCTCACAAGCGGTATCACCGAGCGAGTCGGAGATAACGATAACGGTGGGACGAGCGGTGACCGGGCAATCCATGCGGGGCTCCTTTTGCGCTTATGCGCAGGCTGGCTTACTTTTTGCGAGCAAGCTCACCGATGTTTGCGATGCCGGAGAAAACGGCCTCGAAGCGGTTGAGCAGCTTAAGGCGATTATCGCGAAGCTGCTCGTCCTTGTCCATGACCATGACCTCGTCGAAGAAGCGGTCGATGGGGGCGCGCAGGGCGGCAAGGGCGGCAAATGCGGCCGGGTAATCCTCGGCAGCAAGGGCGGCGTCGACAGCGGTCTGAGCAGCCTCGGAGGCATCGGCAAGCGCGAGCTCGACCTCGCCCATCAGGGCGCGGTCGTACTCCGCGCCCAGCTCGGGCTTGGAGATGTGCGCGGCGCGGGCATAGGCGGTCGCCAGGTTATCGAACGTCTCGGCGTCGTTCTTGCGGGCCTCGTCGAGGGCGGCGCAGCGGGCGAAGAAGACGGACGGGGCGATGATGTGCACCGCGGAGACGGCGGCAACGGTATCGGCAGGAATCTTCTCGTCGCGGGCCATGCTCACCAGGCGGCCGTGGAAGAAGTCACGAACCTGCTGGGCGACCTCGCCGGCGTCGAACTCAATGCCCTGCTCGCTATAGAGCTCGAGGGCGAAGTCGATGAGCGACGTGGGGTCGATCGGCAGGCGGTCGCGCAGGATGTTGATGATGCCGATAGCGGCACGACGCAGCGCATAGGGGTCCGAAGAGCCGGTCGGGGGCTCGCCGATGGCAAAGATACCGGCGATGGTATCGAGCTTGTCGGCACAGGCCACGATGCAGCCAGCGGTGCCCTCGGGCAGCTCGTCACCGGCAAAGCGGGGACGATAGTGATCGCGAATGGCGTGGGCGACCTCGTCGTTCTCCCCCATCGCGGTCGCGTAATAACCGCCCATCACGCCCTGCTGGCTCGTGAACTCGACGACGGCGTTGGACACCAGGTCGGCCTTGCACAGGTGCGCGGCACGGCCGGCGTCGGCTGCCAGATGAGCACCCAGGTGTGCCTCGCGGGCAATAGCGAGCGCGAGCTGCTCGATGCGCTCGGACTTAGCGAGCACGCTACCGAGCTTCTCCTGGAAGGCAACCTTGGCCAGACGCTCACGGAACTCGTCGAGGGAGATCTTCAGGTCCTCCTCGTAGAAGAACTTTGCGTCGTCCAGACGGGCGCGCACGACGCGCTCGTTGCCGTCGATCACGCGCTCGGCGTTCTCGGGCTTGCTGTTGGAGACGACCACGAACTCACGCGTGAGCTTGCCCTCGCCGTCATAGATCGGGAAGTAGCGCTGGTTGGTGAGCATGGACTCGCAGATAATCTCGTGCGGGACCTTGAGGAACTCCTCATCGAAGGTACCGACGAGCACCGTCGGCCACTCGCAGAGGTTGATAACCTCCTCAAAGACCTTCTTGGGCGTATCGACATGGCAGCCGGGACGGGCAGCCTCGACCTCGGCGATACCGGCAAGGATGGCCTCGCGACGGCGCTCGGCAGAAAGCACGCCGGCGTCCTCGAGCACCTGCTCGTAGACGGCGGGGCTGGCGACCACATGGTCACCGGGGCCAAGCACGCGATGACCACGCGTGGTGTTGCCACTCGTCACGTCGGCAAACGACACGGGCACAACGTCCTCGCCCAGAAGGCAGCAGATCCAGCGGACCGGACGAACAAAGGTCGCATGCTCGTGACCCCAGCGCTGGCTGCGGTAGTTGGGCCACTGCAGGCCAGCGATAGTCTTCTCGCACAGAGCGGTCAGAATCGGCGTAGCCGGTGCGGAGGGAATGTTCTTCTCGGCGAACACATACTCGCGACCGTCAGTATCCTCGCGACGGGCCAGGTCCTCGGCAGCCACACCGCACTTGCGGGCAAAGCCCTGGGCGGCCTTGGTGGCGTTACCGTCAGCGTCGAAGGCAATGTTGGCCGCGGGGCCACGCTTGACCTCGTGAACCTCATCGGTCGCGGTGGCGACGTCGGCAACGAGTGCAGCCAGGCGACGCGGACTCGAGATCACGCGGACCTCGCCGTGGGCCAGACCGGCCTCGTCGAGACCCTTGGCGATCAGGGTGCCAAGCTGCTTGACGGCATTGTTCAGCGGTGCAGAGGGCATTTCCTCCGTACCGATCTCAAACAGGAAATCCTTAGCGTCTGCCATGGCTTACGCCACCTCGCCTTCCTGGTCGGCATTCTCGTTGACTCCGGCGACCTCGGCCATGTAGGCCTCGCAGCACGCCTTGGCGACGGCGCGGACGCGCAGGATGTAGTTGGCACGCTCGACCGCGGACAGCGCGCCACGGGCATCGAGCAGGTTGAAGGCGTGGCTGCACTTCATGACGCAGTCGTACGCCGGCAGCGGCAGCTTGCGCTCCAGACAGGAGTGGCACTCGGCCTCGTAGTCGTCAAACTTCTGACGCATCATCTCGACGTTGGCAACCTCAAAGTTGTAGGCGCTGAACTCGCGCTCGTTCTCGAGGAACACGTCACCATAGGTCATGGGCGTGCCGTCGGGCAGGTAGCTCCACACCAGGTCGTAGACCGAGTTGACGCCCTGGGCGTACATGGCGATACGCTCCAGGCCATAGGTGATCTCGACGGGCACGGGGTCGACCTCGATGCCGCCCACCTGCTGGAAGTACGTAAACTGCGTGACCTCCATGCCGTTGAGCCAGACCTCCCAGCCAAGACCCCAGGCGCCGAGCGTCGGGCTCTCCCAGTCGTCCTCGACAAAGCGGACGTCATGGTCGTTGGGGTCCAGGCCGATAGCGGCAAGAGACCCCAGGTAGAGCTCCTGGGCGTTGACCGGCGAGGGCTTGATGAGCACCTGGAACTGATAGTAGTGCTGCATGCGGTTGGGGTTTTCGCCGTAGCGGCCGTCGGCAGGACGGCGGCAGGGCTGCGCATAGCAGGTGCGCCACTCGGCGGGACCGAGCGAGCGCAGCGTGGTCGCGGTGTGGAAGGTACCGGCACCGACCTCGGAGTCATAGGGCTGCATAATGACGCAGCCCTGCTCGCCCCAGTACTGCTGGAGGCGCAGGATGATGTCTTGGAAGGAAAGCGATGAAGCGTTCATGCCTCTAATATCCCCTCGTCGAAACGATTACACGGTTAGGTACTGTACTATAGCGGTTTTTAGTCGATAGCGCCGATGCGGTTGAGCGGCCAGTAGCGCACAAGCGCCACAGCGATCAAATCAGAGCGATCGACGGGACCAAAGTAGCGTGAGTCGGCAGAGTTTTCACGGTTGTCGCCCATCACCCACACGCACCCGTCGGGAACCGTGTAGGGATAGCTTACCTGAGCGCCGGGCGCTTGGACCGAAAGCGGCCAGCTCATGCCCGTCGTATAGTCCTCGTCGAGCGCTTGACCGTCAACGACCACCTTGCCATCCTGCAGGTCGACCGTCTGGCCGGCCGTGGCAATAACACGCTTGACAAGAACATCATGCTCGGAGGTGCCATCGGGGTTGTGAAACACCACGATATCGCCCTGCTTGACGGGCTGACCGAGCTCGAGGCTCACCTTTTGTGCCAGGATCTGGTCGCCAATCTCGATCGTGGACTCCATGGAGCCGGTGGGCACCACAAAGGGCTCGACCACAAACGAGCGAATCAAGAAGGTGGCGACCAGTGCGATCGCGATGACCGCGATCCACTCAAAAGCGCCCCTCAACGCGGAATGCTGCGATGGAACCATTCTCACTCCTCGCTCTGCGAATACGAAGCGTCAAGGATCTCTTGCGCGTAAGCGCGCTCCTCGGGCGTCAGCCGCGCCGTCTCGATCAGATCGGGACGCCAGCGGCAGGTGCGCTCGATGGCGTTCTTGCGACGCCAGGCATCGACCTTGGCGTGATCGCCGCTCACGAGCACCGGCGGCACGCCCTCGCCGTTGAACTCGGCGGGACGGGTGTACTGCGCGTACTCGAGCAGGCCTCCGTCCTCGGCGGTCGAGAACGACTCGTCCACATTGCTCATCTCGTCGCCCAGGGCGCCGGGAATCAGGCGTACGACGGCATCGGCAACGACCATGGCAGGCAGCTCGCCGCCCGTAAGCACGTAGTCGCCGATCGACAGACGCTCATCGGCATACGCATACGCACGCTCGTCGACGCCCTCGTAGCGACTGCACACAAACAACAGGCGCTCACTTTTGAGCAGGCGCTCGGCCACATGCTGCGTAAAGGGCTCGCCACAGGGGGTAAAGAACACCACAGTGGGCTTGGGACCCTCTGCGCTAATGGCCTCGATGGCCTCTGCGATAGGCTCGACCTTCATGAGCATGCCCTGCCCGCCGCCGTACGGCTCGTCATCGACGGTACGATGGCGGTCGTGCGTCCAGTCGCGCAGGTTATACGCCTTAAAATCAAAAAGGCCGGCCTTGCGGGCGCGGCCCAAAATCGACGTGGACATGACGGGCTCAAACATCTCGGGAAAGACCGAAAGGGTCTCAATCAGCATGTTGTCCTCCCTACTTGTCCATATCGATCAGGCCGTCCATCACGTGGACGGAAATTGTTCCTGTGTCGGGAAGATCGAGCACAACCTGCTCGATCACGGGAATCAGTACCTCGCCGTACCGATCACCCTCGACAACCCAAACATCGTTAGCGGGCGTCGACATGATCTCGACAATCGTGCCGAGCGAACCGAAGCGCTCGTCGACCACCTCGCGACCCATCAGGTCGGTATAGGCAGCGTCGAGCGAATCGAGCTCAAAATCGTCACGATTTGCCAGCACGTAGCATCCCGTGATACCCTCGGCGGCCGTCAAGTCGTCAATGCCCTCAAACGAGACCAGATCGCCATCGCCCGTATCGGTGACGGACACGACCGTGCAAAAGCGGTCGCGCTTGAGCGCCGGCGGCGTCAGGGCGACGCGCATACCCGGCTCTAATACAGAAGGAAGCCCCCGCAGCGGCTGCGCGAGGACCTCCCCCTTCCTTCCGTGCGGGTTGACCACACGGGCGATGTTTTTGTACTGGGACCTCAAGGTCCTAGCCCAGAACCTCTACCTCGACAGCAGTGTCGAGGCGAGCGGCCAGTGCACGGGCGAGCGTGCGAATGGCCTTGATGGTACGGCCACGACGGCCGATGACCTTAGCGACGTCATCCTCGGCGACCGAAACCTCAATCGTAGAGGCGTCGTCACCATCGATGACCTCAAGGCTCACGGAATCCGGGTCGTCGACGATCTGAACAACGAGATATTCGACGAGATCGGCGATGCGATCTGAGAGCATTGCCTCACCCTCGAGCTGTGCAGCGTCAACCTCAGGCACGATTTACTCCTCGGCGCCCTCAGCGGCCTCAGCGGCAGCCTTAGCGGCCTCGGCCTCTTTGGCGAGCTGCTTCTTGGACTTCTTGACGACGGTCTCGGTCTTCTCGCCCTCGTTGGCGGCCTTGACCAGAGCGGCGACGGCGTCGGTGAGCTGAGCGCCCTTGGACTGCCAGTCGGCGATCTTCTCGAGGTCGAGGTTGATGGTCTTGGGGGCGGTCATCGGGTTGTAGCGGCCAACCTCCTCGATGATACGACCGTCACGCGGGGCGCGGGAATCGGCGACGACGACACGGTAGTACGGACGCTTCTTAGCGCCGTGACGAGCAAGGCGAATCTTGACTGCCAAAGGAAACTCCTCCAACCAAGCAGCTTTAGGCTGCAACTACAAACAAACAGTTGAACATAATACGCCATCGACGCGGGCAGGTGAAGTCCGTGAGACCAACTTCTTCGGTGTAGTCGAGGGCAAATCCATATCTTAGACAAGAATTCGGGATTTGCAAGCACATACACGCACCCCACATGAGCTGCGCGGTATACTCATGACATGGAAAGACGCGAACATACATACGGTTATGAGGATGCCACGGGCGTCACGCCGCCTCCCTGGACGGGTCCGGCGGTGGGCCTGATGGACCTCGATGCGTTTTTTGCGAGCGTGGAGATGCTCGATCATCCCGAATGGCGCGGCAAGCCGCTCATCGTGGGCGGAGACGCCGATTCGCGTGGCGTCGTGTCCACGTGTTCGTATGAGGCACGTCGCTTTGGCGTGCACTCTGCCATGGCCTCGGCCGAAGCGCGGCGCTTGTGCCCGAAAGCCATTTGGACGCACGGGCACTTTGATCGCTACCGCGAGGTGAGCGCGCAGGTCATGGCGATTCTCGCCGACGAGACCCCGCGCGTCGAGCGCGTATCCATCGACGAAGCCTTTATCGATATCACACCGGGTCGCTTTGCGCCCGAAGACCCGCTGCTGGTTGCGCGGCGTATAAGCGACCGCGTGGCAGGGCTGGGAGTGACCTGCTCCATTGGCGTGGGCTGCAACAAGACGGTCGCAAAAATCGCAAGCGAGCGGGATAAGCCGTTTGGGCTGACCATCGTGCGCCCCGGAACCGAGCAGCGCTTTTTGGCCGCGCTGCCGGTATCTGCCATGAGTGGCATCGGGCGCTCGGCCGAGGAGCGACTGCGCCGCATGCGCATCTACACCCTCGGCGAGCTATCACGTGCACCGGAATCCACCTTGGCCTCTATTTTTGGCGTCAACGGCGAGCACATGCGCCAGCGTGCGCTGGGACTCGAAATCTCTGAAGTCACAAGCCTCGATGAAGAGCGCGAGGTCAAGTCGGTCAGCAATGAACGCACCTTTGCTAAAGATTTGACTGAGCGTGGGGATATTGAGGCGGCGATTGCGCTGTTGGGAGAGTCAGTGGGACGCCGTCTGCGCCGTCAGGGGCTGACGGGTGCCACGGTAACGCTCAAGCTTAAGTATTCGTATGGCAGCGGGCGTACGGCACAGCGCCGGCTGCCTCATCCGACCGACGATGAGAACATCTTCGTGGCGGTTGCACTCGATCTGCTCGACAACATCTGGCAGGATGGCATGCATGTTCGCTTAGCGGGCATCGGCATGAGCGACTTTGACCATCGGGGCGGCATCCAGACCGACCTGTTCTGCGAGATCGATGACCGCGGAGCCCAATCCAGCGACCGCCGCGACCTCTCCGTCGCCATCGACGCCGTCCGAGACAAATTCGGCGACACCGCCCTATCCTACGGCCGCCAATCCCGCTTCAAAAACTAATCTTTTTTGGACGGGGCTTTTTGCTGCCTTCCGTCCGACACGGCATGGGTAGTCAATTTGGGACGGGGCTATTTTAGCTACCCCTATATATCGGTTGAGATTCATTCGGCCTAATTCATTCACCGTCAGCCAAAGGGTAGCTAAAATAGCCCCGTCCCAAATTGACTACCCCGGATGCCCGGTTTGGTGGCCGTAGCAAAATTACCCCGCCTGAAATGAGCTACTTTTCAATTTTGACTTTTTGAATCGTGCAGTGGCCGATGCCCGTGAGGCGCACGATCTGCTTGATCGAAAAGCCCTCGCTTTTGAGCTTGCGGATACAGTCATCACGCACGCCCTTTGGCAGAGCTTTGAGATGGTGAGGCTCGTAAGGTTTGAGCAACGCCTGCGCAAACTCAAGCGCGTCAGCATCACTCACGTGAGCGCCATAACGGAAGCAATAGCCATTGGGCTCGCCCGAGGTGCTAAATGCAAAAAACCTCTGGGAATTCCCGAGCAACTCGAGCACGCAATCAGTCTTACAAATACCCGGATAGCCCATATACTCGCTAAAGCTGCTCCAGCGATAGAGCGAAGCAGTGTCAATTCTGGCTTTCGCAGGGTTATCGTGAATGTAACGAACGCAGTTGAGCAGCTGATCATCATCAAGAATCGGCACGCTCTTAAATCGATCCTGGAAGAGTGGACCCTTTCTGCCTGTCTTAGAATTGAAATACATGGCATACGCCGTCGTAATCGAATGCATGCAATCACTCAGATGAGCATGCTCATCGTCAAGCAGAAGATGAATATGGTTATCCATAAGGCACCACGCGATGACATCAACTTTGAACTTCTGGCATTTCGAAGCAATCAGCCGAATCAAATAGAGTCGATCATCCTCATCCTCAAATATCAGCTGACCACCACACCCCTTTTGAACGACATGGTAAAAGCCATATTCAGAGATTTCTCGCGCAGTCCGAGTCATACGCATTCCCTCCTCTACAGATAAGAATTACGTTACCCGAGCCAGAGCAGAAAAAAACGTACTGGGTGCGACAAATCGCGTTGTTCGGCGAACGGTAGGTGGTAGCTAAAAAAGCCCCGTCCCAAATTAGCTACTTTTGGGCAAAAGAAAGACGGGCAGCTGCAAATGGTGCAACTGCCCGGCAAACGGATAAGGGTAGCTAAAAAAGCCCTGGCCCAAGCAAAGCTCTAGAGGAGGTTGAGGGGGAGCTGGGGGGCGTCGCCCCAGAGCTTTTCTAGGCGGTAGAAGTCGCGGGCTTCGGGAGTGAAGACGTGGACGACAACCGAACCATAGTCCATGAGCATCCAGGTCTTCTGCTCGCGACCCTCGATGGAGAACGGGTGCTCGCCGCAAGCCTCGGCGACCTTCTCCTCGATCTCGTCGACAATTGAATCAACCTGGCGGTTGTTGGCACCGGTGGCAAGCACAAAGTAGTCGCACACATCGGAAAGCTCGGTCAGGTCGAGCACCTGAACGTCCTCGCCCTTCTTGTCGTAGGCGGCCTGCGCGGCGGCGCGGGCGACATCCTCGGCAGCGACACCGCTCGCGGACAGCGAGGCGGCAGTGCGGTCGGACGTGGCGGCGAAGCTCTTGTGCTCCACGCCTTCAAGAATCTGCTCGTCGGTCATGGTCTCGTCGGCCATGGAATACCTCTTTCTAGACAGCCCGAGCTAGCGCAGCTGGGCGTAATGGTTGTAAATCGTAATAGCCGTGGGATAAAGATAACGCCCGGACTGGATCACATAGACCAGACCCTGCGCAAAACAGGAGAAGAACAACTCATCGAGCGTCGACTCCCCCACCATCTTGCGTAGCGCGTGCGCATAGTCGCCGTGGCGGTTGGGCTCGATGGCATCGGCCACAAAGACCACCATATCGAGCGGTGTCATGTCGCAAGCACCCACGGTGTGACGGTCGACAGCCTGGAAAACGGCCGGCGACAGCTCGGGAAAAAGCTGCGGAAGCTCATAGGCGGCAACAGGGCCATGCAAAAGCGGCGTCGCGGCGGAAGGAGAGCCGGCAATCTTAATGCCGTAATGCAGAGCGCGCGTAACCAGCTCGTCGTCGGAGAGCACTTTGTCCCAGTCGTGGATCAGTCCGGCGGCAGCGGCATCAAAGCGGTCAACGCCGTAGACCTCGGCCAGATGAAGTGCGGTCTCGGCAACACCCAGCGAATGCACATAGCGCTTGCGCTTATCCTTCATGCGAACATCGAGCAGCTCTTGAATGCGCTTAAGCAGCGCGCGCTCATCGCCCTCAAACTGATCCTCTACCGACAACGTAGACCCCCATCACTCAAAATCTTCTTGGCCCAAATCGGCATATAGCCTGCGTTTGCGAATGTAGCCGAGCACGGACTCGCTCGTAAGATAGCGCACGCTCATACCGCGGGCAACACGCTTGCGAATGTTCGTCGAGCTGATCGCCAGCGCCGGAATCTGAATATAGCGCACGTCGAACGGCAGCCCCGACTCTTTGATTCGGGCACGCGCCGTATCGATATCAAAGCCCGGTCGCGTCGCCGCAATAAAGGTAGCAAGCTCAGCGATTCGTTCGGCATCATGCCAAGTCACAATATCGATAATCGCGTCGGCGCCCGTAATAAAGTAGAGCTTTACCTGCGGCGGGTAAAAGTCGCGAAGGGCATGAAGCGTATCGGCCGTATAGGTTACACCCGGACGGTCGATCTCGAACCGGCTCGCCAAAAAGGCCGGGTTCGCGGCGGTGGCGAGGACCGTCATGGCATAACGGTCCTCGGCAGGCGTCACCGGCTTGTCAAGCTTAAAGGCAGGAGAGCCCGCCGGCATAAAGAGCACAGCGTCCAAGTCGAGCGACTCGCGCGCCTGCTCGGCGGTCACCAGGTGCCCGTAATGGATGGGATCAAAGGTGCCACCCATAATGCCGAGCCTAAACTCCTGCCCGTCCTCTAGAGGAAGCTCGGGCAGACCGATTCCACCGCGCAGCGACATGGCTTACTCGCCCTCCGAGGTCTCGGCATCGCCCGCGGCATCCGCCGCATCGACAACCTCGACGCCCTCATCCGCAGCATCGGCCACGTCAATGGCTTCAACGGCAACGTCCTCGCCAGCATCCTCGAGCTCCTCGTACTCCGAGAAGTCCTCGGCGCCCTCAAAGTCAAAGGCGCGCTGGCAAATGCGGACCTCGTCGCCCGCACGGCAACCGGCCTTCTCGAGCGCGTCGTCAACACCCATACGCGCAAACTTATGCTGCAGGTAGATGACGGCTTCCTCGTTTTCCCAGTCGGTCTGGATGACCATACGCTCAATCGCACGACCGACCACGCGGAAGGCACCGGGCTCTTCCTGAACAATGCGGAAACGCTTCTCACGCTGCAGGCGACGGCGCTCCCACTCATCGTCGCGCAGAACGACCGGCTCATCGGAGACCGCCAACTCGGCGCGCAGCTTAGCCACCTGCTCGCCCACGGCAAGCATCAGCGTGTTGAGGCCGGCGCCCGTAACAGCAGACACGGCAAAGAACATATGTCCGTCGTCGAGCGCGGCGCGCTTGAGATCGGCAATCTTGTCGGCCGTGCCCGGCGCGTCGCACTTGTTGGCGACGACGATCTGCGGACGCTCCGAAAGCTCGGCGCCATACTGCTCGAGCTCACGGTTGATGATGCGGTAATCCTCAACCGGGTCGCGATCCTCAAAACCGCCCGTCATGTCGACGACATGCATGATGAGCGCCGTACGCTCAATGTGGCGCAAGAACTGGTGACCCAGGCCCTTGCCCTCGCTCGCGCCCTCGATAAGACCGGGGACGTCGGCAACGACGTAAGAATATTCGCCGGCACGCACCATGCCCAGATTGGGCACGAGTGTGGTAAACGGGTAGTCAGCAATCTTGGGGCGGGCGGCACTCATGCGCGCAATGAGCGATGACTTACCCACCGAGGGAAAGCCCACGAGTGCGGCATCGGCCATAAGCTTCATCTCGAGCTCAATCCAGTGCTCCTCGGCCGGCTCGCCTAGCTGGGCAAAGGCCGGAGCGCGGCGCACCGACGTCACAAAGTGGGTATTGCCCAGACCGCCGGCACCACCGGGCGCCACGACGACGTGCTCGCCGTCGTGCACCAGGTCGGCAATCTCGAACATCGGTGTCTGCGTCTCGGGGTCGAGCTCGCGCACCACGGTGCCCATAGGGACCTTGAGAATCAGGTCCTCGCCGCTCTTACCGTTACGACGGGCACCCTGCCCGTGCGTGCCGCGCTCGGCGCGGAAGTGATGCTTAAAGCGGTAATCGATCAACGAAGACAGCTGGGCATCGGCCTGGATGACGACATTGCCGCCACGACCGCCGTCGCCGCCATCGGGGCCGCCCTTGGGGACAAATGCCTCGCGCCTAAACGACATGCATCCGGCTCCGCCGTCGCCGCCGCACACGTTAATGCGGCTGATATCGGTGAACTGTGACAACAGAATCGCCTCCTACAAAAAAGAGGGAGACCCTTGAATCCTAAAACTCAAGTGCCTCCCACATATGTGCTCTATGAAGGGTGAATTACGCGTTCGCGAGCGGGCGTACGCTGACCCTGTGCTTGATACCCTTGTGGAACTCAACGGTACCGTCGACCAGCGCGAACAGCGTGTCGTCCTTGCCACGGCCAACGTTCTCACCCGGGTGGATGTGAGTGCCGTGCTGACGGACGAGAATCGTGCCCGTGGTTACCGTCTGGCCGGCATAGCGCTTCGTGCCAAGGCGCTGACCGCGGGAGTCACGGCCATTACGGGAGGAACCGAGTCCTTTTTTGTGTGCCATTGTGTATACCTACTCTTTCGTTACGAGTGTAATCTACTCGGCGACGGGAGCCTCGGCAACAGCCTCGGCCTCTGCCTTGACAGCCTTCTTGGCGCGGGACGTAGCCTGGACCTTCACGATCTTCAGCTTGGTGAGCTGCTGACGGTGACCCTTCAGACGACGATAGCGCTTACGCTTGTGGAACTTGAAGACCAGCTGCTTCTCGCCCTTGAACTGCTCAACGATCTGAGCGGTAACCTTGGCCTTGGCCAGCTTGTCGGGATCGGTGACGATCTTCTTACCATCGTTGAGGAAGATGACCGGCAGGGTGACCTTGTCGCCCTCATTGCCCTCGATCTTCTCGACGGTGATGACATCGTCGGTGGCGACCTTGTACTGCTTGCCGCCCGTGTTAACGATTGCGTACATGTTTACTTGCCCTTCATGCATCAGTTAGTGCAACAGCCGAATATAGTAGCAGGCGAAAATACCCCCGTCAACGAGTATGTGGAGCAAATCCACAAGTTCGCACAGGTATGGGGCTGACGAGTCGGCCCTCGTCGTCCTCGCATGCTTGATTCTGACGCTCGACATCGTAGGAGCAGATGGTCACGAGGTCTTGCATACCGGTGGAAACAATAGGTGCATCCACGCCCGGGGTCAAGCCCTGCAACAAAACATCAGCAGCGGAAAGCAAAATTTCCGGACGCATGGAGCCTTCGTTGTCGGCATGGGTGTCGAGCATGAGCACCAAATGGTCCGGGCGCTCCCCCGCCGTGAGCTCATAGTCCACGAGCGTGTGATCCAAATCCAAGCGCTTGCTCTTTTTTCCGCGCGCGTAGTCGATGCCATGGTCCGCGCGCAGCGTGTCGATCGCACGACGTACCTCATCGGCGCTTGCGGGCGCCTCGGGATCCAAGTGCAGGTCGATGCGATACGACAGGCGCGTGAGCTGCGCCGTCAACGCCGGCGTGCGCACGTCGATGTACGCCGCCTCGATGGGCGCCAGATCGGCCGGAGACGCCGCAGCCAGGCGCCCAAACGCCTCGTCGAGCGCCACGAACTCGGTCATAAACAGGTCATACCACTCGCAGGTCGACGACGTACCCACCGGTAGCGCCGAAGAGAAGCCCACACGCATGTGCGGAGAGAAGCCCTGCGTGACGGCATAGGGAAGCCCCGCACGGCGCACGATGCGCTCAATGGTATGGATTACTTCGAGATGGCCCAGGTACTTAAGGCGATCGCGCTTGCCATAGCGAACACGAAGTCTAAAGAGCGTGGGGTTGTCGGTCAGGCGCTCACTCATGCGCGATCACCCATCAATATATTCTTGGCGTGGAGCGTGGGGCAGATTCCGCAGCCGGTGCACGACGTGCGGGTGCAGTCGGGAGTCGTGACGCCCTCGAGCGAGCGACGGTACTCGCGTTCGAGGAAGCCGCGCGTGCAGCCGGGGCTCACATGCTCCCACGGCAGGCGCCAGTCCAACTCGTAAGGCAGGTGCACGAGCTCATTGAGGTCAATGCCGTTTTTGGCAGCAGCCTCCTTCCAGTTCTCGAGCGAGAAATGCTCTACCCAGGCGTCAAAGCGAGAGCCCGAGCGCCAAGCGTCGATGATGACGGGCGTCATGTCACGACCGGCGCGGGACAGCGCGGCCTCGATGAGCGAGGTCTCGGCATCGTGGTAATGCACGCGGACGGCACGGTTGCGAACGCTCGTGATAAGCAACTTCTGGCGACGCTTGACGTCGTCGTAGTCGAGCTGCGGGCACCACTGGAACGGCGTGGCAGCCTTGGGGATAAAGACCGAAACCGAGATCGACACCGAGATCGAGCCGCGACGAGCCTTGGGCACCACGGAACGACCGAGCTCCAGCACGTGATCGGCCAGATTGGCGATGGCCACAATGTCCTCGTCGCGCTCGCAGGGAAGGCCCATCATAAAGTAGAGCTTCATGCGGTTCCAGCCGGCCTCGAAGGCCGCCTTGGCCGCACGGTCCATGTCCTCCTCGGTCACGTTCTTGTTAATGATGTCGCGCATGCGCTGGCTGCCGGCCTCGGGCGCGAACGTCAGGCCACCTTTCTTTTCGCCGGCGACCGACTCGGCCATATCCACGCCAAACGAATCCAGGCGCTGCGACGG
>RQCP01000004.1 GCA_008668235.1 Collinsella aerofaciens | reverse complement strand
GATTGCATGCGGAGTGTCCGCTATTTGCCGGCGGGGCCGGGGTGGCCCACAAATTTTTATAAAGGTAGCGGGCCCCACGGGAAAAAACAAGCAGGGGACCCCGGCGCCAGGACAGTACAAAAAAACGGGAGGGCGGGGGTGCCGGCGTTGGTTTGTCCCTTGGCCCCCCCAACTTGCTAAAAACATGGCTGCCACCCCGGCCCCGCCGGCAAATAGCGGACACTCCGCATGCAATCTATGCAAACAAACAAGTACGCTTAGCTACATTCGGTAAGATCGAGCACGCTGCCCTTCACGATAAGCGCCGGCTCCAGAACGACTTCTTCGGCACGTCTACCGCCCCTACCGGCAAGGCGCTTGGACATGCAGCCAAAAGCATGCTCCGCAAGGATACCAGGATCCTGCTCAATCGCGGTCAGCGCCGGCTCAAAGAGAACGTCGGCGGCCGAGTTGTCGTAACTCACCACCGAAATGTCGCCCGGAATGCTCTTCCCCATCTCGTGTAAGCGCTTGAGCAGACCAAGGGCAATGTTGTCCGAACTTGCGAACACAGCGGTGGCATCAGTTGCGAGCACCGCCTCCGAGGCCTCGTAGGCACTCGGAATGTAGTACTCGCTCTCAAACTCCAAACGTGCGTCGATAGGCAGGCCAACCTCGCGCAGCGCGCGCTCATAGCCGGCAAGTCGCTTACGCCCCGTATTGGAACGGCGCGCGTTAACCAAGCAGGCAATGCGACGGTGGCCCTGCTCGATCAGATAGCGAGTGGCCATGTAGCCACCCATCTCGTGGTCGAACATCACCTTGTCGCACTCGAGCCCCTCAATGGCACGGTCGACCATCACGGCAGGGATAGGCAGATGGCTGACTTCTTCGCGCAGGGCGCGGTCGTCGGAGAACTCGTCGCCCACAACCAGGAAGACGCCATCAACGCCGCGCGTTACCAGCTGGCGCAGCAGCTCCAGATCGTCGTCGGCACTTCCACCCGAGCTGGTAATGAAGAGCGCATAGCCGTCCTCGCGGCAGCGCTTTTCCAGGCTACCGGCGAGCGAGGCAAAAAAGCGGCTCTCGATGTTAGGGACGATAAGGCCCAGCGTGCGCGACTCGCGCATGACCAGACTACGCGCAATCTGATTAGGAACATAGTGGTTGCGCGCCGCGACCTCCTTGATGAGCTTGCGGTTTTCTTCCGAGATGCGACAGGGCCGATTATTGAGAACAAGCGAGACCGACGAGGGGGAAAGCCCCACCTCCTGGGCGATCTGCTTGAGGGTGACTTTGTTGGCCATCTCGCTCCTTCCAGGTTTACGCGCAATCTCTTGAAAGTATAGCGACCACCCCTCTACCTCGGTGATAAACACTTTACCAATCCGGTAGACGGCTGTTTTATCGCCGCCAGCGCACCAAATCCGTCCGGGTGGGGTATATTGCAATCGATTGATGACAACGACCACCAAAAGGCGGATATTCGTATGCACGAGAACGACTTTTTTAACGAGGACCTGCTGTGCGCGCTTGCTGGCGTTGCCGGCGAGGACAACGTGCTGATGAGCGAGCCCATGCGCGAGCACACCACGTTTAAGATCGGTGGCCCGGCCGACGTCTTTGTCACGCCCGATACCGAGCAGGGCCTCGTCGCCACGCTCGATACCTGCTATCGCTGCGATCTGCCCCTCACCATCGTGGGCAACGGCTCCGACCTACTCGTCGGCGACAAGGGTATCCGCGGCGTCGTCGTGGCGTTGGGCGAAGGCCTCTCCGACATTACGATCGACGGCACGCACGTCACGGCGGCAGCCGGCGCGCTGCTTTCCGATGTCGCAGCCGCGGCAGCCGAGGCCTGCCTCACCGGCATGGAGCCCATCTCGGGCATCCCCGGATCGGTCGGCGGCGCCTGCTACATGAACGCCGGTGCCTACGGTGCCTGCATGGCCGATGTGCTGGAGTCCGTGCGCGTCTACAAACCCGCTCGCCAGCTCGACGACGGCACCCGCGGCAGCGGCAATATCATCGAGTTCGATGTCGACGAGCTCAACCTGGGTTATCGAAAGAGCCGCATCGCCGATGACGGCTTTATCGTGCTTTCGGCCACCTTCAATCTCGCCCCGGGCAACGCCGCGATGATCAAGGCCGACATGGACGACTACCGCCAGCGCCGCGAGGACAAGCAGCCGCTCGACATGCCGAGTGCCGGCTCCACTTTCAAGCGCCCCGAGGGTTACTTTGCCGGCAAACTCATCATGGATGCCGGCCTGCGAGGACACGCCGTTGGCGGCGCGCAGGTGAGCGAGAAGCACTGCGGCTTCATCGTCAACGCCGACCACGCCACCGCCGCCGACGTCGACGAACTCATCCGCCACATCCAGGCAACCGTCAAAGACCAATTCAACGTAGACCTAGAACCCGAAGTCCACCGAGTAGGCGAATTTTTATAAAAAGAAGGCCCCGAAAGGGGCCTTCACTTTCTATAATTCAGATAAACCAGTCCGGTGTGTGACGTATTGGACCCGAGAGGTCCGTGGCTGCCCGAAAGGCATTAGGTTGATCGCGAGTTCCGCACGAGCCGGAGAGCACTTAATGTGCTCTCCGTGCGAGCAGGACTGTCCGAGCAGGCAACCTAATGCCTTTCGGGCAGCCACGGACCAACTTACTTCAAACCGCAGCTACGACAGCGCAATACCGCCAAGCCAGCCCCAGCGCACGCCAGAGCCAGTGCCGTAGAACCCAATGAACGAGTCAAGCGACTTAGACGTGATGGCGCCCTCGTTGCTCATAACGATGCCGCCACCAACATAGATGCCCACGTGTCCGTACAGCAGACCCGGCGTACCGGTGCCACTGTGCGACGAGTCGGCCACGATCATGCCCACCTGCAGCGCCGAACGATCGGAGCTGTAGCACCAGGCGTTAAACATGTCGCACGCGTTGCCGCCAAAGTAGCCAACGCCGGCGTTACGGAAGACATTGGTAACCCACGCCGCGCACCAGTTCTGACCCGGCGAAGGCGTGGAGTAGCACGCGTTGACGACAGCCTGCTGCTTGCCCGAGCCGGCATTCTGCTGCGGAGTTCCGGGCGCGTACGATCCACCACCCGAGCTCGAACCACCCGAGTAGGAATTGTTCTTGTTCGCGGCAGCCGCGGCAGCGGCAGCCTTCCTAGCGGCCTCCTCAGCCTGGGCAGCAGCGAGGATC
>RQCP01000008.1 GCA_008668235.1 Collinsella aerofaciens | reverse complement strand
CTTCCGCAGGAGGTCGTCCACCAGGCCGGTGTGGCCGGCGAGCACGCCCGACGCGGTCCTCCTCCCGCTGGTCCCGTGGGGCAGGGCCCTGAACCCGTGGGCCCTTCCCGGCATCGCGCCGGAGCCGGTGCGCCCCGTCCTACTGCAGAACTCAGCGAGGTTGCATGTCTGCGGGTCGAACCCGTCGCCCTCCTCCGCGGCCATCTCCCGGAGCGCCGCGTCTATAATTTCCTGTAGGTCATCGTGTCTCTCGTTCACCTCAATAGTCATCCTAACGCCGGCGTGTTGGCACCACCAGCGTAGTGGCGGCGGGGAGGCACGGTGGCCATTATTCGGTGACCGGGATTGGTCAAAATCGTTTGACTATTAGCGGCTAAAATCGCCCGGCGCTAACACCGTAAACCTTCATCATGACCGGCATTCCAAAAGCACCGATGACATAGCCCGCTGAGCAAACGATCGAATAGATCCTTCCAAAATCGCGTGATCCAAAGAGCGAGAGGAGAAGCATCGGCATTGCGGTTCCAACGATGGCGAACATGACATCGTTTACACCAGCTGCAATGATGGAAACGGTCTCATTGCTTCCGCCAATGATAAGAAGCAGGAATGAAAGAATGCTGACACCTGTCCATGCGACCGTTGCTTTAATAGCGCCAAGCTTGTCGCATGTTTTGCCCACGAAGGGATTTAGGAAGATATCGGAGAGTGAAGCTGCCGAGACCATTAAGCTTCCTACGATAGGATTGAAACCGACCTCGCTTGCATAGGTTGGAAACAGCTGGTTCATGCAGCAGGTGAGCTGCGCCACGCAAAGCAAGAGGACACAGAGAATAAAAGACGGCGTTTTCGCGGCATCGCGGAGTGCCATGCCCGAAAGGACATCTTCCTGCTCATCGGCGCTGCAGCTCTCATGGGTTTCGGAGGCGGTCTCTCCGTACGGAAGCATATTGCGATCAGAGGGGTTAAGGCGAATGATAAATGCGCTTGCAGGCAAAATCATAGCTGCAGAAACGGCCGCAAGCACGATGTATCCCGTACGCCAGCCTTGCTGCTCGATGACCAGTGTAATGACAGGACTCAATAACAGCGTGCAGAGAGAATTAACGCCCCAAGCGAGGCCGATGGCGAGACCGGACGATTTGCTGAACCATTGGTCAATGACATCGGACATGCAGACGCCCGTTGTAAACGAAAAGCAGATGCCGATCACTGCGGCGGAGACGGTGAACATCCAGACCTCGGTGTAGAACGCCATTGCGGCGCCGGCGGCAATAAGGACGAGTTCAATGCAAATATGCCATGGTTTGCCGATTACTTTTGGAATGAAGCGACTCAAAAGCGGAAGCCCAAGCGCAAGGCCAAGAAGAATCGCGGTGAAATAGAAAGAAAAAGAAGTGTAGTCAAAGCCCAGATCTTCACATACTGGAGCAACGAATGAGCCGGCAATAATGCTATATGTGCCAGTTGTTCCGGCGGACATTAAGCCGAGCGCAATAACGACGACCCAAGCAAATGCGCCGCTTTCACGGAGACAATCTTTTTTGGCTGGTGTGGTGAGAGTCATGGTTGCTCCATTTCTATCGGCAATACATCCTATATGCCTACCGATAGGTATATAAACCAGAGGACTCTTCGTCAAGCATTAAGCGGGGAGAGGGAGTTCTTAACCTGCCGAACGGTAATTAGACCCCGTTTTCGCAAGGGTCTCAATGTGACAAAGGGACTGTCCCTTTGTCACATTATTCGGAGCGCAGGGCTTCGACGGGGTCCTTCTTGGATGCGCTACGGGCCGGCAGCAGGCCGGCAACAACCGTCAGCAGCACCGAAATTGCAATGAGCACCAGCGCATCCTGCACGGGCAGACTCATCAGGTTGGGGACCTGTTTGGCCGCAAGCGCCCAGGCATTGACCGGGAAACTCACGGCCACCACGACGACAATGGCAAAGACACCGGCGATAAGCCCCTCAATAAAGGTCTCGGCATTGAATACGTTGGCCACGTTGCGCTTCGACGCGCCAATCGCGCGCAGGATGCCAATCTCCTTTTTACGCTCCAGCACGCTGATATACGTGATGATGCCGATCATGATGGAGCTCACCACCAAGCTGATGCTCACGAATGCGATGAGCACCAAGCTGATGGTGTTCACGATGTCGGTCACCGAACCCATGATGATGCCCATGTAGTCGGTGTACGAAATTGCCCGATCATCATGGCCAGCGGCTTTGACCTGCTTGTTGTACGCATCGATGTGATCGAGTACGCGCTCCTTGGCCTCAAAGTCGCGCGGGAAAATCTTGACCGAGATGGGATCTGCCTCGTCCGCATAACCCAACGTGGTCAGATTGTTGTCGTAGGTAAGCTTCGACGCCTTCGCATAGCTCATCATGAGCGAGCTCAGGTCCTCGGCGTCCATGTTGAAATGGATGGCATGAGCAAAGGCACTCGCATCCACGCGCATGGCGCTCGCCAGGTTAGCAAAACTCGACGACATCTGCGTCGCCATCTGGCCCATGAGCCCTGCTGCGCCTGCCCTGAGCTGAGCTGACACCATCGCCGCAATCTGATCGCTGATCGACTTCATCACCTGATCCATAGCCTGCTGCAGATACGGAGCCAGCTGCTTTTGCACATAGTCGGTCATCGCCTGCTGCAGGCGCTCGGCCAGGGCATCGCCGCCGAGCGCTTTGAGCTGGGCCAGGATTTGCTGGGCTGCCGTATCACCCTCAAGATACGCCGAGAATGCGGAAGCAAGCTTTGACGCGTCCTTAAGATCTTCGGGCGACAGCGCCTTAAACTGATCAGACCGCAAAAAGCCCTCAAACAGCTGGTTGGCTAGTGTTCCCACCTGCTGCATTTGCTCGGGTGTGAGTTCCAGGCCGTCAAAAATGCCCGAGAAATCTGGGGTTGGCGCTTTGGCCATGATGTCGCTGAAGTCGATGTCCTTACCAACGCCCGAAAGGTCAATGTCCCGCCCGGACAAGTCAAGACCCGACAGGTCCATACCGCCGGCCGCACCCGAGAGTGCAGACGTATCGAACGAGAACGCGCTCTTCAGCGCCGCCTCGTCCACGCTGAACATGCTGCCCAGATCCACGCCCTGTTTTGCCTCGCCCTGCAGTTCATCGAAAGACTTGCCCGTAAAGACATCCGTCTCGGGGTGGGTAAGCTGCTCTTGCACAATCTGCGAATCGGCGGCGCGCTCCATAAGCTGGTGAGTCAGCGCATGTGTATAGGCAATGCCCGGAGACAACGCGCTCGCATTGGCCGTCTCGTTAGGTCGCACCACGCCCACAATGTGCACGTCAATGCCGTCGGCAACCTTGTCGGCCATAAAGTCGGCGTCACCGGACATGTCAGTCCACATGCCGGTCTCTTCGTTTTTGCGATAAGCATCGGCCGGCGACAACACCTTAAACGTCGTGGACAGCGCATCGTCGTAGGTAAAGTCGGCGCCGGTCTCGGGCGTTTCGACCCCACCGTCGGCCGCCATGACGCTGTTAACCAGGTCGTTGAGCTCGTTGATATCCAGCGCGCCGATGCTGTAGAGCGTGTAATCGCCCACCGTGCCACGGCTCGAAAGCACCATCACGGCTTCGTTGGCGGACGTGGGCCAGTGACCAGCGACGACATCGTACTGGCTGTCGAGCAGACTCTGGTCGTCGATCATCTCGTTAAAGACCGAGGTTCCCATGGATTCCATGCTCACCGTTGCCGCCGAACTTGCGCCTCCGCTCATGGCCTCGGTCATAGCGTTGGGCACCAGCCGGACGGGCTTCTCGTCGCCCTTACCCGAACGATAGACAACTGGCGTCACGCCATAGCCGTACTGGATGGCGTTGACCTCTTTATCGATTCCGTCGCCACCGGCATCGAGCCATGCCTTAAAACTCGTCATGTCGTTGGACTTAACGCTCGCAAACATATCCTTTACGGCCGTAACCACGGGAATTTTATCGGTTCCCTTAGCCTTGCCGCCGGCACTGTCGTCGGACGAATCCACATTTTCAGGCGAGTCATCATCCGCAGCCCCCTGACCACCCATCATGGACGACAGGTCGTAGTCCTGCTTGGAAATGGTGAGCGGATAGCTCGAGAGCGTATCCTCCTCGACCTTTTTGATGTAGCCGTTTACGCCATTGGAGAGCGCCAGGATCGCCGCGATACCGATAATGCCAATCGAGCCCGCAAAGGCAGTCATGGCCGTGCGGCCCTTCTTGGTCATGAGGTTTCGGGCAGAAAGCCCCAACGCCGTCACAAAGCTCATCGAGGTTTTGCGCGTAGGCTTAGCCTCGCGACGCACGGCCTTTGCTACATCAAAGGGGTCGGAATCGTCGGTGATCTTGCCGTCCGCCAGGTTAACGATGCGCGTGGCGTACTGGTACGCCAGCTCGGGATTGTGCGTGACCATGATGACCAGGCGGTCGCGCGCCACGTCCTTGAGCAGATCCATGACCTGTACGGATGTCGTTGAATCCAAAGCGCCGGTCGGCTCGTCTGCCAGCACAATCTCGGGATCATTAATCAGGGCGCGGGCGATGGCCACACGCTGCATCTGCCCGCCCGAAAGCTGGCTCGGGCGCTTGTTAACGTGCTCGCCCAGGCCGACTTTCTCCAACGCCTCGCGCGCACGCTGGCGACGCTCGGCATGCCCCACGCCCGTGAGCGTAAGCGCCAGCTCCACGTTTTCCAAAATGGTCTGATGCGGAATGAGGTTATAGCTCTGGAACACAAAGCCGATGCGGTTGTTGCGATAGGCATCCCAATCGCGATCGTGAAAGTCCTTGGTCGATATGCCGTCGATCAGCAAGTCACCAGAATCGAAATGATCGAGCCCACCGATAACGTTGAGCATCGTAGTTTTGCCCGAGCCCGAGGGACCCAGAATGGCCACGAACTCGTTATCGCGAAAAGACAGGCTTACGCTATCGAGCGCCACCTGCGTAAACGACTGCGTAACGTACCTTTTGCAAATACTCTTGAGCTCCAACATGGACGGCAACCTCTCCCACGCGGGCGCACTTGCCCGCTCTCCCCCGCCGTTCGTATTCGACGCGTTTGTCCTACTCTATCCCCATTTTTTGCCGGCGCCAGTGAGGAATGTAACGAAGCACGCCAAAAAACGAACGGGACGGCGCCTAAAAGAAGAGGCCCCGAGCGGGACCTCTATATGGTGGAGATTATCTTGAAAGGCAGCGGACTACTCCGCGCAGCGGCGCACGATCCTCGCCATGCTTTACGCGTTTTTTACTGCTCGCTATTCGCAATCGCCTGGTCGATAAGCTTGTCGAGTGCTGCACGCTGCTCGGCGGAGCTGATGGCTCCCACGATTGGATCCCCTACGATGTTGCCGTTCTGATCGATGACATACGTTGTCGGGAACGAGAACAAATTTGACGTGAACTTACCGGCCTCGCTATCCGACTTGAACCAGATGTTCTTATATGTCACGCCCTTCTTGCTCAGCACGTCCTTGGCATCTGCGATCTCGCCCTTGTTGCCATCGAGCGTAAAGGAATTGACGCCCACGGCCTGGCCGCCCTTCTCGGCAAGCTCCTGATTCAGCTTCTCAAGATCGCCCAGCTCGCCCACGCACGGCTTGCAAGTAGTGAACCAGAAGTTCATGACGGTGACCTTGTTCTTAGAGAACAGCTCGTCGCTGTTCACGTCGTTGCCATCCAGGTCTTTGCCCGTAAAGCTGGGGAACTTCGTCGCCTCGCTCGAAGCATTGGCACCAGCCGTCATGCCAGCGGTCGAAGCGTCGACGCTCTCGCCTGCGCTCGGCGTGCTTCCACAGCCGGGGAACTCCTTCTCCAGGCTCTCGAGCTTGTCCTCGATCTCCTTGATCTGCTGTGCACCGGCCTTGAGCGTCTTAAGCTCATCCGCCGTAAACTCATCCTTAGCGCCGTCGATGGTCTTGAGCAGGAAATCGCCGTAATTGCTGCCATCCTCAATCATTGCCGAGTCTTTATTTGCTGCATTGAATACCTTTTCCCACAGCGCGTTATCACTCGAAAAGATCTCGTTCTCCTTCTGCATGAGCTTCGCATACAGCTCGGCGGCCTCATCGGCATTGGCCGGCTTCTGCGCAGTGAGTTCTGCGATCTTAGGATCGGAGCTCGCAGATTCGCTCGCATTGCCACCGGGCGCCGAACATGCCACAAGGCACAAGGCCAATACCGGCACCATAAACAGGGCCGCAATCTTAGAAAGCTTCATAGTCATTCCTCCGTTTTGTCGAAGCTTGTTTACTTTTTATCGGCGGTCAAGGGAAGCTTTTCCGCCGACACATCCAGGCCATAGCGATAGCTGATGGCATCGACGGGGCAGGCCCCGATGCACTTTCCGCACCGGATACATTCGGCATGATTGGGCGCGCGGACCACATCAACGTCCATCTGACAAACCCTTGAACACTTGCCGCACGAGACGCATTTGCACGCGTCGACCTGAATCCCCAACAAGGACACCTTATTCATGAGCGCATAGAATGCGCCGAGCGGGCAAATCCATTTGCAGAAGGGGCGATAGAGCAAAACGCTCAGCACTACCACGGCAATGAGAACGACAAGTTTCCAAGTAAAGAGCTGTCCCAACGCAGATCGAATGCCGGCATTGGCAATGGCCAGAGGAATGACGCCCTCGAGCACGCCCTGCGGACAGACGTATTTGCAAAAGAACGGATCTCCCATCCCCAGATCGTTGACCACCAGCACAGGCAGCACTACCACAGCAAACAGCAGCACGACGTACTTGATGTACGTGAGCGGCTTGAGCTTTTTCGTGGAGAACTTTTTGCCGGGAATCTTATGAAGCAGCTCCTGCAGCCAGCCAAACGGGCACAGAAAGCCGCATACAAAGCGTCCCAGCAGCACGCCGAGCAAAATGAGCGTACCGGTAACATAGTAAGAAAAGTTGAACTTGGATGAACCTACCACCGACTGGAACGACCCGATGGGGCACGCACCCGATGCCGCGGGGCATGAATAGCAGTTAAGCCCAGGTACGCAGACTGTTTTTCCCGCACCCTGATAGATGCTGCCTTTGGCAAAGTTTGGCAGGTGAATGTTGGTGACGAGCGTCGCCGCCGCTTGAATGAATCCGCGAAATCGGGCTAAAACATGCGACGCAGTGTTTTCTCTTTTATCCAATTCCGATACACTCCAAGCACAGCCTAATCGCTTTGGCCAGCACGGCATCCGCCTCGCCACGCATAACGCCAAAGCACACCATGGCAATTCCGACGATCAACAAAGCGACCTGTACCACGGGTTTTACCGCTTTGAACAACCTGACCACTCCTTTCGTTACGCGACCATTGGACCATATCGACCATAAAATCCGTGTTAAGCGCGATTTGGAATGTGCAAGGAGACTTTTATGCGTATTTTGATCGTCGAAGACGAGCGAGCACTGTGTGACACAATCGCACGCAGCTTGCGAAACCTGGCATACAGCGTCGACTGCTGCCACGATGGACGGGAGGCGCTCGACCTGCTGGGCGTCGAAGTCTTTGACCTCGTGGTACTCGACCTCAACCTTCCCCATATCGACGGCATGACCGTGCTCAGGGAACTTAGGAAATCCGACTGCGAGACCAAGGTACTGATTCTGTCCGCGCGTGGCGAAGTATCCGATAAAGTCGCTGGACTCGATGCCGGCGCCAACGATTACCTCACCAAGCCGTTTCATCTGGACGAGCTTGCGGCAAGGATCCGCAGCCTTACCCTCAGACGCTTTACACAAAGCGACATAGTTTTAACCTGCGGAAAGCTCCGCTTTGACGCCAAGGCGCGCATCGCCTCCGTGGACAGCGAGGCTTTATCTCTTACGCGCAAGGAAACGGGAATCTTGGAATACCTGATGCTTAATCAGGGGCGTCCGGTAAGCCAAGAGGAGCTTATCGAGCACGTTTGGGATAGCAGCGTGAACAGCTTTAGCAACGCAATCCGCGTTCACATCTCGTCACTCCGCAAAAAGCTACGCAGCGCTTTGGGATACGACCCGATTCGCAATCGGATTGGAGAGGGCTACGTTATGGAGGATGGCGAATGAAAGGGCTTTCGCTGCAATGGCGCATAACGATCATGACGGCACTGCTGACGTGTGCAGCATGCGTGCTGACAAACTGCCTGGTCGGCTATACGGGCATGCGCTACATGGATGCCATCGGCAGTAACATCTCGGCCTTTAACGCAACCGGCGAAGATTCGCCCCAGGCGTTCGACCCAACGAAAGCGACCCCCGATGACAAGGTCACGATCGTCGTAAACGACGCACAGGAGTCTTTTGGCACGACAACCTGGTACATCACGGCTGGAGTCACACTCCTTGGCGGCGTGCTGACATACTTTGTGAGCGGCCGTGCGCTCAAACCGCTACGGGATTTTGCAGCCCAGGTTGAGCGTGTGCAGCCTGACAACCTAAGCGAAATCAGACTCAGTGAAGATGTGCCCACCGAGCTACAACAATGCAGCGCCTCTTTCAATGACATGATCGCCCGTCTTGGCGAAGGGTTCTCTGCACAGCGTCAGTTTACCGGCAACGCCGCACACGAGCTGCGCACCCCGCTCGCCCTTATGCAAGCACAGATTGAACTATTCATCTCCGAGCACTCCGGTCTGCAACCCGAAACAGCCGAGCTGCTCGGCCTGCTACAAGAACAAACCGAGCGCATGTCTCGAATGACCAAGGTATTGCTTGAGATGAGTGAGCTCCGCAGCGTTCCTTGCGAGGACGATGTTGAACTCGGCCCCCTGTCCGAAGAGGTCCTCACCGACCTTGCGCCACTTGCCGAAAATAAGGGCATAGCCCTCAATTGTGCTGGAGACGCTTTAGTAATCGGAAGTGATACGCTCCTCTACCGGCTGGTGTTTAATCTGGTCGAAAACGCCATCCGTTACAGCCGCTCCGGCTCGACTGTCAACGTCTCCATCTGCGACAACGACAGCCACGTGATCCTGCGAGTCAAAGATGAGGGCCCGGGAATACCCAAGCAGTACCGAGAGAGCATCTTCCAGCCGTTCTTTCGTCTAGACAAATCCCGCAGCAGAGCATATGGCGGCGCAGGGCTCGGACTAGCGCTCGTTTGGGAGATTGCAGCGCTTCACGGTGGCACGGTAGAGGTCGAAGAAAGTTCCGAGAACGGGACCGTGATGCTCGTGACCCTCTCAAAGGGGGCCACCACGTGATCCGACTGTCCAGGAATCCCACTCGACATTGTGAAACGCGTCCCAAAACTTGGACATGAGAAATGGGAGAGAGTTCGCATCTATGCCGAGGACGAAGTCCTGGCGGGGATTCAGGATGCGCAGAGGAAGCTTGCGGCAGAAAACCCCGACAGAGTCGTGACCGTCGGCGGCAACTGTATGGTGTCGCCTGCCCTCTTCGATTACCTGCACGGGAAATACGAGAACGTTGGAATCGTCTGGATCTATGCGCATCCGGATGTATCCACGCTGAATGATGGCTACCCCAACGCTCACGCCATGGTACTTGGCAGCCTTTTGGAACAGGGTGCACCGCAACTCGTTTCGCGGATGCGGCATCCGGTGTTTAAGCCGAGCGATGTCCTGCATGTCGGGCTACAGCAGCTCCACGACTATCAGGAGGTTTGCTTAAACAAGCATAGGTGTTGCGGTTTTAGCCGATGTCCTCATGGAGGAAAACGACATGCTGGGTCTGTCTGATTAAAGTCCAACAGTTTCCATGAGGCATCTAGCGCGGTAAAAGCTAAAGACACGGGAGGCCCCAAACTGTCGACCATCTTTACGGGTGCAAGGGAAACGGGCAAGACAGCCCCCTCTCGCTCCTATCCGAAACGGCGCTTGAACACGGCTGGATTGCAGCGAATGTCTCCGCCATGCCCGGCATGCTCGAAGATATCATCGAGCACACAAAGGAGGCCGCAGGCCGTTACCTCTCGCAGCCCCATACACGCGTGAGCGGAGTTCAAGTTGGGCAGCGGGGCGGTTTAGCGCGCCAATATAATCAAATCGTGCACTTCCATAGCCTCACGTCTACGTGGTGTACCGTCGTCTCCCCTTTTATCAGAGTTGGGCGATTTTCAGGCACCCGAGCTGAACTCAAATTGAACTCAACGATGCCTTATCGGTCGAGGGCGTCCTAGCGAGAATATACAGAGGCGCACATTTCGCAGGGAACCTCCCATTCGTTATCATATCGGGATGCTGTCAAGGCAGCGTCAATGCGTTCGACCTACACCTTCTCGCTTTTCGAGGCCTCGTCTGCAGGACCATCGGAATCGATACGGAATCGATCGGCATACCATTCATCCGAAGCAATCACCTTATGGAGCATCTGGAGATGCAGGTCGACATAGTGGCAGAACGCCTTGCCGCATTCCAAGAGAGGCGCATTGTTTCTCTCGTTGGGCTCGGCTCCAAAATTAAACTCGACCTCATAGCCCTCCCCAGGCACACCCATGCTCGGCAGAACATCAATGGAGAAGTGGACGAATCCAGACGTCACCTTGTATACATCTTTTACCTTTGGATCGAACTTCTCGAGTAAGTCTTGAAGTCTTCCATCGGACATCTTCTCACCCGAGAAATCTTTCAGCTTGTTCACAGGCACACCTTGAAACACCTGCTTGAGAAAGTCATCCTGGTCTTCGGCGGCGAATAATGCGAATGTCCGCAGGCAGACTCCAACCTGTGCGCGGAGAAGCTGGGCGACGCAAACAAGATTCCTCGACTCGAGCATGGAGATGAATCCGTCTATCAGTCTCATCGCATACTCAGAGGAGGATGCCAGATATAGATCCCATTGGGTAAAGTCGCCGTTCATGAAGGGAATCACTGCATTGCGCTCGGCGACTCTCAAGGCACTCAGGCTTTGTTCTATTTTCTCAGCTTCTTGTTTGAACTGTTCGCTATCCAAAATGCCCCCAAATGCCGGCTTCTCAACAAATCAAAAAAGCAGGAGAGACAGAGATTAGGTTCCTGCTCCACTGAACCCGCGCTTCCAGTCGAGACACTCCTCCTCGAAGATCTCCCCAGAGTCCCGTCTCTCGCGCCCCTCACGGAACTGTCCATATCAGTGTAGCCAATCCAAGCACAGCCCCACCGCACGGCCCAGTCGCTTCCGGTCCTGCGTGGCCCCATGAAGGCGGAAGGGCGTGGTTGTCGTCATCGCGTTCCTTTCTCCTCATACCTTTTGGGCATGCGTCACGGGCCCCCGCGCGGCGCCGAGAGCGAATCGGCGCAGGCTTGGGGCCAGTTGCGTAGAGGTTGAGGTTCGGGTTTCGCCGGCTTACGCAGCTTGGCGGGCAGAGCGCCCGGGCTCGCTGCGCCTAGGGCGCGGCGGGATCCGCGACGCCGGAGGTGTCGATCTCGCCCAGATTGGCGAGCTGCTCGATGAGGGGGAGGCCCATCGGGTCGTCCACCTCGACGCCGCCGAGCACGATGGTGCTGTCGCGCGTGTCGATATGGGTTGTGAACACGGCCGGGTCGAAGCCCGAAGCGATAAAGCCAATGCCCGCGAGGACAACACCCGCGGCAACGAGCCCGCCCGCCACGGCGAGGTAGATCTTCTTCGCGCTGGTCATGGTACTCACTCCTTTCTACGCCGCGAGATGCGCGGCAGCGCCGCCCTTCTCGCCCTTGCCCTTCCAGAAGGGCGAGGCGGCCTTCCTCGCCCAGAGCGCCGAAAGGCGCGCAATTTGTTTTGAGGCGGCCCAAGCGCCAGCACCAACGAAGAGCGCCACGCCGACGAGGCCGAGCCCCACGCCCGCCGAGGCGAGGGCGTACGGGAAGTGGCCGATGGTGACGCCGCTTACGGCAAGCAGGAGCTCAACTACGCCCACGCCCCCGAGTGCCGCCGCGACGATCCACACGCAGAGTGCCAGCAGCCAGATGCAGATATAGACCGTGACGGCCACGGCGGCGAAGGCGGCGAGCAGCGGCACCCACACCGGGGAGCCCACGATGGTCAGCACCCACAGCAGCGTGGTGCTGCGCCGGCGCGTCCTCGCGATCGCGCGCGGCACGGCGGGCAGGTCGTCGAGCGTGACCTCCGCCACCTCGCCGGGTGTGCCCATGGCGGCCACGGCCTCCTCCTCGCTCATACCGTCCTCCATGCGGTCAGCGATGGCCTCCGCATAGAACGCCTTGGTCTCCTCCACCTGCTCGGCCGGCAGGCAGGCGAGCAGCTCGCCCAACCGGCCCAGAAACTCATCGCGCGTCATGGTGCGCCCCCTCAACGTATGCGTAAATCTCCCGTACGGACGGCCACTCGGCCAGGAACTCCTCGATGCGTGCTCGCCCGTCGTCCGTGATGCGGTAGTACCGGCGCAGCCGCCCGTTGTGCTCGGCGGAGCGCGCCGTGATGCACCCGGCCTTCTCTAGGCGCTTGAGCAGCGGGTAGAGCGTCGACTCCGTGAGCCCCATGCTCGCCGGTACGTCCTTCACGATCTGGTAGCCGTAGGACTCCTCGCCGGAGACGGCCGCGAGCACGCAGGCCTCCAGGAAGCCGCGCTTCATCTGTGCCTCCATCCGCACACCTCCTCTCGTCATATACTATGCTATACACACTATACGATGCAAGGTATTAGACGTCAACTCTCATCGCGAAGATTCTCCGGCCCCTGCGCGCTGCGAACGTGATGTCGCGGGGCGGTTGGCATTATGCATGAAACGTCAAGTAACGCTCTTTTGATCCACTTCCACTCGGCCCCATTCGCCTTGTACAACGCCCCCTTTCAACCTTGGGTTCAAGAGAGCCGCTAGGCTGGACGTGCCGGACGGTAAAGTCCTGGACGCCATGGTGAACTTCTCCGATGCCATGGGGGTCATGGGTCTACGCCGATGGAGTCCCACGTACGCGGCAGGGCTCGCCCGTCACCGCTGGTCGCCGGACGGTCCCCACGCCCCGCTCGCCAACGCGCAGGCGACAGCAGCAGTCCAGCGCTGGCTGGAGACGCCGGAATGCCCAGAAGATGCGTTTCCCATCGCTGCGGCAGAGCTTTTTGCAGGGGTGGCAGTTTTTCTATATCCCAAGGTCAGATAGGCTTCGGTAGCCACCTTGGAAGCATCGCCAATAGACTCTTCCTTTATACGTTCGGCATAATCGTAGGCGATACCCACAAATTCCAGTCCCGAGCAACAGGAGTACAATTGCTGCAATTGTTGCCAGCTGTTGGGAGATGGAAGATGGACTGCGATGGCTACCCGCGCATTCCCATGCCGTTGATGTGCACCGCCTTTGTGCCGGGGCAGATTGACGCTGCGGTTGCAGGCATTTCCGACCCCGATTCGCGCGCCATCGCCACGGCAGAAGCGCTGTACTTTCGCGGACAGGCCACGCTCGCTGCCAAGACGGCGCGCCCCTATCTTGACGCCACCGACCCCGCACTGCGCTATTCTGCATGCCTTATCTGCGGATATGCCAGTCTGTCGCTCAACCGTATCGCCGATGCCCGCCGTTGCCTTGCGGGCATCCTCGATACGCCAACTGACGAGGAATCGCCCGCCGTCCACGCCACGCATATCCTGTTCGCCTCGGCCGCGAGCGTCCTGCTACACTTGCCTTCCCCGTATTCCGCCGAAGAGTTTTATCCGCTTGCGGCGCATCTGCCCGAAGGCCTGCGCCTGTTCGCCAGCTACGTGATGGCGCATGCCCTGTACCTGCGCGGCGAATATGGCCGTAGTCTGGGCATGGCGGAAAACGCCCTGATCATGAAACAGGGAAGCTATCCCATCTCGGAGCTGTTCCTGCACCTGTCGGCTTCCATGGCATGCATGAGCCTCAAGGATATCGACGCCGCAAAGGCACACTTCGGAACCGCTTGGAACATTGCGCGCCCTGACGGCTTTATCGAGCTCATCGGCGAGCACCACGGCCTTTTGCAGGGGCTTATCGAGGCGTGCTTAAAATCGCAATACCCCGACGATTTCGCTCGCATCATCGAGATCACGTACCGCTTCAGCTACGGCTGGCGGCGCATCCACAATCCCGATTCGGGCGAGGACGTGGCCGACGATTTAACGACCACGGAGTTCACCATGGCCATGCTCGCCTGCCGCGGATGGACCAACGCCGAAATCGCACGCCACATGGGAGTATCGCCGGGCACCGTTAAAAACCGCCTATCAGGAGTGTATGCCAAGCTTGGTATCGGAACTCGCGCCGAGCTGATTGCCCACATGTTGCGCTAGCGGCCAGACTGCCCGGCGTATCGAAAGCGCTCCGGGGGCCTGGCGATTTCGCGCACTCAAATTGGACATTTTGGCCATGGAACGGCACTACCGCCACGGGGCACCTTCTCGCAAAATAGGATTATTTCCTCCGATGTTTGCGGGATGGGAGCCAAAGATGCTTGATCGCCGTTCGTTACTTGTTGCCGGAGCATCCTCGCTGGCGAGCATTATGTTGCCGCGCGTGCCGGGAAACGCAAACGCCTTCATATTGCCGTTCGCGCCCACCGAAGCCTATGCCGACGAAGAAGACCCCTTCAGGGTGCTCGTTCTCTCGCGCACCATGTTTGGTGTGGTCGTGGTCGACGTCGCCAACAAGAATACGCCCATCACGGGTGCCCAGGTCACGCTCGTGTCGCGTTATGCCGCGGGCAAGCAGCTCTCCGCCACTACCGACGACGAGGGCACAGCCATCTTTGAGGTCGCGCCTCTTTCGGAAGGCTACGTGGACGAGGCAACGCTTCTCGACGCGTACGACTTTAACGGCGGCATCTCCATTAGCATGGCGGGCTACCGTGATGTCGAGATTCCCCTTGCGCGTATCCAGGGCGGCACCGCCATAACCGCGCCCACGCGTCCGCTTTCCGACGGCGAGCCGTACTTCCGCCAGCTCACATTCGACGAATGGGACATCCAGTACGCTGAAGCCACGTTCATGACATTGCCGAAGGACGACACGGCAAACGAGCAGCCCGATACGCACGCCTTTACCGTGCAGGCACATCTGCCACAGGGTGGACAGGCAACGCTGCGCATCAACAAAGTGACGCCTGCCGCGGGCAGCTCACCCGAAACCTTCACGCAGATTGGCCAAGTCAAGGCCAGCGCATCGGGTGCGGATAATCTGGCAACGTTCACGCTTGAAGACACGTTCCTCGATGCAGCTTCGGGCCTTCTGGAAGAAGGGTGCAAGCTGCGCTTTGTCCTCGACTACCAGGGCAAAACCTACACGCTCTCATCCCCTATGGCCGTTGTTACCGCGCCGGCGGCAAAGGCGGAATCCGGATCGACCACTATCGTCCCCACTACCATGGACCAAGAGATCACTCCGTTTGATTTCCCGGCGGCGTTTCCCGGCATCGGCGGCAATAAGTTCACGTGCTGGATGCCCTCGTTCCCCATTTTGTTCGATTTCTCGTTTGCTGGGTACGTGCTGTTTGGCGGAGGATACAAACCGGTCGGCTACATGAACGATTCGGGCAATCCGGATCCGGAGTACTGGAAGAAGTCACCGCGCGAGTCGGGTGCCAAGCAGGCAAACCGCTACCTCGACGAGATGGAGGGGAAGTGGAATCAGTACAAGAGTATGAGTGCCGGTTCGGGAACCGATCCAAGAAACACTAAGCTCCTTCGCCACCATTGCACGCTGCTGTTCACGATGGATATCGCCACACAGCTGTACGGCTCGCTCGCCTACGATTGGGTGGGCAAAACCTGGGGTAACAACAACGACCCCGCATACGGCAATATTAAGGCACTCTTTCAAGTAAGAACCGACCTCAATTGGACCGAGCAGTTTACCCTAGGACCGGTGCCGTTTTTCCTAAACGTCAACCCCTGGGTGCTGGCGAAGCTGGCGCTCGCCGTGGGTGCCCACACGCACGGCAGCGGCGCGGCGTTTTTTAAAAACATTTCGCTCGACTATTCAAACACCTCGGGCTCGTTCACCATCCAGATCGGGCTTGCCGTCACCTTTGGCGCCGGCGTTGCAGGCGTCGCTTCGTCTGCCGTGCGCGGCGCCGCATCCCTCACGCTGTTCATTGGGTACGAGAAGGCAGATGGACACCAGCTTCCGCGACTGCGCGTAGGTGCAGACGTCGATGTCGATGTGATACTCCAGTTCGTAATGTTCAAGTGGACCACCAAGGCTTGGTCGGGGTCGTGGCCCACACTCCTCGATTCGTGGAATATGTCGGTGAACAATGGCAACCAGTATGTGCTCCAGCGCTCTGAGCTCGCATTGGGTGGAGATACGCCTTACACGTTGGATGCCCGCTTCGGCACGCCCAGCAACATCGAGGCGGGCGGCGTGCCGCAATTTATCGCATCGGCCACCATCGTCACCAACGCCGAGCTGCTCACACGCGCCGAGGTTAAGGCCGCTGTCGTAAACGTCGCGCCCGTCGTGCGCGATTGGGATCAAGCGGTCACGCGCATTGAGCTCGAGGCGGATGCAGAAAGCGACGACACGGGACAGATCGAGCATTTCGTCCATGCACTGATAGAGAACGACGAAAACGCCGCGCCGATGTATAAGTACACCTATATCGGGCAGGCGAAGGACGCCGCTGCGGACCCCAACGCCAATTCTGCTGGTGTATCGGAGGACGAGCGTGGCGGCATCAAGCCCTCGAGCGACAACGTGCTGTTTGCTGGCGTGCTCAGCGAAGCCCACATGAAGCTGGCGATGATCGCCGGCGTGGAGTGCCTGTTCCGTATCGCCTCGGTGCGCTACGGCGAGAATGGTCGCTCGCGCCTGGTGGTGCATACAAAAACGAACGGCACGTGGTCCGCTCCCACGCCCGTGGACTTCCCCCTTGGGTTTGGCGAGGGCGACGTGGAGCGCAGCGGCATATTCGATTACGACTTCGACGTGGTGGAATATACAGACGGGAGGGGAAACCAAGACGCCTACGTGCTGCTGGTCTCGGGCGAGCGCCCCGCCGGCGACAACACCCATTTCGATACGGCGAGCACATCCGGCATGCTGTCCGTTGTGCGTCTGCGCATCAGCAACGACGGAGTTCGCGTGATGTCGCACACGTCGTGGCGCAGCATCTCGCGCGGCCGCCTTCAGGAGGATGGCTACCATTGCCTGCAGTGCCCGCGTATCACGGTGGGCAAGACGCTGGTCGACGGGCGCCTGTCGGGTGCCTACCTTCACCGCCGCGGGACCACCGCAGAAAAGGCGCTCGGCAGCGAGGCTGAGGTTGCGCTGGAGTGCTTTACCCTATGGTCGGACATTTCGGGCGACAGCCTGACGTTCTGCCAAGTTCTCCGCTTTCCGCAAGCACCGTCGAGTATCGAGCTGGGTGAGCCCGAGAATATCAACGGCAAAATGGTGGTGCCCGTTGCATACGAGACCGCAGACGGTTGCGGCTGCGCATCGTACGCCGTGATCGGCCAGTCCATCGCGGGCTGGGGCGTTATGTCGCCAGATGCCACAGTACCCCACGCGGTGCCGTGGCCGCAGCACACGGGCTTTTTGGCAACTGTCAACGAGCAGCTGCAGCATGTTACGTGGACGCGAGGCGCATCGGCATTTGCAACGCAGCCCGTGGGTGCCGCAGGCTGTGGCCCGGCATCGTTTAGCGTAAGCAACAACGGCAGGTGCGTGCTCTATGTAGAGAACACCGATGGCAAGGTGGGACAAACCTACGACGAAGAAGGCAACCCGGTTGCAGTGATGGGCAAGCACTTCCGCATCTTCGCCAGCACCTTGGCGGGCGATCTGTTCACGGAGCCGTTTGTGATGTGCGAGCCGGACCATCCCGTCGATCAGATAACGACATTTTTGACGTCGGGAGGCATGCTCTCCGCGCTCGCCACGCACATTGTGAGCGCGGAGAAGAGCGAGGCAGAGCTGCACGACATCGAAGTGCCCTTGGTGGCGTGTGCCACTCCGACGGGCGCCGTTGCTACCTCGGGCGCGGTGGTGCCCGGAGCAGCAGGCGAATCCTTCATGGTCACGGTGCGAAACGACGGCAACACCTTACTGACCGCTGGCACGATCGATCTGTACCGAGAGGGCTCCAGCCAGCCGTTCTCCAGCGCATCCATCGGATTCGGAGTGAACGCACGCATGGCTTCGATCTACGATCCAGAGCTTGCCGAGGACGCTTCGGCCAACGATACGGCACACGTGAAGTACGCGCTCGAGACGCTGGGCGCACGTTTTGCAACGCACCCGCTGGTAGCCGACAACGGCAACGCCGTGCTGGCACCGGGTTGCACGGCACAGTTCCGCATGAGCTTCGCCATTCCCGAGAGTTGGAGCGACGAAGTGGGCAAACGCGTAACGCTGTATGCGAAGGCGCGTAATCTGGTGGCGCTCGATCCTGTAACGCTCGAGGAAATTCGACCGGGCGCAAACTCGGCGCTGGGTGCCGTGCTGCACGAACTTCATGTGCCCGACGCAGCATGCGAGCGCTCGGAAGTTCAGGTCGGCGTATGCGGCAGCGCGGATACGATAGGACTTCACGACGCCCCGATGACAGCAGACGGCGATGGTGGCTCGAGTGGCGGCGGTACTGACAAGGGCGGCGGCTCCGGCGGAAGCAGCTCCGGCAGTGGCAAGGACCACGGCAATAACAAGCGCTCCGGAAAAGCGGGCGCGCTTGCGGGCACGGGCGATGCCAACGCTCCCCTGACGGCAGCCGCAGCAGCACTCGCCGCGGCTGGCGCCGGCCTCGTCGCCTACAGCACCCGCCGCACGGCGCTCGAAACCGACACCGCCAATGAGGCCAATTCGGATAGACCTCGCTAGCCCCTAGTTACTTTTGTGAGAGACGCCGACTCGGCTCATCGAACATCAAAAAGGGCTGGTTCTGGATACCCAGAGCCGGCCCATTACGCATTAGATATCGTCAGTGGAGTCGAGTCCTGCCTCGAGCTTGGCACGGCGTCTTTTCGCCGTGAAAAACGTTGCGCACAGGGCAGCAAACGTGGCCGCGAAAATCGTCGCACCGCAGAACACGCCCGTGGCCAGGTTCGCCAACCAAAAGACGCTTTCGAGCGGTACGATCTGCGCCTCAGCGATACAGCGCATTGCAGCAATAACAAGCGCGAACGCGGCGCCGCTAAGGCCGCTGACAAGCAGGAAATATCCAACAGGAAGATGCTCGGTTTGCCCAAAACGATTGGTATCGACATAGCCCTTCCGCGTTTGCAGTCCTGCGCAAATCAACATCACGAGAACGAGCCACAAATACATGGCTGCCTCGAACGGCGTTGCAAAGCCATACGGCATTTCACTGGCGTCGCTGTGAACCCACGCAACCTGTCGAGCTATAAACTGGTAGAAAAAGATCATCAACATGCCAAACGAAAGCAGCACGAAACCAATCTTGTAGATCTTCGCGCTCTCAGCCTCCAGGCGCTCGTCCTTTGGGCCGGCATATTCACGCCACTTTTGCACGAGTTTTAAATCTTCAAATTTCATAGCGAACTCCTAAAGAGCGTCAGGGTCGACGTCGCTCTCGTCTTCCCAAAACAAGTCGTTCAACGTAACGCGTAGCGCTTTACAGATTGCCACGCACAAATTGAGCGTGGGGTTGTAGCCGCCCGCCTCGATCAGGCCGATGGTCTGGCGCGTAACGCCCACGGCTTGGGCCAAGTCGGCTTGCGAAAGGCCAGCCGCCGCGCGCGCCGCCTTCATGCGAAGGTTTTTCTTACCTGGCATAAAGTTCCTTTCGTGGTAATGGACAAATATCCGTTGCAACATGACAGAAATATATTGCATCCATCAAAGGATGTCAACTATATCTGTCATTATGAAAACCATGTCTGTCATCGCCATGCAGACATACCATTTTCGATTCGCTATTCAAACTTACTCGGACAGAGCCGACTCGGTTTTGTCCGAGTAAATGAATCTCCTTCGTACTCCGAACGATTGTTCGATGGATTTCGTGTTGGGTGGAATCGTCTGTGGGCTGGGCTATGCTACCTTGACTATCTATATGACTTAAACGCAGCAAAGGAGCACCGAGAGAGCGAGTATGGCAAAAAACACCGCAAACTATGGTAACGACAGTATCCGCCAGCTCAAGGACGAGGAGCGCGTACGCCTGCGCCCCGCCGTCATCTTTGGCTCGGACGGGCTCGACGGCTGCGCGCATGCCGCCTTCGAGATCTTGTCCAACGCCGTTGACGAGGCGCGCCAGGGCTACGGCAAGCTCATCACCCTTACCGCCTTTCGCGATGGCTCTATCCAGGTAGAGGACAATGGCCGTGGCTGCCCGCTCGACTGGAACCCTTCCGAGAAGCGCTTTAACTGGGAGCTCGTCTTCTGCGAGCTCTACGCCGGTGGCAAGTATAACAACAACCAGGGCGGCGACTACGACTTCTCGCTCGGCACCAACGGCCTGGGCTCCTGCGCGACCCAGTACGCTTCCGAGTACATGGACGTCACCGTCTGGCGTGACGGTAACAAGTACTCCCTGCACTTTAAAAAAGGCAAGGTCGTCGGTGCCAAAAAGAAGGCACTCGAGATTGAGCCCAGCGACGAGAACCGCACCGGCACCACCATCAAGTGGCGCCCCGATCTTGAGGTCTTTACCTCGATTAGCATTCCCCACGATTGGTATCGCGAGACCATGCGCCGTCAAGCCGTGGTCAACGCCAACGTGACCTTCCGCCTGCGCATTGAGGGCGACGATGGCGAGTTTTCCGAAGAGGACTTTTGCTACCCCAAGGGCATCGAGGACTATGTGCTCGAGAAGGTCGGTACCGACTACCTTACCGAGCCCTTCTTTATCGAGGCCGACCGTCGCGGTCGCGATCGCGAGGACCTGCCCGACTACAACGTAAAGATCACCGCGTGCATGTGCTTCTCGCGCACCTTCACGATGCAGGAGTACTACCACAACTCATCCTGGCTCGAGAACGGCGGTTCGCCCGAGAAGGCCGCCCGCAGCGCCCTCACTAGCGCCATCGATGCCTACATCAAGCAACAGGGCAAATACAACAAAAACGAGAGCGGCATTAAATGGCAAGACGTCCAGGACTGCCTGGTGCTGGTGACCAACTGCTTCTCCACCCAAACGTCCTACGAAAACCAGACCAAGAAGGCCATCAATAACCGCTTTATCCAGCAGGCCATGACTGCCTTCTTTAAGGAGCGCCTCTCGACCTACTTGATCGAGAACAAGGACGCCGCCAATAAGATTATGGAGCAGGTGCTCATCAACAAGCGTTCACGCGAGAATGCCGAGAAAACGCGCCAGAGCATCAAGACCAACCTGCAGCAGAAGACCGACATGGCCAACCGAGTGCAGAAGTTCATCGACTGCCGCTCCAAGGACAAGAGCCGTCGCGAGATCTATATCGTAGAGGGCGACTCGGCAGCAGGCGCCATTCGTACGTCGCGCGATGCCGAGTTCCAGGGCGTCATGCCCGTCCGAGGCAAAATCCTCAACTGCCTGAAGGAGGACTATCCGCGCATCTTTAAGTCCGACATCATCATGGACCTCATGCGCGTACTGGGCTGCGGCGTGGAAATCAAAGACAAGCGCATCAAGAACCTTGGCGCCTTCGACCTGGACAACCTCAACTGGAACAAGGTCATCATCTGTACGGACGCCGACGTCGACGGTTATCACATCCGCACGCTCGTGCTCACCATGCTCTACCGCCTGGTGCCTACACTTATCGACGAGGGTTACGTGTATATCGCCGAGTCGCCGCTCTACGAGATCAACTGCAAAGAAAAGACCTACTTTGCCTACACCGAGCTCGAGAAGAACGGCATCCTCAAAGAGATCGGCGACCAGAAGTGTTCCATCAACCGCTCCAAGGGTCTTGGTGAGAACGATCCGGACATGATGTGGCTCACCACCATGAACCCCGAGACACGTCGCCTGATCAAGGTTGAACCCGAGGACGTCACCAAGATGGAGACCATGTTCAACCTGTTGCTGGGCAACGACGAGGCAGGCCGCAAGCGCCATATCTCCGAGCACGGCAAGGAATACCTGGACCAGCTGGACCTGCAGTAGCAGCAAATCGATAACGACGGCTCATAAGAAGTTCAAGAGGATATCGTGGCAAAGAAGAAGACGAAGAACCAGCCAAAGAAAAAGCAGGTTAACGCCGAGAACGTCATCGGCCTGCACTCCGAGGTCACCGATCAGCCGATCACGCAGACGCTCGAGGTCAACTACATGCCCTACGCCATGAGCGTCAACGTCTCGCGTGCGTTCCCCGAGATCGACGGCTTTAAGCCCTCGCACCGCAAGCTGCTCTACACCATGTACAAGATGGGTCTGCTCAAGGGCGAGCGCCAGAAGAGCGCCAACATCGTGGGCCAGACCATGAAGCTCAACCCGCACGGCGATGCCGCGATCTACGAGACGATGGTGCGTCTGGCGACGGGCAACGAAGCGCTGCTTGCGCCCTTCGTGGAGTCGAAGGGCAACTTTGGCAAGTACTATTCGGGCGACCTGAGCTACGCCGCCTCGCGTTACACCGAGGCCAAGCTCTCCCCCATCAGCGCCGAGATCTTCAAGGACATCGACAAGGATCCGGTCGACTTCGTCGACAGCTACGACGGCGCCATGAAGGAGCCGCGCCTGCTACCCACCACATTCCCCAACATCCTCGTCTCGGCCAACAAGGGCATCGGCGTCGCTATGGCGTCCGACATCTGCGGTTTCAACCTCAACGAGGTCTGTACTGCCACGATGCATTACCTCAAGGATCCCGACTGCGATCTGCTCGAGTACATGCCCATGCCCGACTTCTCGACCGGCGGCGAGATCATCTACCGCCGCGAGGAGATGGAAAAGATTATCGAGACCGGCCTTGGCAGCTTCCAGATCCGCTCCCGCTGGCGCTGGATTCCCGAAGAGCGCATTATCGAGGTCTACGAGATTCCCTACACCACCAAGACCGATGTCATCATCGAGCGCATCGTCAAGCTCTCCAAGGAGGGCAAGGTCAAGGAGATTGCTGACATCCGCGACGAAACCGACCTCTCGGGCTTGCGCATCGCCATCGACCTTAAGCGCGGTGTCGACCCCGACAAACTCATGGCCAAGCTCTATCGCTCGACCACGCTGCAGGATTCGTTCTCGTGCAACTTCAACGTGCTCGTCGACGGCTATCCCCGTGTTATGGGCGTGCGCCAGATTCTGCACGAGTGGGTCAAATGGCGTATTGAGTCCACGCGTCGCCGCATTAACTTTGACCTGGGCAAAAAGTCCGAGCGCCTGCACCTGCTGCACGGCCTCGAGGCAATCTTGCTCGACATCGACAAGGCCATCGCCATCATCCGTGGCACCAAGCTTGAAGCCGAGGTCGTGCCCAACCTTATGAAGGGTTTCGACATCGACGAGACCCAAGCCGAGTTTGTTGCCGAGCTCAAGCTCCGCAACATTAACGAAGAGTACATCCTCAACCGCACCAAGGACATCGCCAAGCTCGAGGGCGAGATTGCCGAGCTTGAGGAGATCCTCTCCAGCGAGGAGAACATCAAGAAGGTCATCAGCGACGAGCTGGCCGCGGTCAACAAGAAATATGTGATGCCGCGTCGCACGGGCAGGATCGAGCCCCATGAGGTTATCGAGGTAAGCTTGGAGCCCGAGGTCGAGGAGTACCCGGTGACCATCATGCTCTCGCGCGATGGCTACCTTAAGAAGATGACGGACCGCGTGCTCAAGAAGGCGACCACGCTCAAGTACAAGGACGGCGACAAACCCTTTATCGAGTTCCCGTCCTCCAACACCCACGAGCTGCTGGTCTTTACCAACAAGAGCCAGGTGTACAAATGCAAGGTCGCGGCGTTTGAGGACACCAAGTCGGCCCAGCTGGGCTCGTACCTGCCGACCGATCTTGAGATGGAACCCGACGAGAGCGTCATCTGGGTCATCGACCCCGAGGACTATAAGGCCGACGTGCTGTTCGTCTTTGAGAACGGCCGCGTGGTGCGCGTCGCACTTGCCGGATACGTCACCAAGACCAACCGCAAGCGCCTCAAGAACGCCATCTACGGCGGCAGCAAGCTGCTGTATGCCCAGGTGCTCAAGGAAGATCGCGACATCGCGCTGGTCTCGAGCGACTATCGCCTGATGAACTTCAACACGTCGCTGCTCAAGACCAAGACGACCACCAACACGCAGGGCGTCCAGGCCTTTACGGCCAAGAAGGGCCGCTCGGTCACCACCGTCGGCACGACCGAGGAGATCCTTGGCGCCGGCGTCTCGGCCGAGAAGTTCACCGCGCAGAGCCTACCCTCCACTGGCGCCCTCATGAAGGAAAACGACATGCCGAGTTTGTTTGACTAGGACGACGGCAACGAGATCGTTAGATACTTCGCAAAGCGACGAGGCCCGGAACGCAACGGCATTGCGCCCGGGACTCGTCGTTTTTCTTCTCAACTATTATTTAACGCAGATAAATTGATTTCTGCTTATTTTTCTGCGTAAAAAATGTCAGCGTCACTGCTTCGATGCCCTTTGGTCAGTCGTTAGCAAAACTTGCAAAAGTTAGCAAAACTTGCAAAAATTAGCAAAACTTGCAAAGGAGCTACCATGGAGTACAGCAAGAACCCCTTTACCCCGACGTTCGGAAGCGTCCCTCCCTTTCTAGCGGGTCGCGAGCATATCCTGCGTGACATCAACCGTGGCTTTATCAACGGCCCGGGAGATCCCAACCTGTCGACCATTTTTACTGGCGCAAGGGGAACGGGCAAGACGGCGCTTCTCTCGCTCCTTTCAGAAACGGCGCTTGAACACGACTGGATCGCAGCAAATGTCTCCGCCATGCCAGGCATGCTCGAAGATATTATCGAGCGAACCAAAGAAGCCGCAGATAGCTACCTCTCACAGCCTCACGCGCGCATAAACGGTGTTCAAATTGGCCCAGTGGGCATCGATTGGACATATGCTCAAGAGGCTCAGGGCAACTGGCGCACGCGCATGAATGGCATCTTTAAGCAACTCGAAAAACATGACATCGGACTTCTCATCACCATCGATGAAGTCACCGTCGATCTCGAAGAAATGCTTCAATTTGCCTCTGTTTACCAGCACTTTGTACGCGAAGGTAAAAAAGTTGCCCTACTCATGGCAGGACTGCCCTACAAAGTATCGGCGTTGCTGCGTAACGATTCCGTCTCGTTCCTCAGGCGTTCCCAATATCATCAGTTGGGACGAATCACTGACGTTGAAATTGCAAACGCATTCCGCAAAACCGTTGAGGCCGGAGGCCGCTCAATCACGCCAGAAGCGCTCGAGGATGCCGTGAAGGCCGTCGACGGATTTCCCTATATGATGCAGCTCGTCGGATATCGCACATGGGATGTTTCGGAGAACTCGCCCAAAATCAGTGCACCTGATGTGCAGCAGGGTTCTCTGCTTGCCCGCATGGAACTGCGCGATCGAATTCTCGAAACGACCTATCAGGAGCTTTCCGATAAAGACATTGAGTTTTTGCTCGCGATGCTGCCCGATTCTGGCCCCAGCAGGGTCTCGGAGATAGCCAAACGCATGGGCGTCGCCAGCAACTACGCAAGCCAATACAAACGCCGCCTCCTCGAGGACGGCGTCATCGGAGAGCGCGGGCGTGGTCTCGTTGGCTTTGACATTCCCGCGTTCAGGGAATTCTTGAACGAGAAGGCGTTTTAGCACGACGGAATTGTCCGCGGAAGCATCAACGCATGGCAATCAGCATTCCTCTCGGTAAGGACAGCAAGCATTTCCACCAACATCGATTGCCATGCGCTCTTCTTGCCTTAAGAGAGCTTGCAAGCGAGCTCTCGCACCTCTTCCAACTTGGGCGAGGAGGCCATGCTGTCGCGCTCGGTCATACCGCTGATGGTGACAATGCCCTGGTCCTCCCACTTGCAGTACGCGCAGGTTGACTTGTACATAGCGATCGCCGCATCATAGACGCCCTCGCTGTGGCTATCGAGCAAAAGGGCCGTCTTGGTGAACGGGAAGCCCGTAGCACCGAAGGCGTACAGGCGGTCGATGGCGGCCTTTTCCTGCGCGGTGATATCGAACCAGTAGATAGGCGAGGCGAAGACGACCATATCTGCGTCTTTCAGCGACTCGATCACGTTGGCCATGTCATCCTTCTGCACACAGGTGCCCTCATGGGCGAAGCAGTACCGGCATCCCAAGCAGCCGGCGATCTTTTTGCTGGCAACGCGGACGACCTCGACCGTATTGCCACCCTCACGCGCGGTCTCGGCAAACGCCTCGACCATGGTGTCGGTATTGGCGCCCTTACGCGGGCTGCCACTCAACACAACGATATTCATAGAAATCTCCCTCCTTCATGCCGCAGGCGCGCGGCATATTTTTTTGTAACCAAAACGAATGGAGTTAATCAATCGCCTGCAGGCCATATCTCTTGCTCAAGTTCCCTAAAGAAGCTCAAGGCGATTGCGATTGCCTTATACAACATCGAAAACCAAAGAGGGGCCATAGCAACGTCGCCTGCCTGAAATGAACCCGTGGTCAAGATGAACTACGAGAATCAGAACCACCCTTAAAAAGGGTGGTTTGCTCTTAGGGTATAACCCACGGGCCCCGGGCTCGCGTCTAAAGGCGCGGGCCCGGACTTCGTCCAGGCCTAGTGCATCTTGACCCGTGGCGCGCCGGTCGAACCGGCAGGATCACCTCCTCTTGAAGGGGTCCTCGTACTCCTTCACGCTCAGCTTGTCCAGCGCGATGTCGTGGGACTCCTGCTCCCTGATGTACTTGGCGATCGTCGCCTCGTTCAGGCCGACGGTGGACACGTATTAGCCCTCCGCCCAGAACTTCCTGTTGCCGAACTTGTACTTGAGGTTGGCGTGCCTGTCGAATATCATCAGCGAGCTCTTCCCCTTCAGGTAGCCCATGACGCTCGCGACGCTGTACTTCGGCGGGATCGCCAGCAGCACG
>RQCP01000066.1 GCA_008668235.1 Collinsella aerofaciens | reverse complement strand
TCCGGTCTCGGGCGCATCGCCCCTTGCCGGATTCAGATTCGACAAGGGGCGACCATTGTGCAATCGCAAGAAGATGACGGGGCGGAATGTCAATCCTGGTCTAACAGAGCCTTTTTTAATCCCCGTCCCAGAAAAATCATCCGGTGGGTGGATTGGAGGAAGTGATGGCGCAGGGGACGTTTGTGCAGGCGCTTCGTAAGGAGGCGGCGCTGAGCGGCACCTTTATGAAGGGGCGCTCGCTCATGCTCAACGGCGCCGTGCTGTCGATTGAGGACAGCGGCTCTCGGTTCTCCAAGAACGTGACGGTTGAGGGTTCGGTGCGCGGCTCGCGCGGCGACCTGTACAAGACGCACGTGGCGCTCGACATGGACGAGCACGAGGTTATCGACTACAACTGCGATTGCCCCGCTGCCTTCCGCTATTCCGGCATGTGCAAGCACGCCATCGCCACGGCGTTGGCGTATCTGGATGCCAGTGGCGCCGAGCCTGTCGAGGGCCTGCGTACGCCGGTCCGCACGTTTACGGCACCGCCCGCACAATCCAAACAGTCCGCACGCCCCGCGCCTAGCGCATCTTCGGTCAACCCCAACTTTCCCTTCCCTGCGCCTGTCCCCACGAGCCCGAGCCTTGTGGCGGCGCTTTCCGATCTTTCGGACGCGCGCATGGACGAACTCGTGGCTATGCGTCGCAAGTTCGCCAGCACTATTGACCCCGATGCGCCCAAGGCGGTGCTGGAGCCCTCGCTGGTGCCGTACTACAATCCGCTGTTTGCCGATCGCTTTAACTGGGCGCTCGAGTTTCGCATTCGCTGCGGTTCGGTGTCCTACGTGGTTAAGGATATCGACGGCATGGCCGATGCCTATGTGCGCGGCGGTACGTTCTCCTATGGTAAGAAGCTTACGTTTGTCCATGTGCCCGAGGCTTTCGATGACGTGTCGACAAAGCTGCTCGACTTTATCGCAATGACGGTCGCCTATCTAGGCGATATTACGAGCTCGCGCTCGGCGTCGTATGACTTTGCCCGCAACGGTTTTGTCGCCGAGCGTCAATTGCCGGTATCCGAGTATTCCGTCGTGTCCGTGCTGGACCTGCTGCGTGGCCGGACCATTTCCTTTGAACCTGCCTGGTCGCGGGGGACGACGACGCACCGATCCTACGAGGTGGCAGTCGAGCCGTCGCCGCAGGGGGAGGGCGAAGTCCCGGCTAAGCGCCCGCCGCTCCTTGCCGCCAAGATTGCACCGGCGGCGGGGGGCAGCTACGACTTGCGCCTGCCGGCCGATACGTACTGCTTTGTCGCAGGTGACGCAGCCTATCTGGTCGATACGCGCCGCGCGCGCCGTACCGACGCGGCGTTTGCCCAACATGCGACGCCGTTCCTATCGCACTTGTTGCCCTGCCGCACGCCGGTCCATATCGCTGCCGACCAGGTGGGTGAGTTCTGCCGCATGGCGCTGCCTATCTTGCGCGACTACACCGACCTGACCGCGCCTGTCGTACTTGACGCCGTGGCGCCCGAGCCGAGTTTTGCCATGGCGATTGGCGTCGACGATGGGCTCGTGACCTGCAAGATTACGGTTACCTACGGCGATTGGTCGGCGGATCTCTTTAGCCTGGGCGCTCCGGGCAGTCCCTTCGAAGAGCAACGCCCCGGCGTGCCGCCCCGCGACGAGATAGCGGAGTTTCGCGTTATGGATACAGCGGCTCTGTACTTCGATTTCTACGAGGGCGGTCTGGCGTTTGAGGAGCGCGATGATGAGGGCTTGTTCTGCCTGCTGACCGAGGGTCTGTCCGCCCTGTCCGAGCTGGGCGAGGTCATGCTCAGCGACCGCCTGCGCCAGATCTCGGTCCGTCCTGCGCCCAAGCTTTCGGTGCGTGCGACCGTCAAGAGTAACCTGCTCGACGTCGAGCTAGGTGCGAGCGGGCTTTCAGCGGCCGACCTTGCCATCTATCTCGATTCGTATAAGCGCCACCAGACGTTCGCTCGCCTTACGTCCGGCGATATCGTGCGCCTGGACGAGGGCGCTCGTGCCGCGTTTGGTCTTGCCGAGGACCTGGGCGTCGATGCCGTCGACCTGCTCGACGGTGTGTCGCTTCCCGCGTCGAGCACCCTGTTTGTCGACAGCATGCTCGCGCGCACGCCCGCGCTCGAAGCCGATCGCGACGCCGCATTCCGTCGCACCGTCGAGCGCTTGGACACGCTCGGCAAGATGGACTTTACGGTGCCGGCCTCGCTCAAGGCAACGCTGCGTGGCTACCAGATTGACGGCTACCAGTGGCTCGGCTCTCTTGAGCACCTGGGCCTCGGCGGCATCTTGGCCGACGATATGGGTCTGGGCAAAACACTGCAGATGATCGCGCACATTTTGGCGCGTGTGGAGGCGGGGGACACCAAGCCCACGCTCGTGGTATGTCCCGCGTCGCTCGTGTACAACTGGACTGCCGAGTTGGAGCGCTTTGCCCCCTCGCTTGATGTGTGCGCCATCGTGGGCGCCAAGGCCCAGCGTCGCGTGCAAATTGCCGGCGTGGCCGAGCATAACGTGGTTGTAACGTCGTATGACCTTATGCGGCGCGATATCGACGAGTACGTCGAGCAGGACTTTGCCCGCGTGGTGCTGGACGAAGCCCAGTACATTAAAAACCCTCTCACGCAGGTGGCGCGCGCCGCCAAGCGCCTGCCTGCCGGCGTGCGCTTTGCCCTGACGGGCACGCCCATCGAAAATCGCCTGTCCGAGCTCTGGAGCATCTTCGACTTTTTGATGCCGGGCCTTCTGGGTACGCGCGAGTCGTTTGCCAAGCGCTTTGAGAGCCCCGTCGAGCACGCCGAGGGCGATAGCGCCGCTCGCCTGCAGGCGCTCGTGTCGCCGTTTGTGCTGCGCCGTGTTAAGGAAGACGTGGTGGCCGACCTGCCCGAGAAGATCGAGGACACCGTCATGGCACAGCTCGCCGGCGAGCAGCGCAAGCTCTACCTGGCCAACCAGGACCGCATCGCCCAGCAGGTGCAGCACCGCGAGGCTGGGGAGTTTAAGAAGGACAAACTCAAGGTGCTCGCCGAGCTCACCAAGCTGCGCCAGATCTGCTGCGACCCGCGTCTACACTACGAGGATTACAAGGCGGGGAGCGCCAAGCTCGATACGTGTATGGAGCTCGTGCACGGCGCACTCGACGGCGGGCATCGCATCCTGTTGTTCAGCCAGTTTACGGGTATGCTCGATATCATCGGTAAGCGCTTGACCAAGGAAGACATCGCCTTCCTTAAGCTCACGGGCGCTTCGTCTAAGGAGAGCCGCGCCAAGATGGTCGCGCAGTTCCAAGCGGGCGAGGTTCCGGTCTTTTTGATTTCGCTCAAGGCGGGCGGCGTGGGCCTCAACCTGACGGCGGCCGACGTGGTCATCCACTACGACCCGTGGTGGAACGTGGCAGCGCAGGACCAGGCGACCGACCGCGCGCACCGTATTGGCCAGCAACATACCGTGACCGTGTACAAGCTCATCGCCAAGGACACGATCGAGGAGCGCATTATGCAGATGCAGGAGTCCAAGCGCGACCTGGTCAACAGCGTGCTCGGCGGCGACGGCATCTCGTCGGCGCTGTTTACCCGCGAAGATGTTCTGGCGCTGCTGGGCGGCGACGGGCGCTAACCCGCTCGGGTGGGGCCGCCAGGGCGGATGGCACACGCTGCCCCATCGTCCCCGCCCGTTATGTGTTCATTTGCAATGCCGTGGATGGTTTGTCTGCCTTTGGGCATAAGAACCATCAAGAACATTGGCACGTCAGCAAAGGAGAACATCATGGCGAAATTCTTTAAGGACCCCGACGGTAAGCTCATTGCCGCCCTTGGCAACGACGTTGCAACCCCTGCCGGTTGCACGGAACTGACCGCAAACACTGAGGACGCGGCGCACGAGAAGCACGTGCCTGTTGTCGAGACCGAGCGCGACGGTCACGTGATTCGCGCACGCGTTGGCTCGGTCGAGCACCCCAGCCTGCCCGAGCACTATATTGAGTGGATCGCCCTTGAGGCCGAGGGCCGCTTAGAGGTCCATTACCTTGAGCCCGGCATGAAGCCCGCGACGTTTTTTGCCGGCGGTTCCAAGACCGGTACCGTCTATGCCTACTGCAACCTGCACGGGCTGTGGTCCGCGACATTCTAGGAGCGCGCCCCCGCTCGGGGTATCATAGCTAGCATATGCACATGCAAGCGCCGACTGCATTATGCGGCCGGCGCTTTTACTACGATTTCGATGGTTTACGACGGAAAGGGCTGAGCCATGAAGCTCGCGCTTGCACAGATCGATTTGCGCCTGGGTGATATTGAGGGCATTTGCGGCCGCATCGAGGACCAGGCTCGTCTGGCCCACGAGCGCGGGGCGCGCGTGCTGTGCGTTCCGGCTCCGCTCTTTATGGGCGCCATGCCCGGGGGCCTGGTGGGCACTGCCGACTTTGAGCACGACATGCTTGCCGGCTTGACTGGTGTCGCCGAGCGTATCCAGGAGCTTGACATGATCTGCATCGTGCCCGCGGCGGTTTCGTTTGAGGGCCAGCCGCTGCTCGACTACATGATGCTCAAGGACGGTCATGTGGTGCCGGCGCGTTCGAGCATTGCCCTGCAGCGTGGTGAGAACAACGACACGCGTTGGGCGCCGCCGGTGTTCGACGTGGACGGCGTGCGCATTGCCGTGATTTTTGACTTGGACCGCGAACTCGAGATGTTGCCGACCGGTGTTGACCTCATTGCGTATTTCCAATTCAACGCGTTTGACATGACCGACCGCGAGACTGCTGCCATTGCCGCCGTACGCAGCGGCGCCTACCGCAAGATCGCATCCAAGCGCAGCGTGTGGTTTGCCTGCATGGCGCCGGTCGGTGCCTATGACGAGTCGGTGTATACCGGCGGTTCGTTTGTGCTCGACGACTGTGGTCGCGTGGTGGCCCAGGCGCCGTGTTTTGAGGAGAGCCTGCTGGTTCAGGAGATTCAGCGCGGCGTGATGCTCGATGCCCTGGAAGATCACGAACTGCCCGAGTTCCGTTCCGAGGAGTGGCTGTGGCAGGCGCTGGTGCTCGCCGTGCGCGACAACGCCCGAGCCCACGGTGCGTCGCGTGCTGTGGTGGCGCTCGAGGGCGACTTGCCGGCGTCCCTGCTGGCGGCGCTGGCCGTCGACGCTCTGGGCCCGCGTAATGTGCTTGGCCTGGTGCTGGGGCGCAACCGTATCTTTACGCCGGCGCAGGAAGAAGCCGAGGCTGCCCGCTGTGCCGCCGTCCGCGCCATCGCCGAGCGTCTGCACATTCGCACCGTCGAGCGCGATGCACCGGATGCGGCGCGCGTGCTCGATCGCGACGTGTCGGCGGGCGATGCCGAGCGCCTGCGCTCGCGCACGCTGGGCCTGATGCTGGAGGATACGGCGCTCGAGCTGGGTGCGATGGCGCTGAGCCCGCTGTCCAAAACCGAGTACGCGCTGGCGGCGCCGGCGCTTTGCGGCGGCTACCAGGGCGACTTTGCGCCCTTTGGCGATGTGTACCTGTCGACGCTTGAGTTTGTGGCGCGTGCGCGCAACCGCACGTCTGCCGTGGTGCCCCAAGAGCTCGTGACGCTCAACGCGGTGGAAGATTGTGTGGAGCGCGTGCTGGCGCAGGCGCTCTCGACGCTCGACGGTCCGGTCGATATGCTCGACCGCGCGGCACAGCTGCTCGGCGGGCTTGAGCCGGGTGAGGTCGATGGCGCGCTCGAGGCACACGTGGACCGCAATCGATCTTTCGACGACATCCCGATGGCCACCGGCAAGCCTGAGGCCTGCTCGCTGCTGCTGATGCTTGTGCGCCAGGGAGAGGCGGCTCGCCGCCAGCTGCCGACGGTGCCGATCGTCTCGGCTCGTTCGTTTGCCGAGCGTGCCTGGCCGTACATGCTCGCGTGGTCCGACCTGGGGCTTAACGGCAAGGAGCGTATGACGGTCGATTCGCTGGCTCGCGCCGAGGTGCGCCGTTTTGCTGACGAGGATACGAGTGACCGTATGCGTGGTGAGATGATGGGCATTTTGGGCGAGCTGCTGGGTATTTCGCCCGAGCAGATGGAGGAACTGCGCTCTGAGGACGGTCAACGTCGTTTGCACGAGGGAATGAAAAAGTTCGAGGGCGAGGTTCAGGACGCCATCGATAAGATGATGGGCGGTCAGGGCGGACCGCAAGGTAGTCCCCAGGGTGGCCCGATGCCGCATCCGCCGGTTGATCCCCGACAGTTCCCATTCTTCTCGCAGAACTAAACTGGGGATGGGATTCGCTTCCAACCCCGATACTTCAACTAAGCATCTTGACGCCGTTGTGTTATTCTAGAACAGACGTTCGTGAATGATGCGCGGGGCTTTGCCTTGTGCTGTGCTGGTGACGAGGGGAGGTCGGCTTGGTTATCTTGGGCATTGACCCCGGTTTGGCTCATACGGGTTGGGGGATTATCGAGGAGCGGCGTGGCGAGGTTCGCTGCCGTGCCTATGGCTGCATCGAGACCAGTGCCGGAAGTCCGCTCGCGGTGCGCCTGTCGCATATCGCCCGCGACCTCAAGGGCGTCGTGGAGCGTTATCGACCCGATACCGCTGCCATCGAGAGCATTTACTTTGGCGCCAACGTTCGCTCGGCCATCCCTACGGCGCATGCCCGCGGTGCCGCACTCGTGGCGCTTTCGGAGTGCGCGCTCGAGATCGGCGAGTACACGCCTATGCAGATCAAGCAGGCTGTGGTGGGTACCGGCGCCGCGGACAAGCGGCAGGTCGCCTACATGGTACGCACGCTCACGCAGCTCGACCACGACCCGCATCCCGACCATGCCGCCGATGCCCTGGCCTGCGCCATCTGCCACGTAAACCTCAGCCGCACCCGCGCCCTTACCGGTGGCGAGTTCTATCAACAGAGAGGAACCGGATACTGATGATTTCCCAGCTCCACGGAACGCTTGTCGAGGCCACGATGAGCTCTGCTGTCGTCGATGTGTCGGGCGTTGGCTTTGAACTCGGCATCTCGGGCAGCACTGCGGCCTCGTTGCCGACGCCCGGCGGTGAGGTGCGCCTCTATACCCGTATGCAGGTGCGCGAGGACGCTATGACACTTTTCGGTTTTTCCTCTAAGGATGAGCGCACGATGTTCGACCGGCTTGTGTCCGTCTCGGGCGTTGGCCCGCGCTTGGCGCTCGCCGTGCTTTCCACCTATACCGTGGGGCAGCTGTATTCGCTGGTGATGGCCGAGGACGACAAGGGCATGGCCAAGGTACCCGGTGTGGGTAAAAAGACCGCCCAGCGCCTCATCTTGGAGCTCAAGAGCACCTTTGCCAAGGATAAGGGCTTTGTGCCGGTCGACGTGATCCCGGGGCAGGTTGCGATGCCGGTCCCCGCCGCCGCTCCCTCGGCCATTGATGATGCCCGTGCGGCACTCCTTTCCATGAGCTTTAGCCCGCAGGAGACCGATGTCGCTCTGAGCGGGTATGATGGGCAGGATATGCGTGTCGAGGATCTGCTCGGCGCGGCGCTTAAGCGACTCGGAATGGATGCGTGATGTGGGAAGCCGATGACTCTCAGGACCTGTGGGCGACGCCCGGCAACTCGCCGGCGGCATCCATGGCGCACGGCGAGCGCATGGTGGGCTCGGAGCTGACGGCCGAGGACCTCGATGTCGATCGCACTTTGCGCCCCCAGCGCCTGGACGATTACTGCGGCCAGGAGCATATCAAGCAGAGCCTGCGCGTGTTGATCGAAGCGGCGCAGAGCCGTGGCGAGACGCTCGACCACGTGATCTTCTCGGGCCCTCCGGGTCTGGGCAAGACCACGCTGGCTACGGTTATCGCTAACGAGCTGGGCGCTCAGATCAAGACGACGAGCGGCCCCGCTATTGCGCGCACCGGCGACCTGGCAGCCATCCTTACTAACTTGCAGCCGGGTGATGTGCTGTTTATCGACGAGATTCACCGCCTCAACCGTTCGGTCGAGGAGGTCCTGTACCCCGCGATGGAGGACTTTGCCCTCGATATCGTGATTGGCAAGGGTCCGGCGGCGCGCTCGATTCGCCTGGATATTCCCAAGTTTACGCTGGTAGCGGCAACGACCCGCTCAGGCATGTTGACCGGCCCGTTGCGCGACCGCTTTGGCATTTCATATCGCCTGGATTACTACACGGTCGAGGAGCTCGCGCAGATTGTGACGCGCTCGGCGACTATCCTGGGCGTGACGATCGACCATCCCAGTGCACTCGAGATCGGCTCGCGTTCGCGCGGCACGCCACGTCTTGCCAACCGCCTGCTCAAGCGCGTGCGCGATTACGCACAGGTGCGCGGCAACGGTCCCATCGAGCTCGATATCTGTCGCCAGGCGCTCGAGTTCTTCGAGATCGATGAGCTCGGTCTGGACTGGATGGATATTCGCATTTTGGAGACGCTCGCTAAGACGTTCTCCGGTCGTGCCGTGGGACTTACGACCCTTGCCAGCGCGGTGGGCGAGGACCCGGGCACGCTCGAGGACGTCTATGAGCCCTATTTGCTGCAGTGCGGGTTGATGATTCGTACGCCGCAGGGCCGTCAGGCAACCCTTCGCACCTTTGAGCACCTGGGGATTGAACCTACCGTTTAGGGCGCTTTGTTTTGGCGGGCTGTTGGGCTATCGCCGGGCATCGGGTAAACATATCGCCGTTCATCGGTTACGGGTGTTTTACTATTGCGCGCCCGTGCTATGCTGAATTGGTCTTTTTCTCATTCGGTAACGAAAGGACCGCCCATGCCTACTGACATCGAAATCGCACGTTCTGTCACGCCACTGCCTATTACCGAGGTGGCCAAGAACGCCGGCGTCGACGTTAAGCACCTGATTCCGTACGGCTTCGACAAGGCTAAGGTTGACTATTCACTGCTCAACGAGCCGACCGATCACCAGGCCAAGCTCGTCCTCGTGACCGCTATCAACCCAACGCCTGCGGGCGAGGGCAAGACCACCACGACCATCGGTCTGGCCGATGGCCTGCGTCGTCGCGGCGTCAAGAGTGCCGTGGCCCTGCGCGAGCCTTCGCTCGGCCCCGTCTTTGGCGTTAAGGGCGGTGCTGCCGGCGGCGGCTGGGCTCAGGTCATCCCCATGGAGGATATCAACCTGCACTTTACCGGTGACTTCCATGCCATCGGTGCTGCCAACAACCTGCTGGCCGCCATGCTCGACAACCACATTCAACAGGGCAACCAGCTCGGTATTGACGTTAAGCGCATCACTTGGAAGCGCGTCGTCGATATGAACGACCGTCAGCTGCGCCACGTCATCGACGGCATTGGCGGTAAGGCCCAGGGCGTGCCGCGCGAGGACGGCTTCGATATCACTGTCGCCTCCGAGGTCATGGCAATCCTGTGCCTGTCTACGAGCATTAACGATCTCAAGGAGCGCCTGGGCGAGATCGTCGTCGGCTACAGCTTTGCCGGCGAGCCCGTCCGTGCCCGCGACCTTAAGGCCCAGGGTGCCATGGCCGCGTTGCTTAAGGACGCGCTCAAGCCCAACCTGGTGCAAACGCTCGAGGGCACGCCCGCGTTTGTCCACGGCGGTCCCTTCGCCAACATCGCCCACGGCTGCAACTCCATCATGGCCACCCGCATGGCCATGCGCTTTGGCGATGTCGCCATTACCGAGGCCGGCTTCGGTGCCGATCTGGGTGCCGAGAAGTTCCTCGACATCAAGTGCCGCATGACGGGCGTTCGCCCCAGCGCCGTCGTGGTCGTCGCGACCGCTCGTGCGCTGAAGTACAACGGTGGCGTCGCCAAGGCCGACCTCAACGAGGAGAACCTCGAGGCGCTCAAGGCCGGCATGCCCAACCTGCTGCGTCACGTCGACAACATCCAGAACGTTTATGGTCTGCCCTGCGTGGTCGCCATCAACCGCTTCCCGACGGACACCGAGGCTGAGCTTGCGCTCATTGAGTCCGAGTGCCAGAAGCTCGGCGTCAACGTTAAGCTTTCCGAGGTCTGGGCCAAGGGCGGCGAGGGCGCGCTCGAGCTGGCCGATGAGGTCATGCGTCTGATTGAGCAGCCGAGCGAGCTCAAGTTTGCCTATGAGGACGGCGCCGATGTCGCTGACGCCCTCGAGGCCGTTGCCACCAAGGTCTACCGCGCCGACGGCGTTGACTTTACGCCGGCCGCCAAGCGCCAGCTCGCCGAGCTGCGCGAGAACGGCTTTGGCAACCTGCCGGTGTGCGTGGCCAAGACGCAGTACAGCTTTAGCGACAACGCCAAGGCCCTGGGCGCTCCCGAGAACTTCCGCATCACGGTGCGCGAGCTCAAGGTTTCCGCCGGTGCCCACTTTGTGGTCGCACTGACTGGCAGTGTTCTGACCATGCCGGGCCTGCCCAAGGTTCCCGCGGCCGAGAACATCGACGTCGACAACGACGGCAACATCACCGGCCTGTTCTAAGCCTGTTGCCCATAGCTGCTTGCCCGCCCCGTCGCGCTCCCAAGGCCCGGCGGGGCTTTTTTATCCTTAGGCCCGCGCATGTCTTGTAGATACCGACGGGCTTTGCCCATCATAGGCTTTTGCGCGGGTAGAATGCATGGATAACGTGATGCTCACGCGCGACGGAAAGGAATCGTTGCATGGATCAGGACAAGACAACCGTGATGGGTGGCTACGGTTCCGCGCAGGCTGGCGATAGCGCCGATGCGACCCGCGTTGTTCCCAACCGCGGTTATACCGACCCCGCCGCGACGCAGCCTTCTGCCGAGCCCACCCGGGTTATGGGCTATGGCGACACGGCGCAGGATTCTTATGCCGCCTCGACACCGAATCCCTATGATGACCTGCCGCAGAATCCTATTCCGCAGCCTCAGCAGACGACGTATATGCCTCGCACGGCGCAGCCTCGCTACGAGTCGCGCGAGCCGTATCGCGAGTACCCCAAGTCGATTCCGCAATATGGCGAGGACGAGGAGAAGAAGCCGTCGCGTTCGTCGAGCGTGATCAAGAAGATCCTCATCGTGCTGGCGATCTTCTTTGCGCTGTCGGTTGTGTTTGCCATTGTGTCGGGCATGCTCAACAAGCGATGGAGTTCAACGGCCGATACCGCTGCCGAGCAAACCGAGTCCGCCTCGTCTAGCACCGTCGATCTGAGCGATATCCCGGGGCAGTACTGGTCCAACGCCAAGAAGCTCCTTAAGTCGCGCGGCGCCGATCTTTCGAATGCCGTGGTCCTGACTGATGATGGCTCAACGCCCGTCGTCGATGCCAACTGGATCGTTACTTCTGCTTACTATAACGACAGCGGCAACCTCGAAATTCAGCTCACGCACAAGAACAGCTCGGGCAACTCGTCCGACGGCCAAAGCGGTACCGACGGCTCGAGCTCCAATACGCTGGAGGACTTGAGCAACAAGGCACAGGAGCTTGGGGATAAGGCCCAAGAGCTGGGTGATACGGCTCAGAACCTGGGCGACGCCGCTCAGAACTTGGGCGACATGGCGACGGATGCCTGGAACGCCCTACAAAACGGCATCTCGGGCGCGCAGGGAAACTAGCTGGTAAGTGGGCTACAGCTGCTCGGCCGGACGCTCGGGCGAGCTGAAGCCCGAATCAAATGTGACGACGCACGAGACGTTGGGCCGGCGCTCGTGCACGATGCGCGTGACGAGCTCCAGCAGCTCCTCGTCGGATATATCAAAGCCGTCGGGACGCACCAGGTCAAACGAAACGAACCCGTCGTGCTCGTGCAGGTCGTGGATGGAGAGTGCGGGGTCGATCTGCATGATGCCGCGCTTGACCCAGCCGCGCAAATCATCGCCGGTTGTCGCGATGGGGTCGCAGTGCAGCGTGATGTCAATGCCCATCTGGCGCTTGATGTCGTGCTCGATGGTGTCCAGGATCTCGTGATGTTCAAACGCGTCGCCCTCGCCGGGCATCTCCACGTGGGCGCTGGCAAACTGACGACCGGGGCCGTAGTCGTGCACCATCAGGTCGTGTGTGCCCAAGACCTGCGGATAGGACATGATCTTGTCGCGGATTGCCTGGACGAGCTTGGGGTCGGGCGCTTGCCCCAGCAACGGGCTGATGGCGTCGCGCACCAGGCCCATGCCACTGATGCAGATGAAGACGCCCACGCCCAGGCCCGCCCAGCCGTCAAGGTCAAAGCCGGTCGTCTGCGAAATAAGCGCTGCGGCCAGGACCGATCCCGAGGTGATGACGTCGTTTTTGGAGTCCTGTGCTGTGGCGATGAGTGTTTCGGAATCGATACGGTTGCCCAGCGCACGGTTGAATGCGGCCATCCAGAATTTGACGAGCATGGACAAGACGAGAGCGGCTAGGGAGACCAGCGTGTAGGCGGTGGGGGAGGGCTTGATGATCTTAGTGACCGACTCGAGGATCAGGTTGATGCCGACGGCGCAAACCAGGACGGCGACAAACAAGCCGGCTAGGTACTCGTAGCGGCCGTGGCCATAGGGGTGGCCTTCGTCTGCAGGGCGGCTGGCAAGGCGGAACCCGAGCAGGCTCACGATGTTGCTCGAGGCATCGGAGAGGTTGTTGAAAGCGTCGGCGATGAGGGAGACGGAGCCGGCGAGCAGGCCTGCGATGCCCTTGGCCAGGCACAGGGTGATGTTGAGGCCAATGCAGATGAGGCTTGCGGCGAAGCCCGCGTTGGTGCGGCAGGAGGCATCGACCGGCTCGCCCTCGCTGCCGGGAACAAGCGTATGTACCAGCCGATTTACAAATAGCATAGCGGTCGTCCTCACAATCATGTTTAAGGGGATAGTGTAGCTCGCATGGGCGCACCGTGCGCCGGTGCTCAGAAAATGCAGCAATGGTCTGTCCGCGCTAACGAGCAGGCCTTCCCGTCTGCCTGGGTGGTCCATTTTGGGCCACATGGGTATGGGCATGTGCCAGTTTGCTCGACATACTTAATGTCGACAGCCCCTGTGCAAAGGAGGACGTTTCCATGGACGAGATGTTTGCCATTAAATGCCAAAACTGCGGCGGCCCTATGTACTCACACCAGGCTAAACGCAGCTTTGAGTGCGCCTATTGCGGCACGGTCGTTCCGTGGCAGGCCGATGCGGGGGAGCCCAAGAGCGCTTTGGGCATTCGCCATGCGCCGCTGACGGTGGTGGATGGATTGCTCAAGCTCACGCATGTGTCGCAACTCGAGCGCCCGGAGGACCCGGACTGGTATTTCTTCAATTCGTACTGGCGCAATCAGTCGGTCCTGGAACATCTGCTGTGGGAGGACCGCGGCACGGCGCAGGAGTTCCAAGAAGCGACGCACGTGAGCATTCCTTGCCCCTTCTGCGGAGCGTCCTTTGAGGGCTTGTCAACGCAGCGTGTGTTTGAGTGCCCGTCCTGCGGCAACAAGATCGGCATTGCCGACCTGCTCAAGCCCGGTACGTTTAGCAAGCGTCTGACCATGGGCGTGGGTGCGGAGTATGTGCCGGAGCAGGGTATTCCCTGCGAAATCTCGCCGCAGCAGGCACGTGCCAACGCGCTGCAGCTGGTGCGCCAGTACCCGGATGCCTTTGCCGGGCACGACGTGGAAGATGCGATCCAAAACGACATGATGCTCTTCTATTTCCCCATGGCGCTGGCGGACCTGCGCATGATGGCGAGCTTCCCGGGCAAGGGCTTGAGCAAGGAAACCCTGGTGTACTACGAGGTGCTCGACTGGGCATACCCCAGGGCAAACTACCTGGACGTTCGCCTCATGGGCATTTTGGAGCCGTGGGACTTTGCCAGGGTCGGTCCGTTCGATCCCGCCATGCAGGAAGGTGACTTTCGCGTCGTCTCCGTCGATGCGTCTACCAAGGACCAGGTGGTCATTGATAAGTTGGCGCTCGACGTTGCTGGCAACGATGCCGAGACGGTACTGGGGCTCAATAAAAAGAGCATCCGAACCTGGGCGCGCAAGACCCGCAAGCATAAGGACGGCCTGGTGATGGTGCCGGTCTACTTTGTCGATCGTCCGGCGACGGACAGCCGCGATGGCGAGCAGGTGCGCATCGCCGTGAACGGCCAGACGGGCCGCGCGGCCGCGGTGGTGTTTAGCGACAAGCGCGAAACGCATATCGTGGCGCCGCTCAGCCCGAGCCTGCATCTGTCCGGTGAGAGCACCGTGCACGCCACGCCCGTCGAGGTCAAATACGTTAAATCGCCCTTCCTGTACCAGATCGTGCGCCGTGGAGGCGGCGAGCAACCGCGCCAGGTTGCAGCCGCCGTCGAGGGTTCCTACCGAGAGGAGAAGCCCAAACGCCGCGGTCTTCTGGGCGCGCTATTTGGGAAGTAGGGGAGCGGTGTCGGGGGGTCGGGCTGCATCGCAAGGTCATGAGACGAATTTAAAATTGCTGGGAACGTGCTACCATTACCGATAGCCTTAATCTAGCAAGAAGCGGAGGCCAGATTATGGGTTTTGCGGATCAGCAGCTTCAGCTTCAGGTACCGTATTCTCCTGACGACACGTTTAATGCCTTGAAGACAGCTATGGAAAAGCTGCCTAAAGTAAAAGTTGATAGTGCATCGCCCACAACAAGAACAGTTGCAGCTGAGATCGGTATGAGCCTTTGGTCCTGGGGCGAAAATATCAGTATTTCGGTTGTTCCAGTTGAAGGCGGATCTGGCGTTACTGTCAACTCGTCATCTAAGGTCCGGACAAACGTACTAAACGGGGGCAAAAATGCAAAGAATATTGCTGAGATAGTCGATGCCCTATCGAAGGAGCTCGAGCGGTATCCACAGGTTTCATAGACTATTGAGACGCTGGCGGATAGTGGCGATGTAGTTGCAAGACTTGAGAGGCTTGCAACGCTGCGTGATAGTGGAGTACTTACCGAGGAAGAGTTTGCTGCAGAAAAGGCAAAAATCCTTTCGTAATCAGACACGATGGTTGGATTTGCATTCTATTATTGAACTTGTTTATACCAGGCTGAAAACATCGTGTGTAATAAAGGTGCGTAGTAGTCTCGTCTTATACAGCAATAGGGACCTCTTTTGGGCGCCCTGCCTTTGGAGCGTCGGCGAGTCGTGCCTCGATGGAAGCTTTGGACACCATGCGCTTGGTGCCATCCTTCCATGAATCCAACAGTCCAGCATTTATCAGTTGCGATACTCTTGCCGAGCTAACGCCAAGCATGCGCGCGGCATCCGCTGCGGTGACGGCGGGGATATCGTTGAGTTCGCGGCTGACGGCTACGGCGATAATCTTGCCGCCGTGTCGCGGCTCATGTCCGAAGTCCGGCGCAGGCAGGTCGACGCCGCCCATTAGGTGGTCATCGACCATGCATGCGAGAAAATCAGCGGCGCTTTCGACAGCGTCGTTTAGGTCGGAGCCAAACGTTCCTCCTCCGCCCAGCGAGCCACATGGCACGGCATCGACCATGCCGTCCGAATCAAAGAACTCAAATTCCCATACGTAAACCATGTAAGACCTCCTCTAAAAAGCGATGCGAAATGTGATGAGGATGAGCTATCGAAGTCCTGCCTGCCTTAGGATTCTTTTGGCAATTTGATCCTCAATCTCTCGGTGGCGTTTCACGAGCACGAGTTTATCTCCTTTGACGAACTTCTCGTGATTAGTGCCTCCTTTCGAGATGAAGCCGGCTTCTTCGAGGATGCGGATCAATTCGCGTCTCTGCATCGTAGCCTCTTTCAATAACTATATATTAGCACTTCCTAAGGGTTTAAGACTTAAGTCTTAGCTATTACTAACCCTTTGTTTTGTGGTGCCATCTTTGGATAACGGCTTATATTCCTTGTTGTATTAGTTTATTTGCTCGTGCGGACACGATTTTGGTGCTCTGCGCACGACCGCGAAAAGGGTTTGCGGCGACTAAAATGTGACCATAGTGACAGTTTTAGCGAACCCCACGGGAGTGACGCGTATGGACAACAACACGCTGCTATTCCAGGACAAAGGTTCGGGTAGGTATAAAGACGTCAAGATCTACCCCAACCGTATTGAGGTGCTCAAGAAGGGCACTTTTGGTGGCAAGCACACCGAGATTGTCTATCTTAAGGACATCACGGGGGTCAACAGGATCAAGGGTCGCGACGTTTTCCTACGTAACAGGCTGTTGACTGCCTGTGTCTTTAGTCTGAGCAGCCGCTCCCAAGCTCAGGAGTTCGTGAATGCGCTGAACATGGTGATGTAGCCGATAACGGTGTTCGGGCTAAGGTAAAATCGGGGCGCAGAACGGTATTCTGCGCCCCCCAATTGAGTCGATGTGTCTAAAAGGCGGGCTTGCCTATTCGCTGTCGTCCCCAACGTTTTCGCGGTCATTGGCAAGCATCGCCGCGCCGGCGACCGTTGTCGCCACGGCGGCGGCAGCGAGCCCGGCGGCAACGCCAGAGCCGTCGCCCGTGTCGGCGAGTTTTCCGGTCGAGCCCTTGCTCTTGTCGGCGCCGCCGTTCTTGTCGGCGCCGTCTGCGTTGGAACCCGTGCCGCTACCGGTGCCGCCTGCACTGCCCGAGGCCGCTACGGTAAAGCTTGCGGCTCCATCGCTGGCGAGCGTGTAGCTCTGCGCCGCGTCGCCCAAGAGACCGTTCACGCGCACCCAGTACGTTCCCGCGGTAAATGCCTCGCCCTCGGCCATCGCCGTTCCCGGAGCGCCGTTCGCGTCGTGCACAAACTCGAGCTGGGCCGTGCAGGCATCGGTTTCGAGCTTGCCCTCGAGTGATGCCGCAATCTTGGCGCGCACGTCTTCGCCGGCCTTAAGGCCTTCGAGTCCCTCAAAATGGGGCGTCAGCTCGCGTGGATCGATATCGATGGGCACGGAGCCCCGCAGCTCCGTAACGGTCTCGTTGCCCAAGGCGTCGACATCCACATATTCGATGGCAAACGCATGGCCCGAAGCTGCCACGTTGAGTACGTTGCTGGTGTCGACGAGGCGGAAATGACCCTCGCCAACGGTCTTGCCGTCCTGGAATGAGGCATCGCTCAGCGAGTCACCGTACGTCATGCGCATGCGGGTCGGGAGATAATACGGGAGATAGTACGAAGCCGTCTGCTTGTGCTCCGTATCGTAATTGCGCTGGTAGATGCTCCGGGCCAGCGCCGCATCAACAAAGTCGGATGCGATGATGCCAATGTGCTTGAGGTAATCTGACTTTGTATCCTCGATGCCGCTGGGATTGATGTACGGGCTCTTATACAGATGCTCGTTGACTACTCGTGCCGAGGTAAAAGGATTGCCTCCGTGCGACAAGCCCGTGCAGCTGGTGTAGTTGATAGACCAGCAACGCTCCAGGACTTTCTCCTTGGCCCCGTTATCGTCCTCGACATCTACCTCGTTGCGCGTGCGCCCGGTCGTTTCCTTCAGCGCATTATCGACCCAGTTGAGCTTGTCGGTTCCCGTGAGTTTGTACTTGTCCTGGGCGTATACCTTGGTGCAATAGGGCTCTTTGTCGCCTGTTTCCCCCGCGGCTTCAAAGCCCTGCGCGTCTTGGACGAGGCACATGGAACTGCTGTCGGTGTGCGCTGCGATTTTGTTAGGCTCTGTTAGACCAGGATTGACATACATGTGTCCCCACGGTGCCATATCGTTGACCCCATAGACCGCGATGATGGGGGCAGCATGAACGCCGAAGACCTGGTCCTCAACTT
>RQCP01000013.1 GCA_008668235.1 Collinsella aerofaciens | reverse complement strand
CCCCCCTTTATCCACCATCTCTCTGCCGGCCCCCCCGTTCTTTTTTTCCCCCCCCGCGGGCGGGTGGGGGCGGGGGGGGGGGGTTTCCCCTCCCGCCCCCGCCCCCGCGCGCCCCGGCCCCAAACGGCCCGGGGGGGGCCGGCGGGGAGCCAGAACATAGCCCCCACCCCACCCTCGGCCGTCACGGAGGTATCTCCCTCCTCCGTGACGGCGCTTTTGTGTGCCGGGGGAGGAGGGTGCGCCACGAAACCGGCCCATCTACTACGTTTAGCCCCTTACCCCCAACCATGCCGAAAAGCGCAAAAACAAAACCGCAGGTAGAACGCCTGCGGTTTTGTTCAAAACGAAGGTATGGTCAGGGGTATCGAGTCAAACGTAGTAGATGGGCCGATTTCGTGGCGGGCGGTTTCGGCTGATCCATTGGGGACGGAGGAAAACGGCTCATTTTGGTCCCGCGAGGCTGGCGGAGACACTCGTGCAGGGCCGCCCGAACAAAACTATGCCGGTTTACTACGATGAATCCGAGATTCCTGACCACACCCGCATTTTTGCAAATATCGCAAGTGTTCTACCTGCGGTTTTGTAAGTGCGCAATTTGCCGTGGTCGGAGATATGCGGTTCATCGTAGTAAACCGGCATAGTTTTGAAATGGCATCAAATTGGCGGCAGCCAGCGGCTAGCCTCGCAGATAGGCGATGGCGATTTGGGTGCGGTTGCGTAGCCCCATTTTGGCTAGGATCGAGCTGATGTGGTTGCGCACGGTGCCTTCGCCCATATAGGCGGTGGCAGCGATCTCCTTGTTGTCGAGGCCGCGGGCGATGAGCTCGGCGACTTCGAACTCGCGGTCGGTCAGGCCGGCAAAGGCGGCGGGCCGGCGGGTCGCGCCGGCCTCGACGTCCGCCCCATCAAAGTTGATATCTTCGATCGCCTTGCCCTCGAGCACGCGTTTGCCGTCCATGACCTGCGCCAACGCCGGCGGAATGGCAGCGACATCGGTCTTGATCAGGTAGCCGCGGGCGCCCAGCTTGAGCGCCGACACAATGTACTCGTCATCCGAGAACGTCGTCAGAAACACCACGCGCGCCGCAGGGTCGTGCTCAAGGATCTCGCGCGCGGCCGAAAGGCCGTCGCGTCCCGGCATCTGGATGTCGAGCAGCGCAATATCGGGTGCGTGCTCGGCGTAGAGCGCCACCGCATCGTTGCCGTTGGCACCGGTGCCCACCACTTCGATCTGCGGCTGGGCGCCCAAGATAATCTTGAGCGAATCGACCACCAAGCGGTCGTCGTCGACAACGATGAGCCTCATCGGCCCTCATCTCCTTGCTGTTTGGGAACGGTGGCAAACACACGCCAGCCGCCGGCGCCGGCACGCGGGCCGGCGGTGAAGGTGCCGCCAAGCGTCTCGATGCGCTCGCGCATGGAGGCGAGCCCCATGCCCTCCGCGGTGCCGCGGCCGCTTGCTTGGACCTCACCCACGCCATCGTCGGTAACAATGAGCTGGTAAAACGACGGATGCTCCATGCACCGTACGGTGACGGTCTGGGCGCAAGCGTGGCGTATGGTATTGGAGAGCGCTTCGCGCAGGACCGCTGCAAAGCAGTTGGCGACGTTTGCGGGCGCATGTTCGGCCATAACTTCAAGCTCAATCTGCGGGCCGCCGTCCGAGCGTGTGCCTTCGACAATGCGTTCGAGCTGCACGGAAAGGTCGACGGCGTTGTCGTTGAGCGCGTGGACGCTGGCGCGCACAAGCTGGAGCGCCTCGTCAACCGTGCGTTTAACGTCGGCGAAATCGGCGGCGACGCCAGGCTCGTCGGCGTGGACCACGCGTAGGGCTTCGGCCTGCAGTGAGGCGCGCGTGAGCTGGTGCCCGACGTTATCGTGGATCTCGCGCGCGATGCGGGCGCGTTCGGCGAGCGTCGCGAGCTCGACTTCGTAGTCCTGGCGGTCGGCGAGGTCGCGGTTGCGCGCTTCGAGCGCGAGGGCTCGTTCTTGTAGCTCGTCGCGGGTACGGCGCATGCGCTGTTGCTCGCGCTCCAGTTGGGCGGTACGTAGCGATAGCAAGGTGGCGGCAACCGAAAGGATGGCGGTCAGCAGGAGCGTTCGTGCGGTAAGCGCATCGGCGCGAAGGTCCGCGACGAGCGCAAAGGCAAAAGCGGAGCCAATGCCCAGCGCGACCCAGGCGTGCTCACGGCGCACGCGCCGCGCGATGTCATAGAAGGCGAGAGGCGCAAACGGCACAAACGGCGGCACGAAGACGGCCGCGATGATGCAGGCGTAGCTCGCGGCCTCACTCACACGGCGGGCGCGGTTTCCCTGTGCGACCTCGGCCAGTGAGGTGGCAATAACGCCAAGGCAAAACGCCGCAACCAGACGAGCGTCCACAGCAAGGCCCGTGGCGGCTGCGATACAGCACGCCAGCACGATCGATTTGTCGAATAGCCTGTTCATACGGGTATTGTACGCGAAGCTGCGCGTGGTGGAGGGGCCGCCTAGCGCAACCGTGACATTCCTCCCGCACGGTGGGGCGGTCGCGTCAGCGGGCCACGCGACCGAGCCCCCGCACTCGTGACAAAGCTCACTGGTGCGCGCCGTCCGCTCCTGCGATGATGCAATCGTACCGGGCCGCAAGCAACAGAAGGGCCGCCTCATGACAGACATCGTCCACGTCGAAAACCTCGTCAAGCGCTACGACGATCTTATCGCGCTCGACCACTTTAACCTGAGCATCGCCCCCGGCGAGATCTTTGGCCTGCTGGGCCCCAACGGCTCGGGCAAGACCACGTCCATCAACTGCATTTTGCAGCTGCTTGCCTACGACAAAGGCACCATCGAGCTGTTCGGCGAACCCATGACGCCCGCCCGCTACGACCTCAAGCGCCGCATCGGCGTGGTGCCGCAGCAGGTGGCGGTATTCGACGAGCTCACGGTGCGCGAGAACATCGACTATTTCTGCAGCCTCTACGTCAACGACCGCAAGCGCCGCCGCGCGCTGGTCGACGAGGCCATCGACTTTGTCGGCCTGGGCGACTTTGCCAAGTTCCGCCCCGGCAAGCTCTCGGGCGGCCTGGCGCGACGCCTCAACATCGCCTGCGGCATCGCGCACAAGCCCGAGCTCATCTTTTTTGACGAGCCCACGGTGGCGGTCGACCCGCAGAGCCGCAACGCCATCCTGGAGGGCATCTGCCGCCTGCGCGACGAGGGCGCCACGGTGGTGTATACCAGCCATTACATGGAGGAAGTCGAGCAGATCTGCAGCCGCATCATGATCATGGACGGCGGCCGCGTGCTGGCGCAGGGCACCAACGACGAGCTCAAGCGCATGATTCAGATGGGCGAGCGCGTGACCGTCGAGGTGGGCGCCGTCGAGCCAGCCACGGTCGAGCGGCTGCGCGCCCTCGAGCACGTGCTCAGCGTCGAGCTGTCCGGCGGCGAGCTCGTCTGCACCTGCGAGACGAGTCCGCACAATCTGGTCGACATCCTCGACACGCTGCGCGCTGCCGACGTTGCGCTCGGCCGCGTGTGGAGCGAGCCACCGACCCTCAACGACGTGTTCCTCGAGATCACCGGCCGCGAGCTGCGCGACTAGGGGGCGGCCATGTTCAACACCATTATCATTACGGTCAAGACGCTGCTGCGCCGGCCGAGCACGTGGGTTTGGGGCGCTGTCTTTCCCGTCGCGCTTTCCACGATGTTCATGTTTATGTTTGCGAATCTGAGCTCCGACGGCACGGTCGACCCGGTACCGGTTGCCGTCATAGCGGACGAGGCCTGGGACGCCTCGACCTTTAAGGACGTGGCGACGTCGCTTGCCAAGGAGAGCGACAATCAGCTGCTCGAGATCCACGAGTGCGACGACGCAGCCGATGCGAACCGTGCGCTTAAGGCCGGCGAGGTCGCGGGCATCTATACGGTCGACGACGCAGGCGCACCCAAGCTCACACTGCTATCGAGCTACGACAGCTCGCGCGCATCATCGGTGCTCACCGATCGCAGCATCCTGGAGACGGTGGCAAGCTCGTATACACAAAATGCCGAGCTCATGTCCCAGATTGCCCAGGACAACCCGGCGGCACTCGCCGACCCCGAGGCGGTTGCGCGCGCCCTGTCGCTCGAGGGCGGCACCCGTCGCGTGAGCCTTACGCGCACCACGCCCGACGGCACGGTCATCTACTATTACGCGCTTTTTGGCCTGGTCGCGATGATGTCTGCCGAGTTTGCCGCCTTGAGCGTTGTCGACCTGCAGCCCAATCTGTCGGGCCTTGGCGCGCGCCGCTGCGTGGGCGGCCTTTCCAAGACGGCGTCGCTGGCCGGCATTTTTGTCGGCTCGTGGCTGGTCTCCTTTGCTTCGATGGTGATCGCGATCGGCTACGTGCGCCTAGTCGTGGGCGTCGACTTTGGCGGGCGCGAGGGGCTGTGTTTGGTGGGCGCCGCCGCTTCCGCGCTTGCCGCCACGGGCTTGGGGCTCTTTGTGGGCACGCTTCCCGTTAAGGGCGGCAAGGCGTCCAAGTCGGGCATCCTCACGGGCTTTGCCACCACGTGCGCCCTGTTCGCCGGCCTCTACGGCGAGCCGGCGATGGCGCTTGCCGACGACGTCGCCCGCGCCTGCCCGGCCGAGTGTTGGCTCAACCCCGTCAAGCTTGTCTGCGACATGTTCAACCGCCTGTATTTCTTTGAGGACTTGGGCCCCTTTGTCGTTCGCGCCGGCGCGCTGGTCCTCATGACGCTGGTGTTTGTCGCCGCCGCTACGCTGATCTTTGGAAGGAGCCGCTATGAGCACCTTTAAGACCGCGCTTCGCATGGCGCTCGCACACCCGCTCTATCTGCTTATCTACACGGTGTTCATTTCGCTCATGGGCGTATTCATCGCGGCATCGGTGAGCTGGAACTCGTCGCAGCTCACCGAGTACAAGCCCTACGACACCAACGTGATCGTGATCGATCGCGACGACAGCGATCTTTCGCGTGCGCTTACCAAACATCTGGGTTCGCGCTTTGAGCTGGTCACGGGCGTCGGCGACGACACCTACGACCTCGCGGACGCGCTCTCCAAGAGCAATAGTGCCAAGGGCAGCGCCGACTGCGTGTTCTTTATCCCGGAGGGGTTCGAGGACGACCTGGTCGCGGCTGCCCGCGCGAGGGAGGCCCTGCCCAAGCTCGACGTGACCTACGGTTCCGGCACCATGGCGGCGGCGCTTTCGTCTGCCGAGGCCTCGCGCTGGATCTCGCTCGCGGGCGCTGCGGCGGCGCTTGAGCCCGCTGCTTCTAACGGCGATGTTGCCAAGGCCGCCGAGCATGCCGCTGCAAAGCGCGCGGAGGTCCAGATCGAGCAGGTCAAGGTCGACTCGACGGCTGCCGCCACGCTCGAGTCGTATTTCAACTTTGGCGCGTACGCGATCATCTCGTCGGTCATCGTGTCGGTGGGACTGGTGTTCTCGGGCATGAACGAGCCCGAGCGTGTGCGCCGCATGGAGGCCGGCCCGGTCTCCGAGCGCCAGCGCTCGCTTGCTGTGTTTGCGGCCGCCGCCGTGCTCACCGTCTGCATCTGGTTTGTGTCGAGCATGATGGGCGTTGTGGGCTTTGCCGGTGCGGTCGCCGAGGTCGGCGTGGGCCGTGTGTGCCTGGCGCTGGCAGCGACGTTTGCCCTGGCGTGCACGCCGCTGGCCGTTGGCTTTGCCCTTTCGAGCCTGGGTGCGCGTGAGGAGCTGCTCAACGGTGTGGGCAACCTGCTCGGCATGCTCATGACGTTTTTGGGCGGCGCTTGGATGCCGCTGTCGCTCATGGGCTCGGCCGTGCAGACCGTGGCGCACTTTGTGCCGACATATTGGGTGAACGATGCGATCAGCAAGGCACTTGCCTCGGATCTGACGTCTGCCGTGCTGAGCGACATCGCCTGCGATCTGGGCGTCACGGTGCTCTTCGCCGCCGCCATTGCCGCCGTAGGTCTGGCCCTCGCACGCGCCAAATCCCGCGCCTAGCCACCTAGTCATTTAGAGCGTCCCCAATGACCAGTCTGAAATAAATCCCGAGCCTCGATCCAATAGTTCGCCATGGTTTACTATTACGCTCACAAAAGTATTCATTGGGGACAGACTTAAATGACTAGCCATCGGGGGCAGATAAGGAGCGTCCCCAACTGCCGGGTGGCGAAAGAGCGTCCCTTGTGACTGGTCATTTAAGAACGTCCCCAATGACTAGTCTGAAACAAATCCCCACTCTCGCCCCAAAATAGTTCGCCAAGGTTTACTATTACGTTCATAAAGTAGTACTAGGCTAACAATGGGGGATACCATGGCAACGCAGGAAGCCTACGTCCAGGTTAAGGATCTCAAAAAGCACTACGGCGACGGTGATGCGCGCCTGACGGTACTCGATGGCATCGACACGTCCATCAACCGAGGCGAGATCTGCGTCATGCTGGGGCCCTCGGGCTCGGGCAAGTCGACGTTTCTTAACCTGATCGGCGGCCTGGAGGATGCCGACGCTGGCTCTATTTTGGTGGACGGCTGCGACCTCACGGTGCTCAAACCTACCGACCTGGGCGAGTATCGCCGCCGTGAGCTGGGCTTTGTCTTCCAGTTCTACAACCTGGTGCCCGATCTCACCATCAAGGAAAACATCGAGGTCACGGCACACCTGTCCAAAAAGCCGCTCAACATCGATGACCTGCTGCGTTCGCTGGGTCTCTACGAGCACCGCAACAAGTTCCCGCGCCAGGTTTCGGGCGGCCAGCAGCAGCGCTGCGCCATCGGCCGTGCGCTCGTCAAAAACCCGGGCCTGCTGCTGTGCGACGAGCCCACCGGTGCGCTCGACTATAAGACGTCCAAGGAAATCTTGCAGCTCATGGAGGATGTCAACCGCACCTACGGCTGCACCATCATCATCGTCACGCACAACGCCGCCATCGCCCGCATGGCCAACCGCGTGCTGCGCCTGCGCGACGGACGCATCGTCGAGGATGAGCTCAACGAGTCGCCCGTTGCGGCCGCCGAGCTCGATTGGTAGGCGGCGCCATGACACCTCTCGCAAAACGTCTCCCGCGCGAGCTGCGCCGCAATATCGGCAAGTACCTGGGCATCTTTTTGCTTATGTGCGGAAGCATCGCTCTCACCTCGGGCTTTTTGCTCGCGGCGCATTCCATCGGTTGCCTTATCGACGACATGCGCGATGCGTACACGATTGAGGACGGCCGCGTGACCACCTCCTTCGAGGCCACCAAAGACGAGCTCAAGGCCGCCGAGGACGCGGCCGACGACGTCGGCGGCGTCACGCTCTACAAGAATTTCTCCATCGACGCCATCATCAAAAAGACCGCCGGCGACGACGGCACCAAGCGCACGCTGCGCACCTATGCGCACCGCACCAAGGTCGATATCGCGTCCTACTGTGAGGGCAAGGAGCCCAAGACGGACGATGAGGTAGCCATCGACCGTGTCTTCGCCACCAACAACGACCTCGCCGTGGGCGATAAGGTTGAGCTTGAGGGTCGCGCCTACATCATCTGCGGCATCATGACCCAGCCCGATAGCCAGGCGCTGTTCCTCAACAATTCGGACTTTACGGTGAACACCATCACGTACGGCGTGGCCGAGGTCACCGATGGCGGCTTTGCCGCGCTCGAAGATGCCGGCGGCGCACCCGCCTACACCTACTCCTTCACCTTTACCGATCGCGACCTCCCCACCGCGGACCGCATCGACGCCGAGCAAGATATGGTCGAGGCACTGACCGAAGCCGATGCGCGCGTGGACGATCTGATCGATGCCGATTCCAACCAGGGCATTGGTTATGCGCGCGACGACGTGGACGGCGACTCCATGATGTGGATGACGCTGCTCGACATCATCATCGTGATTATGGCGTTCGTCTTTGTGGTCCTTACCGACGCCACCATCGAGGAGGAGAGCGCCATCATCGGCACGCTGCTCGCCAGCGGCTATCGTCGACGCGAGATTGTGCTGCACTACCTTGCGCTTCCCGCCATCGTGGGCGTGATCGCGGCGCTTTTGGGCACTGCGCTCGGCGTTGTGTTCTTTACCGAGCCCATGCGCAGCCTCTATTACGGTTCGTATAGCCTGCCGCCCTTCCAGGTGTACTGGAGCTGGGAGATCTTTGTGAAGTGCGCCGTGGTTCCCGCCGCCGCGCTCATCCTCATCACGCTGGTGGGCCTGCTTCGCAAGATGGGCAAGACGCCGTTGCAGTTCCTTCGTCACGAGGCGAGTGGCAAATCGGGCACCAAGCGCGGCTTGCAGCTGCCGGAGCGCATGGGTTTTGTTTCCCGCTTCCGCCTGCGTATCTTCCTGCGCAACCTGGGCAACTTCGCCACGCTCTTCGTGGGCATTGCGTTTGCCTCGCTGCTGTTGCTCTTTGGCTTGGCGATTCTGCCCACGATGACGCACTATGCGGACAACCTCGAGACAAGCCTGGTCGCCGAACACCAGTACACGCTCAAGGCGCCGCTGGAGCTCGAGGGCACTGCCGAGGAGCGCGAGCAGTGGTCGGCACTCGAGCGCTTGCAGTCGGTTGACGGCGCGCTGCTTTCCGCCGCTCAGGATGCCGATGACGAGCTTGACGACGCGGCCGATGCTGCGCAGGCGGCAGCCGATGCCGCGACCGCATCTCCGTCTGCCGAGAGCCTGACCGCAGCGCAGGATGCGCTTGCCAAGGTCCAGGACAAGAAGGGTGCGCTCTACGCGCGCCTCGATGACCTTGCCGATGCTCTCGGCTGTGACCGCGACGAGGCTATCGACCTGATCGACAAGGCCTCTAAGATCGACACCGACAACGACGACATTCACCCGGTTAACACGACCGATAACGGTGCAGACAAGATTGCGCAGACCGAGAAATATGCCGTTTACCAGCTGCAATACGACCGCGGCGATGGTAATGGCGAGGAGACGATTTCTGTCTACGGCATCTCGCCCGATTCGCGCTATTGGAAAGACCTCAACGTCGGCGACGGCCGTGTCGTCTTTGGCGGCGGCCTACTCGACAAGTTTGGCTGGAACGAGGGGCAGAAGGTTAAGCTTCGCGACAAGTACGAGGGCAAGAATTATTCCCTTGAGTACGCGGGCAAGGACTGTGCCTGGGGCTCCAAGTCGGACATGAATATCTATATGAGTATCGACGACTTTAACGAGCTGTTCGGCAACGACGCCGCCTACTTTAACGGCTATGTGAGCGACGAGAAGCTCGACCTCGATGCTCGCTACTTTGCCGGCGACACCACGCCCGACGACATGCGGGCCGTGGGCGACCAGTTCATCGGCATGATGAGCAAAATGATCGGAATGATGATCGGGCTCGCGGTGTTTATCTTCCTGCTGTTTATGTACCTGCTGACCAAGGCGGTGATCGACCACAGCGCCCGTTCGATCAGCTACATGAAAGTCTTTGGCTATCGCGATAGCGAGATCTCGCATCTGTACATCCGCTCGATCACGCTGTGCGTGGCGGCGTCGCTCGTGCTGAGCCTGCCGGTCATTATTGGCTCGCTCACGGCCATCTTCCGCTCGATGCTGCTCGCCTACAACGGCAATATCGAGATCTACGTGCCCGCCTGGTCTATGGCTGCATGCGTCGGCATTGGCTTTGCGACCTACCTGGTCGTGGCGCTGCTGCACATGCGTTCCATCAAACGTGTGGGCCTGGCCGAAGCTCTCAAGGTGCAGGAGTAGTCATCGGGGACAGTCTTTGCCGATTCGCCGGTTCGCCGGCCGGGCTGGCAAGGACTGTCCCTAGTTGCCGGCAGGAAAGGAACGTCCCTAGCTGACAGGTGGCGAGGCACTCATTTAAGTCCGTCCCCAATGAGTGGTTTCAGTCATTTAAGAACGTCCCCAACGACTAGGTGCCGCGCTTGACTTTAACTCTGCTTTAACTGGTACCATCCTCTATGTCTGTAACGCCATATGGACCGAGGGGATAGATCTATGACCACAACCGCGCCCACCGCACCCGCCAAGGTGTACTTTACGAACCTGCGCACGCATGCTCGCGAGAGCCAGCTCGACAAGCTCAAGCGCCTCATCCGTCGCGCCGGTATCGAGCAGATCGACTTTGAGAACAAGTTCGTCGCCATCAAGATTCACTTTGGCGAGCTGGGCAATCTGAGCTTTTTGCGCCCCAACTACGCCCGCGCCGTCGCGGACGTCGTAAAAGAGCTGGGCGGCAAGCCCTTCCTCACCGACTGCAACACGCTCTACGTCGGTAGCCGCAAAAACGCGCTCGAGCACATCGACACCGCTTACCAGAACGGCTTTACCCCGTACGCTACGGGTTGCCAGATTATCATCGCCGACGGCCTCAAGGGCACCGACGAGGCGCTCGTTCCGGTCGAGGGCGGCGAGTACGTGCACGAGGCCAAGATCGGCCAGGCACTCATGGATGCCGATATCGTGATTAGCCTCACCCACTTTAAGGGTCATGAACAGGCCGGTTTTGGCGGCGCTATGAAGAACCTGGGCATGGGAGGCGGCAGCCGTGCCGGCAAGATGGAGCAGCATGCCGCCGGCAAGCCGAACGTCGCGACCGAGCACTGCGTTGGCTGCCACGCCTGCGAGAAGATCTGCGCGCACAACGCCGTTTCGTTTGACGACACCCGCGAGCGCGAGCTTGCCAACGGTAGTACTCGCACGGTACACGTGGCCGCCATCGACCACGATCGTTGCGTGGGGTGTGGGCGCTGTATTGCGGCGTGCAACCAGGACTGCATCAAGCCCGGCTATGACGCCGCGGCCGACGTGCTCAACTGCAAGATCGCCGAGTATACGAAGGCCGTTGTCGACGGCCGCCCGAGCTTCCACATCTCGCTTGCCATGGATATCAGCCCCAACTGCGACTGCCATCCCGAAAACGACACGCCTATCGTCAACGACATCGGCATGTTCGCGAGCTTCGACCCGGTCGCCATTGACCAGGCCTGCGCCGATGCCGTCATGGCATCCGAGCCGCTGCCCAACACCGAGCTCACCGATAGCGCGGCCAAGATGGAGCACAACCACGAGCATCTGGAGGGCGAGCAGGCCAAGGATCCCTTCTGCATCACGCATCCCGACACCGACTGGCGCGTGTGCATCGCGCACGCCGAGAAGATTGGCCTGGGCACGAGCGAGTATGAGCTCATCGAGGTCAAGTAGCGCCTAGCTATTGGACAAAATAAGCGCCTTTGTAGCGTTAGTTGAGCAAAAGCCGCCCGTGAGCACAGCGCTCACGGGCGGCTTTTTGGAAGTGCGGCGAAAAATCGAATCCCGCCGACCACACACCGTTTTTTGGCAACAAAACCCCAGACGTTGCTTTTTGCCTAAAAATACTCGTCGAGGAAGTTGTTGACCGTGTTCCAGTAGAGCTCGGGGTCAACTTGCACACTCTTGGCGTGGGTGGCGCCATGGATGGTGAGCTTTTGCTTGACCTTGCTGGCGCACGCCTCGTAGTTTTGGTCGAGCATACTGTACGGCACAAAGGTGTCCTGGTCGCCGTGGATAAACAGCATGGGAACCGTCGCGTGTTTGAGTTGCTCCACACTGCTCGCCTTATGAAAGTCGTAGCCCGCGCGCACGTTGCATACCAAGTTTGCTACATCGAGCAAGGGAAAGCTGGGCAGGCCGAACACGTCCTTGAGCTGCAGAGAAAACTCGTCCCAAACACTCGTATAACCGCAGTCCTCGATAATGCATTTCACGTTTGCGGGCAGAGATTCCCCCGCGACGTTCATGGCGGTTGCCGCACCCATCGACTCGCCAAAGACCAGGATGCGCGCCTCGGGGTCAGCTGCGACGATCCGCCCAATCCATGCAACGACATCGAGGCGCTCGGGCCAGCCCATGCCGATATAGTCGCCGCCGGAGCGCTCGTGGGCGCGGGCGGCAGGCGCGAGCACGTTCATGCCGCGGTCGTGGAAGCGCTTGGCGTATCGGGCCATGCCGATGGGCTCGTTGGTATATCCATGCAGGCAGACGGCGTAATCGTGGGTGTTCTCCGAGGCGGCAAAATACCAAGCGGCAAGTTCGGTTCCGTTATCTGCGGTGAGGCTGCTGCTCTCGCGATTCTCTTTAAACCACGCCCGCGCCTCGGTTTCCTCGGCATCCGGCTGCTCGCCTTCTTTGTCGTTCTTGCTATCCTGCATCATCTTCATGGTGTAGGGCGCTTGGGGATTCAGGGCAAAGTCAAACAGAAAGTTGCCGGCAAATCCGAGCAGCGCAACGACAACCACCAGTGCAACGATGCCGGCTATCTTGAGCTTTCGATGGGAACGTGCGTTTTGAGCCATGCGGTATTCTCCTATAAGATGTTAATACATCAACATTTAATGCAAGCGCATTATGGACGTTCGCCGTTGATGCGTCAACAGGCAAAGAATGGGTAAACAAAGGGTCACGTATAGTGCAAATTTCGCACGTACCCAGACGCTTTGATATAGTGTTGAGAACTCTTTACGTTGGAGGATGTAACCGGCATGTCCGATTCGAGCGACAGTTCTAAGCCGCGACCCAAGACCGCGGCCGTTCCACACTACACGGTGGGTGAGGAGATCATGAACTCCGTCACCCATGGTGTCGGCTGCCTGCTGGGTATCGCGGGCCTGGTGCTCCTGATCGTATTCGCTGCCCTGCGCGGCGGAGGCCCGGCCCACATGGCCGCGGCGATTGTCTATGGTGTCAGCATTATCCTCGAATACCTAGCCTCCACGCTCTACCACGCGATTCAGCCTGCGCGCGCCAAGCGCGTGTTTCGCATCATCGACCACAGCTGCATCTACCTGCTCATAGCCGGCAGCTATACGCCGTTTTGCCTCATCACGCTCGCAAACGACGGCGGCGCTGTGCTGTTCTTTGCCGTATGGGCCATCGCCATCATCGGCATCGCCCTCGAGTGCTTCCTACGCGAGCGCCAGCCGCATTGGGTAAGCGGCCTGGTCTACCTGCTGATGGGCTGGCTCGTTGTCTTTAAGCTGCCCGAACTTGTTGCGCTGCTCAACCCCGTGGCACTTGCCCTGCTCGCCGTCGGCGGCGTGTGCTACACCGCGGGCGTGCCGTTCTATATCGCCAAAAACGTGCGCTATCTGCACAGCGTGTTTCACCTGTGGGTGCTCGCCGGCAGCATCTTCCAGTTCATGGCGGTGATCCTCTTCGTAATCTAGCGACCACGCCAGCGCCCGTGCCCCCGCTCGGTCGCCAGTGCAATTGCCGTATCCGCCGTCAACGTTTTAATCCGACGTCCCGAATCTTGGAGGTTCGAGAAACTCCCGATGGACATAACCATCTCCCTTATCACCACCCTCGTTTTGACCCTCATCAACGGCTACTTCTCTATGTCCGAGATGGCGCTCACCACGGCCAAGCGCGCCGTGTTGGAGCACGAGGCCGAGGAAGGCGACAAGCGCGCCGAGCGTGCTATTAAGCTGGCTGCCGACTCCGACCAGCTGCTCGCCACCATCCAGGTTGCCATTACGCTCGTGGGCTTCGCCTCGTCCGCCGTCGCCTCGACGAGTCTGTCCGACCCGCTCGCCACGTGGCTCATGAGCTTTGGCATCGCGCCGCTCTCCGCCATCGCGCGCGGCCTGGCGCCGGTCATCATCACCGTCGCGGTCGCCTTCGTGTCCATCGTGATCGGCGAGCTCGTCCCCAAGCGCATCGGCCTGGCCAATGCCGAGGGCGTGTCCAAGCAGGTCGTGGGACCGTTGTCGTTTTTCCAAAAGATCGCCCGTCCGCTCGTGTGGCTGACCGGCGCCTGCTCCGATGGCCTGGCCCGCATCCTGCGCATCAAGAGCGCCGACGACCGCCAAAACGTCTCGGAGGAAGAGATCAAGTACATGGTCTCGGAGCAGGACGACCTGCTCGACGAGGAAAAGCGTATGATCCACGAGATCTTTGACTTGGGCGATACCGTTGCCCGCGAGGTCATGGTGCCGCGCGTGGACACCACCATGTGCGAGGACGACGAGACGGTCGCCGACGTGCTGTCCACCATGCGCCAGACCGGCTTCAGCCGCATCCCCGTCTATCACGAGGATCCCGACAACGTCGCCGGCATTGCGCACATCAAGGACCTGATCCAACCCGCGCTCGACGGCAAGGGTGACCAGCCCATCGCCGGCTTTTTGCGCGACGCCACCTTTGTGCCCGACACCAAGGACATCCTGCCGCTACTGTCCGAGATGCAGACCTCGCACGACCAGATCGTGGTGGTCGTGGACGAGTACGGCGGCACGGCCGGCATTATCACCATCGAGGATATCGTCGAGGAGATCGTCGGCGAGATCGAGGACGAGTTCGACCCCGACAACAAGTATCTCACGCGCCTTTCGCGCCGCGAGTGGCTCGTTGATGGGCGTTTTTCGTGCGATGACGCGATTGAGCTTGGTTGGCCGCTCGAGGAAAGCGATGATTATGAGACCATCGCCGGCTGGATTTTGGAGCTTTGCGACTCGGTGCCCGACATCGGAGAGGTGTTTGAGGTCGCGGGGTACAAGTTTAAAGTTCAGTCGATGCGTGGCCAGCGCATCTCGCTCATTCGCGTGATCGCTCCGGCCGAAACCGATAAGAAGGATTCCGAGTCTTCGGCAGAGAAGCCGGCGGCGTCGGGTGCGGGCTCTGTGGATCCGCACGATGGCGACGAGTAGGGCAAGGAAGAGTAGGGGAGAGTTATGGCAGGCCTGTTCAACATCCTTAAGGTCACCGTCAGCGAGGACAAGATCTGCGCGCATGTGCTGGTGAACCCCGGCATGCCGCTCATGACCTCGGAGGATATCGAGGCCACGGCGCGCGTGTATTACCTGGTGCCGGCGATTGCCAAGCACCTGTGCCTGGGTGATTCCGGTCGCGAGTTCCAGGACTGCATGGGCCAGACCGAGCTTTGCCATCTGCTTGAGCATGTGACGGTCGAGCTCATGAACGAGACCGGTCTTGCGGGCAGCATTTCGTGCGGCCGCACCCGCGTGAGCGAGCACGACGAGCGCGTCTTTGAGATTGAGCTTTCGTGCCCCGATGATGCGCTGGCCATCGGTGCGCTGTCTTCGGCCACCTTTATGATGGACTGGGCGTACCTGCACGCCGACCAGCCTGCCCCCGACGTGGAGGGCACGGTCGCGGGCCTGCGCAACCTGGTGCTGGGCATGCGCGCCGAGGCCGAGGGCAAGGATCCTCACGAGGCCGTCGCCGCTGCGAACGGCGAAGATGCTGCCGAGGACGAGGGCGCTGACGAGGGCGATGTGCCGGTCGACGCCGAGCCCGTTGCCGATGCGACCGCCGAGCCCGTTCCCACCGAGCCCCAGGGCGTCCCCAACTTTGACGACGAGCCCCAGGTGGCGATTGATACCGAGGGTGCGGTTGCCGAGAACCACGAGGCCTCCGCTGCCGTCTTTGGCGGTGCGGCGACGGTTCCGGCAGGACCTGCGCATGAGGGCGGCCTGCCGCTCGTGGACGGCGCCGGCGAGGACCCGGGTGCCACGGTGGCCATGCCGGCTATGCCTCAGGAGTAGGCCTACGCGTTTATCACCATCACGTACCTGCGCCTTTGCCGTACGCAGATGAGCGGAGCGGCAAGTGATGCGCTGCGGGTATAATGGACAGCATTCAAACGGTGGGCACCGACGTGCCCGCAGGAGAGGAATGATCATGGGTAAGACTTTCAGCTTTGTCTCCGGCGCACTTTTTGGCGCCGCTGCCGGCGCTATTGTCGGCGTTGCTCTGGCCCCGCGCTCGGGCGCCGAGACCCGCGCCATGGCTGCCGATATCGCCAACGACGCCTGGGACAATATGCGCGACACCTACGAGCACAGCGCCGAGGAGGCTCGTGCTGCGGTGAATGACTTTGGCCCGATGGTCGACGCCAAGACCGACGACCTGCGCGCCAAGGTCGACCTTGCCCGCGAGCGCATGGACCAGCTGCGCGAGCAGCTCAACGACGCCATTTCGGGCGGCAACGTGACGCCTGCCGCCGACGTCGTGGTCGAGAACGCCGTCGAGGCTGATACCGAGGCTGCGGAGCCCTCGACCGAGGCATAATGCGCGCCGGGGATTTTGTCGGCGCCAAGATCTATCGCAAGCCTACCGAGGACAAGCGCACCAAAAAGGACGGCACGCCGCGCAGCCCTAAAAAGCTCGGAAAGATTCACTTTCCGGTCTTTACCCCGGGCGGTACGCGCGTGGTCGGCTTTATGGTCCGCCAGTCCGATATCGCGGGCATGATCGAGCGTCCCGACCGATTCGTGGCGCTCGACGCCATTGGTGTCTACGAGGGCGCCATTGCGGTCGATGACGTCAAGGACACGTACGATGCCGCCGCCGCCAAGCGCCTCGACATCAACCTGGACGATTGCATCATCTGGGTCGGTATGGACGTGCGCACGGAATCGGGCGACGTCGTGGGCTATTGCTCGGATGTTGAGTTCAAGCCACGCTCGGGCATCGTGCAGGCATTCTATGTGACCGCCGGTGCTGCTTCGAGTGTTTTGGTTGGTGACACGCAGGTGCCGCCGACGATGCTGCGCGGCTACGAGAACGGCGCGATGGTCGTCTCGGACGAGGTCAAGTCGCTCGGGTATTCGGGCGGTGCGGCTGCCAAGGCCGCCGAGGCCAGCGTCGTGGTGGGCGACAAGGTCAAAAAGGGCGCCAAGGTGCTCGACGACAAGGGATCGGTTGCCGTGGACAAGGGCAGTCGCGCACTGGGCAAGCAGCTCGGCAAGACGCGCGGCATGTTCAAGGCCTTTAAGGACGAATACCAAAAGGCGAGCGGAGGCTCGTCAAAAGCTACAAAATAGCGACGTACCAAATGATGGGAGGCAAGCCGGAGACCTGTTGCTCCGGCTTGCTGTGTTTATGGGGGAGGGCACATGCGCCAAAACGGATCCAACTTAAACGGGCGTTCGGGTGCGCGTCCGACGGCGCGCCGCGACCTGGGGCAGCTGCCTAGCGGTCAGCGCAAGCGTCACCGTAAGCCCGGCGCGATGTATCTCAACCATAGCCGCGGCTTTAGCGATCGCAGCGCGCGCATCGGCAACAGCCGCACACCCCGTCGTTCGTCTCGCCTGCCCTATGCGCTCATCGCCGTGGGTTGCGCGCTCGTGCTGTTTATCGCTGCCGTCGTGGGCTACGTCAACCGCAGCGTGGACGTGGAGCTCAACGGCCAGAAGACCGCGGTGCGCGTGGGCTCTACGCTGCAGAATCTCATCGACGAACAGGATTTGACTGACACCTACGACGCAGGCGACCTGCTGGCCGTCGATGACAGTGTGCTCAAGCGCCATGGAGGCGAAAAGCTGTCGGTGAAGGTCGACGGCAAGCGCGTGAAGCAGGGCAAATGGGATAGCCGCGAACTCGAGGGTGGCGAGAAGGTGACGGTCAAGAATGGCCGTAACACCTACGAGAAACACGAGGTTCAGGCTACGGTTATCGAGCCCAAGCTCAAGGTCGAGGGCACGGGCGCTATCGAGTATGTGCAGACGTGGGGTGTCCAGGGCCGCTCCGAGGTGTGGGTTGGTGAGCAGTCGGGCAAGACGCAGGATCGCGGCGAGGTTGTGCCCGCCACCGATTGCGTTGTTGCGTGCGCCAGCGTGGCGCCCAAGGGCAACAAAAAGTACGTGGCGCTGACGTTTGACGAGGGTCCGAGCGGCGCCACCAAACAGATCTTGCAGGTGCTCAAGGAAAAGGGCGTCACCGCGACGTTCTTCCTTTCGGGCGATGCGGTCGAGGCCTCGCCTGCCACGGCCAAGGCGATTGTCGATGCCGGGTGCGAGGTCGGATCCAACAGCTACAGCGACGATTCGCTCAAGGGTCAGGACCGTGAGGCGGTACGCGAACAGATCACGAAAGGCACCGATGCGATTAAGTCGGCGACCGGCGTGAAGACGATGCTACTGCGTGCTCCCTACGCTGCCTTTGACGAGCAAAACTGGATTGATGCGATGGACCTGGTCTCCGCCGTGGTCTCGTGGAATATCGACTCGGGCGACTGGCTACTCAACGGTGCCGACGAGCAGGTCTCGACGGTGCTCGATTCGGTGACGCCGGGCAATATCGTGCTGCTCACCGATAGAGACGAATGCGCCGAGCAGACGCTCGAGGCGCTGCCGCAGATTATCGACGGCCTCATCGCCGACGGCTACAAGATCGTGACGCTCAGCGACCTGGTCAAGACGGACACGTCGCTGAGCAAAAAGCTCACCTCGCTGACGAAGGCCACCATGCCCAAGGACGCTGTGCTCCCCCAACTTGCCGAGGACAATGACACCACAGAGTAGTTATTGGGTAGTCATTTAAGAACGTCCCCAATGGCTATATCACGGATACGTCAGCGTTTGGTATGCCTGCAATGTGCAGCGCATAAATTCGATGCCGCAGGGCGATGCTGATGCTATAGTTACTGCGGTTAATGAGGGTCAAGAGAAAGGTTACAGGTGAAATCCAAACCTCGACCATACAGTCGATGACCCCATGCAGGTGCTTTTTGCGCATGCACGGGGTGTAAGCGTCGAGCGGCGTGCCGCCCGCGCATGCGTATACATATCCAGAAGCCCCCGGACGTCGCACATGCGGCCGCGTTCGGAGGAATAATGATGGGGAGCACCATTGAATTATCTGAGTGAGATGCTCAAATTGCCGGTCTTGGACGTCGATGGCGAAAAGCTCGGCGTGGTCAACGATTTTGGCATTGCTACCGGCGAAGTTTTTCCGCACGTGACGTCGCTCGCGTTCCGCGGACCCGGCAAGACGCCGTTTATGATCAGCTGGCGCAAATGGGTCGACCGTATCGACGAGACGGGTGTACACCTTAAGACGTCGGCCACCGAAATCCGTTTTTCGTACCTGCAGCCGACCGAACTCTTGCTTGCCCGCGACGTGCTCAACAAGCAGATTGTCGACACGCAGGGCATGAAGGTCGTGCGCGTAAACGACATCAAGTTTTCCATGTCGGGCGAAAACCAGCTGCGCCTGCTGGGCGCCGAGGTCGGTGCTCGCGGTCTGCTACGCGCCATCAGCCCCGCGCTCGAGCATATCGTCGAAGGCTTTATGAAGCACCTGGGCAAGCCACTCAGTGAGGACATCATCGCTTGGTCCTACATGGACCTGCTCGACCGCTCGACCAAGAACATTCAACTCTCGGTGTCGCACAAGACGCTCGGCGAGCTGCACCCTGCCGACATCGCCGACATTATCGAGCAGCTCGACCCGCGCCTGCGTGCGCAGGTGTTTGCACAGCTCGATACTGCCCAGGCCGCCGAGGCCATCTCGGAGTTCGATGACGACGAGCTTATGACCGAGATGCTCGAGGGTCTGTCCGACACGGACGCATCGTCGATGCTGGCCATGATGGACCCGGACGACGCCGCCGACCTGATCGACGAGCTCGATTACGAGAAGGCCGAGAAGCTCCTGCGCCTGATGGGCGTCAAGGAGGAGAAGGCGATTCGTAACCTGCTGGGCTATGAGGACAACACCGCCGGCCGCATCATGACCTCGGAGTTTGTCTCGCTGCCCGCCACGGCGACGGTCGGCGATGCCATCGAGGCGATTCGCAAACTCGATGAGGACTTCGAGAGCGTCTACTACGTCTATACCGAGGATCCGAGCGGCATGCTGACCGGCGTGCTTTCGCTGCGCACGCTGATCGTAGCCGACCGCGACGCCACGCTGGGTCAGCTGGCCTATCGCGACCTGGTCTATGTGTCGCCCGACGAGGACCAGGAAGACGTGACGGACGAGATGACCAAGTACGACCTGGTTGCCATCCCTGTCTGCGACGAGAACCGTCATATCCTGGGTATCGTGACCTTCGACGACGCCATGGACGTTATCGCCGAGGAGCATCAGGAGGACCTGCAGATCGCCGGTGTCGGCTCGGGCGATAGCGCGTCGGACGACTCGACGAACGTGCTCAGCTGGTTCGTGCATCGTCAGTACTGGGTCGTCGTGTGGGGCATCGCCTCGTGCATTATGGCGACGGTGCTGGGGACGGCGCTGGGCTCCGCGCATCTGGTGGTGTTCCCCATGTGCGCCATGCCGCTCGTGCTGCTGGCGGCCTCGCGCATGGTGTCGTTCGTCAAGAACTACTTCCTCGAGTACGACGGTCACGACGACGAGCCCAAACCGTACCTGGGATTCTTCTTCCAGAGCACGGGCATGGGCCTGATTCTGTCACTCGTGACCTATCTGTGCGCCCAGCTGGTGCGCACCGCTGCGTTCCCCGATGCGCCCATGTTTGAGGAGCAACTCTTTACCGGGTGCTTTAATATCGCTGCCATCATTTGCCTAGTTGGCAACATGAGCGCCGTGATTTACCTGATGGTGCTGTTCTGGCGTGACGAGCATGACCTCAACACGTCGGGCACCGCCATGAACGTTATTGCCGTCATGATCTCGTGCGTAGCGTACTGCGCCGCTGCGGTGCTGCTCACCATGTCGGTCATGGGTTAGGTGGTCGCGTGCAAAATACCAAGCAAAAGTCGGGCACCAAGCAAAAGTTGACCATCGCGGCCATCTTTGGCGCTATGGGTCCCGGTCTGCTGGCGGCGCTTTCGGGCAATGACGCCGGCGGCATTGCAACGTATTCCAGCGCGGGTGCCAGCTATGGCTACAAGATGCTCTGGATGCTTCCCGTCATGACTGTGCTGCTCATCGTGACGCAGGAGACCGCGGCGCGCTGCGGCTGCGTCACGGGCAAGGGCCTGGCATCGCTCATTCGCGAGCGCTTTGGCGTGCGCAAGAGTGTACTTGCTATGGCGGCGCTGTTGATCGCCAACACGGCTGTGACCATTTCGGAGTTTGCGGGCATCGCCAGCGGCCTTGCTCTCTTTGGCGTGCCGGCGAGCATTTCGGTGCCGTTGGTGGCGCTGCTGGTGTGGATGCTTACCATGTCGGGTAGTTTCCAGCGCATCGAGAAGATTCTGCTGCTGGTGAGCTGCGTGTTCGTGACCTATATTGTCGCCGCGTTTATGGCTGGCCCCAACTGGGGTGAGGTCGCGGTCGACCTGGTCGTGCCTAACATTCAAAATGACCCCAGCTACGTGTCGCGCGTGGGCGCAACGATCGGTACCACCATCGCGCCGTGGATGATTTTCTTGGCGCAGAACAACGTGGTCGATAAGAACGCGGGCGAGGACGATATCGTGCTGCAGCGCATCGATACCGTGAGCGGCTCGCTTGCCGCCGATGTCATTGCCGGCTTTATTATCATCACGACCGGTACGGTGTTGTTCCCGGCGGGCATTCAGATTAGCGATGCTGCCGATGCCGCCCGCGCGCTGGAGCCTATTGCGGGTCAGTGGTCCACGGTACTGTTTGCCTCGGGCCTGGTCGCGGCGAGCTTCTTGGCTGCCTGCGTGCTGCCGGGCGTTACGTCGAGCGCTATCTGCGAGGCATTTGGCTGGGAGCGCGGTGCCGACCGCAGCTGGGACGAGGCCCCGGTCTATCGCGGCATCATTACGGCCATCATCGGTATCTCTGCCGTGCTGGTGCCTATGCCCGGCGTCGATCTGTTCCAGATTATGATGACCTCGCAGGTCATCAATGGCGTGCTACTGCCCGTGGTTCTGGTGTTCCAGGTGGTTATCGCAGCCGACCGTCACATTATGGGCACTAACCGCAACGGCCGCGTGTGGAATGTGCTCACTTGGGCGACTATCGGTGTGATTACGGTGCTCACGGTCGTCATGTTTGTTCTGCAGGCGATGGGCTACAGCGCTTAACGCCCACTTTTGCTTCCGAACAGGCCGCAGCGATGGACTGCGGCCTGTTTTTTGCCCTCGACCTCTTGGGGCCGGCTCGAAAAGAGTGATTTTGGGTTGTTTGCTGCGGGCTATTTGTCGGTGCCCAGCTTGTGCGGCTTGAAGGCAAGCGCATTGACGAGTGCGTCGGTGGCAGACTTGACGGCTGCCGGCTGCGGATCGTTGACGTGATCCTCGGGGTGTACGGGCAGGTCCTTCTTGACGGCATCGTGGATCAAGTTGAGGTACTCAGTCACGCCAGTGGTCGATAGGTGCGTGCCATCGCCATCGAACAGGTCGTTGCGGTTGGCACTGTATCCGTACCAATCGATAACGCGCACGTTCTTGTAGCGCGTAGCGGCGTTGGCGATGGCCTGGTTGGTAGAGCCAACCCACGGCTGCGGGCTGCGCGTGTTCACAAACACCACAATACGCTTATCTCCTGCATCGGCCATGATGGCGTCAATCTGGTCGTCGGTTACCAAGCCGTTGGTGCCCAGGGCAAAGACCACGATCTTGCCGGCAAGGTTCTGCTGGATATAGCCCTCAAATGTCGCGCGCCCCGCATCAAACTGGCGGCCCTTTTCGGCATCGATATGGCTGTGCGGGAACACGCCGTCAAAGGTGTCTACGGCACGCAGCGACACGGAGTCGCCGATCATAAGCAGATCGTAGGAGCCATCGGGGAAGCCGTCGTTGTCCTTGTCGGTGTCGTCGGCCGCCTGCTGGTCGGTGGGCGCGGTGTTCTTGGCTTCCTTGTTCAGAACTTCGGCGCCCTCGCCGCTCAGCGCAGACGTCTCGGGCACAAAGATCAGGCCGCCCAGTGCAACGACCAACACGACAGCGCAGGCTGCGCAGACAGGGATGTGCGTGCGTGCCCAGTTGGCGGGCGTGGTGGTGCCATCGCGGAATTCGGCGACGGTGCGCCCAAAGGCGCCCTTCCTAAACGGAGTCTCGATAAAGCGATAGCAGCACTCTGCCACGGCGACCACCAACAACACCTGCAAAATGTACTGCCACCACGGCGTATCGTTGATGTTGGCGACCGGGTTCATGAGGAGCAGCAGCGGATAGTGCCACAGGTAGATGCTGTAGGAGCGCTTGCCAACCCACACGAGTGGCTCGGCGGATAGCGCGCGGGCAACCATTCCCTGGGGCTGCACGCAGGCCGCGATGACCATGAGCGTGAGGATCGAGCACAGCAGCGTGCCTCCGCGATACTGGAAGGCGGTGTAGCCGTTGGTGAGCGCGACCATGGCGGCAAGGCCAACCAGACCCACGACGCCCAACACATCGATGGATGCGGGCGAGGACCAAAAACGCACGAGGGCGCTCGGCTGTGCCGGGGCGGTCTCGGCTGCTTCGTCGGCCTTCTCGCCAGGTTTGCCCTCGGCGTTCTTGCCGTGCTTGGCGGCGCCAGTCAGGCGATTGAGCCCCAAACGATGAGCGAGACGCACCGGCGCCAGGTCGCGATCGGGGATAAAGGCCATCCAGGCACCCAGCAGCAGCGAGAACACGCGGGTGTCGGTGCCGTAGTACACGCGGCTGGGGTCGGCGGCAGGGTTGTAAAGCACCATCATGGCGAGGGCAGATACCGCGGCAAGGCCCAGAACCACGCGGCGCGTGTTGGGCTTGCTCACATGCATGGATACCATGGCAAACAGCAGCGGCGGCCAAATCAGGTAGAACTGTTCCTCGATGGCAAGCGACCAAAAGTGCGTGAGCGGTGAGGGGTCGCCCAGAGCATTGAAGTACGAGACGTTTTGAGCAATCTGCCACCAGTTGTTAAAGAACAGCAGCGACGGCAAGATGTCGGGGCGCATCTTGGTGAGCATCACGTGGTTGAAGACGGTGCACAGCGCACAGGTCACCACCACGACGGTTACCACGGCGGGGACCAGGCGACGGATGCGGCGAATCCAGAAGCTCTTGAGGTCGATGCGGCCGGTCTTAGCGACTTCGTTGAGCAGCAAGCGCGTGATCAGATAGCCCGAAAGCACAAAGAAGATCGTGACGCCGAGCAGACCGCCCTGCGCCCACGTGAGGTTAAGGTGATAGAGCACCACCGCGACGACGGCGAGCGTACGCAGGCCGTCAAGGGCAGGGATGTAGCGGGATTTGGGGCGAGCAGGCGTCTGCTCCGCGGCGGGAGTGTTGGCGCGGCCCGCGTTGTTGGCAGAAGCACGATGGGGGCTCACGGTGCGTCGCGGTTCGTTGGCACGGCGTTCGCCCTTCACGCGTTCGTGCGGCGCCGGCTCGTTGCCCGTGCGGCGTCGACCGCGCGAGCCCGATTGCGAGAGTTGTTCCATAAAACATCATCCAATGACGAGAATAATCAGCACGCCTTCATTGTAGCTGCCTGCTCCTGTGAATGCTTGCTGCTGGCGCAAGCTCAAGCGCGCGTCCACATCAAAGTGAACTAAAGTTATAGGGGGTGCGAGAGTGCACGATCGACGGCTGGCGGTGGGCATAAGGCCCGCAGATGAGGAGGTTTCCATGGCAGATCGCGGCATCGTTGCGGTGTTCGGCAGCATGAACATGGACCTTTCGGTGGCGTGCGAGCGCATACCGCGTGCGGGCGAGACCGTCGGCGGCAGCGGGTTTATCACCAACGCCGGCGGCAAGGGCGCCAATCAGGCCGTAGCTGCCGCGCGTATGGGCGCTTGCACGCACATGATCGGCGCGGTCGGTCGCGACGCGTTCGGCGCGTCGCTCGTGGCGGGGCTCCAAGACGCCGGCGTGGACTGTGACTTTGTAGTGCATCGCGATGATGTGGAGACGGGAACGGCGACCATCATTCGCTGCGAGGGAGACAACCGCATCGTGCTGTCGCCGGGCGCCAACCATGCGCTTGCGGGTGCGGACATTGCCTGCGCGTTGAGGCGTCTGGTGGCCCATGAGCTCGACGGCGACGCCAGCGAGATTGCCCCGACTGCCGGAAGCGTCTTTATCGCCCAGGGCGAATGTGACCTTGCGGCGACGGCCGAGGCGCTTGTTTGCGCTCATGAGCTGGGGTTCTATACGGTCTTTAATCCAGCGCCCGCCTGCGAGCTGCCTGCGGAGGTCTGGCCTGCGGTCGACCTGGCCTGTCCCAACGAGACCGAGTGCCAGGTGCTGACGGGAATCTTGCCCGCGGACGATGCAAGCTGCGTCGCGGCGCTCAACGCCCTGCTCGCTAGGGGTGCCGGAGCTGCGGTCATCACGCTGGGCGGTGCCGGCTCGGTTACGCTCGGCGATGGCGGTGAGCTGCTGCGCATGCCGGCACTTTCGAGTACGGTAGTCGATACCACGGCCGCCGGCGATACGTTTATCGGCGCGTTGGCGGCGGCTCGCCTAGAGGGCTTGCCGCTCTTTGAGTGCATGGCCGCGGGTGCTCGCGCCTCGGCAGTGACGGTGTCGCGCCTGGGCGCTCAGCAATCGATTCCCACGCGCGCCGAAGTTGAACATTGGTTTGGTTAAACGATAAAGACGGAGAAGCGGAGTAGAACAATGGCAATCAAGAAGCTGATCCTTGATCTGGATATGGGTGTTGACGATGCGATGGCGCTGGCCTATGCCATCGCGAGCCCCGAGGTGGAGCTCGTGGGCATCACCACGTGCTTTGGCAACGTGCGCGTCGAGCAATCGGCGCACAACTGCCTGGCGGTGCTCGATTTGCTGGGTCGCCCCGAGGTTCCGGTGTACCTGGGTGCCGACCGTCCTCTGCAGGCGACTGAGCCCTATACGCCGCCGGCGTCCACCGCGCTCATTCACGGCAAGAACGGCATCGGCGGCGCGAGCGTGCCCGCGTCGCCCTACGAGCCGGTGGGGGCGACCTCGGCCGACGGCAACGCTGCGGTCGATTATCTGATTGATGCTGCGCGCACCTATGGTCCCGATCTGGTCTACGTAGCGACTGGCCCGCTCTCCAACCTGGCGCTCGCCCTGGAGCGCGATGCGGCGGCGATGATGTCCATCGGCCGCGTGGTCGTGATGGGCGGCGCCCTTACCGTGCCCGGTAACGTGAGTGCGGGCGCCGAGGCCAATATGGCGAGCGACCCCGAGGCAGCCGACGCGGTGCTGCGCTCGGGCCGTAAGCTCACCATGGTGGGTCTGGACGTGACGCATCGCGTGGTGCTCACACGCCGCGACATTGCCGGCTGGACGGGCTCGGGCACCATGGCGGGCTGCGCGTTTGCGAGCATGGTCGAGCACTACATTGGCTCGTACGAAATGAACGCGCCCTACCTGGGCGGTTGCGCGCTGCACGATCCGCTGGCCGTTGCCGTGGCGATCGACCCCACGCTCGTAGGTGCGCTCGGCTGCAACCTGCGTGTTGATCTGCTGGGCGAGTACCGCGGTCGCACCATCTGCGATGAGCGCCGCCTGTCCGATCCGGACAAGAGCGCGCTTGTGGCACTGACCGTGGATGCTCCGCGCTTCCTGTCCGAGTTCAAGACGCGTATGGCCCGTGTCCTTGGCTAAGTTGTCTTTTTGGGACGGGGCTTTTTTGACTGGTATGATTGGTGCGACCATTCGAACCAGCTAAAAGAGCCCCGTCCCAAATTGACTATCGAGAGGATCTGCCATGGAGCGCATCGCCAGCTTTTCCGTTGATCATCTGCTGCTTGAGCCCGGCGTGTATGTGAGCCGCATCGACCGCGATCCGGCGACCGGTGCCGCCGTCACCACGTTTGACCTGCGCCTGACCACGCCCAACAAGGAGCCGGTCATGAACACGGCCGAGTGCCACACCATTGAGCACCTGGGCGCGACGTTCCTTCGCAATCATGCCGAGTGGTCGAGCCGCATTGTCTACTTTGGCCCCATGGGCTGCCGCACGGGCTTTTACCTCGTCGTGTTTGGCGAGGTGACGAGCGAGGAGATTCTGCCACTCGTGCGTGAGCTGTTCGAGTTTGTCGCCGGCTTTGAGGGCGATGTCCCCGGTGCCGCTCCCGAGGAGTGCGGTAACTACCTGGACCAGAACCTCCCCATGGCAAACTGGCTCGCGCGCCGCTACCTCGACCGCGACCTGGCCGATATCGACGAGAAGCACCTGCACTATCAGCAGGCGTAAGAGCTTTATCGCCCAAAACGCGCGCATTGGGCGCCTTTTTGCTGAGTGGTCGGGACGAGTGTTTAAAATCGCTTATGTTTGTTCTAGAATGTTCATACTGTCACATAAACGAACAGGAGCGAACATGCATATCTACTCTGTCAACGATCCCGAGTTCAAGTCCTATGGCAACGTTTGGGATAACGTTCCGTCCGAGCTTACGTCGCCTGTGCTCGAGGCGCTCTCTGCCACGCCCATTCCCGAGGGCAGCAAGTACGTTGCGAGTGCGCCGGAGCTCGAGGACGTCAAGGATGCCGACAAGCTTGGCTTTCTCATGTTTGGTGGCCGTCCCTTCCAGCTCGGCTGGTGCAACGGCCACAATACACGACTCAACTGCCTGGAGTATCACCGCGCGAGCGAATTCAACTTGGGCGCTCGCGACTTTATCCTGCTCGTGGCGCATCGCTGGGAGATCGAGGACGGCAAGCTCGACACCGCGTGCGTCAAGGCGTTTCGCGTGCCGGCGGGTACGGTCGTCGAAGTCTTCAACACCACGCTCCACTACACGCCGTGCATGGTCGACGACGGTGGCTTCCAGGTGATGGTGGCGCTGCCCGCCGGCACCAACGGCCCGCGCCCCGAGGCTGCGGCCGACATGCCCACGGCCGGCGACAGCTACTGCTACTGGAAGGCCGACAAGTGGGTTCTCTGCCATGCTGACAGCCCCAAGGCTGCCGAGGGCGGCTACGTAGGCCTCATCGGCAAGAACCTCGACATCACCGTGGACTAGAATCTTCCGTCTCGATCTGTAACATCTAGCGGGCTAAATCGTCTCTACCTGTTACAGATTTAGACAAACTGCAGGGGCTGCCCGAAAGATCTCGATCTGTAACACCAGGCCCGGTTTTGACGGCCTAGCTGTTACAGATCGAGACAAAACGGGCCCAAACCACCACAAAGGCGCCTGTCCCCATTGCGGTGGCTGCCTAGAGTTGGCTGCGCAGATAGTCAGCCATATATGGAACGGCGAAACGCACGTAACCGCGGCGCGCCTGTTCGATTACGCCGGCGTCGATGAGGCGCCGGCGATACTTTTGCGCATAGTCGGGTGTGACTGACATACGTTTCGCTACATCGGAAATGCGCGAAACGGCGTCTTCGTCATCAGTCATTGCGTCGAGAAACGCGACGTCTTGGTCCGATAGCGCGGCGAGCGTCGTTTCACAAACATCGTTTTCGAAATCGGCTTTTGACGCTTCGATAGCTCCGTCGACTTGCTCTGGCGTTACGTGTTCTCCTGTCTTGCAGCGATTGCCGATGTTATAGCCGATGAGCTGCAGCATATAGGGCGAGCCTTGGGTTGCGCGAGCGGCACGGAGGCGAAGATCGCCTGGAATATCAAGGTCGAGCTCTTCGAAAGCCCGCTGATAATAGGCATCGACATCTCCGACTGAAAGCGGTTCGAGCGTGACCTTGCGAGCGCGGTTGAGAAATGTCAGCACGCGGTCATTGAGCGTTGCACAGACGGCTCCCGGGAGACCTGCCATAACAAGCGCGACGTTGAGTCCCTCACCGACCAGCTCTTGATAGGCGGTGACGAGCTGTCTAATCTCAGGTGAATTAGCTTGGAGCTCATCGATAAGGATGAGGATGCCGTGCCCCTGCTCGGTCAGCTTGCGCGCCAGCTGCGTGAGTTTGAACTGGAAACTCTTGGTCTCCTGCACATCGCGTGTGAACTCGAGACCGGCTGAGAAGCCGAAGACGCTCAAGCTACCGCCAGAAAGTTTGGGGAGATGACGCTTGCTGACATAAGGCTCGCCTGCTTCTTGGATTTTTTCAACAATGCGCTCAAGCATATCTTCGGAGGCTACGGTGGGTGTGGCGACAACAAAACCGAGCTTGCGTGCGCGGTCGGCAAGTTCCCACAGAAGAACCGTCTTGCCGCTGCCTCGCTGGCCGAGCATGAGCATGGCTCGGTCTCGATTGCCCGGCTCCTGCTCAAGACCGGAGATGAATGTCGAAATCACGTTCCCGCGACCCACCAGATAGGACGGGCGATTTCCAAATGAGGGGGAGAAGATGGTTTCAGTCATAAGTCTCCTTTCCTTTTTTTCCTATTTTTTCCTTTCTTTCCTATTCAGTCAAATGAATTGCTGAGCGAAGGCGGTTACGTAGGCCTCGTCGGCAAAACCTCGGCATCACCTGCGACTAGAATCTTCTGTCTCGATCTGTAACATCTAGCGGGCTAAATCGTCTCTACCTGTTACAGATTTAGACAAACTGCAGGGACAGACCGAACAATCTCAATCTGTAACACCAAGCCCGATTTTGACGGCCTAGCTGTTACAGATCGAGACAAAACGGGCCCAAACCACCACAAAGGTGCCTGTCCCCTTTGTGGTGGTTTGGGGCGGCGGTATCAGAAAGTGTCAGACGGGGGCGGCTGCCGGGCCGCCGTGTGCGAAAAGAAGTGTCGGCCTGCGTCGCTGTCGTTGGGCGAGGCCCTATTTGCGGGGATACTGAAACCACGACAAGCAGCGTGCGAAAGGATTGATACATGGCTTTCCGTAATGACTTCCTGTGGGGCGGCGCGACGGCTGCCAACCAGTGCGAGGGCGTCTACAACGTGGACGGCCGCGGCCTTGCCAACGTGGACGTGGCTCCGCACGGCCCCGAGCGCTATGCGGTGGTCTCCGGCCAGCGCAAGATGCTCGACTTCGAGGACGGCTATTACTACCCCGCGCAGACCGGCATCGATTTCTACCACCACTACAAGGAGGACATCGCCCTCTTTGCCGAGATGGGCTTTAAGACCTTCCGCATGAGCCTGGCTTGGACCCGCATCTTCCCCAACGGCGACGAGACCGAGCCCAATGAGGCTGGCCTGGCCTTCTACGAGGACGTGTTCCGCGAGTGTCAGGCGCACGGCATCGAGCCGCTCGTGACCATCACGCACTTCGACTGCCCGATTCACCTCATCAAGGAGTATGGCGGCTGGCGCAACCGCAAGCTCATCGACTTCTACAAGAACCTCGCGACCACGATCTTCACCCGCTATAAGGGTCTGGTGAAGTACTGGCTTACCTTTAACGAGATCAATATGATTCTGCACCTGCCGTTTATGGGTGCCGGCCTGGTCTTTGAGGAGGGCGAGAACAAGGAGGCTGTCGAGTACCTGGCCGCTCACAACGAGCTCGTCGCCAGCGCTTGGGCAACCAAGATTGCCCACGAGATCGACCCCGAGGTCAAGATCGGCTGCATGCTCGCCGCAGGTAGCTACTACCCCTACAGCTGCCGTCCGGGCGATGTGCGCCAGGCGCAGCTCGACAATCAGGACAATTACTTCTTCGTCGATGTTCAGAGCCGTGGCTACTACCCGGCCTATGCCGTCAAGAAGCTCGAGCGTCTGGGTATCGATGTGGGCATGACCGACGAGGACCGCGAGATCCTGGCCGCCAACACCGTCGATTTCATCAGCTTTAGCTACTACAGCACCCGTTGCTCCGCCGGTGCCGATAACCCCGATGTCGAGCGCACCCAGGGCAACGCCTTCGCCGGCGCCAAGAACCCCTACCTGCAGGAGAGCCAGTGGGGCTGGGCCATCGATCCGCTGGGCTTCCGTATTACGCTCAACGACCTGTACGACCGTTATCAGAAGCCGCTGTTTGTGGTTGAGAACGGTCTGGGCGCCAAGGATGTTGTCGAAGAGGATGGTTCCATCAACGACGACTACCGTATCGACTTCCTGCGTCAGCATATTGCCGCGATGCGCGATGTGGTGACCGAGGACGGCGTTGACCTGCTGGGCTACACCACCTGGGGCCCGATCGACCTGGTCTCGGCCGGCACGGGCGAGATGTCCAAGCGCTACGGCTTTATCTATGTGGACCGCGACGACGCCGGCAACGGCACCCTCAAGCGCTCCAAGAAGAAGAGCTTCGACTGGTACAAGAAGGTTATCGCTTCTAATGGTGAGGACCTTTCCTAAGGAAGCTGAGACACTCAACTTCATAGCCTCCTGACCAAGGCGCCCGGCGAGCAGTTAATGCTTGCCGGGCGCCTTGCCGTCTGCGGATTTTGGGACATGTGGCCCGCTTTTTGAGCCTGCCTGTCGGTACACTAAAAGCACTATGGGTACCCGCGAGCGACATATCGGCCACGCGGCCGCCCGATCCGCATCCGTGGCGGATCCCAGGGGTGGCAGGCTCTTCGCCATGCCGCGATTCCTTGTTGGCATAACACACCAGGTGTACCGTCACCGCGTCTTTGCTATCGCCGGCGCCATCACCGCGCTGTTCCTCATGCTTTTGGCAGTCTTGCCGGCGCTGTTCGCCTTCGACCTCAAACTTTCTAACGCCGTGCCCGCCTATAGCGAGGTGTCCGAAGAGGTCGTGGATGCGCTCGTCCATTCGAGCTCTCTGCCGTTGCTTGTTGCCGCAATTGCATTTTCGATCTGGGGCGTATCGGTCTATCTGCGCTGTTTGGACTATGTGTTGCGCCGCCGCCTTGTTGCCATCGCCACCATCTGCGCCCTGTGGATGATCGAAGTCATTCTCAAGTACAAGTCGTTCACGCCGTTCTATGCCACCGTGCTGTGGTACCTGTACTACGTGCCCATGACGCTCATTCCACTGCTCTACCAGTTGTGTGGTCTGCGCCTTGCGGGCCTGGAGCAACACCGCCTGGGTCGCCGCTACTGCGCTGCGCTGTGGATTGTGGCCATCCTGCTTATCGGATTTGTGCTCACCAACGATTTTCACCAGCAGGTCTTCCGCTTTGACCGTACAAGCGACACCTGGAGCAACGATTACACGTACGGCTGGGGTTATTTCGCCGTCTTAGTGTGGACGGCCTTTAACTTCGTGGCCTTTTTTATCCTGGTTGGTCGGTCCTCGTCCTTTCGCATCCAGCGTTTCTCGGGTACGGCGGCGCTCGTACTGCTGGGCGGCGCGTTCTTTGCCATCTCGTATGCGTTGCGCGTGCCCTGGGCATGGAAGCTCAACTTTTCGCTCGTCTATTGTGTTCTGTGCGTGGTGGCGATGGAAATCTGTCTCGATTGCGGTGTCATTCCGTCATATCACGACATTGCCGGCATCTTTGACACCTTGCCGCTTGACCTCAAAGTTCTAACGCGCGACCTGCAGGAAGTCTATGCCACGCCAGTGTCAAAGCCAATGCCGGTGGGCGTGCGCGAGGAGTTGCGGGTCCAGGAGCACGGCCGCGCCCATGCCTTTGCCGTGGCGTCCGATCCCGATGTAATGTACCGTGCCTTCCCACTACTGGGCGGATCGGCCCTGCTTGCCCAAGACGTGTCGGAGCTCAACGAGCTTAACCGTGAACTGGCACATCGTCGCATGGAGTTGCAGCGTCAAAACGAGCTGCTCGCCGCCGACTACGACCTTAAGACGCATTTGGTAGATCAAGAGGCCGAGACCCTGCTGGTCCAAGACGTGGATCAAGCGCTTGCCCGCGCGCTCGAAGGGATGTACGACCTGCTGAGCTCGCTGCCGCCGTTGACCGACGAAACGTCTTCACACGAGCGTTACCGTATGTTGCAGCGCGCCAAGATGCTTGTCGCCTATTGCAAGCGCAAGGGATCGCTCACGTTGGCGCAGCACGGAGAGAGCGGTTTTGATCGCGACCGCATTCAGCTCATCGCCAACGAGCTCGCAAGCGACCTGCGCACCATCGATATCGATTGCGCCTCGATTATCGCCATACGGCGCCCGTTGCACGCCAGTACGGTAAGCGCCCTGTACGACTGCGTGTATGACTTTGCGTTTTTTGCCTACACCACCGACCATCCGGCGCTTATGTATCACCTGAGCGACCATGACCGATGCAGTGTCGAGCTGCGCGCCACGCTTTTCTCCAACGATGATGCAGATCTTTCGCAGGCACCTGCCGCGCAAGAGCTCGAAAGCGCTCTGCAAGAGCGCAACGTGGCATACCGCCTTGAGGGCGAGCCCGGCCAGCTGCGCATGATCGTCTTGATGCCGCGGGCGGGTGAGTGACGATGCAGATTTCGCTCATCCTTCCCCAAATCGTTGCGCTCGATGTTGTCTTTGCCCTGGCTGCGTGTCTGCAGACGATCCACGTCCCGCTCATTTCATCGCGCCGCTCGTCCTATAACCGTAAGGTGATTTGCGCCTACGAGGCGAGCCTTGTACTTCACCTGGTGGTTTCGGCGCTTATCCTGTTCGCGTCGTCTGGCTCGTATCTGGTGGCGCCGCTTGACGTTTGCGCCAGGGCAATGGGCGGAGTGCTGTGGATCAATGCCGCGATTTTTGCCTATGGCGTGGTGCTTATGGTGCACTATCGTCGCCCCGTCATGCTGGCCGAACTGTTGCTCGTTGCCGCCGTGACACCGCCGGTGGTTTTTGCCATGGGCTCGGCGTGGACCGTTGTCCTTATCGCAGAGGGAGCGTTCTTCCTGTTCCGTTCCATCGCGGCGCTCTTGATGGACGTCCGTAACCGCCAGGAGGATATCACCGCGTTCTCGACGATCGAGACCATCAACGTGATTCCCGTGGGCATCCTGTATCTGGACCCGAGGGGCCGTCCGCTGCTCATGAACCGCTGCATGCGCAAAAACCTGGTGGAACTTCATATGCCCACCGATCTAGGTGACATGAGCGGCACATGGAACGACCTGCGCAAACTTAGCATGCAAATGCCCGAAAGCAGTAGGAACCGCGTGCGGATTAACTTGGACCGTTTTGGTGAGGCTCGCGCGGTGATCGAGATTTCTCCCGCCGAGATTCGCTTATTTGTGCACGATGATGTTATGGTTTCTGGCCGCCTCTTTGAGCGCATTATCGGCCTGGATGTAACAGAGTATGCGCATGCTCATGATCGCCTGGCGCAAGCCAACCACCTGCTTGAGCTTGCGGGCCAAGAGCTCCAAGCCCAGATCGAAGAAGTCAAAAAAGTTGCTGACAATGCGGCCTATCTGCGTATGCGCGCTCGCGTGCACGACGTGATCGGGCAGCGCCTGTCCATCCTCCATCGTTATCTGGAGGAGGGGCGCCTGGATGACGAGTCACTCGAGCAGATCGACCCGCTGCTGCGCTCAATCGCTGCCGATCTGCGCAGTGGGGGCGACACCGAACCGACAGAGCAACTGGGCGATATCGTCCATGCCTTTGGCCTGGTGAGCGTGCAGATCGATGTGGAGGGCGAGCTGCCTGAGGACGCGCGTGTCGCCGCAGCCTTTCTGCAGATTATCCGCGAAGCCTCGACCAATGCCACCAAGCATGCACAGGCCCATCGGGTCCATGTGCGCCTGTGGCGGGAGACGTCGGAAGGCAGCGCTGTTGCGCGGATGACCGTTTCTAACGACGGTGCGCCTGCACCCGTATCGTATCGCGAGGGAACGGGTATTCCAGGTATGAGGCATGTCGCGCAAGATCTGGGCGGCTGCCTGGAAATCCATGCCGCCCCGCCCTTTACGCTTGCGGTGTCCATCCCGCTCAACGCCAGCGCCACAGCTCAAAGGAGAAACTCATGATTCGCGTCCTTATCGTCGAAGACCAGGCTATCTTGCGCGAGAGCCTGGCGCGCTCCGTTAGCGACCAGCCCGATATGACCGTTGTTTCCGCCATTGCCGATGCTTCCGAGGCCTTGGGTGTCGCGCTCAAGGAGCGCCCGGACATGATACTGATGGACGTGTGCACCGAACACGATTCAAACGGCATCGTGGCGGCGGCGCGCATCAAGGAGCAACTGCCCGAGTGTCGCATCATTATCATGACCGGCATGCCCGAGATCACCTTTGTCGATCAGGCCCGCGAGGTGGGCGTCGACAGCTTTGTGTACAAGAACGTCGGTATCGACGAGCTGTTCGCCGTGATGCGCTCCACGCTGGCGGGCTATTGCACGTTTCCCAAGCCGCCCGAGAGCATTTTTTCGGGCACGGCGACCCTCGACGATGTCGAGCTGTCGATTTTGCGCCTTGCCTGCGAGGGCAAGAGCCGCCGCGAGATCGCGGCCGAGCTGTTTATGAGCGAGGGCACCATCAAACGCCGCATCTCGGAGATTCTCAACAAGACCGGCTACGACAACATCATGCGCTTGGCCGTGCATGCGGTGACCGAAGGCAGCATCGTCCCCAACATGGAGCGCCCGTAGTCGGTGTGCCGCCCGTGCTCCAACGCCGAAGATAGGTCGCCCGCCGTTTTGCATCTAAAAACGGCGGGCGACCTGCTTGTATGGGCAGTGCTGTCGGCATAAAGCGGCGGGGCCGCAGGATCATTTCCTGCGGCCCCGCCTGGCATGTGCGCGGATATGTCCGCCAATCCGCGGCTATCGGTGTCTGCCGTTACGCGATGGTTGCGCTGTAAGAGGCGACGTCCTCGTAGGAATCGGTCAGGTAGGCGTCGATGCCGATGGTCGTGTTGACCAGGTCGTCAAGACTGTCAAGCTCGCCGCTCGAGAACGTGAATTCCTCGGTGGCGCTGGTGCCGGGCATCAGGTTAGCCGAGAACCAGGGTTCCTTCATGGTGCCGTTGACGTTGGTCTTGCCGGAAGGAGCGTAGAAGGTCAGGTCCTTGTCGCTCTTGTTGGTGATGTTGACGACAAAGCCGATGTCGCCCCAGTCGTCCTTGAACTTCTCGGTGATGGTGATGGTGCACAGATCGTCATCGGCGACGGTGACGGCGGGGGAGATTTCGACACTCTGGACGTCGTCGTCTTCGACGGCCTCATCGATCTCCTCTTCCTTCTCGGCCGCTTCGCGATCCTTCTTCACCGTACCGGACAGGTCCTTATCGGACTTGGTAAAGACAAGATTGCCGTCATCTTCTTCGAGGATGAGTTTGCCGTCCTTGAGCTTCATGTCGTGCGACTCATCTTCGGCGGTGATGGTTACGGTGGTGGCGTCCTTTGCCTCCCATTTAAGGTCGACGACTTCAAGGAACAGGTCGAGGGCGCCTGTACCGTCCTCATCGAGAATCAGGACGCAGTGGACACCCCAATCCTCGAGCATCTTCATGTACTCATCGGTCAGCTCTTCGCCATCCACGGTTCCACCCGAGAGTTCCCAGCTGCCGACGAAGTTGGCCTTGGGGTCCTTGCCGCCGCCGCTGCAGCCCGTCAGGGCAAAGGCGAGCGCCAGGACGCATGTCAGAAATGCGAGTACGGGCTTTTTGAACGTTGTCTTCATGGTGTCCTCCTTCATCGAACGAAACCCATAGAAGCAAATGCGGGGGTGGCGGATCCCCCGCCAATTACCAGATAGAGGGGCTAGGGCCGGGGCGTTCCGCAGTTGCTGCAGAACTTGCCGCCGTTTTCGCTGCCGCAGTTGGGGCAGAACCACTTTGCCGGTGCCGGGGCGGGTGCGGGACTGCCGCACTCGGAGCAGAACTTGCCGGTGTTGGTGGCGCCGCAGCTGCAAGTCCACGTGCCGGCCGCAGGTGCGGCGGCGGGAGCCGGTGCGGGGGCGGGTGTCGAAGCCGGCTGCGGGGCGGCCTGCTGCTGTGCCTGGCCGGCGGCGAACAGCTGGCTGGCGTTCATGCCGCCCATGCCACCTGCCATGCCCATGCCCATAAAGCCTGCCATCGCGCCGTTGGGGTTGGCGGCTGCCGCGCGCATCGCATCGCTCTGGGCGCTGGCGATGTTGGCTGCCGCCATGGTGGGATCGCGCATGACCGCGGCTTTCTGCAGGTCCTTGATCATCTGCTCGTCTTCTTGCGAGGCGGCGATGGAGTTGACGCCAAAGCTTACGATCTCAACGCCGCGCAGGTCACGCCAGTCGGCAGAGAGGACCTCGTTGAGCGCGCGGGCGAGCTCGGTGGTGTGGCCGGGGATGGCGCTGTAGCGGATGCCCATCTCCGAGATCTTGGCAAAGGCGGGCTGCAGGGCGGTGAGCAGTTCGGACTTAAGCTGGCTGTCGATCTTGTCGCGCGTGTAGCTATCGGTCACGTTGCCGCATACGTTGGTGTAGAACAGCAGCGGGTTGGTGATGCGGTACGAATACTCGCCGTTGCAGCGCACGGAGATGTCGACGTCCAGGCCAATGTTGTTATCGACCACGCGGAAGGGCACGGGCGAGGCGGTGCCGTACTTGTTGCCGATGATCTCCTTGGTGTTGATGAAGTAGACACGCTGGTCCTTGCCCGCGTCGCCGCCAAAGGTAAAGCGGCTGCCGATATTGGCGAAGGTCTCCTTGATGGAATCGCCCAGGTTGCCGCTAAAGACGCTCGGCTCGCTGCCGGTGTCAAAGACGAACTCACCGGGCTCCAGCGCGACTTCGATGATCTTGCCGTTTTGCACCACGAGCATGCCCTGGCCGTCGTTGACGGCGATGACCGAGCCGTTGGAGATGACGTTGTCCTCGCCGCGCGTGTTGGAGCTGCGGCCGCCGGTGCGCTTGCTGCCCTTGCAGGCCAAGACGTCAGCGGGCATCGATTCGCAGTAGATAAATTCCTTCCACTGGTCGGCCATGACGCCGCCGGCAGCACCCAATCCAGCTTTCAAGAGTCCCATGGTGATCTTCCTTTCTCGTCAAAGGCCGGGTGGTATTGGTCAGGATGGTTAATCGTCCTTGTCGTCTTTCATGACAACGGTGGTCTCGGTGTGGCTGAAGGTGTCGTGCTTCTCGGTCAGGTCGAGCTCGCCACAATACTCATCGGCATGGGTTGCTTCGTTGGCCGTCTTGAGCTGGCCTACCAGTAGCATGTCTCCGATAATCACGATGATCAGCGGCGCGATGATGTTGATGAGGATGCCCTCGATATCAAAGGTGAGGTAATCCGGATCGAAGGCGTTCTCACCCATAAAGAGAATCTGGGAGAGGATAAATCCGATCACAAAGAACAGCACCGAGGCGATGGCGAGCTTGGGCTTGGAGCAGGGGAGCTCGCCGACCAAGCGGCCGGTCTGGCCGTTCATGGCAAACAGGTAGCTCTTGCCGTTCCACGAGGTGGAGAGCATCCAGACGGGGAACAGGGCGTAGTCGCTGTCTTCCCAGGTGTAGTCGAGCTGCTTGCTTTCGACCGTGGCATCGTCGTATTCGTCGACGACGGTCTCGCGCAGGGCCGAGATTGTGCTTTCTTCCATGCGGCGCTCGGCGCGCGCCTTGCAGGTCTCGCAGTCCTCGTCGTAACGGTTGGCGATGTAGCCGGGCATATATGCGACCGAGAACGGACGCAGTGCGTCGTAGTCAAACGGCTCGATGGCGTCCATGTGGCCGTCGGGCATCTTGGATGATCCGTCGACGGGCACGCGCTTAAACGAGATATTGCCCTTGCGATAGGCATCGTAGTGGTCGGTGGTCGTGACGGTGCGGTCGGATTCCTCGGTCACGGTCTCGTTGGTCGCATCAAAGCACACTTCGCCGTCCACGCGGGCGCCGTAAAGCCAAAACGGCACGTAAACGCCTTGGACTTCGTCGATATGGTTGCCGGTGACAAAGCTCTTGGGCAGCAGGATCTTGCCCTTATAGTGCTCCTTGAGTGCGGTCATGACATCGTCGCGCCCGAGCTTAAACGGAATTACCAGGTCGGGTGAAAAGTCGCCCGAGAGCTGGCCAGGTGCCACGGCGGGGTTGCCGCAGTACGGGCAGGTGGTAACGGCGACGGTACCGTCCGAGATTAGCTCGGCGCCGCTCGACGAGCAGATATAGCCGGCGTTTTGGGCGAGCTCCTGCACCGCAGCGTCGACGGCGGGCTTGGGTACCGCTGCGGCGTCGGCTTTGGCGTCTGCCTTGTCCTGGCGCTCGCGATAGAGTGCCTCGACTTCTTCGACTTCAAAACGCGAATCGCAGTAGTCGCAGACGAGCTTTTGCTCGGCGCTGGCAAAGTGAAGGGGGCCGCCGCACGCGGGACACTGATAGTTGACGCTCTCGAAGGCCATGATCGGTCCTTTCCGTGCCGGAGACTATGCGCCGATGGCGCCGCCGCAGTATTCGCAGCGCCCACTGGCATCGGGAATGGTGGTTGCACCGCAGAAGGGACAGGTGACCGCGGTCTTGGGGGCCTTGGCGGCCACGACGCTGTCGCGCGTCTCCTGGCGCAGCTGCACCAGCGCGTCGCGGACCTCGGTTGCCTGGCGCTTGGCCTCGCGGTATTCGATGGAGCCGCGCTGATCGATGGTGGAGTCGTTTACGCGCAGGTTGATTTCGGTAAAGTACGGCGTGTTGACGTGGATGGTCAGGTTAAAGTCGTAATCCAGGTCGTAGCGCGGCGGGTTGTAGCTCTCGCGCTCGCCGTCCTTGGTCTCGTGATAGATCTCGGTGCGCTGCTCGTCGATATCCATATCGCAGCCGAGTACCTGCGAGAACTCGATGATGTCGGGATTGGCGTCGCGCCAGCGGCTCTGCGAAGTGATGATCAGCAGGCCCGCGTCCTCATCGAGCATAATATTGGTGCGCCCGGCAGAAAGCGTGCGCGTGGGGTTGAACGAAGACAGGCGCTCGGCGTTGGCCTCGCGGTAGGCGAGTTGCTCACGGATATCGTCCGCGGTGCTGGAGCGATAGCCGTGAAAGTAGGGGGAGAGCTTGCCGGCGCACTCTTTGCACAGGTAGCCTTCATTGATTTTTGTCTTACCTAGAAGTCCCAGCTCGGTACCGCAAATCGCGCACTCTTTCTTCTCGAACATCTTGTCAAAGAAGCCCATGGCTGCCTCCCATCAACTGGTAGCGTGTGTCACTTTTGATGATGGGGGAGTGCGCGATCCTTCGCGATACCCAGACGGCTCAACGAGTCTCCACAACTGGGACACATGGCCCATTTTTGACTAGTCATTGGGGACGTTCTTAAACGACTAGTCGCGGGGGACACTCTTCGGCCACTCATTGGGGACGTACTTAAATGAGTGGCACTCATTGGGGACGTACTTAAATGAGTGGCAGTTGGAGACACTCCTTGCCGAGCTAGAGGCCGCGCGTGTCCCTTCTGGTCCATGCGGCTCAAAATCGCGGCGTGATGTGGACGGCTGGGGTCGAATTGGCAACATTTCGAGCCTGGCTTCGATATTGAGACTGGTTCTTTATTAAAATAGATTTCCAGACAATTGAGCGGCTGGGGGGTTAACCATGAGGGGCATGGGAGACACAACCGCATATTTGCGTCGGGGCATTCGGGAGATTATATGCCTGGCGCTGTTCTTCTTCACGTTTTTGGCGTGCGAGTATCTCTTTGATGTGCGCATAGCCGAGTTCGTGCCATCGAGTGAGGTCGTCATCTACGAGAGCATCGTTGTCGGCGCGAGCGTGATTGGCTTTTTCGTGCGCCCATTTCTGTACTATCGCCTTCCCCAGACGATCGATGCGACGAGCGATATTACAGGCGTGCTGTTGGTATCGGCGTTGCTGCTGATGATTACGGCAGTGCGGTTTGAGGTAGTAATTGCCGGCGGCCTGGTGGCGTGCTGCGCCCTGGGCTATTGCGGATCGACCGCCCATGCCAATCTTGCGCGGCGTTTTGCGCAGACGCCCTGCCTGGCGCGCCGCCGCACTTTCCTATGCCATGGGCGTTCTGGTGCAGGTTCTCAACCACATGGTGATGCCTGTCGGCATTCCTCAGCAGGCTGTTCTGGTCGTCTGTGCGATCGCGCAGGTGGCGTTGCTCCACGGTGCCCGACGCGCCAAGCTGCGCGACGAGTCCGATCCCAACTTTGAACCCAGTGCTGCCGGGCTTTCGGTAGATGCTCTGGAATATGGCGCCAAGTGGCATGACGATCCCGAGGCAAAGGCGGCATTCCGTCGCGCCGTAGTTCGCCTGACCGTGGCGACGGCGTATCTTTCCAGCGTATTCGCCGCTCTCAACGCGGGCTTCACGACCCTGCATGCTGTCGGAGCCGTCGATTTGGGCGATTGGCCGCGCCTGCTGCTTGTCGTGAGCTCGTTGGCCGCTGGCGCACTATTTGACCTGCACGGCCGCTCGTATATGAATATCGGCATGACATGTGTCGCCATGCTGTCCACGCTTTCGTTCTTTGTGCTCATCATCGATGGCAATGGCGGCAACGAGCTTGCTGCCACGATCATCTTTTATCTGGGCTCGGGCTTCTTTGTGGTGTTCTTTACCACAAAATTCGCCGCCATCTCACTCTATGCGCGCTGGTCATATTTTTGGCCGTGCATGGGTCGCGTCGTCAACAACGTGTGCTCGATGCTCGTGACGGCGCCGGCGGTGGCGATCATCTCGAGTCAAAACGTGCTGGTGGCAGTCGGCGCGGCGCTCGTGATGTTTGTGGGTATTGCGATTACGCTGCTGGGGCAGTTGGGGCAACGGGCCGATGATGTCGTGATGCAGGACGGCCTGCCGCTTGCCACTGATGATCTTGGTGGGGATCTTGCGCCCACATGCTCCGACTCCGAGCCCGTGGAGGCAGCGGAGCTCACGTCCGATGAACGCCTCGATGCCTTCGTCGCCACCTTTGAGCTTACAGAGCGCGAGCGCGATGTTCTTGAGGCCTTGGTCGTTTCGGACCAGAGCGTTCAGGACATCGCCACAACGCTTTTCCTTTCGCGCTCCACGCTCTATCGTCACATTTCCTCGATCAACAAAAAGACCGGCACCACCTCACGTGTGGCCCTTATCAACTTCTTCTGGTCCTGGACACCCAAGGACTAGCTAATCCTCCAATAAGTTGCGGTGGAATAGTCCCTAAATTAAAGTCACGGGACCTTAAACAGGAACTATTTCACCGCAACTGCTGAGGGGATAGACTGCGGCGGCGACAGAGGCAACGGCAGCGGCGTCGGCAGCTGTGGTAGCGGTAATGGCGGCTGGCAGGGTGTTTTTCGCCTGCTTGCTACAGCAGTTCGCCGTGGCGGGCGATGTAGCGGCGTTTTGCCAGCTGGGTGAGCGCGATGTAGGCGGTGACGATGCCGATGAGCAGCGCGAAAAAGCTTGTGGGCAGCGTCATGAGGCCGAGTGCATCGGCGACGGGGCTTGCCGGCAGCCAGGTGACAAGCGCCAGGCCCAGCACGGTGAGAACGCACAGCGCGGGCGCGGCGTGGTCGCGCGGGCTCGGCAGGCGCGGGGAGCGCAGCATGTGGATCACGAGCGTCTGCGACCACATAGACTCGACAAACCAGCCGCTCTGGAAGAGCGCCGCAAAGGCCGCCATGCCTGCGACGTTGCCCGTCCCGGCGAGCTCGAACCAGCTTGCGCCTACGGTGGCAGGGCACACCACAAAGAAGAGCACGGCAAAGGTCACGATGTCAAACAGTGAGCTCACGGGGCCCAGCTCGAGCATAAAGCCCTTAATGGACGCGGCGTCCCAAGCGCGCGGACGGGCGGTCCAGGCGTCATCGACGGTGTCCCACGGCAGCGCGATACACACGATCTCGTAGACCAGCGACAGCAACACCAGCTGCAGGGCGCTCATGGGCAAAAACGGCAAGAACAGGCTCGCGACGGTCACGGACAGCACGTTGCCAAAGTTGGAGCTCACCGTGGTCTTGAGGTATTTTAGCAGGTTGCCGTAGGTGCGGCGGCCTTCGATGATGCCGCGCTCGAGCACGCCCAGGTCCTTTTGGAGCAAGATGATATCGGCGGATTCCTTGGCGATATCGACGGCGGAGTCGACCGAGATGCCGCAGTCGCTCGCACGCATCGCGGCGGCGTCGTTGATGCCGTCGCCCATAAAGCCCACGGTGTGGCCGAGCAGCTCGCGCATGACGCGCACCAGGCGCGCCTTCTGCAGCGGCGAGAGCTTGGCGAACAGATGGGTGTTCTCGGCGCGCTCGGCAAGCTCGGCGTCATCGAGCGCATCGATCTCGGAGCCCAGCAAGACATTGCTCGCGTCGATACCGATCTGCTCGCAGACGGTGGCGGCGACGCGATCGTTGTCGCCGGTCAGGACCTTGACTGCTACGCCCTTGGCCTCGAGGGTGGCGACGGCGCCCGCGGCACTCGCCTTGGGCGGATCGAGGAAGGCCAAAAAGCCCATCAGCACCATGTCGCACTCGTCGGCGATGCCAAATTCGCCCACGCAGCGCGGATCGGTCTTCTGTGCCACAGCAATCACGCGCAGGCCCTCGGCGTTGAGCCCGGCGACCTGCTTGCGAATCTGGGCGAGCTTGTCTTTGGTGAGTTGCTGGGCGATGCCATCGACCTCGACAAAGGAGCAGATCTCGAGCATTTCCTCGGCAGCCCCCTTGGTAACCATCTGGGTTTTGCCCTGGGCGTCGGAGACAACTACGCTCAGGCGACGGCGCGAGAAATCGAAGGGCACTTCGTCGACCTTGATATAGCGGTCGCGCAGGCTCTGGCCCAGCATGGAATCGGGTACGACGGTCGAGGGCGTCACGTCGGCACGGTCGATAACGGCCAGGTCGATAAGGTTTTTGAGGCCGGTCTGGAAGAAGCTGTTCAAAAACGCATGGCGCAGCACACGCGTGTCCTCGTTGCCGTCGGCGTTGAGGTAGCGCTCGAGCACGATGCAGTCTTCGGTGAGGGTGCCGGTCTTGTCGCAGCACAGGACATCCATCGCGCCGAGGTTTTGAATCGCCGGCAGTTCCTTGACGATAACCTAGCGACGGCGAGGTCCTTGGCGCCCTGCGACAGGCTCGTGGTCACGATGACGGGAAGCATCTGCGGCGTGATGCCCACGGCCACGCTCGTGGCGAACAGCAGCGCGTCGATGACGTTGCCCTTGGTGGCGGCGTTGATGGCAAAGACGGCCGGCGCCATAACGAGCATGAGGCGTACGAGCAGCATGGAGACGCTCGAGACGCCGCGGTCAAACGCGCTCTTCTCGCCGCGCCCGTTGAGCATCTTGGCGATGCCGCCCAGGTAGGTGTCCGAGCCGGTGGCAACGACAAGCGCCACGGCGGTGCCGTTTTGCACGGAGGTGCCGGTAAAGACGATGTTCTTGCAGGCAGAGAGCGGCAGCGCGGAGCCGTCGGCACCATCGACGACGGTGATGGCAGCGGTCTTCTCGACGGCCTCGCTCTCGCCGGTGAGTGCGGATTCGATGACAAACAGGTCGCGCGCGGTGATGACGCGGGCATCTGCCGGCACCATATCGCCGGCAGAGAGGCGGATCACATCGCCGGGGACGAGCTCGTCGAAGAGGATTTCGATGCGCTCGCCGTCGCGCAGGACGGTGCAAGTGTTGGAGACCAGGTCCTTGAGGGCCTCTGCCGCATTGCCGCTGCGGGCTTCCTGGATAAACTTCATACCGCCCGATACCAGCAGCATGATGCCGATGACGATGACCGTGGAGGGGTTGCGCTGCGGCTCGGGCACGGCGAGCACGTCGATGTAGAGCGAGACCAGCGCGAGCGAGGCGAGGATGCCGGCGAAGGGGTCGACAAAGGCGTCGGCGATGCGGCGGGCGAGCGTCTTGGTCGGTGCCTCGATGGTGTTGGAGCCGGTGGCATCCAGGCGCTCGGCGGCGTGCTCAGCGGTGAGACCGTTTGCCGTGGCGTCAAGCAGCACGAGGGCGTCTTCGGCGCTATGGGTGGCGGCGAATATGGTGTTCTTGGACAGGCCGGTATGAGCGGCGGGGCGCGCCGTGCGGCGGCGCTTGGAGATGGCTTCGAGTACCGTGACGGTTTTGAGCATCAGCATAGGGTCCTCCTTGTTGAGGGGAGCTAGCGTACGTGTCGTATTTGCTTCAAAAAACCTAGATGTCGCTCACGTCAAGCTCTTGAGCCCACAAAGGGTGCAGCGCGCCTTTGCGGTGGTTTTGGCGATCTGCCGGTGGCGTTTATGCGTGTGCGGAGTCCTCGCGGCGTGCCGAGGGCGACATGCAGGTTTTTCGACTAGGACTGCCTTCCATGGCACACCTCCTAAAGGCTGAGCGCAGCGCGCTTTGGGTATCTCGTACCCCTTTTTAATCCGCCCGTATTCTTGATGAGGGGGTTTGACATGTCAACCCCATTGTTCGGAAAACCATTCCCCCTGACAAAGCCTTTACAGAATGCCGTGGCCCCAAAGCGCGCTCACATCGACGCCTCGCCTGCGCTAAACTGAAGAGCACGCACGCGATTACGAGAGGAGCCCGCATGGAGGCTTACAAGCAAGAGTTCATCAAGTTTATGGTCGAGTCCGACGTCCTTAAGTTCGGCAGCTTTACGCTCAAGAGCGGCCGTCAGTCCCCGTTCTTTATGAACGCCGGCGCTTACGTGACGGGCTATCAGCTCAAGAAGCTGGGCGAGTATTACGCCCAGGCCATCCACGATAACTTTGGCGACGACTTTGACGTGCTGTTTGGACCGGCCTACAAGGGTATTCCGCTGGCCGTCGTGACCGCAATTGCCTACCACGAGCTGTACGGCAAGGAGGTCAAGTACTGCTGCGACCGCAAGGAGGCCAAGGACCACGGTGCCGATAAGGGCAACCTGCTGGGTTATGAGCCCAAGGACGGCGACCGTGTGGTCATGGTCGAGGACGTTACCACCAGCGGCAAGTCCATCGACGAGACCTATCCCAAGGTCAAGGCTGCTGCCGATGTCGAGATCAAGGGCCTGATCGTGTCCCTCAACCGCATGGAGGTCGGCAAGGGCGGTGTGACCACCGCGCAGAAGGAGATCGAGGCCAAGTACGGTTTCCCCGTCGCGAGCATCGTCTCCATGGCCGAGGTCGTCGAGACCCTCTACAACCACGAGATCGACGGCAAGGTTGTCATCGACGACGAGCTCAAGACCGCCATCGACGCCTACTACGAGCAGTACGGAGCACGTTAGTTACGGCGTTTTACCAAACGCCGTAACTGCTCGACGCTGCGCGGGCCGCATTTGGACAATCTGACGTTCAACTTCAAGGGCGCGACCAGAAGGTCAGCGCCCTTTCGTTTCACGTCACCTTGTCTCAAATGCGACCCGCTCGCTGTCCGTTCTCTACCTGCGGCGTCGTCTTGCTCCGAATGCGGCCCGTTCGCTGTCGTTGCCGAAACATCGGCGATGCCGGAGTAGTCATTGGGGACGTTCTTAAATGACTAGTCAGAAATGAGCGTGGATAATCTCCCGGTTTTGGCCTGTGTGCGGGCTCAAAGTGGGAGATTATCCACGCTCGCTTTAATTTGCCTGGGCTGCGATGCCTATCTAATCGGCTCGGCGTCTTCCCTGAGAATCGAAAGATACTCTTCATACCCGTACTGCCGGTATCTCTGTCTTGACTCATCGAGAGGACGGAGGATACCCAATTCTTCAAATGATTTGACGAGCGAGCTCGCGGTACTCCTGCCGATATCGAGTTGGGCAGCGATGAATGCGGTGTCGACGATGGGGTGCTCTTCAAGAATGCCCAACAGCCTTTGCCCGTTTGCAGCGGTCCTTCCGAGATTTTCGGTAATGGTTGCTGTGGAACGGTTATGGAGGTCAACAAGGTTTTTTAAAGACCCTACCGAGTCCTTCGCACTCTCGAGAAGACTGTTGCAGAAAAACTCTATCCATTCCTCGTAAGTGCCTCTCTCCCTTACGGATGTGAGTTGCCGGTAGTACTCGCTTCGATTTTTCTTGAACTGGAACGATGGATAGAACAAGCAAGAATGAAGAACGCCATCATTGATGAGCATAAGTGTAATGAGAAGCCTGCCCAGGCGACCGTTTCCGTCTAGGAATGGATGGGCAGTTTCAAATTGGTAATGGACGAGCGCCGCCCGCACAATCGGATCCATTTCGACTTGAGGCTCATTGATAAAGCGTTCGAGGTCCTGGAGCGTGTTACTCAAATCTTCAATGTTTGGAGGGACAAACGATGCGGTTGCAATGGTGCAGCCTGAGGGGCCAATCCAGTTTTGTGAGGAGCGCAGCTCGCCTGGATTCTTCTCCGTTCCGCGCACTCCGTCCAGCAGGACCGCATGAACTTGCCTAAGAAGTCTCGTGCACAAGGGCATCTTTTTGAGCAGTTCTACGCCGCGGTCGACAGCACGGACGTAATTCACGACGTCTGCGACATCTTTATGATGGAGTTGTGTTTGCGATGGACTAAGTAGGTCGTCAAACGTGCACTGGGTTCCCTCAATTTGCGAAGAAAGGAGTGCTTCTTTGCGCACGTACATTGTCAGATACATGTCGGCGTTGGGAACAAAGTAGAGCATGCCTTCAAGCTCTCCAAGCTTTCGTGAGCATGCGGAAAGCGTGCGATAGGTTTCCTCGGTGAGGTTTAGCTGCCTCAATGATTGCAAGGGCGTTGGAAAAAACGAATAGTAAGCCAATTTCCCCGATAGATTATTGCGGAGCGTTCCCTGGCCGTTCTCCTCGATTTGCATCGCGCCCTCCATATCTTTAGTGCCGGAAACTCGTTATTAGGCTAATCATATCAATTCTAATAACGAGTTTAAGGATTAAATAGTTATTAGAATTGATGTAAACAATCTAATGACGAGAAGTCGTTATTACTTGACCATGGAGCTCGGCTTGGTACAGGGGGGGGGTTATCCAAAATGAGAGCGGATAATCTCCCGTTTTGGCTCGGTGACGGCCTCAAAGTGGGAGATTATCCACGTTCGCTAGTTAAGCGTCCAAAAATCCACACTCGCCAAACCTGCCAAAAAGGGACGGGTTTATTTTGGCACGTTTCGGTCGGTGTCAGGAAGTGTTAGGGACAAGGCGGCGGCAGGACTCGAGAGCGAAAAGAAGTATCGGGTTTGGTGCACCCGCTTCTGCCCGTCCCGTGCGCAGGCGATACTCGGCTTATCGACCAGCGATGCAAAGGAGATGCTCGTCCCACGAGCACTACCGGGAAGGGCTCGCGATTCGAGTCCCCACCTTAGCATTTGAACCATTTGGCACTATAATTACCGTAGGCATGCGCACAACGTTGCGCTTAATCAAGAGGAGAAAACGTATGGGTCTGTTTGACATGTTCAAGAAGAAGGCTGAGCCCGCGGCTGCCGCTGCTCCGGCCTCCATCTCTGCTTCTGCTGGCGCCGACGTGCTGTGCTCGCCCGTCAAGGGCAAGGTCATCAAGATGGCCGACGTGCCCGATCCCGTCTTTGGTGGCGAGGTTCTGGGCAAGGGCTGTGCCGTGTGGCCCGAGGACGATCTGGTCTACGCTCCCTGCGACGGTAAGGTGACCGTCACCATGGGTCACGCCGTGGGCTTGCAGTCCGATAGCGGCATCGAGGTTCTGGTGCACGTTGGCGTCGATACCGTCAACATGAACGGCGACGGCTTCGAGGGCTTCGTCAAGGCCGACGACGTCGTGAAGGCCGGCCAGCCCATTCTCAAGATCGACCGTGCCAAGATCGCTGCTGCCGGTTACAAGGACTGCGTCGTCGTGGCCGTGTCCAACACCGCCGAGTTTGCCGATGTCGAACTCGCCGTCGAGGCCGACTCCGCTGTCGCCGCCGGTGACGCCATCGTTAAGGTCGTCCGCAAGTAAATTGCGGCATCCAAAGGATGTGCAAGGGTGGTCGGGTTTTCCGGCCACCTTTTTTATTGCACCGCGGGAAAGCGTTTTATTGCACGTTGGGCGGGCTTGCAAACCGTTCGGACGCTAAAACGAACCGACCGTGCCTTCGCGTTGCCGAGGGTGTTCATAAGCGGATAGTATGGGCTTACTTATTACAACGTGCGCCGCGTCTGGGAAGCGCAGTGCCGCTCATTGGGAGGAACAACATGAAAAAGAAGCTGCTGCTTGCACCCCTCATGGCCGTCTTGGTTGCATGTGTGGTCGTGCTTTCCGGCTGTGGAGGTCCTTCGGTTGAGGAGCTCATCACCGAGGATCTTACGACGCAGTTTGACGAGGTCAAGAACGGTGGCGACGACTTCCTCTCTGGTCTGGAGGAGGCTTCGGGCGACGAGTTCGAGCAGCTGGGTATCGATCCCAAGGAGTATGCCAAGACCTATCTCGAGGGCTTTGACTACAAGATCGGCGACGTGACGGTCGACGAAGACAAGGGTGTCGCGACCGCCGAGGTCTCCATCACCTGCAAGTCTATGAACAAGATCGTCGAGGACTTCTCCACCCAGTATCAGGAGAAGGTCGCTGCGCTTGACACGGTTCCTTCCGATGACGAGCTGTACAAGATGGCCGGTCAGGTTATGGTCGATGTGACCAAGGCCACCGAGCCCAGGAAGACCACGGTTATCTTCAAGTACACCTGCAACGACGATGGCGAGTGGTCTGCCGACGACTCCGTCAACTCCGAGATGATGGATGCAATGCTGAGCTAGGGGGTTACGCGGTTCTACGAACCGCGTAACCAGTTGACGCTGCGCGCCGCCCAGGACGACAATTTGTCATTCAAAAGGCGAGGCATGACCAGAAGGTCTATGCCTCGCCTTTTTCATGCCAACTTGTTCGTCCTGGACGTCGCTCGCTGTCCATCCTCTACCTGCGTCGTTGCCATGGTGCGGCACTTGTAGTCATTGGGGACGTTCTTAAATGACCAGGCGGCAGTTGGGGACACTCCTTGTGCCAGCGTTGCATCGATTGCTTGGGAAACCGTGACCCGGTTTTTGGCCGAATAGTGGGTCGCATTTTCCGGATGGGGTGGGTTACGGAAAGTGCGACCCGGAATATTACTCTGAAACGGGATGCGGTTTCCCTGATGCGCCTCAAACGGAAAGCGCATCCCATTCCGGAGCTCCAAAACGGGATGCGCTTTCCGCGCGGAAGAATTGCCGCAGCTGCGTTAAGCAGTGTCGCTCGTTACTCGCCCAGGATTAGCGCTGCGAGCTCGCCCTGGGTGTCCACCACGTAGTCGGCGCCGGCGGCTTCCAGCTCTGCGCGGCCGCGGAAACCCCAGCTGACGCCCGCACTCTTAAGGCCGGCGTTGTGGCCGGTCAGGATATCGACATTGGAATCGCCTACGTAGAGTGTGGTCGCCGGGTCGGCGCCTAGCTCTTCCATCACATGTAGCGTGACGGGTGCTTCGGGCTTGGGCGGAAACGCATCGACACGGCCCTGCACCAGCGCAAAGCGCTCGAAACCAAAATACTTCTCGATAAGCGGAGCCGCCGAGATGTGGTCCTTGTTGGTGAGCACGGCAAGCTGAACGCCCGCGGCGCGTAGGCGGTCGAGCATCTCGATCGTGCCGGCATAGGGGACGGTGTGGTCCTCCTTGTGCTCGCCGTAGTAAGCCCTAAACTCGGCAAGCGTCTGCTCAAACATGCGGCCGTCGCCCGCATACTCGGCGGGCATAAAGCGCTCAACCAGCTTGAGCATGCCGTTTCCTACCTTGTAGCGGTACTCGTCTACGGCAAACGTGGGCCAGCCGTGCATCTCGCAGGTATGGTTGCCGGCGGCCGCCAGGTCCTCGAGTGTGTTAAGGATGGTGCCGTCCAGGTCAAAGATCACATGGGAAAAAGCTGCTGCCATGGGTGCTCCTGCCGCTTGAGTTGTAAAACGCACCCCATGATACTGGGCATGCGTGCCGGGCATGTTTGGAATCTGAATATCTTTAATAGCCCTGAGCCTTTGTCGTTAGCAAATTCTCGGCAGCTGCTCTCCTACGAGCATGTCGAGGATGCGGGTCGAGCCCCAGCCGGTGCGCACGCGCACGGCGGGATGGGCGCCCTCGGCAAGTGGCAGCACGCGGCCGATGATGACGGCATTCTCGCCGTAGCGGGCGGCGCGCATGGCGCTCAGCGCGGCATCGGCTTGCTCGGCCGGCACGACGGCAACCATCTTGCCCTCGTTTGCCACCTGCAGCACATCGTAGCCGAGCATCTCGCAGGCTGCCTGCACGTCGGGGCGCACGGGCACATCGTCCTCGTCGATCTCCATGGCAACGCCGCTGGCCTGCGCAAACTCGTTGAGCGTCGAGGCCAGGCCACCGCGCGTGGGGTCGCGGAAGCAGCGTGTGTCGGGTGCTGCGGAAAGCACATCGGCAATCAGGTGGTTGAGCGGCGCGGCGTCGCTTTCGATGGTGCTCGAAAACGCCAGACCCTCGCGTTGGCTCATGATAGCGATGCCGTGGTCGCCCAGTGTACCCGAGACCAGGATGACATCGCCGGGCTGGCAGTTTGCGCCGCTGAGCGCCACGCCCGCAGGCACCTCGCCCACGCCGGCGGTATTGATATAGACGCCGTCGGCCCCGCCGCGCTCGACCACCTTGGTGTCGCCCGTGATTATGGACACGCCCGCCTCGTGCGCCGTCTCGGCCATCGTCTGCACAATCTGGCGGAGCCTATCCATGGGATAGCCCTCTTCGAGGATAAAGCCGCACGACAGGTAGCGCACGTTGGCGCCCGAGGTCGCGACGTCGTTGACGGTTCCGCACACGGCGAGGCGGCCGATGTTGCCACCGGGGAAGAACTGCGGCGAGACTACAAAGCTGTCGGTCGACATGGCGATGCGCCCGCTCGCGGGCAGCGCGGCGACGCCGGCATCGTTGCCTTCGAGCAGCTCGGGCGACCCAAAGGCATCCAAAAAGACCTCATCGATGATGCGTTTCATCATCTGGCCGCCGGAGCCGTGGCCCAGCAGGACGGTGCTATCGGTAACGCTATGGGACATATCGAAAACTCCAATCGTGGGTGGTGCCGGTGTGCGGGTGTGCCCGGGCTAGTCGCGGTAGCGGTAGTACGCCGCGCAGCTGCCCTCGGAGCTCACCATGCACGGGCCGACGGGGTGCTCGGGCGTGCAGGTGCGGCCAAAGAGCGGGCAGCTGCTCGGCGCAATGGCCCCGCGCAGCACGTCGCCGCAGCGGCACCCGCGCGGCTCGACCGTCGCCTCAACGGGCACGTCAAAGCGAGCGCGGGCATCAAAGCGCGAGAACTCGGGGCGGATGGAAAGGCCCGAGTTGGCAATCAGCCCCAGCCCGCGCCATGTGGTATCGCACGGCTCAAACACCTGCTCGACCAGCTGGCGCGCCACAGGATTGCCGTCGGCATTGACGCCGCGACGGTAGGCGTTGTCGATCGCGGGTTGCCCCTCAACAACCATCTGGACCAGCATGCAGATACCCTGCAGGATATCGACCGGTTCAAATCCCGTGACCACGCCCGGGGTATTGAATTCGTCGACCAAAAAGCTAAAGGGCGCCAAGCCCGTGATGGTGGCGACGTGGCCCGGCAGGATAAAGCCGTCGATGGTGGTCTCGGGGTCGTTGGCGATGGCGCGCAACGCCGGCGGCGTGGTCTTGTGGGCGCAATAGACCGAGAAGTTCAAAAGCCCGCGCGCCTCGGCCTCCAAGATGGCGGCGGCGATGGTGGGCGTCGTAGTCTCAAAGCCCACGCCCATAAAAATGACCGGGCGATCAGGGTTTTGCTCGGCAATGTCGAGCGCGTCGAGCGGGGAATAGACGATGCGGATATCGCGCCCCGCCGCCTTTTGCGCAGCGAGCGAGGTGGATGATCCGGGCACGCGCATCATGTCGCCAAAGGTGGTGATGATGGCGCCGTCTATGTTGGCGAGCGCGATTGCGTGGTCGATGTCGCGGTTGGCGGTGACGCAGACGGGGCAGCCCGGGCCGCTCAGCAGCTTGAGCCCGGCCGGCATAATGGAGCGAAAGCCATAGCGCCCGATGCTCACGGTATGCGTGCCGCAGACTTCCATAAGGTTGATGGTGCGGTCGCCGACAAGCTCATGAATGCGCTCGATGAGCTCGCGAGCCAGCTTGGGATCGCGGAATGCCCAGAAGTCGATACCGGAGCGCGCCGGCTGTCCGGCCGCCACTAGTAAGCCTCCGCCGGGTTGGTGGCCAGCTGGTCTTCTTCGACCAGTTCGGTCATGTCGTTGACCAGCTCGAGCGTCTCTTGCGCTTCCTGCTCGTCGACGATCTGGATGCCAAAGCCGGCGTGTACGAGGATATAGTCGCCAACCTGCGCCGTCGGCACGAGCCGCAGCGACACGGGGCGCTCGATGCCCATCATGTCGACGGTGGCCTTGAGGTCATCGTCGCGTTTGACTACTTTACCGGGAACGGCAAGGCACATATTGTTCCCCTTTTATACGCTTTGCACTGGATGGGCGCTTAATAATCCATCAATTGATGGTAGCGCTCGCGGGGTTCGCGGGCAAACGCGTTACGCCTGTGAGACGGCGGCTTGCGGGCTGGTCGAACGGCCTATTGTGGCGCGACCTGTGCGAGGCGAGTGCGTGCGACCGCCGCCTGACCGTAGGCGATGCAGCCGTCATTGACGGGTACGGTGTGGGGGACAAGGACGGTAAGGCCTGCGCTTTTGAGCTCGCGGGCGAGGAGCTGAAGCAGAAGTCGGTTCATGAACACGCCGCCCGAGAGCGCGACGGTATCGATGCCTTCGCGCGTGCAGATTTCGCGTGCGATTCGTGCCGAAGAGCGCGTAACGGCGACATGGAAGCCGAGTGCGAGCTTGTCGGCGGGCACGCCGGCCCTGATTCCCTCCAAAAGCGCCTTAAAAAGTGAGCTGGGGTCCAGGACGAGAGGCCTGCTCGAGGTTGCTTGGACAGTTAGTTCAGATTTGTACTTTTTAGAGCAGCAATGGGTGGCATAGATTGTCTGCGAGGTCCCCGAATGGGTTGATTTGTGGTATCCGACGGGCAAATTAGACGCAAATGAGGCGCCTGGAGAGCCCTCTTCGGGGTAATCTGAGCCAAAACCGTTGGTTAGAGGGTCTGTATTTAATACAAATCTGAACAAACTGTCCAGCCGCAATGGGTCAGATGCGGAACGGCCGTCTTTATCGTCGGGAACATGGGCGATTTCGCCGTCGAGCGCGCGCCAGGCGGCGGCTTCGAGTTCTATGGCGGGTTCGCCCTCGTAGGTTGCCTTGCCGCAGATACCCAGAATCGCTGTCGCGGCATCAAAGAGACGCCCCATGCTGCTGGTACGCGGGCTGTTGATGCCGCGCTCGATCATGGTGGCTGTCACGCTGCGTGTTTGCTCGTCGAGGCTGTCCAAAAGCCGAGCGGCACCTGGGTGCTCGAGCAGGCCGAGCTCACTGAGCAGGGCGAAGGCGTTGCGGCGGGCGTCGCGCACGGAGGCCGCCCCACCGGGGAGCGCCCAGGTGCGCAAATGCGCGGCGCGCTCAAAGCCGCCAAGGCTGGCAACAAGAAACTCGCCGCCCCAAATGGTCCCATTGGTGCCGGCGCCGGTGCCGTCAAAGGCGATGCCAAGGACGCGCGCGTCGGTTGTAAGCTGGCTCGCGGCGATGGCCTCGGCCATTACGCTCGCGATATGCGCATGATGGTGCTGCACCTCGACGAGCGGCAGATTGCATTTTCGCGCCTGCTCGCGCGCCCACTGGCCCGATAGATAGCTGGGGTGTAAATCGCAGGCCAAGGCGGCGGGCGCCAAGTCAAAGAGATCTTCCAAGCGCGTGCGCGCGGCGTTCCAGGCATCGAAGGTCCCGCCGTTTTCAACATCGCCGATATGCTGCGACACAAAACAGGTCGCCTCGCCGTTCGTCCCTTCACGCGTGAGCGTAATCGTGGCCTTTTGTTGCGGCCCGCAGGCGAGTACGCAGGACGGAGCGCCGTCGAGCGCCGGCAACGGCAGCGGCTGGGGTGCATATCCACGAACGCGGCGAACGGGCATAACGGCGCCGTCGACCACGCGCACCACGGAATCGTCATAGCGCGAGAGAATCGCTCGATCGTTGCCGAGCAGCGCGTCGGCAATGCCGGCGGCAACGAGGCGCTCCCAGGCAAGATCGTCATCGGTCTCGATGGGCTCTTCGCTCAGGTTGCCGCTGGTCATGACGAGCGCGTGCATACCGTGTGACGCGGCAGCTGCAAGCAGAAGATGCTGAAGCGGGGTGTAGGGGAGCATAACGCCAAGCTCGGGCAGGTCGCGCGCGACGGACGGTGCGAGTACGAGGGCGTCGGAAGAATCGCCGTCGTTCCCGCAAACAGCCCGCCGGCGCAGCAGCACAATGGGGCGGATGCTGCCGGCGAGCAGATCGCGTTCAGCATCGTCGATATGGCACAGGCGCCCGGCATCGGCAAGACTGCGCACCATGACGGCAAGCGGCTTATTGCTGCGACGCTTGCGACGGCGCAGCTCGGCCACCGCCTGCTCGTTGGCAGCGTCACAGGCTAGATGGAATCCGCCCAGGCCCTTGATGGCGACGATGCCACCGCTGGCCAGTAGCTCAACGCAGCGCTCGATGATAGCGTCGCTGGCCTCGCGTGTGGTGCCGACGGTCGGTGTCGCGGACGAATTCCCGCACGCATCGCCGTTCACAGCCTCGCGCCACGTAATATGCGGCCCGCAATCAAAGCAGGCATCGGGCTGCGCGTGAAAACGCCGGTCGAGTGGGTCGGCATACTCCGCGGCGCACTTGGGACACATGGGGAAACGGTCCATCGATGTGGCCGCTCGGTCATAAGGCAGCGATCGGATGATGGTAAAGCGTGGGCCGCAGTTAGTGCAGTTGATAAAGGGGTAGTGATAGCGTCGGTCGGCGGGATCGAACAACTCGCGCAGGCAATCGTCACAGGTGGCGATATCGGGCGAGACGAGCGTCGTGTGCGCGGTCTGGTCCTGCGACGCCACAATGCGAAAACCCTGTTCATTGGCAGCGCTCCAGCCGCCAGGCCCCAAATCCGCAATATCGACTCGCTCAACGCGGGCTGCCGCAGGCGCATGCTCAGAAAGCGCGGCAACAAAAGCATCGAGCGCATCGGCCGGAGCGTGCGCCTCGATATGCACGCCGTCGCCCGCGTTGAGCACCCAGCCGCAAATGCCGTGCGCCATGGCCTCGCGATACACAAACGGCCGCATGCCGACGCCCTGCACAATGCCCGTTACATGGATATGCGCATGTCGCATGCGACCCTCCTTCGTTGAAATGTGTGCTGTTACAGCCCCAGGCTCTGCTTGGTGGCGGCGCACGTGAGCTCGCCGTGCTTAACGCCGCGCAGGCCCAGCAGACGGTCGGCTAGTTCGTAGACGCGCTCGCCGCGACCCTTGAGCGCCAGAATCTCCAAGCAGTTGTGGTGATCCAAATGCACGTGCATCGTCGATACGATCTCGTCGGTGTAGTCGTGCTGCACCTCGTCCAGGCGGCGCGTCAGATCGCCGGTGTGATGGTCGTAGATCATGGTGAGCGACCCGATAACATGCTCATCGGGCGTGCGCATCTGCTCCTTGGCGATCGAGGCGCGAATCAGGTCGCGCACGGCCTCGGAGCGGTTGGCCACATCGCCGCGGCGCGCGATCTGCTCGTCAAAACGGCGCAGCAGGTCGTCGGGTGCGGTAACCGAAAAACGGACCAGCTCGGAGCCGGAGCCACTACAGCGGCAGCCCGCGTCACCGTCCGCCCCGTGCGGATGCTCGTGCTCGTACCCGCAGCAGTGCTCGTGTTCGGCCACCTTACACCAGCTTCACGGAGCCGACGGAGTTGTGGTCGGCCTCGATGGCTTCCTCGTAGCCCTCGAGCGCGTCATGCGCCTCGTGGAGCGCGGCCATGGCGGCCTCGAGCTTGGCGCCGATGCGCTCCATGTCAAAATTCTCGGTCGCATGCAGCAGCTGATGGCTCCACTCGTGAGCGAGCTCGATGGTGTCGTCGACCTGCTTGACGCTCATGGCAAGCTGGCTCATGTTCATTCCAGCATCATGCATGGGAAATCTCCTTTTGTATGGGGCAGTTCAGTGGTTCAGATTTTACTACGCCCGCTCTGCGCGCAGCTGCATAAGAAAACGGGTACGAGTCTGTGCGACCCGCACCCGTTCACTGGGGGCTGTTTGTGACTACCATACTATCCGTGGTTGCACTCGGTGCATTCAGAAGTCCGGCGAGCGGCGTAAAAGCGCTCATGGACGGCAGGCAGACGGCAACATGTAACAAGCGTATTACAGATGCTTCTCCAGCAGCGCCTGCAGCCTCGCCTTGGGCAGAGCGCCAACCGAGCGGTCAATCTCCTCGCCGTTCTTAAACACAATCAGCGTGGGGATGCTCATGACGCCATACTTCATGGCCAGGTCCTGGTTGTCGTCGACGTTGCATTTGGCAACGGCAAGCTTGCCCGCCAGCTCATCGGCAACCTCGTCAACGATGGGCGAGAGGGATCGACAGGGCCCGCACCACGGTGCCCAAAAATCGACCAGCACGGGCAGGCTGTCGTTAACGATGGAATCGAAGTTCTCGGGGGTAATCTGCTTAATGTCAGCCATGGTGACCTCCATAATGCGACGCGGCTCGGCCGCGTAAAACTCAGTACGACCGTGCTTATACCCAGCCGCCCGCAAAGCAACCACTCGCGGGCGGCTCTTTTATATAATGGTGGGCACGCAAACGATTGGAGAGCGCATGCCCACGTCACAAAGCCAGAAAAAAGAAGCCATCGCCCAGGCGACCGAGCAGGAGCTCGCATCGCTCGCGGGTCGTGGCGTGCGTATCGCGGGCAACGCGTGCTCGCCGATCGTGCTGGTCAAAGGCGATCTGGACGAGGCCGAGCGTTCGGGTGGCGAGCTTGCCGCCGGCCCGGATGGCGCGGCGTTGCGCAAGGCGCTTGGGGCCATCGGCTACGCGCCCGAGGATTTTTGCGTGCTGGCAAGCGTCGCCGGCGTGGGTGATGGGACGGTCGCGGTGGGCGAGACTCTGCCGTGCGAGCTGTTCCGTGAGGCGCTTGAGGCTTTGGACCCCGAGGCGGTGCTGCTGCTCGACAACAACGCGGCTGACGCCATGCGCGAGACCTACGCCGATATGCTCGTGGCGATCGATGACTTCGACACCGCCATGCTCAAGCCCGGCCTGGTCGCCCATGTGCAGGGCCGCCGCGTGCTCGCGCTCGATGGCTTTGAGGCGGCGCTGACCGACAAAGCGGCCAAGCAGCGCATGTGGGCATACATCAAGCAGCTGACCCCGGCAGCCGCTCCGCTGTAGCGAGGCTGGCGGCAGCCCCTACATCACGGCGCGCAGCTCAAACCGATCGCCGTTAATGCGGAACTGGCAGTTACCATTCATGCGTTCGACGGCAAGCTTAATGCTCTTGGTTCCAAAGCCGTGTCCGGTGTGCCCGGCTACGGGCATGCCGTCGACCATGCGCGGCGCGCGGTCAAACGTGTTGGAAACTAACAGCAGCAGCTGGCCGTCCTCTAATCGCAGGTCAAAGTCGACGAATCGCTTTCCTTGGGGTGCGGCGCTTGCAGCGGTGATAGCGTTTTCCAAGGCATTTGAGAGCACGCTAAACAGGTCGGCGTCACCTACGTGGATGGTTTCGGGTACGGCGGCGCGCAGGTTGGCGATAATGCCGTTTCTATTGATATCCGAGTTAAATGACGAAAGCGCGATGTTTACGGTCTCGTTGGCGCAGAAGCGGCGTACGGCGGTGCGATCGCCGGCTTCGCAGAGTTCATCGATGCGTTTGAGCGCCTCGTCGGTGTGGCCCTCCTCAATTAAAGCGGCCAGGCCGCGTAGGAAGTGGCGCATATCGTGGCGAAGAATCGACAGCTCGCGCCCAGATTGACGCCAAGCCTCGAGCTCTTTGATGGCGGCGCTGTCGCGGGTTTCGAGCATCCAGCGCTCTCGCTCGGCGGTTTCCTTTTCTTCGTATTCGCGTAGGTAAACGGCAAGAAACATAAGATAGAAGGCACAGAGCGCAAATGCCAAAAACTCAACCGTCACCACCGAGCCCGAGTGGAACAGCGTGGTGTAGACGTTGGTGGCATAGTCAAAGACGTAATAGACGAGCGGCAGGATTAAAAGGATGCCCAGCTCGGTGGTGCTTTTAATCGCCAAGCGTGGACCGATGTCGCCGGCCCAATGCAACAGGACGGCAAAGACGGCGAGTGTGGTCGCGATACGCGCCAGATAGTACGCGATCTGCGAGTCGGTTGCGGCAAAGGCGGCGATGCCCATCCAATTGCTGAACTGGCAGCTCAGATAAGCACTCGTAATGCCGAGCGCGGCAAGCAGCGGGCTCAGGCGGTAGCGCGCGCACAAATAGATGACGAGCGGCAGATGCACGACGAGCGGATATACCTGGCGGGCGAAAAGCTCGCCGCCGACGGCATTGGCGATCGAAAAGGCAGCGCCGGTTGCGACTCCGACCCCCACCAACTCGAGTGCATGGCGTCGATTGATTTCGATACCGCACAGCGCCGCCGAGGCAAAGACGCCAAAGAGCAACGTCGTGGCGTGGTGGATTGCCCAAAGGATCATTTCGACCGAGGAGACCATCAGTGTCTCCCACCCTCAAAGCGCGCCGCAAAGTAGGCGTCTTGGAATCCCTGCTTGCAGCTGCGCGAAAGCGGGATGCACGCGCCCGAGCGCATGACGATGTCCGTGCGGTCAAAGTGATCGATATTGCGCAGGTTGACCTGGTAGCTGCGGTGGCATTTAAAGAAGGTGGCATTTTGCACCAAACGGTCCTCGACGCTGCGGAATGACTCGAGTGCCTCGATATCGCGTCCGTCGCGCAGGTGGAAGACCACGTGCTTGTTGCGCGCCTCGGCATATTCGATGTCGGACAGGCGCAGGGCGTGGTAGCCAAAGGACGTTTTGATGACGAGTTCGTCGGTCGCTGCCGGGCGCATGCTCGAAAGCTCGTCGAGCAGTTGCGCCAGGCGTTCGTAGGCCACGGGCTTGAGCAGATAGTCGAAGGCGCGGACCTCGTAGGACTCCAGTGCAAACTCGGGCGATGAGGTGAGAAACACCAGGCGCACGGCGGTATCGGCCTGGCGTAATTCGCGCGCGGTGTCCATGCCGTTGACGAGCGGCATGATCATGTCGAGCAGGATGATGTCGGCGCGCGACGCGGCATGGCGCGCCAGCAGGTCCTCGCCGCGCGTGACGAGCGCAACATCGACCGCCGTGCCCGTCTCGGTCGACCAACGGTCGATCATCCGGTGCAGTCTATCTAGAAAAGCGACGTCGTCGTCGCAGGCAATAATCTTGAGCATTCTGAGCCCCCTTAGTAGTTCGATTTTGCCACATTGGGTGCGGACCGCTCGCGGAGGCGTGTCCCATTTGCGCCCCACGTTGCGCAACTCGCGCCGAGCGGTATTGCGGCGGCGAAAGATGCCTCCTGCGCTATCGAGAGCTCGGCTATCCTCAGCTTGCCAGTTCGAAAATGGACCTGCCACATGATTGAATCTTTATTTCAACTTTACACCTGGCTTTACAGCTGTCTTGTCAGCTGTAAAGCCAGGTGTCATACTAAAGCCCCAAGATTCGCCAAAAGAGAGGGGCCTTGATGGCGCAGAGCGCGAACATGGATGCATCGGAGCTTGCGCGCGACATTGCGGCCGGCCTGGCATCGGCAACGACGGCAACGGAGCGCGCGGCATTGGTGCCCGCAGAGCTCGTCGAGGCCATTCAGCAACTAAAAACCCAACGTGACGCGGTGATCCTGGCGCACTATTACGTGGCGCCTGAGGTCCAAGCCGTTGCCGATTACGTCGGCGACAGCTTTTACCTGGCAAAGCTCGCCAAAAGCCTGCCGCAGCAGACCATCGTGTTGTGCGGCGTGGAGTTTATGGGCGAGAGCGCCAAGCTGCTCAATCCCACTAAGACCGTGCTGCTGCCCGAGCCGGGCGCGGACTGTCCCATGGCGCACATGGTCAAGCGCGAGACGGTCGACGCGGCGCGCGCCGAGTACGGCGACGACCTGGCCGTGGTGTGCTACGTCAACTCCACGGTTGAGATCAAGAGCTGGAGCGACGTGTGCGTCACCAGCTCCAACGCCGTTAAGATCGTGTCCGAGCTGCCGCAGCAGCATATTCTGTTCATTCCCGACCAAAACCTGGGCCGCTTCGTAGCCGAGCAGGTGCCGCAAAAGCACGTCATCCTCAACAACGGCTACTGCCCGCGCCATCACATCATCACCGTCGAGCAGATCGTCGACGCGACGGAGGCCCACCCCGACGCGCTCGTGCTGGCGCACCCCGAGTGCAAGGCCGACGTTCTGGCCGAGGCCGACTACATCGGCTCCACCGCCGGCATCATCAAGTATGCCGAGGAGTCGGACGCGAGCGAGTTCATCATCGTGACGGTCCGCGGCGTGCTCTACGAGCTCGAGCGCCGCTGCCAGGGCACCGGCAAGAAGTTCTACTTCCCCGCGGTACAGCCCACCTGCGTCAACATGGATCTCATCACGCTCGAAAAGCTCGTGCGCTGCCTGGAGACGGGCGAGGGCGAGGTGCAGATCGGCGTGTCGGACGAGGCTGCCGACCAGGCCAAGCTCACGCTCGACCGCATGCTCGAGTACGCGGCGCGCTAAGCCAATGTGACATGAGGGGCAGTCCCTTATGCAGCATTACAAGGGAGAGGATTCCTATGGAAACCAAACAATACCCCGATATGGAATGCGACGTTGTCATTGCCGGCTGCGGCGTGGCGGGTCTGTACGCGGCCCTCAATCTGCCGACAAGCACGCGAGTGATCATGCTCTCCAAGGGCGCTGTCGACGAGTGCGATTCGATGCTCGCGCAGGGCGGAATCTGCGTGCTGCCCGAGGGCTCGGACTACGATGCCTTCTTTGAGGACACCATGCACGCCGGCCACTATGAGAACCGTCGCGAGAGCGTCGACATTATGATCCGCTCGAGCCGCTCGGTCATCAACGACCTGCTGGCCATGGGCGTGGATTTTGAGCGCAAGGCCGACGGCAGCCTCGACTTTACCCGCGAGGGCGCGCACAGCCGTCCGCGCATTGCCTTCCATGCCGACATTACGGGCAAGGAGATCACGACCAAGCTGCTCCAAGCCGTTCGCAAGCTGGATAACGTGCAGATTTTGGAGCACGTGGCCATGACCGACATCCTGACGGGCGAGCGTGATGGCGTTACGGTGTGCACCGGCGTCGTTGCCGTTCCCGTGGATGAGGACAACTCGGTTCGTCCCGCCGACGAGCTGGCAAACGCCGCCGAGGGCGTGCATGCCAGCGAGCCGTTTAAGATTCATGCCCGCCACACGCTGTGGGCGACGGGCGGTATCGGAGGCGTATACGACCATTCGACCAACTACCCGCAGCTCACGGGCGATGCCTGCTACATTGCTCAGGAGCATGGCATTAAGATGGAGCACCTGGACTACGTGCAGATTCACCCCACGGGGCTGTTCTCGCCGCAGCCGGGCCGCACCTTCCTGATCAGCGAGAGCTGCCGCGGCGAGGGCGCGATTTTGCTCAACGCCGCTGGCGAGCGCTTTACCGACGAGCTTCAGCCGCGCGATGTGGTCGCCGCCGCCATCCGCGAGCAGATGAAGCAGGACGGCACCGAGCACGAGTGGCTGAGCTTTGCCCCCGTCGAGCGCGACGTGGTGACCGGGCATTTTGCCAACATTCGCGCGCGCTGCCTTGAGGACGGTCGCGACATCCTGGACGAGCCCATTCCCGTTACGCCCACGCAGCACTACTTTATGGGCGGCGTGTGGGTAGACAGGGACGGCCGCACCTCGATGCCCGAGCTCTACGCCGCGGGCGAGACGGCTTGCAACGGCGTGCACGGCAAGAACCGCCTTGCATCAAACAGCCTGCTCGAGGCGTTGGTCTGGGGTCGTCGCGCCGCGTGGTACATGTGCACCGGCGAGTCGCTGGCCGTGGAGCAGGCGGGCGATCCCGCGCTCGATGGCCGTCATCGCGCCCTGAGCGTCGACACCCTGGCAATCGATGAATTGGCCCGTGCCGCCGGCACGCAGGCCGTGGAGGAGTAGACCATGAATCCCATTACCATGAAGCTCGTCGTCGATGATCTGATTCTGCAGGCTCTGCGCGAGGACATTACGTTTGAGGACGTGAGCACGGCGAGCGTGTGCCCCACGGCGCGTCCCGCCACGGTGGAGCTTATCGCCAAGGCCGACGGCATTATCGCCGGCCTGGACGTATTCGCCCGCACCTTTGAGCTGCTGGATCCGCAGAGCTCCGTGTTGTTCGATGTCTCGGATGGCGACGAGGTGCATGCCGGCGATCACGTGGGCCAGGTGCGCGGCGACGCGCGCGTGTTGCTTTCGGGCGAGCGCGTGGCGCTCAACTACCTGCAGCGCATGAGCGGCATCGCTACCTACACGCACAGCATGGCCGCGGCGCTCGAGGGAACCAAGACCGTGCTCGTCGACACGCGCAAGACCACGCCGGGCATGCGCGTCTTCGAGAAGGCCGCGGTCGAGATCGGCGGCGGCAGCAACCACCGTTACAACCTGTCGACGGCCGTCATGCTCAAGGACAACCACATCGATGCCGCCGGTGGCGTGACGCGTGCGATCGAGATGGCGCGCGCCCATGCATCGTTTACCACGACGGTCGAGATCGAGTGCGAGAACCTGGACATGGTGCGCGAGGCCGTGGAGGCCGGCGCCGACATCATCATGTTCGACAACATGACCCATGACGACATGGCCGCCGCTATCGAGCTTATCGCCGGTCGCGCCAAGACCGAGTGCTCGGGCAACGTGGACGCCAGCAATATCCGCGCCCTGGCTGATCTGGGCGTCGACTACATTAGCTCGGGCGCCCTGACGCACTCCGCGCCGATCCTCGACCTCTCGCTTAAGCACCTGCGTCTGCTGGACGGTAAATAATGAACGCCCGCGAGCGTCGCCGTGCCATCATGGACGTGCTCGAGGTGGCCAAGGAGCCCGTTTCGGGCAGCGCACTTGCCCGCGAGGTTGGCGTGAGCCGTCAGATCGTGGTTCAGGATATTGCCCTGCTGCGTGCCGATGGGCACGATGTCGTGGCGACCAACCGTGGTTATGTGCTGCAGGAGGCCCCCAGCAGCCCCGCCGTGCCCACGCGTCTTGTTAAGGTGCGCCACAGCGTGGAGCAGGCGGGCGACGAACTTACGAGTATCGTCGACGCGGGTGGCGCCGTGCTTAACGTGATCGTCAACCATCGTGTGTACGGCAAGATCACGGCCGACCTGGACATCCGCAACCGCCGCGATGTCGAGCGCTATCTGCGCGATATCGAGAGCGGCAAGAGCTTTCCGCTGCTGACGGTGACCAGCGGCTACCACTTCCATCGCATTGCGGCGGAGGACGAACAGACCCTCGACGAGATCGAGGCGATGCTCAAGGAAAAAGGCTACCTAGCAGACCTGATGCCCTACGAAGACGATCTCTCTTAGCCGACGCTGCAAACGCCCCATTTGGACAATCTGGCCTTCAATCGTCGGTCGCGTACCAGAGTACGCTTCCCTCCTCTTTCAGGCCACCTTGCCTCAAATGGGGCGTTTTCGCTGGCGCGAGTTCAACCAACGGCGGTGCCAAATTAGTTATCCGCACAAAAAAGGAGGCCTCCGCGGCGATGCGGAAGCCTCCTTTTTTGTGCACGGTGTACTTTTGAGTGTGCAAGTGGGGGAGTTGCTACTCCTCGACGATCTCGGTGATCGCGCCGGCGGGGCAAGCGTCCTGGCAAGCGCCACAGGCGACGCAGGAATCCTCGTCAGCGACGGTAGCGACGTCCTGGAGCTCCAGAACGCCAGCGGGGCAGGAGTCGACGCAAACGCCACAAGCGATGCACTCGTCGGCATCAATTACGGGATGAGCCATGGTAGTTTCCTCTCTGTTGACCGACGCTACAGGCGATGTGCGTCGGTTTGATTCGGGCAAAAACATACCACGGGAGCGACCGTTTGCAATACCCTCTGACCGGCATCTTCATACCGTTCGCCGAGTATGCCGCGGCTTACTAAAAAACATGCAGGTGAGGCCGTTGAGCTGCGCAAATGTTAGCTATAGGTGACTTGAAGTATAGGGCGATTGAGCGTGCTTGCGGAAAGGGCATCCCGTTATTTGGCCGAAAACCGGGTCGCAGTTTCCGGCTGGGCCCGCTAGAGGAAACTGCGACCCGGAATCCACGCTCAAACCGGGATGAACTTTCCGCAAGACGGCCCCCAGGCACCCCCGGACGCAAACCTCAGTCAACTCTACATAGATCTCAATAGATCTACCGAGAACTCAAACAGTGCATCTACCTGCGCATTTGAGAACCTAAACTCTCAGAGATAAGAAATCTTATATGAATTGACTTAGATTTTGTATATTCCGGCCCATAAGGGGATACACTACATCCTGAAAGACAAGCCGAAGCGCCGCGCGGCAGACCGCCGAGTCGGCGCGAACGCACAAGAGAGAGGGAATTTCTAATGAGTAAGATTCTTGGTATCGACCTTGGTACTACTAACTCCGCTATGGCCGTCCTCGAGGGCGGTTCTCCGACCATCATCGTGAACGCCGAGGGCGCCCGCACCACCCCGTCCGTTGTTGGCTTCCGTGCTGACGGCGACCGTGTCGTGGGTAAGGCCGCTAAGAACCAGGCTGTCACCAACCCCAAGAACACCGTGTTCTCCATCAAGCGCTTCATGGGCCGCAAGTACTCCGAGTGCACCTCCGAGATCAAGACCGTGCCGTATGAGGTCAAGGAGGGCCAGGGTGGCCGTGCCGTCGTCGACATCGAGGGCAAGGATTACACCGCCGAGCAGGTGAGCGCCATGACGCTCGCAAAGATGAAGGCCGACGCCGAGAAGTATCTGGGCGAGACCGTCACCGACGCCGTCATCACCGTCCCGGCCTACTTCAACGACGCTCAGCGTCAGGCCACCAAGGACGCCGGCAAGATCGCCGGCCTCAACGTCAAGCGTATCGTCAACGAGCCGACCGCTGCCGCTCTTGCCTATGGTCTGGACAAGCAGGGCACCGACCAGCGCATCCTGGTCTTCGACCTGGGCGGCGGCACCTTCGACGTCTCCATCCTCGACCTCGCCGACGGCGTGTTTGAGGTTCTGTCCACCTCGGGCGACAACCACCTGGGCGGCGACGACTGGGATCAGCGCGTCATCGACTGGATGGCCGACAAGTTCCAGCAGGAGAACGGCGTCGATCTGCGTCAGGACCCCATGGCCCTGCAGCGTCTGAAGGAGGCTGCAGAGAACGCCAAGAAGGAGCTCTCCGCGGCGCAGCAGTCCACCATTAACCTGCCGTTCATTACCATGAACCAGTCCGGCCCGCTGCACCTCAACTACACGCTGACCCGCGCCGAGTTCGAGAAGATCACCCGCGACCTGCTCGAGCGTTGCAAGCAGCCTGTCACCAACGCCCTGCGCGACGCCAAGCTCAAGCTCTCCGATCTGACCGAGGTCATCCTCGTCGGCGGCTCCACCCGTATGCCCGCTGTCCAGGATCTGGTCAAGACCATGACCGGCAAGCAGCCCAACATGTCCGTGAACCCCGACGAGGTCGTTGCCGACGGCGCTGCCGTCCAGGGCGGCGTGCTCACCGGTGACGTCGAGGGCATCCTGCTGCTCGACGTTACCCCGCTGTCGCTGGGCGTTGAGACCATGGGCGGCATCATGACCAAGATGATCGACCGCAACACCACGATCCCGACCTCCAAGACCGAGGTCTACTCCACCGCTGCCGACAACCAGACCAGCGTCGAGATCAACGTGCTCCAGGGCGAGCGCGAGCTTGCCCGCGACAACAAGTCGCTCGGTAAGTTCCAGCTGACCGGTATCCCGGCTGCCCGCCGTGGCGTGCCGCAGATCGAGGTCACCTTCGACATCGACGCCAACGGTATCGTCAAGGTCTCCGCTAAGGACAAGGGCACCGGCAAGGAGCAGCAGATCACTATCTCCGGCTCCACCGCTCTGTCCGACGACGAGGTCGATCGTATGGTCAAGGACGCCGAGGCTCATGCCGAGGAGGACAAGAAGCAGAAGGAAGAGGTCGAGGTCCGCAACCAGACCGATAGCCTTTGCTACTCCACCGAGCAGACCCTCAACGAGCTGGGCGACAAGGTTTCCGCCGACGTGAAGTCCAAGGCCGAGGCCGCTATCGCCGACGCCAAGAAGGCGCTCGAGGGCTCTGACGTCGAGGCCATCAAGGCCGCTGGTGAGTCCCTGCAGTCCGTGGCCTACGAGCTGGCTCAGGTTGTCTACGCCGACGCTCAGCAGCAGACCGACGGTGCCGCCGGTGCCCAGCCTGCCGACGATGACGTTGTCGACGCCGACTACGAGGTTGTGGACGACGAGGACAAGTAATCATGTCCGCCCGTAAAGCTCGCACGGAGGCGGCTGCCGCTGGCGCCGCCCCCGTTGACTCTGAGGAGAAGGACGTGAAGATTCCCGTAGAGGCCGTCGACGATACTGAGGCCAACGAGGCCGAGGCCGCCGAGGCTGCCGAGAACCAGGTAGAGGATTCCAACAAGGAGGCGACGATGACCGAGGACGAGATGGTGGAAGCCGCTATCCGCGCCGGTGAGGAAGCCGCCGACAACGACTTTAAGCTCAAGTTCGAGCAGGCCCAAAAGGAGCTTGCCGACGTGCGCTGTGAGCTCGATGCTGCGGCAGAGGCTCAGAAGGCCGCCGAGGACAAGGCAAAGGACGCCACCGAGCGCACCGCCCGTCTACAGGCCGACTGGGAGAACTTCCGTCGTCGCACCGCTAACGAGCGCATCGCCGAGCGCGAGCGCGCGACCGAGAAGCTTGTCACCGCGCTGCTGCCGGTGGTTGACGATATCGAGCGTGCAATCGACCATGCCCGCAGCCAGGAGCTTTCCGACGATTTTAAGCAGTTCGTCGATGGCGTTGACGCGGTGCATGCCAAGCTGCTCGATGTGTTTGCGCACGAGGGCGTTGAGCCCATCGACCCCAAGGGCGAGGCGTTCGATCCGCTCGAGCACCAGGCCGTAGGGCGTGTCGAGGACGCATCGCAGTACGACGAGACCGTCAACGACGTGTACCAGAAGGGCTACCGCATGGCGGACCGCATCCTGCGCTCCGCGATGGTGACGGTGACCTACGGTGGCGAGAAGCGCCCCGCACCGGAGCCCGAAGCGGCGCCCGAGGATGCCGCGGCCGATACGGCCGAGGGCACCGAGGAGTAATTGAGAAGGGCCCCGGGGCAACACCCGGGGCCCTTTCTGGCCTAGTGCCATATGAAAGCATGAGCCGTCGTCAGCAGTGACGGCGGACGTAACAGGAGAGGAGCTACGATGGCTGCAGGCAAAACCTTCTATGACATCCTGGGCGTATCCAAGAGCGCCTCCGACAAAGAGATCAAGAGCGCGTTTCGCAAGCTCGCGCAAAAATATCACCCCGATGCCGGCGGCGACGAGGCCAAGTTTAAGGAGATCAGCGAGGCCTATGAGACGCTTTCGGACGAGAAGAAGCGCAAAGAGTACGACCAGATGCTCATGTTTGGCGGTATGCCGGGCGCGGGCGGCGCGTATGGCGGCGGCTACGGTGCCGGCGCGGGTGCCAGCGGCTGGGGCGACATCTTCGACAGCATCTTTAGCGGCAACGGCGCCTGGGGCAGTGATTGGGGCTCGGGCTTTGCCGGGGCTGCGGGCGCTGCCGGTGCCGGCGCTGGCCGCAGCCGTGCTCGCAAGGGCGGCGACCTGTCGCTGACTGTCGACGTAACGGCCGAGGACGCGTTTCGCGGCGTGACGCACAAGGTTACCTACCGCATTCCCTCGACGGGCGAGCAGCAGACCATTACGGTCTCGGTGCCTGCGGGCGCGGTCGACGGAGGCAAGCTGCGTTACAAACGTCGCGGCGAGTACGGCGTTGCCGGAGGCGAGCGCGGCGACCTGGTCGTGACCACGCATGTGGAGGAGCACCCGCTGTTTAAGCGCAAAGGCGCCGACGTAACCATGGAGGTGCCGGTCTCGGTCTATGAGGCGGCGCTCGGCTGCACGGTGGACGTGCCCACGCCCGGCGGCGCGACGGTTCGTCTGAAGGTGCCCGCGGGTACCCAGACGGGCAAGAAGTTCCGCTTTAAGGAAATGGGCGCGCCCGACGTCAAGCACCGTGGCCGCACCGGTGCGCTGCTCGTCGAGATCAAGGTGCAGGTTCCCACGAACCTGTCCGATGACGAGCGCGATGCCATGACCAAGCTGCGCGAGGCCGACACGCGCGACTATCGCGAGAAGGTCAACCGTTACAAGGCGACGTACTAGGGCGGTCGCGGCACACGCCCACGCCCGCGGGCTTATGATGGACGATAACGAGACGGAAAGGGGTCAGGTAGTATGGCCGAGGACAATAGGAACAAACCGCTGTACATGATCAGCGTGGCGGCCGAGTTGACCGGCATGCACCCGCAGACTCTGCGCGTCTACGAGTCCAAGGGCCTGGTGAACCCCCAGCGCTCGGGCGGCAACACGCGTTTGTATTCGCGTGCCGATATCGAGCGTCTGGAGCTCATCAACCAGCTGACCGATGAAGGCATCAACCTTGCCGGCGTGGTGCGCATCCTCGATATGAAGGAGCGTGCCGAGGAGCGCGAGCGCGAGAACGAAAAACTCCGTGCCCGCGTGCGCCAGCTCGAGGACGAACTGCACGAGTACAAGATGCAGAAGAAGATTACCGCCCTGGCCCCGCGCGACGGCTCAGTCAACCCCGAGCAAGTCATGCGCAAGCTTTTGGGCGCCGGCGGGGATTTGTAGTTACGCGGGTTTACCAACCCGCGTAACGGGCCGACGCTGCAAGCCCGCCAGAGCGGCAATCTGACGTTCAATCGTCGGTCGCGTACCGAAGTACGCTTCCCTCCTCTTTCACGTCACCTTGCTCGCTCTGGCGGGCTTTCGCTGTCCGCGCCAAAATATCGGCGTTGCCATGGCCCGGATGCGGCACTTGGGGACGTTCCTCACTTTGGAAATACGGCCCGCTCGCTGTCCGTCCTCTACCTGCGGCGTTGCCTTGCTCGCTCTGGTGTAGTCATTGGGGACGTTCTTAAACGACTAGTCGAAAGGGACACTCTTGCACCAAATCTGCCGGCCCACACCGGGGACGTCCTGTGCTTTACCGAGATAAAGTGAACGTGTAGATTCGTAACCCGCTCGCAACCGTTCTATGGCACGATATTGAACGAATGTATGCTATGCGCCCAAATCTTTTGGGCAGAGTGGGAGACAGTATGGTCAAGCTGTACGAGGACGGCATCTACCTGCGTAACGGCAGCGAGGTTGTGCCTGAGGCCGAGGCCGCTGAGCGCGGCATTACGCAGACACCCGAGGATGCCAAGCGCGGCACCATCGCGTATTCGATCCTTCAGGCACACAATACGTCCGGCGACCCCGAGGCGCTCAAGATTCGCTTCGACGCCATGGCGAGCCACGACATCACCTTTGTCGGCATTATCCAGACGGCGCGTGCCTCGGGCATGGAGCAGTTCCCGCTGCCCTACGTGCTCACCAACTGCCATAACTCGCTGTGCGCCGTGGGAGGTACCATCAACGAGGACGACCATGTCTTTGGCCTCTCGGCTGCCAAGAAGTACGGCGGCATCTTCGTTCCGCCGCACATCGCCGTCATCCACTCCTTTATGCGTGAGAACTTCGCCGGTTGCGGCAAGATGATCTTGGGCTCCGACTCGCACACCCGCTACGGCGCCCTGGGCACCATGGCCGTGGGTGAGGGCGGCGGCGAGCTGGCAAAGCAGCTGCTGCGCGACACCTACGATGTCGCCTATCCCGGCGTCGTGGCCATCTACCTCACGGGTGCCCCGCGCCCCGGCGTCGGCCCGCACGATGTGGCGCTCGCCATCATCCGCGCTGTCTTTGCCAAGGGTTACGTTAAGAACAAGGTCATGGAGTTTGTGGGCCCGGGCATCGCGAACATGACGACCGATTACCGCAACGGCGTCGATGTCATGACCACCGAGACCACCTGCCTGTCGAGCATCTGGGCCACCGACGAGGACACGCACGCGTTTTTGACCATGCACGGCCGCGGCGAGGACTACCGCGAGCTCAAGCCCGCCGATGTTGCCTACTACGACGGCTGCGTCGAAGTCGATCTGTCGAGCATCAAGCCCATGATCGCGCTGCCGTTCCATCCTTCTAACGGCTTTGAGATCGACGAGCTCAACGAGAACCTCGAGGACATCCTGCATGAGGTGGAGCTCGAGGCCGCCAAGATCGGCGAGGGCAAGACGCACTTTAGCCTGCTCGACAAGATCGTCGACGGCAAGCTGCATGTGCAGCAGGGCGTTATCGCCGGCTGCTCGGGCGGCAACTACGACTCCGTGGTCCAGGCTGCCCGCGTGCTCAAGGGCGCCAACACCGGCTGCGGCGAGTTCTCGCTGTCGGTCTATCCCACAAGCCAGCCCGTGGCACTCGAACTTACACGCCGCGGCTACATCTACGACCTTATGGAGGCCGGTGCGATCGTTCGCACGGCATTCTGCGGCCCGTGCTTCGGTGCCGGCGACACGCCTGCCAACAACGGCCTGTCCATCCGCCACACCACGCGCAATTTCCCCAACCGCGAGGGTTCCAAGCCGGGTAATGGCCAGCTGAGCGCCGTGGCCCTGATGGACGCCCGTTCCATTGCGGCGACGGCTGCCAACGGCGGCGTCCTGACGCCGGCGACCGACCTGCCCGAGGAGACTTGGGACGAGGCCTGCGAGTACACCTTTGACGATGCGCCGTACAAGAAGCGCGTGTACTGGGGCTTTGGCAAGGCGGAGCCTGCCGACGAGCTGGTCGAGGGTCCCAACATCAAGCCGTGGCCCGCGATGGAGCCGCTCGGCGACGATATCCTGCTCAAGGTGTGCTCCAAGATTATGGACCCGGTCACCACGACTGACGAGCTCATTCCCTCGGGCGAGACGAGCTCCTTCCGCTCCAACCCGCTGGGCCTGGCCGAGTTTACGCTGAGCCGCCGCGACCCTGCCTACGTGGGCCGCTCCAAGGAGGTCGACGCCGTGGAGAAGCGCCGCGTGGCTGGCGAGGCCGCGGGCGACCTGGCGGTGCTCGATGCCGAGCTCGCGGGCGTGTTTGAGGCGCTGGCCGGCGCGGGTGTCGCGGCAGATGCCAAGGCGACCGAGTACGGCTCCATGCTCTATGCCAAGAAGCCCGGTGACGGTTCCGCCCGCGAGCAAGCCGCGAGCTGTCAGCGCGTGATCGGCGGTCTGGCCAACATCGTCCACGAATACGCCACCAAGCGTTATCGCTCCAACGTGATGAACTGGGGCATGGTGCCCTTCCAGATGGAGGCCGAGCCCAACTTTGAGGTGGGCGACTACGTCTTTGTGCCGGGTATCCGTGCCGCACTCGATGGCGATCTAAAGAACATCGCTGCCTACGTTGTGCGCGCCGACGGCACGGCCGAGCAGATTGAGCTCTACATCGCCGATATGACGGTAGAGGAGCGCGCCATCGTCAAGGCCGGCTGCCTGATCAACTACAACAAGTTCAAGGCCGCTGCCGAGTAACGCACATACTTGTCCGCCCCGGCTATACCTTTCCCTGCCGCTCACGCGCTTCGCGAGGGTCGCGTCAGAGAAAGGTATAACCGGGGCTACTTGTTAAGTGCTGCTCGTTGGGTCTTGAGGGCGCTAAAATCGAGGTTGCAACTCTCCTCTATGGGGGAGTGCGCCTTTGTTCATATGCTATCTAGAATTGACAGTATGAAGTTGGCGCTTTAAAGTGAGCTCAAAACACTCTCGTTTGTGGAGTTGAAGATGAAGCGTTGCACTTCTGTTTTGTTGCTGTTGGTGGCTTGCGTCGTCGCTGCTGCGGGCGTGGTCCTATTTGGCTCGCTTATCTTCTATGGGCCGAGTGGGGTTGAGCAGACGGTTGAGATGGCGTCCCTTGTTGCATCGATGCCCGGGCAAATGATTTCGGACGTTACAAAGCCCGATGAGATAACGCTCGATATCGAGGAAACGCCGGGCATTCTAAGCATAAGCAACTACCCCATGATTGAACTTGGCTCGTCTCGCTATACCAAGGACGAGAAGTTGTCCCGACAGGCGCTGGACTTGCTAAACGGGCGTTCGTTCAAACGCTGGGACGGTTGGGATGCCTATGAGCGCCGACGTGGTTCTGTGAACGGTGGCTACTATACAACGCTGAAGTTGTATTCATCTGATGGCAAACTGATGCGCACCGTTAACTACAATCCGGAATACGCAAAAGCCGGAGGTGGGGACGGCGTCTATATCCAAGATGGCGGCGTGACCTACATTCTTGAAGGCGACCAGCAGCAGGTGATCGATTTTTTGGATCGTTGCGTGATGGACGCGTACGACCAGACCTGCCTGCCCGACCCGCAGACTGCACGCGATGGTGGATCTGCTCGTACATGGCTATTCGAGGATGAGATGCCCTAGACCGCCGAATCGGGAAGCACGGGCTCGGCAAAAGAGTAGAGAACGCGACCACCACAAAGGTGCCCCTTTGCGGTGGTTTTCAGTCTGTCTCGATCTGTAACATCTGGGCCGTTAAAAGTGGGCTTGGTGTTGCAGATTTAGATTATCGATTCGGGTGTCTTCTGTTTATCTCGATCTGTAACAGGTGGACCCTTATTTGCCGAGTAGTTGTTACAGATTTAGATAAACGGGCGCCGCTGAGCATTTCATCTCAATCTGTAACATCTGGGGTTAAAAACGGCCGCTAGATGTTACAGATCGAGACAGATGAGCGCCGGAGTCGAAAATCACCACAAAGGTGCCTGTCCCCTTTGTGGTGGTGGGGGGCGGGCTCGATGTTATTGTGATCGCTGGGCAGCATTTTAATGAATGTCTCTACAGGATTTCATCTGGGGTGGCGGGTTTGGTTGTTTTGGGGATGCCGAGTTTGGACGACGCGAAATCGTCAACATTGTCCTTAATTCCGTCTTTGGTGTAGACAGTGACCGTATAGGTGCTGTGCCCGAATTCGCTCTTGTCGCGTGTCGCCCAGGCCTGCCAGTAGGCAGCCCCGCTTCGCCCTTGGATTTTTCCGACACGGCGGAGTTCTGTTCGCTTTAATTTCCGGTTGCTATAGATGGTTCGACCGGCTTCCGCGGTGAGCCCGCACTGTCCAAGCAGCTTGTCGAGGACTTGGTTCATGTGGCGCTCATCGGTGTTTGGTGCGTGGTCGTAGGCGAGGGTGATGGAGTCGAGTGGCTGGTCGTCGATCAGATAGTTTAGCGCCTGAGGGTCAAGGCAGAAATAAGGAGAGCATCCGTCGACCTGGCCGAGCAACGGTAACTTGGACTGCCAAAGTCCGGTGGGAATTCTATCTTCGTAGAAAACACCGCGGCAGATAAAGGAGAGCGAGGTGGCACGCGAGCCAGCGTCGACCATTCCGCATAAATCGAAGGGCGAGGCGATACCAAGGGAAAAGGGCGTGACGACGATAAAGAAGAACATCGCGATGGGTATGGCGAGAATGGCGATGACGTTGCGACCGGTGGAATGAGACGGCTTCATATGCGCTCCTCGAGACAAAGATCTGTTGAGGATAGGCAGAAATGGATATGTTCAGAGAACAATTCAAGTTTAATCTCATGGCGCGAGATGGTCGACCGTTAGCATCGAAAACCGCCACAAAGGTGCCTGTCCCCTTTGTGGTGGTGAGGAGCGCGCGGCTTCTTTTGGTAATAGTGTTAGCTGGCGGTATCATTGGTGCAGGTGGCGAAGGTTTGCATTGTGGGGTGTTTTGCCGTGAGCCGTTTTGCCCGTATTGGATTGATTGTCTTGGCGCTTGCGATCGCTGTGGTTGGCGCGGGCGCTGTCGGTATGGCATTTCTACCTGCTGCGGTGACGGAGCCGGTGGTCAAGCCTGTGACTCAATCTGTCGAACTTCTGACCGGCGACGACAAGCCTGAGACCATTACCGTTGATTTTGATGAGCAACCGGCTGCGCTGGGCATTAGTAATTATCCACTTATTCAGCTTGGGGCTATGCGCTATACCACGGATTCTAGTCTGATCGACAGGGCGTCCGAGCTGCTCAAGGGCAAAACCTTTAAGCGCTGGTATGGATATGCATCCTATCGGGCAAAAGCGAACGACATGGTTGGCGGATGCCGCTCGTCCATCGAGTTGGACACCGCGAATGGCACTAAGTTATGTGATGTTTCGTACGATCCTGGCTACGAGGGCAATGAGGGGCCGGGTATCTACATCTTGGACGGCGATGTCGCCTATGTCATGGAGGGCAACCAGACCGAGCTCAACGATTTTATGGGTCAGTGCATTCAGGATGCCTATGAACAGACCTGCTTGCCCGACCCGCAGGCTGCACGCGATAGTGGGTCTGCCCGTACATGGTTGTTCGAGGATGAGATGTCCTGGAACGCCGAATCGGGAAGCACGGGTTCGGCGAAGGAGTAGAGACCGCGACCACCACAACGGTGCCTGTCCTCTGTGTGGTGGTTTTCGGTCTGTCTCGATCTGTAACATCTTGGCCGCTAAAAGTGGGCCTGGTGTTACAGATTTAGATTTTCGATTCAGGTGTCTTCGTTCGTCTCGATTTGTAACAGTTAGACCCTAATTTGCCGAGTAGATGTTACAGATTGAGACAAACGGGCGCCGCTGGTCATTTCATCTTGATTTGTAACATCTGGAGCCATAAACAGCCGCTAGATGTTACAGATTGAGATAGTAAGGGGACGAGGCCGTAGCGGGTGAGCGCGCCTGCTCCCTATCTCTCAATCACTCAGAAAATCTTATATATAGAGACTTAGATTTATGTATAAGATCGTGCAAAGCTGGCAACAATACTTCTCGAACAACGTGAAGCCGCCCCGTAGGGCGGCCACCCCAAGAGAGGTGATTCCATGAGAATCGATAAGCTAGCAATGACGTCGCGCGAGGCGCTGCAAACCGCCATGAGCACGGCTGCCGACGCGCAGGCCGGCGCGGTGGAGCCGATTCACCTGCTGTCCGCCTTGCTCGGTGCCGGTGAGCGCAATATCTCCGTGATTATCGAGCGCATCGGTGCCGACCCGGCCCAGCTCGCACGCTCCACACAAGATGCCATCGACCACGCGCCTAAGGTTTCGGGCGAGGGTCAGCAGATGGGCTTGTCCAACGAGCTCGTTCGCGTCATCGAAAAGGCCGAGAAGAAGGCCACCAAGATGGGCGACAGCTTTGTGGTGACCGAGCATCTGCTGATGGCACTTGCCGAGGACAAGGGCGAGGCGGGCCGCGTGCTGCGCGACGCCGGCGTCACAAAGGAGCGCATCGAGCAGGTCTACGAGGAGCTGCGTGGCGATGACCGCGTGACGTCTGCCGAGGACAAGACCCAGTTTGAGGCGCTGGAGCAGTACGGACGCAACATCTGCGACCTTGCCCGCGCCGGCAAGCTCGACCCTGTCATCGGCCGTACCGACGAGATCCGTCGTACCATCCAGGTCCTGTCCCGTCGCACCAAGAACAACCCCGTGCTCATCGGTGAGCCGGGCGTCGGTAAAACGGCTATCGTCGAGGGCATCGCCCAGCGTATCGTGGCTGGCGACGTGCCGAGCACCCTGCGCGACCGCGACCTTATCGAGCTTGACATGAGCGCGCTAGTCGCCGGCGCCAAGTACCGCGGCGAGTTCGAGGACCGCTTGAAGGCCGTGCTCAAAGAGGTGCAAAAGTCCGAAGGCAAGGTCATCCTGTTCATCGATGAGCTCCACACCATCGTGGGCGCGGGTGCCACCGAGGGCTCCATGGACGCCGGCAACATCCTGAAGCCCGCACTCGCCCGTGGCGACCTGCACGCGATCGGCGCGACCACGCTTGACGAGTACCGCAAGTACATCGAGAAGGACGCGGCGCTCGCGCGTCGTTTCCAGACCGTTATGGTGAGCGAGCCTACCGTCGAGGACACCATCTCGATCCTGCGTGGCCTCAAGGAGAAGTACGAGATCTTCCACGGCGTGCATATCACCGATAGCGCGCTCGTGGCGGCTGCCGACCTCTCCGATCGCTACATCGCCGACCGTTTCCTGCCCGACAAGGCCATCGACCTGGTCGATGAGGCCGCAAGCCGCCTGCGCATGGAGCTCGACAGCATGCCGGTCGAGATCGACGCCACCACGCGTCAGCTCACCCAGCTGCAGATCGAGGAGCAGGCACTCATGAAGGAGACCGATGACGCCTCCAAGGAGCGTCTGGAGGCCCTACGTCAGGAGATCGCCGAGGTCCAGGAAAAGCTCAACGTGCAAAAGGCCGGCTGGCTCAACCAAAAGAACGCCATCGACCACGTGCAGGAGCTTAAGGGCCAGCTTGACGAGGCCAAGAGCGAAGAGGAGCGTGCAACGCGCAACGGCGACCTGGGCCGTGCGTCCGAGCTGCGCTTCTCCGTGATTCCGGGCCTGCAGCAGCAGATTCAGGATTCCGAGGCTGCGCTCGAGGCACAAAAGCAGCAGGACGGCGAGGGCCTCAACGAGCAGGTGACCTCCGACGAGATCGCCGAGGTCGTGAGTGCCTGGACCGGCGTGCCCGTGTCCAAGATGATGCAGGGCGAGCTCGACAAGCTCAAGGGCCTGGAGGGCGAGCTGCATAAGCGCGTCATCGGTCAGGATGAGGCCGTCTCCGCCGTTGCCGCGGCCGTGCGCCGCAGCCGTGCGGGCCTCTCCGATCCGGACAAGCCCATCGGCAGCTTCTTCTTCCTGGGCCCCACTGGCGTGGGCAAGACCGAGCTCGCCAAGGCGCTTGCCGAGTGCCTGTTCGACGACGAGCGCGCGCTCGTGCGTATCGATATGTCCGAGTACATGGAGAAGTTCAGCGTCCAGCGTCTGATCGGTGCGCCCCCGGGATACGTGGGTTACGACGAGGGCGGCCAGCTCACCGAGGCCGTGCGCCGTCGTCCCTACTCCGTGATCTTGCTCGACGAGATGGAGAAGGCCCATCCGGATGTCTTTAACGTGCTGTTGCAGGTGCTCGACGACGGCCGTCTGACCGATGGCCAGGGTCGCCAGGTGTCCTTCAAGAACACGATTATCATCATGACGTCCAACGTGGGCTCCAAGGCCATCGCCGATCTGTCCGGTAAGGACGAGGAGGAGATGCGCCATCAGGTCGACGCTGCCATGGCTCAGACCTTCCGCCCCGAGTTCCTCAACCGTATCGACGATATCGTGGTGTTCCATCCGCTCGGTATGGCGCAGATCGAGAAGATCGTCGACATCCAGCTTGCCGACGTCCGCGCACGCCTGGCCAAGGAGCGCATGACGCTTGCCATCACCCCGGCGGCCAAGCAGATGCTCGCCGTGGGCGGCCTGGACCCCGTGTTCGGTGCCCGTCCGCTCAAGCGCCTGGTCCAGCGCGAGGTCGTGGACGCCATCGCCGCCGCCATCATCGACGGCACGGTGCGCGAGGGCGATCAGGTGACGGTCGATGTCGACAAGGACGGCGGCTTTACCGTCGTGTGCGACAACACGCCGGCGGCCACCTACGAGGTTCCCGACGCCGAGTAGATTTTGGGACATGCCTTAAAATCTACCAGCCGTCTCTAAACGCCAAGGGCGGCGGATCCAATTGGGTCCGCCGCCCTTTTTCGTGCGACAATCGATGATATTGAACGGATGCGATGCGAGGAGCTATGCAGATGAAAGACGAGATCAAGACAAGCGCGCCGGCGCTCAAGCCCACGTCCAAACCGGCGCCCAAGCCGCGCGACCCCTATATCCGTGCCGAGAACGAGGACGATGACGGTTACGATCCCTACAGCGACCGACGCCCCGAGCGCGAGCCAATGTTCGAAGCCGACCCGTGGCGCTGAGTGCCACCCATCCGGCCACCATTTAATTTGAGTTGAATTCGTGATTGTTTTGCTGTTTGACCTGCAAAAACAGTCAATATTTCACCGCAACTGCGTTAGGGATTTTTCTACAGGGGGAGGGTAGTCAAAAAAGCCCCGTCCCAAATTGACTGCTCGGGGAGTCGCATTCGAGCTCGGTTGTCCTCTTAGCCACTCGATATCCTTCGGAGCAATAACGGTGATAAAACTTGCTTAAGTGTTAATCAAGCCACACACAATCTTGCTCTCTAATTAATCAAGAATCAGTATAATTTTGATTAGCTAGAGAGCAAGATTGGAGAATCATGGCATTCAACGACTTGATCGCCCAGAAAATAAAGGACTTTGAACAGCAGGGGGTTCCGCAGGTCTTTGAGCGAGACCTTGATCTGGGAAACCCACAGGAGCCAAAGCGCGACAACATCGTAAATGTGGTTGTGGGGGCCCGCCGTTGTGGAAAGACGTATCGCCTGTATCAGGAGATGCAGCGGCTTCAGGGTCGGGGCGTCGAGCTTGACCGGATGCTTTACTTTAATTTTGAGGACGAGCGCTTGCGCCCGTATGAGTCATCGCTGCTGGCGGACGTGCTCGACACGTTCTATGCGCTGTATCCTGCTGCTCGAACCGAGGGCGCTTACATTTTCTTTGACGAGATCCAGGAAATTCCCGAATGGGGTGCGTTTCTGCGGCGTGTAGTCGATACGGAGAAAGCGACCGTCTATGTGACGGGATCTTCTTCTAAGATGCTGTCCTCAGAGCTTAAGAGCGAGTTCAGGGGTCGTTCTCTTATACGGGAGCTTTTTCCGTTGAGTTTTTCGGAATACGTTCGGTATAAGACGGGGAGCGTTTTCGAGCCAGATGCGACCTTTTCCCCAAGCGATGCAGCGCTGCTTCGACATCATCTGATCGGATATCTTGAACGAGGGGGATTCATCGCGACGCTTGAGCAGACGCCCGCAGACGCGATTCAGCTGCTACAGGAATATGCTTCGCGAACGGTCGCTATGGACGTCGTTGAGCGTTACGACGTCAAGAACCCTCGCTTGGCATCGCTGTTCCTAACGCGGTGTATGGCATCTTCGGGACGAGAGCTGTCGGTGAACAAAGTGTACAACGAGTTCAAGAGCAGGCAGATACCCGTCAGTCGTAATTCGCTCAGCGACTTACTTGAGTATTATGAGGACGCCTACCTGCTGTTCTCCGTGCCGGAGTTCACGCGTTCACTGGCAAATAACATGCGGTCTGCGTCTAAGGTCTACGCTGTCGATCCTGCGATGTTTGGAGCATTCTCTCCCGCATCGGCATTGGACCAGGGCCAGAGGCTCGAGACCGCAGTGTTCAACGCGCTAAGAAGAAGGACTCCCGCGGTGAGGATCGGATCGGTCTGCCGCCTACTGATCAAAGAGAAGAGCAAAAGCCATGAGGTGGACTTTGTGGCTGGGGACGCACTTCTCATGCGGGCTTATAGCCTGATTCAGATGAGTGTGGATATGGCAAGTGAGAAAACGCGCGAGCGCGAAATTGCCGCGCTTGATGCCTCGATGGCCCAGTTCGATCTTGGCGAGTCGGCAATCGTTACCATGGATGAGCAGGCCGATATTCCATGCGAGCACGGTGTGGTACACGTTGTGCCCGCATGGAAGTGGCTCCTTGCCTAATCATCTACGGATCGTGGGGCCAGGACCTCCTGGCCCCTTCATCACGGTTGGGGAACACCATGATGCGCCCGGCTAGTCCTGGGCTTTGATGCTCGGCAGGAGAATCTGGGCGAGGTAGTCGCATTCGAGCTTGGTGGCAGCGTCGGCCTTGCCGTCTTTACCGACCAGGTCGTTTTTGATCTGGCTATAGGTGTAGCGGTTGCCGGTCGTAAGCTCGACAAGCTCAATGGCCGTGTCCATGGGGTAGGTCGACACGGGGTCTTGCGTGCGCCCGTTGATGGTTTGCGGAATCACGTACGGATAAACAGGGCCGCTGGTGTAGACGGTGTAGCCGTTGCCTAGGCTGACCGTGCCCAAAACCGTATCGCCGTCGTCGGGCGTAAAAGTCTCGCCGTCGCGCACTGCGACAAGCGTCACGATTGGCGTATTGGCGTCATCGCCCAGATAGATGCACAGCGTGCTGCCGTTTTGCCAGGTGGCAACCTTACCGTACCACTCAACCGGAATATCGAGTTGATACAGATCCGTCGCCTTGTGCCGAGCATCGGCATCGCGCGCGGACTGTGCCTCGCTTGCGCTTACGGCGTTGGCGGCGGCATCGCGGCGCGTAATTGCCGCCTGCTGGAGTATCTTTGCCGCGGCGGCAGAGCTCGCGCCGCCTTCCTCGGCATACTTGGCGGCGGCATCGATTTGGTCGTCAGTCACCGTGTCGGCCGAAGGCACCTTGAGCTTAAAGGTGGCCTGGGCACTCAAATCCTGCCCATCGCTCTTAATGGTGACCTGCGCCTTGGTGGTCGGCACGGTGTAAATGGTACCGTCGGCTGCGATGGGGGACCCAGCGATGGAGAGCGTGTAATCGCCGGGCAGCAGCTTAATGCCGCGACCATGCTCGTCAACGTAGAGCGTTTCGCTCACGGAAGAACCATCGGAATCCTGCCCGCTCACCTGCACGGGAATCTTGGAGCCAGTTGAGCAGTCGAGGCCCGCTGCATGCACGCCAATCTGCACCGACATCATCGTGTGCGCACTGGCGGCGACAGCGGCAGCCTGCTCTTGCTGATATCCGTTCCAGGCAGCATAGCCTGCGCCGCCGGCGACGAGCGCGACGGCCACAACGCCGGCAACCATCAGGTTGCGGCGCTTGGGCGGCATCTTACGATGACGAACCTCGGCTTCGCGTGCCGAAGGGACGGACGGTAGGGGAATATCGCCCATGGCGATGGTCTCGTCCACGGCAGGCGCGGAGCCCAGGCCGGGAAGCTCGCGGGTCAGCGAATCTTCGGCCGGTAAGCTGTCGAGCAAGATGGTTTCCTCGCTCGCGTCGGATTCGGGCTGGTCGTCGGCCTCGCACTCGGATTCCTCGTGCCCCGCCTCGTCCTCGGTGGGCGCGGCGCCATCGTCTTTTGCATCCCGATCATCGGGCTGCACCTCGATTTCCGGCTCATCCTGCACATCAACGTTCGAATCGTCAAACGCAATCTCGGCCAGCGCGATCTGGTCTAGGCTCTCCAGGGCCTCGGCACACGCTTCTGCATCTTGGGCCGCATCCTCTTGGCCCATCGTCTCATCTTTCATATATCCCCCAAGCTCAATATCGGGACAACACTGTACCCAAAAATGGAGCCATATAAAGCGCGTGCGAAATATAAGATCCGATTTAACTCGAGCGCATCCTGGGCCGCATCCTCGCGGCAGCAAAAGGCCCCCGGAACGCGAACGAATCACATTCCGGGGGCTCTGCAATGCGCTGGGTTGCGCGGAGCCGGCTATGCCGCTTCGCGCTCAAGCGATGTTTGCGCCGGGCATGTTACTCGGCGTGTGCGTAATCCACCTTGGCGCGGCGAGCGGTAGCCTTCTCCCAATCGCTGGTGCCCTCAAAGACATCCTGCTTGTAGGGATTGCGGCCGAGCTTTTTGGCGCGGTAGGCGATGTAGATGATCGCGGCGACGTTGGCGATCAGTGCGGCGATCGAGACCGCGGTGGCGGCGCCGGGGTCGAGCGTGGAGTGGGTCACAAAGATGGACTCCTCCTGGAAGTAGGGGAACACCTGGGCAAACATGCACCAAATGGCCAGCGTAAAGGCGCGGTTCTGGATCCAGCCGCCCTTGTTCCAGATAAAGGCGGCGACGGTGGGCGCCAGCAGCAGTGCAAAGCCGCAGAACCAGGAGTGGGTGGGCAGGCAGTTGTAGGTGTAGCAGAAGTTCCAGATATCGTAGGCGATGATGTAGACCCAGGTCATATCGGGCCACAGCATGTCGGTCTGATCCTCGGAGGCGTAGACGCTCCACCAACCGGTCATGCAGAAGATGTTGATGATACCGGCGATGCCGTTGAACACGTTGTTCCAGCCGGCCAGCTGCGTGGCACCTTCGGAGGTGACCCAGGTGGACTCGCCCAGGACAAAGAAGTGATAGGCGCTCTCGAAGTCGGACACGACGGCGATCATGATGTTGATGGCGACGATCACAAACGGCCATGCGCGGAACCAATGCGCCTTGCCGATCTTTCCCCACTGGTACTTAATGGCAATGAAGCCCCAGCAACCGGCGAGCGCCGCGTATACCTTGGCGTAGTGGAACCAGCTGTTCTGGTACACATGGGTGGGGTTGGTGAGCGCCCACTCGGCACCCTGCGAAACGCCCACGGCGATGGCGACGCAGTAGATGGTCATGGCCAGCGGAGCCACGCCAAAGATGATTGCCGCGCCGAGCTTGGTGCGGCGGCCGACCTCGTTGAGCACGATCAGGCCGATAAAGACCATGGCCCAGCCGGCCCAGTGGATAAGGGTATCGCTACCCCAAACATCGAACAGCATGCTGCTCTCCTTTCACACGCCCGCGGCCCCTCTTCTGATCGCGGGCAGTTTGGCCAAATGTCGTCAGTTCTGGGGCATGCGCTCCGGATACTTGGCGGTGTAGCCCTCGATGTGGAGCGTCGAGGCGATGATTTCCTTGACCGTCTCGTCGGGCACATCGGGGTGCGTGCGGATATACATCAACAACCCCATGATGAGGGTGTAGAACGTCTCGTAGACATGGTCGATGCGTAGCTCATGATGGGCGACAAAGTCCACCACGGTGGTGTCGCAGATATACTGCGCCACGCGCTGAACCACGTTGTGCAAAAAGCCGCCGTAGAGCGCGCCGCTGCTTGAAGTGAGCGTGCTCGGCAGCTCGTGGCCGCTGGCGACCAGGCGCTTAAAGAGCGGGGCGACGGTGTCGAGCGCGCCCTCGATATCACCGACGGTGCGGTCGGCGTTCCACTGCTCGAGCTCGGAGATAAAGCCGTCGATCGCCTCGTCCATAACAGCGGTGACGGCGGCGTCCATATCGGCAAAGTAGTGGTAGAACAGCGAGCGCGTGCAGCCGGCTCGCTTGGTCACGGCCGATACCGATAGGTGGGATACGCCCAGCTCGGAGCTTACGGTGCGCACGGCATCGAGGATCTCGCGACGGCGTTCGTCGCCCGTCAGGCGCTTTGCCGCGCTATCGGATGCGGGGACGGCATTGACTACAGAGGTACCTGCTGTGTTGTTGCCCATGTTTTGCCGCCTTTCATCCTCTTTTGCCTGACCGTTCGCCTAACAGTCTTGAATATTGTTGACGGTTCGTCAATACTATTTTTGACACAATGTCAACAATGGCGGGTGAACGGCATGGGGCATGCCCGGCCTGCAAAAAAAGAGGGGCGCTGCGGCCTCGTCGGGCTGCGGCAAGAGAAGGGACAACCATGATTCTCAACGGACCGGGAATTAGCTACACCGAGCCCGACATCGGTTCGGAGTTCGTGCCGCCGCTGCCGGAGCATCCGCGCGAGGCAATCGTCAAACTGTGTGAGCACTGCACCAACCGTCTGCTGCATCGCGACGAGCTGCTGGGCTACGAGTACTGGTCGTTTGCCGAGGCCGCAACCGACGAGCAGGCCGAAGTGCTCTGCAAGATGAAGATGCGCCGTCCCTACACGCTGCCCGAGATGGTCAAGCTCACCGGCATGCCCGAGGCTGATATCGAGAAGATGCTCGACGACATGAGCTACACGGGTCTGCTCGAGTACAACTGGGAAAATCCCGAGCGCGCCAAGCAGTGGGTCCTGCCCATGCTGGTGCCGGGTTCCGCCGAGTTCCTCAACATGCGCGTGGGCCAGCTCGAGGAGCATCCGGTCTACGCCAAGTTCTTTGAGCAGGCGTCCAAGGGACCGCTGTCCAAGGCCACGCCGATGGTGCCGCCCGGAGGCGCCGGTATCGGCATGCACGTCATTCCGGTCGAGAAGGCCATTGACGCCGCGAGCACCTCGGTGCCTATTGAGCATATCGAGCATTGGCTCGACAAATACGAGGGTAAGTATGCCGCTAGTACCTGCAGCTGCCGCGCGAGCCGTCGCGTGATGGGTGAGGGCTGCGCCGACGACCCCGCCGACTGGTGCATTGCCGTGGGCGATATGGCCGACTATGTGGTTGAGACCGACCGCGGCCATTACGTGACGCGCGACGAGGTCTACGACATCCTGCGCCAGGCCGAGGACAACGGCTTTGTGCACCAGATCACCAATATCGACGGCGAGAACAAGATCTTCGCTATCTGCAACTGCAACGTCAACGTGTGTTACGCCCTGCGCACCTCGCAGCTGTTCAACACGCCCAACCTGTCGCGCTCGGCCTATGTCGCCAAGGTCGAGAAGGACAAGTGCGTTGCCTGCGGTCGCTGCGTTGAGGTGTGCCCGGCCGGCGCCGCCAAGCTCGGCCAGAAGCTCTGCAGCAAAAAGGCCGGCGGACAGGTGCCCGAGTATCCGCGCCAGGAGCTGCCCGACGCCACCAAATGGGATCACACCAAGTGGTCGCCCAACTACCGCAACGACAACCGTATCGAGACGCATGAGTCCGGCACCGCTCCCTGCAAGACGGCCTGCCCCGCGCACGTTGCCGTTCAGGGCTATTTGAAGCTCGCGGCTCAGGGTCGCTATGACGAGGCCCTAGCACTCATTAAGCGCGAGAACCCGCTGCCCGCTATCTGCGGCCGTGTGTGCAACCGCCGCTGTGAGGATGCCTGCACCCGCGGCCGTGTGGATGCCGCCGTGGCTATCGACGAGGTCAAGAAGTTCATCGCCCAGCGCGATCTGGATGCCGCGACCCGCTACGTCCCACCTGTGGTTACGCCGACGCGCGCTGGCGGCTTTGATCAGAAGATCGCCATCATCGGTGCCGGTCCGGCCGGCCTGTCCTGCGCCTTCTATCTGGCCGAGAAGGGCTACAAGCCCGTCGTGTTCGAGAAGAACGAGCGCCCGGGCGGCATGCTCACCTACGGTATTCCAAGCTTTAAGCTGCAGAAGGATGTTATTGAGGCCGAGGTCGAGATCATTCGCCTGATGGGTGCCGAGTTCCGCTATGGCGTGGAGGTCGGTCGTGATGTGACGCTCGACGAGCTGCGCGCGCAGGGCTTTAAGGCCTTTTACGTGGCCATCGGCTGCCAGGGCGGCCGCCTTGCCGGTATTCCGGGCGAGGATGCCGTGGACGTGACCGTGGCCGTCGACTTCCTTCGCGAGGTCAACAGTGGCAAGATCGACGCGCTGCCCGGCCGCACCATCGTGGTGGGCGGTGGCAACGTGGCTATCGATGTCGCGCGCAACGCCTGCCGTTTGGGTTCCGAGCACGTTGAGATGTTCTGCCTGGAGAGCGAGGCTCAGATGCCCGCCAGCGAGGAGGAGCGTCGCGAGGCCGTTGAGGACGGCGCTCACATCAGCTGCGGCTGGGGCCCCAAGGAGATTCACCTAGACGAGGCCGGTCATGTGTGCGGTATCACCTTTAAGCGCTGCACGCGTGTCTTTGACGACGAGGGCCGTTTTGCGCCCGAGTACGACGAGAGCGATCTGCGCCGTGTCGATGCCGACCGTGTCGTCATGTCGATTGGCCAGTCCATTGTGTGGGGCGACCTGCTGGCTGGCTCCAAGGTGGAGCTCGGCCGCGGCCAGGGTGCCCTTGCCGATCCCCAGACCTACCAGACCGCCGAACCCGACATCTTTGTGGGTGGTGACGTCTACACTGGCCCCAGCTTTGCCATCGACGCTATCGCCGCCGGCCACGAGGCCGCGGTGTCCATCCATCGCTTTGTGCAGACGGGCTCCACGCTCACCATCGGCCGCAATCAGCGCCGCTACACCGCGCTCGACCGCGACGACGTTGTGCTCGAGAGCTACGACAACGCGAGCCGCGAGGTTGCCCACGTGGACCGCGAACGCGAGAAGGCTGCGCCGTTTAGCGAGTATGTTGAGACCTTTACCGAGGAGCAGGTGCGCGCCGAGACCGCCCGCTGCCTGGGCTGCGGCGCCTCGATCGTCGACCCCAACAAGTGCATCGGCTGCGGCCTGTGCACCACCAAGTGCGCGTTTGACGCTATCCATCTGGATCGCGACCGCCCCGAGTGCTCCACGATGGTCAAATACGAGCAAAAGCTCCCAAGCCTCGGCAAGTACGCGCTCAAGCGTGCCATCAAGATTAAGTTCGGTCGCAAGTAAGTAGTCATAACGGGAACGGCGGAGGAAAAAGTGCACGAGCTCGGAATCGTTTATCACATCATTCGCGATGTCGAGAATGTGGCGCGCGCTCATGGCGTGCGTCGCGTTTCGAGCGTGACGTTGCTGCTGGGCGAGGTCTCGGGCGTCGTTCCCGACTTGCTGCTCGACGCTTGGCGCTGGGCAGCAGATAAAAAGCCTATCGCGCAGGGCGCGGAGCTTATCGTGGAGCCCGTCGAGGCCGTGACACATTGCGAGGCGTGCGGCTGCGACTACGCGACGGTCGAGCACGGCAAGACCTGTCCCCATTGCGGTAGCGGCGAGACCTATTTGCTGCAGGGCCAAGAGGTCATGATCAAACAGATCGAGACCCCCGACGAGGACCCGGCAGGCGCTGCTCCTGATGGCCTCTCCGACGCCCCCGATGCCGTCGACGCCGCCAACCCCCTCCACATCGCCTAGGATTCCCTATAAGTTGCGGTGAAATAGTTCCTAAATTCAGCCTTCTGGCTCTTAAACAAGAACTATTCCACCGCAACTATTTTGAGTGGTTTCATAGAACATAAGTCACGAAAATAGTCAAGCCATGTCTGTTTAAACAAAATAGCGGCAGTACAAGCGCATTCGCGCTTGCCTAAAATCGATATTAATGAACAGCCTGCTTGTATCTGTAAAATGCATGGCTTGATGAGCGACGCCTTGTCGTGTAATGAGTCAAAAAGCAGTAACGTAATCAACTTGTAACAAACCTAGACGTTTAAACAAATAATCCAACCTTTTGCGGATTTAGCTATAATTCCACAAACCAAACAGCTATACTCCTTTCATGTCGTGTAGGAAATACGTAGACAAAAAGGAGGTTATGTGATGGTAAGTATTGTTCTTGCTAGCCACGGGGACTTGGCAGCTGGAATCAAGCAGACGGGCTCGATGGTCTTTGGCGATCAACCGTCTGTTGCCGTGGTCTCGCTCGAGCCGAGCATGGGCCCCGACGATTTCCGTGCCAAGGTCGAGGAAGCAGTCGCTTCCTTCGAGGACCAGGAGCAGGTGCTCTTCCTCGTTGATCTGTGGGGCGGCACGCCGTTCAACCAGATCAGCGGGCTCATCGAGGGCCACGATTCCTGGGCTATCGTCACCGGTGTCAACCTGCCTATGCTCATCGAGGCATATTCGCAGCGCTTTGACGCAAAGAACACTGCATATGCGATCGCAAAACATCTCGTGACTGAGGCTAAGGCTGGCGTGCGCGTCAAGCCCGAGTCTCTGGAGCCCGAGGAGAAGAAGCCGGCTGCGGCCGCCGCTGCTCCTGCAGGCGCCATCCCTCCGGGAACGGTCATCGGCGATGGGCACATCAAGATCGCCCACGTCCGTATCGACACCCGTCTGCTTCATGGCCAGGTGGCCACCACGTGGACCAAGCAGATCAACCCCAACCGCATCATCGTGGTTTCCGACGGCGTTGCTCACGACGAGCTCCGCAAGACCATGATCGAGCAGGCTGCCCCTCCGGGAGTCCATGCCAACGTCGTGCCCATCAAGAAGATGGCCGAGGTCGTCAAGGACACGCGCTTTGGTGACACCAAGGCCATGCTGCTCTTTGAGAACCCGCAGGATCTGCTCAAGGCCATCGAGGCCGGCGTCGACATCAAGGAAGTCAACATCGGTTCCATGGCTCACTCCAAGGGCAAGGTCGTCGTCACCAACGCCGTCGCTATGGGCGATGACGACGTCAAGACTCTCGAGGCCCTCAAGGCCAAGGGCGTCAAGTTCGAGGTCCGCAAGGTTCCTTCGGATTCCTCCGAGGATCTCGACGCCATGTTGAAGAAAGCTAAGGCCGAACTGGCCGCTCAAGCATAGTAAAGGAGGGTCCGATACATGTCTGCAATCACTATTCTGCTTGTTGCGATTGTCGCGTTGCTTGCCGGTATGGAAGGCATTCTGGATGAGTTCCAGTTCCATCAGCCGCTCGTGGCATGCACGCTTATCGGTCTCGTAACCGGTCACCTTCAGGAGGGCATCCTCCTGGGCGGTTCGCTCCAGATGATGGCCCTTGGCTGGGCTAACGTCGGCGCCGCTGTCGCGCCTGACGCCGCTCTGGCCTCGGTCGCTTCTTCGATCATCATGGTGCTCGCCCTTAACGGTGGCGCCACCGATTCGGCCAAGGCCGTTACCACCGCTATCGCCGTCGCCGTCCCGCTGTCGGTCGCTGGTCTGTTCCTGACCATGATCTGCCGTACCATTGCTACCGCTATCGCTCACGCCATGGACGGTTGCGCCGAGAAGGGCGACTTCTCCGGCATCGAGCGCTGGCAGTATGCTGCCATCCTCATGCAGGGCCTTCGTATCGCCATCCCGGCAGTGCTTCTGTGCGTCATCCCGGCCGAGGCCGTTACCAACGCGCTTAACGCTATGCCCGACTGGCTGTCCGGCGGCATGGCTGTCGGCGGCGGCATGGTCGCTTCCGTCGGTTACGCCATGGTCATCAACATGATGGCCACCAAGGAGACCTGGCCGTTCTTCGTCCTCGGCTTTGTCCTTGCTGCCATCCCTCAGCTCACGCTGATCGCTCTTGGTCTCATCGGCATCTCCCTTGCCCTCATCTACCTTGGCCTTAAGGATCTGGCCAAGCAGGGTGGCGGCATGGGCGGTGGCTCCGGCGACCCGCTCGGCGACATTCTGAACGATTACGAGTAGGAGGGGAGTGATACATATGGCAGAGAACAAGATTCAGCTCACCAAGGCTGACCGCAAGAAGGTTTGCTTCCGTCATCAGTTCCTTCAGGGCTCGTGGAACTACGAGCGTATGCAGAACGGCGGCTGGTGCTTCGCAATGATCCCTGCGATCAAGAAGCTCTACACCAGCAAGGATGACCAGATTGCCGCTCTTAAGCGCCACCTGGAGTTCTATAACACCCACCCCTATGTTTCCGCCCCCGTCATTGGCGTTACCCTCGCCCTCGAGGAGGAGCGCGCCAACGGTGCTCCGATCGATGACGTCGCCATCCAGGGCGTCAAGGTCGGTATGATGGGCCCGCTCGCCGGCGTCGGTGACCCCGTCTTCTGGTTCACCCTTCGCCCGATTCTGGGCGCTCTGGGCGCTTCCCTGGCCATGTCCGGTAGCATCGTCGGTCCGCTGCTGTTCTTCTTCGCGTGGAACATCATCCGTTACGCTTTCCTGTGGTACACGCAGGAGTTTGGCTACAAGGTCGGCTCCTCCATCGCCAAGGACCTCTCCGGTGGTCTGATGGGCAAGGTCACCGAGGGCGCTTCCATCCTGGGTATGTTCATCATCGGTGCCCTGGTCGAGCGCTGGGTGTCCATTTCCTTCACCCCGATCGTCTCCACGGTCAAGCAGTCTGCTGGCGCCTTTATCGACTGGGCTAGCCTGCCCTCCGGTTCCGAGGGTATCAAGGAAGCGCTGACGATGTACAACTCCGTCGGTGCTACCGCCCTTGATCAGATGAAGGTCACCACGCTTCAGGCCAACCTCGATCAGCTCATCCCCGGCCTTGCCGCCGTGTGCCTGACCCTGCTGGTCTGCAAGCTCCTCAAGAAGAAGGTCAGCCCGATTGTCATCATCCTGGCTCTCTTCGCCGTCGGCATCATCGGTCGCTTCTGCGGCTTCATGTAAGCACGCTTCGGCTTAAGACCGAGAATTGCTAGGCAAGGGCTTTTGAGCCATTGAAACGGACCGCACCCGGTGGGTACACTGGATGCGGTCCGATTGTTTTATTTGGAGGGCGAGGCGCGCATGGCGCAATCTCAGAACAGCACGGTCGATCTGGCAACGCCGGCAACCTGCCTGATGGGGCTTACCAGCCACGGCAACGTGATGGTGGGCAATAAGGCGTTCGAGTATTACAACGAGCGCAATCCCGAGGATTATATTCAAATCCCGTGGGATGAGGTCGACTATATTGCCGCCGAGGTTTTACGCGGCACCAAGAAGATCACGCGTTTTGCCATCTTCACCAAGGACAACGGTCACTTTACGTTTTCGACGCGCGACGACAAAGAGACGCTTCGTGCTGTCCGCAAGTACGTCGACGAGGATAAGCTCGTGCGTTCGCCCGACTTTATCGATGTGACGGTCAAGGGCGCCAAGAGCATCCCCTCCGTTATCAAAAACCTCTTCCACAAAGGTAACTAGCCCCTCATAAGTTGCGGTGGAATAGTTCTTAAATGTGGCTTTAGATGCTTTAGGCAGGAACTATTCCACCGCAACTTTGAAGTCTGGTCATGGGGTGTATGGCGATGCAGTAAATCTGCTACACTAGTACAACATGCCTCCGTAGCTCAGAGGATAGAGCACCGCTCTCCTAAAGCGGGTGTCGACGGTTCGAATCCGCCCGGGGGCACCAGGAAAATCGCAGGTCAGGAGTTATTTTTGCTTCTGACCTGTTCTGGTTTTGGGGTTAAGAACCGCTTCCGTTTGTAAATCTGGTAAGTAAATATTATGACTTTCCGAGTTTTCCACTGAAAACAGGAAATCACCATTTTGGGGATAAAAGTTTTCAACAGCTGTTAGTCGGTTCCATTTTGGTGACGCGCTTCCCTCTTTTGGGTAAAAAATATCACCATTTTGATGATTCGGCAGCTTAGAATTCTCTGATAAAAAGCCTGTTCAGAAGCTTGTTTCATACCCATTTTGGTGAAACCAATATATAGAGAAATAGATTAGAAAGAAATAGGGACGGCGATGCCGTCCCCTTCGCTCGCAAAGCTCGCTGCGCGGCCACGTACCGTGTCCTTGCCGCCGGCTACGCCGTCGATTGATACGCTCACTGCGTTCGCTGACGATGGACTAATCCTTTTTATCAGTGACACCAGTCATAAGTGCAGCAATTGATATGTTGAATCCATTGGCAATTTTAGAGAGGTTAGAAAGACTGACATTTCTTCGCCCGACCTCTATCGAGGCGTAGTAAGACCTGTCCATGTCAATGCGGTTCGCAAATTGCTCTTGTGAGTAACCAGACTCTGATCTGAGTTCTTTGCAGCGTAGACCAAAGGATTGTTGTAGCGGCGAGATATCCATGACAAAAAGAGTCATGGATTGTTGTATTTATGCCAACGGACTATATACAACAATCCCAGTTAAGGCGCATAATTACCTCTATTGGAAAGCGCTCTGATGCCCAGTCGGATAGGGCACGGAAAAGGAATGGAACAGCACAATGACTCAGGGAAAGCATTTCGCTGCCGGCGGCGATCACTTCGACGCACTGCCAAACAAAAAGATTCACACTCCGAAGGGGATCGCGCGTCTGACCGTCACCGCGGCGACCATGGCCGCCATGACCGGATCGAGCCTCATCTCACCGTTCACGGCATTCGCCCAGACCGGTGACGGGGGCACGCAGCACCCCGCCGTGATGTCGCCGATCGCCGCCCACGCCGGCGCGGCATCCGGTACCGGTGCGAAATCCGCCGCACAGACCATCGCGGACCTGCAGAAGGCAGTCGACGAGGCGAAGGCGAAGGAGGACGCCGCCAAGGCATCCTACGACGAGGCCGCCGGTCCCTACAACGAGGCGGCTTCCGCCCGCGACCAGGCCAAGGCATCCTACGATTCGGCAGTCAGCGCCGGTACGGCAGCCGACCGAGCGGCAATGGACGAGTACGCCCGTCAGGTCGCGGAGGGCAAGGACGCCGCCGATGCCGCCGGCAAGGACCTCGAGCAGGCGAAGGCGGGTCTCGCAGACGCCAAGGCGGATGCGTCCGAGAAGGACGAAGCGTACCAGTCCGCCCTCAAGGCGGCCCAGGATGCCAAGGATGCCCTCGATAAAGCCAAGGCAGATGCCGTAAGCGCCACCCCGGAGGCAATCAGTGCCGCCGAGCAGGCCGTGCGCGACGCCCAGGCTGCCGTGGACAGGGCACAGGCCGATCTCGACAACGCCAACGCGACGCTTGCCGATGCCCAGTCCAAGCTGGTTGCGACCCAGTCTGCAAAGGATGCCGCCGATGCCGTCCTCGCCGCAGCCCAGCAGAACAAGGACGCAGCGGATGCGAAGGCCGCAGCCGCCAGCGCCGCCTACGAGAAGGCGAAAGCAGACCTCGCCGCAGCGGAGGCCGGTGCCAGCGGTCCGGAGTACGATGCGGCAAAACAGAAGGTCGCGGACGCGGAGGCAGCCCTCGCTGCCGCACAGGCGACACAGTTCCAGTGCGAGTCCGAGCTCGAGCAGGCGCAGTCCGCTGCAGCAACGGCGCAGTCCGAGCTGAATGATGCCCAGGCGTCCCTCTCCGTAAAGCAGCAGGCCGCGGCCGATGCCGAATCCGGCGTGAACGCCGCCCAGTCCGCACTCGATGCCGCGAACGCAGACCTCGATGCGGCCAAGCAGGCGAATGCCGACGCCGTCGCCAAGCTGGATGCCGCGAAGCAGGCTGTCAAGGACGCCGAGTCCGCCAAGGCAGCCGCCGACGTAGAGCTCGCGAACGCCAAGGCCGCAAAGGATACCGCAGACGCCGCCGTGACCGTCGCGCAGCAGAAAGTCGACGAGGCCCAGGCGAAACTCGATTCCGCCGACGCGCAGCTCAAGCAGGGAGCCATCGGCTTCTTCCGTGCCATGGGTGCCGATGACGCAGTCAACATCATCCTGAACGCCAAATATGCCGGAAAGACCGAAGTCGGCAACTCCAAGGACGCCACGTCCCTTGATAACATGCTCAATGCGATCAGGTGGATGAAGTCTGTCAACGACTACCGCAAGTCGGTCGGCCTGTCCGAGCTCCAGGTCACCTACAAGCTCATCGCCGGAGCCATTGCGGATGCCAACTACAGTGACACTGTGCTCGATCATGCCCGCCAATATGATTTTGCCGAAAACCTGGCATGGAATTACGGAATCGATCCGAGTGGGCAGTGGATCGAGCAGGAGAAGGGCTTTTTCGACAAGGCAACGGAGGCCCTTTATGGAGTCACCGGTCTTGTCGGCAAGGATGCCTATGATTTCTATGCAAAGAACGGTGTCGCAATCAACCATTGGATTGCAGACAACTGCCACTGGGAGAACGGCAGTAGCGGCACCGTCGGCCATTACATGAACATCATCAATCCCGAACTCGCCGTTATGGGAATGGCAACCTGCACCAAGGGCACCATGTCCGGGCTTCAGACGCAGTGCTACACCGCAGAGATCTCCGGCTGGTCCGGCTCCGGTTGGAACACGAACCCCATCTCCGTCGACGAGTACGAGCAGAAGCTGACCTCCTATATCAACGGCCTCAAGAACGCCAAGAGCGCACTCGACGTAGCCAAGGCCGATCTCGCATCCAAGCAGCAGGCAGCCGCCGGCGCCGCCGCAACCGTCCAGCAGAAGCAGGACGCAGCGGATTTCGCACAGGCAGACGTCGATGCCGCGAAGCAGGACGTCACCGATGCCCAGCGTGCCGTCGATGCCGCCAAGGCTGATGTCGCCGCCAAGCAGCAGGGCGTCACGGATGCCCAGACCGAGCTTGATGCGGCGAAATCGGACCTCGATGCCGCCAACGCGGCAGTCGATACGGCAAAGTCGACCGTACAACAGAAGCAGGTTGCTTTTGATGCTGCCAACGCAGCCGTAACGACCGTACAATCTAAGTTGGATGCCGCAAAGGCCGACACCTCTGCCAAGCAACAGAGCGTTGCCGATGCGAACGCCGATCTCGCGAAGTTCTTCCAGGACGTCGCCGACGCCAAGAAGGCGGTCGATACCGCAAAGAGCGTCCACGACGCGGCGGCAGCCGGCCAGGCCGAGAAGGCGGCAGTCCTCGCCGCCGCCGAGCAAAAGGCGGACGGCACCGCACGCGCCCTCGCGGATGCCCAGCGTGCCGTCGATGCCGCAAAGGCCGACGCCGGCGTTGCCGCCGACAGGCTTACCGGCTCCCAGACCGATCTCGAGGACGCACAGTCGAACCTCGACACCCTCACCGGCCTTGCCGCGAAGCTCGCAGAGGCACGGCAGCGCGAGCAGGATGCAGTAAAGGCCGTCAATGACACCAAGGCCGCGCTCGATGCCGCGAAGGCGGATACCATCGCCGCCGAGTCCCTGGTCTCCGCCGCCGAGCAGGCGAAGGCGCAGGCAGACGCCAAGCTGTCGAAGCTGAACTCCATTGATGCCGGTGCGGCGATCGCTTCCGGCCATGATGTGAACGCGGATGACGCCCTCAACGCGCTTTTCGCCGCCGCAGTCGAGGCACGTGCCAAGGTCGCGCCCGCCAAGGCCATCCTGGACGAGAAGCAGGCCGCGGTGGACGGGCTCCAGTCCGGCTATGATGTGGCACTCGCCGCCTACGAGCAGGCGAAGTCCGACCGCATCGCAGCGGAGCAGAAGCTTTCCGATGAGATCGCACGACAGGAGGCAGAGGAGGTCGCAAAGCAGCAGGCCGCAAAGCAGCAGGCGGCATACACCCCGAAGCACCTCGCCGGCACGGATGCCGCCCAGCCCGGCAGCCTCGCCCAGACCGGCGACCGCGCGGGACTCATCGGCGAGACGTTCGTCATCGGCGGTACCGTCCTCGTGGCAGCCGGCGTCTTCCTCGACCGGAAGAAGCGCCGCGGGCAGATGTAAAAGCGAGCCGGGCGTTGGATATCGGCTGGTGTCCAACGCCCGGTTTCATGGGCAGGGAGATCGGTGTGAGAACAAAGGCTATTATCGTTGCGCTTCTGGTGTGCCTTTCGGCACCTCAACTTGGATGTGCCAGCGTTGCAAAGCAAGGGAGCGGCTCTACGGAAAGGGCCGCCACAGCGGTAAAAAATAAAGACAAAAAGAAGCCGAGCGAAGAAAAGGCGGCGCAAGCCTCTGGAACCAAGAACGAGGAGAAGAAAGAATCCGACGACAAGGACCAGAAGTCCGATGACTCCAAGAAAGAGGTTAACAAGTCTTCCGACTCGTCGAAGTCTGACAGCAAGGGAAACTCCTCCGACTCGAAGCAGAATTCCGGCAATTCACAGGGTTCCGGCAGCAATAATTCCTCTTCCAACAGCGGTAGCCAGAAGAAATGGGTTGCCGAGCAGGGCCACTGGGAAACCGACTACAGCCAGGTCTGGGTACCGAACGTGGTATACACGCGTCATCCTCGTTTCTGGGTCAATCATGGTGGTGCTATGGTAGGGCCCTTCGATTCATCCGATGCCGCCTACGCTTGGATTATTAACGATGGCGAAAACGGCGGTATCGGTGGATCCGTTGTAGATGATTCGTATACCACCTCTGAGGACCAGGGACATTATGAACAGCAGGCTACGGGACAGCATTGGGTTGTCGACGTCGCCGGTCACTGGGAGTAATGTACATTTGTTCCCCTTCTCTTACGTTCGGTGAATAAATATTTATTTGCGGGCGGCCGGTTTCGGCCGCCTTTTTTAGACGACCAGTCTGGGAGCAAACGATAGGAAAGCAATCAAACGAGAGGCCGTTCCAAAAGAATCCGGCGGTGCCAGATGCTTCGGGCAAAACCTTCCGCAAATCGGTAAGGTCTTCCATCAACTTGCTCCAGCCCTCGCCCGGAGTCCGCTGCGCGGTGATGCAAATACTCGGCATCCCTCGCATTCGCATCACCGCTTCGCTCTCGCTACAGCGAATCTCTAACACTCAGTATCCTTCGCGTTAAAAATTCGCTTCCGCTCACGGTCTTCACGCAGTTACAACGCCGCGAGGCCTCTCGCTTGGAATGAGGCCTCTCATTCCACGTCTACGCTGCGTTTCGCCCAATCACCGTTCCGGAGATTGCAAGATGACTGTGGGTGGCATTTTTGTGGGCCCATTCGGACCCCAAAAACACCACGCCACAGACCTTGCTTACCGCCTGCTACGGCGATAAGGTTATCGTGAAGTTGGAACTTCGCGATGAAGAATCGCGGAGACGGTTCTTCATTTTGGAACGACGCCAGCCGTTCCTCATTAAAAGGAAAGCGAATCGCATAGCAGGTTTTGATCGGAGGCCTCTCCGATCGCTGATTCGTTTTCCGGAGGAATCATGAGTAGGCTCCGCCCACACACCGTCAAGGCGTCTCTTTCCGATGAAGAGAAGAAAGCCATCACTGCAATCGCAAAGCGACATGAGATGAGCGAGGCGGAACTCATCCGCTTCGCTTTGTGCAATGCCAACGATCTCGATATCGATTTTGGTTTTTCAGAAATCGCTGACCAGAAATTCCGAACCGATGACATTCACGTCCGGGTCTCACCGGAAGAAAAAACGAAAATTGAAAGCAATGCTGATTCCCTCGATATGACTGTCAGTGCGTATGCACGTCGCGTACTGCTCAAAGGGAATGTCGAGAAAATTGATGTCGATCGGGCGTCGATCGACAAGATCTATCACGAACTTTTGAAGGAAGGAACAAACCTCAATCAGCTGATGTATTTTGTGAACGCCCAGGGGCTTCCCGCGTACAACGAGAAAGCTGTTTTCCGCACGCTCGAAAAGGTTTACCAAGTTGGGCGTAAGCTGGACCGTTTCATCGACGATCTTGAGAAGCGATATTTCGTCGGCGGTGACCAAAATGACCGTCATTAAGCAGAAGAGTGTTTCGAGTGAACGGTATGCGAAGAACGTCCGTAAATACATCAACGGAAAAGATGCGCTTGTGCGTGGTGGCTGGAACATCGAATACAGCGATCGCTGGTTTTCGAAAATGGATAGAACCAGAAAGGTTTTCCATCACGACAAACCGTCGAAAGCCGGAGCCAAAAACGTAATCCTGCTTCATCAGATCCTCGCGTTCCTTCCGGAAGAATGCTCATGCAACGGAGGCAAGATGACCCCCGATGCATGTTTGGCCTACGCGGAGCAATGGCTTGCGAAGCACTATCCGCATCAACAAGTGATTCTCGCGCTGCATGAAGAAAGCGATAAGGCGGGAAAACGGTTCGCGGTACATATGGCAATCAACCGAACGGATCTTTTGACGGGTAAGCGTTGCGAGACGGGCGGGCGTCACGGAAAATTCGAACGTGCCGCGTGGGTCCGTGAACTCGATAAGAACTGGAATCTTACTCAACTTGAAAAGGGAAAGAAGAATTCGAAGATTCGCGATCGCCAGCCGCGCGACACAGAAAAGGAGATTATCGGTCGCGGTGAGTACAGTTATAAAAACAATCTGCGCGAGCTGATCCATATTGCGATCGACGAAGGTCGCGTAAAGAATATGGAGCAGTTCAAGATATTACTTGCCTCATGGGGCGTAGACATTTTCATCAAGAACAATCGAGTCTATGCGACAGATCTCGATATCAAAGAGGCCGGCAATCCGAAGTGCACTTTCAACCTGACCCGTCTCGACGGGCGCTTCGCGTTGAAGTCGTTGCAGACGGCTTTCGAAAATAACGTGTTGGAAGCCGAGCGAGCCCTTCCATACGAGAAACGTTGTGAGATTTACATCAAGCGTCTCAAGAAAGCATACTCGGCGTGGGTCGAGCAGGCGAAAGCGAGCAAGGGCGTCTCCTACAATTCGTTTCCTAAATTCATTGCGCCGAAGTGCGATGAAGATCTACTCGAAGATCCCGCCGTACGTGATGAGCTTCTTGCGCGTCGCGGTTACGCACGGGAGATTCGCAACCGTTACGCCGGCGCCGTTCCCGATGCCGGCGACGACCGCGTTCGCGCCGCAGGCCAAGCACATGGCGGAAGCTCCGCATCGCGGCAGATGGACGATCGCGTCGTCGATCGCGGTGACTACTCGCACGGCGACACGCCTCGCTAGTTTTGGAAAGCCTATCATCGGTGCCCTAGCGCGCTGCTATTCAGTGCCGATTCTTTCATGCTCGCAATTCGGCGAGGGTGAGGAGTATGAATTGATCGGCGGGAGTCAGCCGCTCTGATAGAATCGTCCTTGCTGGCGGCAGCTCTCGTGCCGGGCAGAGTCCTCCATCCGATGGGAGGTGATGCCCATGACCGATTTCACTGAGTCCGTGAAGCTCCTGACCGCTATGGTCTCGCTCCTCACGGCCCTTGTCGGCCTTTCCAAGGCACTCAAGCAGGGTGCGAAGCCCAAAAAGAAAGGCCACCGTCGCTAAGACGATGACCTAACTTCGTTAAGCAACGGCTCTGCCCAGCTCACCACAACTTGGGCTGCCGTCGGCACCATTTTACCCTCCTGACGAGCAATTCGTCCATATTTCAAAAATCAAATCCTGTTCGCGCGTGGGCGTAAACTTTTAGTTGGGCAAATCCGGCAGATTGGAGCTTGAAACATGAGGGATATGCACCTCATGTCGCTCATAAAACGTCTCCTGACCTCGAAGGAGAACGTTTTTTAGCGACAGAAGGAGACATAAATATGATCTGGTTTACCAGCGACACCCACTTCGGGCATGAGAACGTGCTGAAGTTCACTGACCGCCCGTGGGAGACGATTTGGCAGATGAACGACGCCATCGTCGACAACATCAACGGCAAGGTTGCCGTGGACGACGAGCTCTACATCCTGGGGGATTTCTCATTCAAGATGACCGCCCAAGACGCCTACGGGCTGCGCAAACAGATCGCCTGCAGGCGCATCCACCTCGTCCCGGGAAACCACGACAAGGACTGGACCCAGCCGGCGGTCGCAGGCGCGTTCACCGTGGAACCGCCGATCTGCGTGCTCAAGATCGACGGGCAGAAGATCGTCCTGTGCCATTACCCCATGGCCGACTGGCAGGGCATGAGCCATGGATCGTGGCACCTCCACGGACACATCCACAGCGGCGGCGGCGCGTACAACGAGTTCAACCGCAAGCAGGGCCTTCTGCGCTACGACGTCGGTTGCGATGCCAACGGGCACTCCCCGGTGAGCCTCGACGGGCTGAGGGAATGGTTCGCCGGAGTCGACGAGCCGTGCGGCCGGGTGAAATGGCCCTGGTGGGTCAACGAGACCGGCGACAGGCAGGTCGAGCGCGAGCTGGCGGCGTACAAGAGGGAAGAGGCGATCCGATGACGGTCTATGTGACGGGCGACATCCACGGTGGGCTCGACATGCAAAAGCTCCGCGACTGGGAGCTTGGGGATGGCCTTACCAGCGACGACTATCTCATCGTTGCCGGTGACTTTGGCTTTCCGTGGGATTTCTCTGCCGAGGAATGCGCTGACATCGCTTGGCTCGAGTCGCGCCCCTACACGGTTCTCTTCGTGGATGGCAACCACGAGCGCTTCGACCACTGGGAGGAGCGTCCCATGGAACCGTGGCACGGCGGGCTGACGCAACGCCTGTCGGATACTTCGTCTATTCGGCGCCTGACGCGCGGCGAGGTCTTCGAGCTCGACGGCTCGACAATCTTCACCATGGGCGGTGCCACGAGCGTGGACAGGGAATACCGCGTGCCGTATTCCAGCTGGTGGCCTCAGGAGCTCCCGGACGAGCGCGATTTCGATACCGCGCGGGCAAGGCTCGACGAGGTCGGCTGGAAGGTCGACTGCGTCATCACCCATACCTGCGCCACGCGCATGCTCTCGCCGACGCTCTACCCGGACCCGGGCTGGGAACGCCCCGATGTGGACCGGTTGACCGGATTCCTCGACGAGCTCGAGGACCGCCTGGACTACAAGCGCTGGTATTACGGACATTTTCACCGAGACGGCAACCTGGACGAACGGCACACGGTGCTGTATGACCGAATCGCGAGGCTCGGGGACAAACTCCTGCCGTGGGGCGCGTACTGATGACGGTCTATGTGACAGGCGATGTCCACGGCAGGGCCGAGTACGGGGCCAGCAGGTTCGCCTTCAGGTCTTGGCCGCTGGGCCGGACGCTGACGCGCGATGACGCGGTGATCGTGGCCGGCGACTTCGGCTTCGTCTGGGACGGCTCGAATGCTGAGAAATACTGGCTCGACTGGTTCGAGTCGAAACCCTGGACCACGTGTTTCGTAGACGGCAACCATGAGAACCACCACGCCCTGACAGAACTGCCGGTGCGGGAGTGGAGCGGCGGCCTCGTCCATGAGGTACGACCGCACGTGCTGCACCTCATGCGCGGAGGGGTATTCGACATCGCGGGAACCACGGTCCTTGCCATGGGCGGCGCCGCGAGCAACGACAGGCAGTATCGCAAGGAGGGGAGGAGCTGGTGGCCCGAGGAGATGCCGAGCGAGAAAGAGACGGAACACTGCCGCGCCTCGCTCAACCGCGTAGGCTGGAGGGTCGATTACGTGGTGACGCATGAGGCTCCTGCTGCCCTGGCCAGAGAGCTGTGCCGGGAGCGCGGACGTGAGTACCGTGGGGATCAGCTGCAAACCTTCCTGGGCGAGCTCGATGGGCGGCTCGGCTACCGCGCTTGGTTCTTCGGGCACTACCACGGTGACGAGTGGCGTGACGACAGGCACCGTCTGGTCTATCGAGACATCGTGCCGATCGAAAGTGCTGCGCCCGGTTCTCAGTTCTAGAAATCCCCTAGAAATGCTCTAGGGGGTTTCTAGAAAATTAGATGCTATGCGGCCTACTCGATCTTCATCTGGGTCATGACCTCGACCTTGGCCTCGGCCACGGCCGCACGCTGCTCGGAGGCGGCGAGGCGGTCCTTGAGGGCGGCGACCTCGGCCATCAGGTCGCGCTGGGCCAGGAGTGCGTCGTTCAACTCGGCTTGGGCTTTCAGCGCGGCATCACGCTCGCCGCGCAGTCGCTCGATCTCATCGACCATGCCCACGGCCTCGGCATGGAGCTGGACGACCTGCCTGTCGAGTTCCCGAGCATCGGCGAGATATCTGACGCTCGCGGCATGGAGCTCGTTGTTCTCGATCTCGAGGCTCGCGGTATCGAGTTCGAACTTCTCCTCTATAAAGGCAATCCGCTCATTGCAGTCGGCCTCAATCTTTTCATTCCGATCCGTCGCCTCGGCGAGCTTGCGGCTGGATTCATCGAGCTGGGCCCTGAGCAACGCGTTCTCGGTCCTGAGGTCGCCCGTCTCGCGCAGCAGCTTCTCCCGCCACGTCGCCTCGATCCGCTCGGCGGCCTCATCGAGGACGGACTTCACGCCGTAGATCTCCCTGATTTTCTTCTCGTCTGCCATGGTGCGGCACTCCAATCAACAACAGGCATGGCTCCGCCATGCCATATGGCTGGGAACAATGCACGGCCGCTGTTGATTTGTGTTCGCCCTGCGATCGGTGAGTTCTAAAAGGCGTCTCAAGTCATGCGTTCACGCAGGTTTTCGGTTGGAGAAATACCGCACGTTTTCATGGTAACACGTGCCTTAAAGAACGGGCGGCCATATCGATTCGTTGTAAATAGCGTCTACGACGTGTTGGTGGCAGGAGGTGAGGGCGTTAAAGATGTCGAGAATGATTGTGGGAGTATTTTAGATGCAGGCATGAGAAAGGGTCGAATCGAAGTGTCTGGCCGGACGCCAATTGTCCGGGAACTGTTTCGGTTCGACCCTGCTTCATTTTACATCCGCGGCATGTTCTTGTGGGCATCCTGACGGTGACCGACTCTCACGACCTCGATAGTCGGTTTGTGGGCTTAAAGTTTCGGAGGCTCCCAAGCGTTTTCAATCGCGGCGCGGTAGATTGCGGCGTAATTAAGCATCCAGCTGCCATCACCAACTTTTTGAATATACCCCTTATCCTTCAGAGAGGTATAGGCCCGGGATATCGTGTTCTTACTCAGGCGGTAGTGATCCTCAATCCATTTGCTTTTAGCGCAGAAGCCCATGGGCCGTTTGTTTTTGGAAGGTTTTCCAAACTTCCATACAAGGCCGAGGATGAGACGCTCGGCGGCAACGGTGGTGACGCAGCACGCCCACTCGGGCACTGAAATAAAAATAGCCTTATCCATTTTTCCCGTAATCTCTCGTTGCTCAGTAGCATCATCGCTAAATATGTCGGAAATCGACGGAAGCTCGCTCATGTTTACCACCTAATCAAGGTGGGCGGTACGACCTTCAAGCTGCTTGAAAAGCTCGTAGAACGAGCTTTCAAACATGTAATTAGAGCGATGGATCTGGATGAGCTTGCCGGACTCTCGCATAAACTTGCGTGCGGTGTTTTCGCTCCAGCCAGTGAGTTCGCGGATATCGTTAACGCGGAGCAACCGATCGCACTGAGCGGCACCAGTGGGGAAAGTCGGTGTGGACGCCTGAGTGCTAATCTTTGGAGTAGCCATGATGAGCTATCCTTTCAATGAGGGCCCTCCCTGTGCTTGTAAGACGTACCAGGTTCATAAGCACTTGGGGGGCCGGTTTCTATGACTACATGCGTAGCCATCTGACAGCTTTAGCATGTATTAAAACTCATTAGATGTCAATCAAATAAAGCATCTACCTGCGGAAACGGTATTATAGTACCGTAATATTATGAAATAAACGATGAATGAAAAACATGCTATTTCTCGCTTCTCTGTATATAGGCGTTGATGAAGGCTTCGTAGCCTTTAACTGCTTTTATTTCTGATTGTTGAACGAGGCTTGTATACGTTTTGAGCGTGATATTGGGGTCCGCGTGGCCAAGAATACCTTGCACGCTTCTAACGTCCGATCCGTTCGCCAGCATAAAAGTGCTTACACAATGCCTGAGCTGATGCGGGCAGATGCCCTTATATAGTTTTCCGCCAGTCGAATTGTTCGGCTCATAGATTCCAAGATTGCAGCTAACTGCGAAATCGCGAAACCAATGGTTGAAGATGTAGTTTTTCATGTGACAGACAGTAGGGATCCCTTGCTCGACAGCAATATCGCTAATGATGGGAGTGCTGCCAGTCTGGGACAGCCCCAGAGAGGCCAGGAGCTCTTTTTGTATGGCTGACCATGATTGAAGACGTTCGGTCAAGGTTTCTCCAACGGGGATTTTGCGTTGGCTTTCTTGTGACTTGGGTGCCCTCAGTTCATGGTCGTTGGTGTACTGCCTGTCAATTTTCAAGGTTTTATTGGCAGGGTCCCAATCGCGCCATTCGAGGCCCAGCATCTCGCCTTTCCGCATACCCGTATACACTAGTACTAGTGTACCAACAGCTTCGGCGGTGAGCTCAATGTGTTGAAGATGTGTGCATAGGGTAGCTACTTGGTCGATTGTCAGTGATTCTCTTTTGTTGCGTGGTCTGCGAACATGAACGGTAGCGCAGGGGTTTCGGTCAATTATTCTCTTTGCGACTGCATTCGACAAAATCTGACGCAGTTTCGCATTGATTCGTACAAGCTCTGATGGTTTGTATTTTCCCGTACGACGAGCTTCGGCATATGTTTCTTCGATTAGATCGGGAGTTAGCCCCTCAATTGTCTGAAACGCACCGAATAGGTCTTCGATATGCCTGCAATCGTACGCTTCTCTTTCATAGCTCGTTGGCGCAAGCTCGGTGTCCCTATTTTCATGAAAGGCCCAGCAGTAGGACGCAAGCAAAGTGGGCTTTTTAGTTTTAGTGATCGTGCCAGAGGAGTTGATTTCAGCCAGCTTGGCCTGCATTGCAGCCTTAGCTTCTGTTTTAGTCTTGCAACGAACTGTATAAGTTGGGGATCGTTTGTAGCGCCCCGTCTTAGGGTCCTTGACTCCAAGGGAAAAATAATAGCGATAGGTGTTAGGTGATCTCTTGTCTTTCCAACACGTGCCTCTTCCGCTAATTAGTGGCTGTTCTGACATCTTTGCGCTCCGTTTCTTTGAATAGTTTTCAACAATTCATTGAGTGCAGTTTAGCTAAAGCTGTTAGTAATATGTTTGTAAAAGCGTAGGCGCAGCTACCGGAGGCAAAAGACACAAACTGCTATGTTTATCTGCGGTTATATGATATTCAATGATGCTTGATGAATGGTAGGGGGTAGCATTAAATCATATCTCCTAAAGCGGGTGTCGACGGTTCGAATCCGCCCGGGGGCACCAGAGGAATATCGAGCCCGGTACCGCTACGGTGCCGGGCTCTTCTGGTCTAAGGGCAGGATTCGAGCCGTCGACACCCGCGTCACCAATTTCCCCGCGGGGGGAGTTTTCGAATCCGCCCGGGGGCACCAGAGGAATATCGAGCCCGGTACCGTTACGGTGCCGGGCTCTTTTGGTTTAAGGCATGCCGTAGTATTCGCTGCTTCAGATAAAGAAAGCGCCCGCTTGCTGGGGGAGCAAGCGGGCGCCTGTGAGCGAATATGTTTGCGGCGAAAGCCGCGATGAGCGGTGGGGTGGCGACTAGTTGGTCGTACCGGAATCGTCGCCCGTGCTCGTGCCCGAGCCCGAGCCCGAACCAGAAAGTGCGACCGTCAGCGTGATCGTGCTGTCGGTGGACTGCTTGCCGGTGGGGGAGACGCCCGTAACGGTGGCGTTTTCGTTGCCGCTCACGGGGTTGCCGTTCTGATCGCAGAATGCGATGTTGTAGAAACCGGCGTTGTTGAGCGCGGTGACGGCGGCGGAGATGCTCTTGCCGTACAGGTTACCCGGGACGCTGGCCTTGCCGGACTTCTTGGCGATGACGACGGTGATCGTGGCACCGGGCTTCTGCTTGCCGCTAGGGTTCCAGCTAATTACGGTGCCCTCGGTAACCGAGTCGTTTTCCTGGTAGCTCACGTCGACGCCAAAGCCAGCCATGTCGAGAGCGTTGCGTGCCTGGGCCTCGGTCATGTCGGTCAGATCGGGGACGGAGGTGGTGTCAGGACCGCTGGAGACCTTATACGAGATGGTCGTGCCCTTCTCGACTTCCTTGCCGGCATCAGTGCCCTGCTCAAAGACCTGGCCTTCGTCGGCCTCGTTGGCCTCCTCGGTTGCGTTGCCCTTCAGGCCCACGCTTGCCAGCGCGGCCTCGGCCTGGTCCTTGGTTAGGCCGACGAGCTGCGGAACCTCAACTTTCTCGGAGGGCTTGGGGCCCTTGGAGATCACCAGGTTCACCTTGGAGCCCTTGGGCTTCTTAGTGTTGCCGTTGGGGGTCTGCTCGGCAACCTTGCCCTCGTCGACATCGTCGTTATAGCTCTGGTCGACAGTTCCGACCTCAAGGCCGGCCTCCTTGATCAGCTCGATAGCGGTCTGCTGGTCCTTGTTAAGCACATCGGGCACCGTAACCTGCTCGCCCCCAAAGAGCCCGGTGGCGAAGGCCACCACAACGCCAACCACGGCGATTGCGGCGACTACGGCGGCGATAATCTTGTTCTTGTTGGACTTGGGCTGATCGACCTCGTAGGAACCGGTGGAACCCGAGACGGCGCTGCGGGGGTTGGTCTGTCCGCTTACGCCCGATACGGGGCGAACCATAGCGCGCGTGGAGTCAGACAGCTCGCGAGTCTTGGTGGCGCCCAGCTCGCCGGGGGCACCGATGATGCGCGTGGGCTCCGAGACGTTGACGGCACGGCCCGACAGGTAGCTGTTGAGCACCTGACGCAGCTCGTCGGCGGTCTGGAAGCGGTTTGCCGGGTCCTTCTCCATGCACTTGAGGATGATGCGCTCAAGGTCGGCGTCGACACCGGAGTTGATCTGGCTCGGCGGAATAGGCAGCTCGTTGACCTGCTTGAGTGCGACCGAGATAGCGTCGTCACCGTCAAAGGGCACGCGGCCGGTGGCGCATTCATACATCACGACGCCCAGCGAGTAGATATCCGAGGTGGGGCCGAGGTCCTGACCACGGGTCTGCTCGGGGCTGACGTAGTGGGCGGTTCCCAGCACGTTGTTGTCTTGCGTGAGGTGGCTGTTCTTGGCGCGCGCGATGCCAAAGTCCATCACCTTGATGTTGCCGTCGGGCAGCACCATGATGTTCTGCGGCTTAATGTCGCGGTGGATGATCTCGTGCTTGTGGGCGACCGAAAGCGCGGAGCTGATCTGCGAGCCGATCTGAGCGACCTTCTTGGGGTCGAGGGCACCGTGGCTCTTGATGCCGCTCTTAAGGTCGGTACCGCGCAGATACTCCATGACGATGTAATAGGTGTCGCCGTCCTTGCCCCAATCGTAGACGCCCACGATATAAGGGGAGGAGAGACCGGCTGCTGCCTGGGCCTCCTGCTTAAAGCGTGCGGCGAAGGTTGCGTCGCCAGCATACTGCGGCAGCATGATCTTGACGGCTACCGTGCGGTCGAGGACCTGGTCCTGTGCACGGTAGACGGTCGCCATGCCGCCTGTCCCCACCTTATCCTTGAGGAGGTATCTTCCCCCGAGGACCCTCTGTTCCATTCCTGCTCCTAACATAACTATTCGCTCAACGATGTGTGTAGTACCTACGATGTGGCCGCTGGGGCCGTGTGGCGCGTTGCCGCTAACTCTTCGGCCGCGGCGCGCCTCGGGTGTCCGATTCGATCATGGGCATCACGCTCCCTGTGCGGCAAGCGCCGCGGTCAGGACGATGCCGGCGATCTTGACGGCCTTGACGTCATGCTTGTCGAAATCCTCCAAGGCCACCGAGATGGCGACCGTGGGTGAATCGTAAGGTGCAAAGCCAACGAACATCGAGTTGACGTTGGTGCCGCCAGTCTCGGCCGAGCCGGTCTTGCCGGCAACCTTGACGCCGGGGATTTGGGCATCGGTGCCGGTGCCGGACTGGACGACGGCAAGCATGGCCTGCTTGACCTGGTCGGCCGTGGCGGAGCTGACGGCCTGACCCAGCGAGCGGGACTGCGTGGTCTTGACCACGGTTCCGTCCGGGGCGAGTACCTGGGCTACAAAGTACGGGTCCATGACCACGCCGCTGTTAGCGATGGCGGCGGCAATCACGGCGTTTTGCATGACGGTGGTCTGCGGGCCGGGCGTGTGGTCCATGCCGACAGGCTGGCCGGCGCCGGCCCAGGCGGTCTCCCACTCGGTCATGAGCGACGGGTCGGCCATGATGGAGGCCGCGGAGGTCAGGTCCTGGCCGAGCTTTTGGCCGTAGCCAAAGGCGTTGGCAAACTGCACGAGCGTGTTTGCGCCAACTTCGTTTGCCACCTGGCCAAAGACGACGTTGGAGGACACGGCAAAGGCCTGCTGCAGGCTGATGGTGCCGTAGCTCTCGTTGGCATAGTTGGTGACCGGTGCGTTGCCGATGTCCATGGAGCCGGGCGCCTGGTAGGTGCTGGTAAGGCTGGCGGTACCGGTCTCGAGTGCCGCGGAAAGCGTAACGACCTTAAACGTTGAGCCCGGCGTGTACAGCGCGTCCATGGCGCGATTGTACATGGAGCCGTCCTCGCCGCCGCCCGTCTGCAGCAGGGCATCGATGTTGGTGTTGTCGTAGGTGGGCGAGCTGGCACATGCGAGCACCGCGCCGGTACGCGGGTCGATGACCACTACAGCGCCCTTAAAGCCCTTGAGTGCCTGCTCGGCCGCCGTCTGGATGCGCGAGTCGATGGTGAGCTTGGCGGTGTTGCCCGGCTGGGTCTGGCCCGCGAGCGACGCGATGGCGTTGTTCCAGCTGGAGTAGTCCTTAGAACCGGTGAGCGTATCGTTCATGACGCTCTCGATGGCGGTGGTGCCATACTGCTGGCTCACGTAGCCAACCACGTGCGCTGCCAGGTTACCGTTGGGGTAGGAGCGTACGTAGGTGCCGTCCTCCTGCTGCAGCGACTCGGCCAGCGTCACGCCGTCGGACGTGATGATGGAGCCGCGCTGGATGTACTTGGAGCGGGCGATGGTGTGGTTGTTGGTCGGCATGTCCTGATAGTCCTTGGCCTTAATGACCTGGACATAGGTGAGGTTGCCGATAAGGATGGCGAACAGCGCCGTAAAGGCGAGCACCGCACGGGTTAGACGGTTGGCGAGCGCAACGCGGCCGAGCACACCGGATTCAGGCGTGTCGAGCAGGCGACGGCGCATGCGCGAGCCGACGGAATGGCTACCGCTGCCGTAGGAAGACGAGGTGGCAAAGCGCGTGCCCGTCGGGGCGGCGGCAGATGCGACCTGATCATCGGTGATGGCGGCCATGGTGCCGGTGCCGGTAAGCTCGGCCTCGCGTCCGGTCGCCTCGTCACCGGCGCGCAGCAGGAGCGCGACGATGATGAAGCTCGCCAGCAGAGAGGAGCCGCCCTGGCTCATAAAGGGCAGGGTGACGCCGGTCAGCGGGATCAGGCGGGTTACGCCGCCAACGATCAAGAAGGCCTGGAAGCTGATGGCGGCCGTAAGGCCCGTGGCGCTAAAGGCGGCGAGGTCGGATTTAGCGCGGGCAGCCGTGGTGAGGCCACGCACGGCAAAGAGCATAAACAGGATGAGCACGGCGCCGCCGCCCAAAAGGCCCATCTCCTCGCCGATAGCCGAGAAGATAAAGTCGGACTCGACGACAGGGATGTTGTTGGCCATGCCGTTGCCGATGCCAACACCGACCAGACCGCCATCGGCAAGCGAGAAGAGCGACTGGACGATCTGGTAGCCCTGGCCCTGGGCGTCCTTAAACGGATCGACCCAAACCTGGAAACGCACCTGAACGTGCGATAGGAACTTGTAGGCGCCCACGGCTCCGACAGCTAAGAGCGCAAGGCCGATAACGACATACGAAAAGCGCCCCGTGGCAACGTAGAGCATCAGCAAGAAGATGGTGTAGAACAGCACGGCCGAACCCAGGTCGCGTTCGAAGACGACGACGAGCAGGCACACACCCCACACGGCAAACAGCGGCAGCAGCAGTCGCAGGCGAGGGATCTTAAAGCCCAGGATCTTGCGGTTGGAGATGGAGAGCAACTCGCGGTTCTCGGCCAAGTAGCCGGCCAGGAACAGGACGATAAAGACCTTGGCGAACTCGCCAGGCTGGATGGTAAAGCCCGCGATGCGAATCCACAGCTTGGAGCCCGAGATCGTGGTGCCGATAAAGATAGGCAGCATCAGCAGAATGATGCCGATGATGCCAAAGGTGTACTTGTAGCGCATGACCACGTCGAGGTTTTTGACTAGTGCAAGCGTTCCCACCATGAGCGCCACCGAGACAAACAGGATGATGAGCTGTGAGATGGCGAGAGCGGGGGCGAGACGCGTCACGAACGTGATGCCGATGCCCGAAAGTATAAATACGATGGGCAGGATGGCGGGGTCGGCACCGGGCGCCAAGATGCGCACGGCAATGTGGGCCGCGGCAAAGGCGGCAAAGAGGCCGATCGGTACGGCGAGCGTCTCAAAGGAGATAGCGGCGCCCGCAGTGAGCACGTACATCGCATACAGCAGGATGACGGGGAACGCCGAGGCGATGAGCAAGAGCAGCTCGGTGTTGCGGCGACTCATAAGCGGCACTCCCTTTCTAATTCTTATCGGAGGCTTCGGCCTCGGCGGACTGTTCGGCGGTTTTCTCGGAATCTGATTCGGAGGTCGATCCCTGATTGGTGTTGTCGCGAATCGTTTGCGCGTCGATCACCTGGCGGGTCTGCTCCTCGTCGATCTGGTGGCGGTACTTGGATATCGTGTCCTGCGCATCGTCGACACTTGTTTGCGGAATGCCCGCCTTGAGGCGGTTTTGCGTGTCTTCGGGCAGGTCGGACAGCTTAATGCTGGTTTCGCTCTCGAGCCAGTGGAGCTTGAGTCCGAGCGGCTTGCCGGGCAGGCCGCGCCAGACGGCGACATTGCCCTGGTAGGTACCCAGGTAGTATGAGCCGGTGACACCCGTGTAGGCCCAGATGCCAGCTGCCAGCACAAAGACGAGGGCCAGGATGGCGGCGATAGTAATGTTGCGGCGACGCACGCGTTGCGCCTCGCGCATAACGCCATCGTCAACCAGGTCAACGACTACTACGGTCACGTTGTCGTGGCCGCCGGCGGCAAGCGCCGCGTCCACTAGGTTGTCGACGCAGATTTGCGCGGTTGAGGACTGCGTGGCGATGTTCTCGATATCGCTATCGGGAATCATGCTCGAGAGGCCGTCGGAGCACAGGATCAGACGGTCGCCTTCCTCGATATGCAGAGTGAAGTGGTCGGCATACATGGCGGGGTCCGAGCCCAGTGCGCGGGTGATGACCGAACGGTTGGGGTGGACGCGAGCCTCGTCTGCCGTGATCTCGCCAGCGTCCACGAGCTCCTCCACGTAGGAGTGGTCGCGGGTCACGCGGATGAGCGTGCCCTCGTGGAGCAGGTAGGCGCGAGAGTCGCCCACGTGGGCGATGGCGAGCGTGTCGTTTTCGATATAGGCGCAGGTGGCTGTGCAGCCCATGCCGGGCTTGCCCAGGCCGTTCAGGGCCGCCTCGATTACGGCGGCGTTGGCTGCCTCGACGGCTGCGGCCAGGCGCGCTGCGTCGGCGGACTGCGGGGCCGTCTTGGCAATAGTCTCGACGGCGATGGAAGAGGCTACCTCGCCGGCGGCGTGACCGCCCATGCCGTCGCATACGCAAAAGAGCGGCGACTGCACTAGGTAGGAATCCTCATTGTGCGGGCGCACGCAGCCAACGTCGGAGCGGGCGCCCCACATGAGTTGCGTGGTGGTGCCGGCATCATAGGTCGAGTCGGTCTCGATGCGTTCCTCGGTCAGGGGCTCAAAGCTCATGGTCGAGCCGGGGTCTTTGAGTTTGGCCTCAACGGCGGCAACATCGATCTCGGCGGTGTCACCGGGAGAGACGGTGTCTGTCTCGGCGTTTGATTCGGAATCGCCGGTGTCCGGGGAGTCGGGCTCCTCGGAAACGCGGGCGGTCGACTCGTCGTCTTGCGGGCTGACGTCTATAGGCTCGGGCGCCGGCGTAGACGCGGGCGCAACCTCGGATGCCGGGGCTATGGGAAACGCCGGCGCGGCGGGCTCGGGTGCCGCAAACACCGCAGCGCTCTCGTTGATTGCCGCGGCGACGGGCTCTGCAAAGTGAGCCGGCGCCGGGGTTGCTTCGGGCGCTGTGGGCTGTTCCGCAGCATGTGCGCCGATGGGCGCCGCTACGGCATCCTCTTCGTCCTCGTTATCGGCGAGATCCGAAATATCATGCGTTACATGCGAAAGAGGCAGGGAGAACACGGTGTCCTCGGGCTCCACGGGTGTGGAGTCCGCCGGAGTGGCGTGGGCCGGTGCAGCTGCGGCGGCAGCCGGTGCCTCGGTCATGGTTGCGGACTTGTTCTCCTCGTCGATCATCGACGGTTCACCTTCATGACCACGTCGCCAATCTGGACTTCGTCGCCCTCACGCAGCGTCGCGGGCTCCACGAGCTGGCGGCCGTTGACGAGCGTGCCGTTAAGTGAGTTGAGGTCCTCGATGATGAGCGCCGGGCCCTGCAGCGAAAAGCGCGCATGCGAGGCCGAGACGAACGGTTCGTTGATGCAGATGTCCGAAGATGGCGAGCGACCGACGATGACGGGGCCGAGCATGTCTACGTGGATGCCGCGGATACCGCGCGGACCCTTGTCCACATCAATCGTCCAGATAGCCGAGTCGCGGCGCTGCCCGCGCACAAGTCCCACGCCGGTCTTCATGACGGCGAACAAGAAGATATAGAGCAGGGCGACCAGGACGATGCGGCCTGCAAAAAGGACGATATCGATGTTCATAAGCGACTATCCCCTAAATTCAAAGGTACTCAGGCCAAACGTCAGCAGATCGCCGTTGCGCAGCGGGCAGCGCGTAATGCGGCGGTTGTTGACGAGCGTGCCGTTGGTGGAATTGAGGTCCTCGATCGACCAATCCGAGCCCGTAAAGGTGAGCTGGGCGTGGCGGCGCGACACGTTGGGGTCGCGCAGGGCAATGTCGGAAACTGAGCGCTCGCGACCGATGGTCACCTGTGCGGAGGTGATGCTATGGCTCTCGCCGCTCACGACGTCGACGAGCTGGGCGAGCGGGCGCTGCGGGGCGCGAGTGCTCGCCATGTTGGAGGCGATGCCGGCTGCAGCGCCTAGGCCCACGGCGGCACCGGTCGCGGCGGCTCCGCCCATGCCGGCAAGCGCGTCGCGCGAGACGGTCTGCGGCACCGGGATAGGAGCGGCGGGGTCGGGGACGCTAGGCGCGAAGGGGTCTGCCACGGCAAGCGGGTCGGGAGCGGCGGCGCGAGGCGTCGGCTGTTGCTGGGGCATGGCGGCGGGGCGCTGCTGCTGCGGGGCAGCAAACTGCTGCTGGCCGGCGCGCGGGGCGCTGGCGGCACGGCTTGCCGCGGAGTTGTTCTGGCCCAGGCCGTTTTGATAGGCGCGCTCTTCTTCGTACAGGCGGCCGAGCGTGGGGGCATCGACGTTCTCGGCAAAGACCGAGAACTTGCCGGCGCGCAGCTGCGGATCGATCATAAAGCGCACGAGGGGCTCGCCGACAAAGACATAGCGGCGCTTTTCGGCCTGCGCCTTCACGAACTCGCGGACCTCGCGCGAAAGCTCGGGGTAGAACGGGGCGAGCATGGGATCGTCGTCGGCGGCGATAAGGATGGTATAGAGTGCCGGCGCCGTGTTGACGCCGTTAATCACCAGAGTCTGATCCTCCATGTCGCGAGCGGCCTGCTTGGCAAGCTTCTTAAAGGAGAACGGGGCACGGGTGGCACCGAAGATGCCGGCCACGTGGTCCTCGAAGATGTTCAGGAAGTTCACGAAAGATCACTCTCCGTATAGGTTCTTTGGTATCCGAGCAAATATAGGCATATCCCAACGATTATAGAGGATAGGATTCCCGCAACCGCCGCCTTGGCGATGACCGCGGCTGCAAGGCTGGCAATTTCCATATGGTGTGCAAGACAGGACGCCGCTGCGCAGCCGATGCCGGTGACAGCGATGGCGGCGATTGCGGCAAGGTTTGAGCCCTGATTGGCACGCTTGGCATGGGCATTGAGCAGCGCGGATGACGCTGCGGCAGTTGCCGCGACCAGCACAAAGGCAGCCCAAAGGAGCGGGTCTCCCAGCGCTGCGGCAACGTTACCGAGCCCCAGCACGCCTCCGGCTGAAAGCGCGACCGTGGCCAGACGGGCAAAAAGCGCGCCCATGCCCGTTGCCGCAGCGGCGCTTGTCGGGCCGAGCCAAAATGACGCGACGCCGGCGGCGACCCCAGCTGCCAGGAAGGTATTGCCGGTCAGACAGCCAAGCGCGAGTGCACAGGTGAGCGCGGCGCTCGCGGCAGCCTCGGTGCGACCCCAGGCGATCCACCAACCGGACATGGCAGCGGCAAAGATCACCGCGACCGGCAACATCGACAGGATGCCCTGCGCCTGCATGGTGGCGTTGGCCATGAGCACCAAAAAGCCCACAGCCGAGATGGCCGAGCCGATCTGGGGGGCCAGGCCAGCCGCCGCTCCGATCGCGATAGCCGCAATGACCAGGCCGGGAAGCGCCGCGACCCCGGCCGTTTGCATCAGCAAAAAGCTAAAGGTGCCGCACGCTAGCGCCGAGATAGCGCGCATGGTGTAGTCGCGCGCATGGCTCCAGCGCGTGCCCGCCCAGCCGAGTGCGGGGTCGACCTCGATGGCATCGTCCTCGTAGTGCGACGGCTCGATATCGTCGAGCTCCTGCTCGTCATCCGAAAGCTCGCCAACCATTTGCTCCAGGCTGCGACGGCCTTCGCGCACGCTGCCCAGACCGGCAAGGAGCTGGTCGCAAAATGCCTCGATGCTGTTGGGGCGGTCCTGCGGCATGGGGGAGAGCGCGCTCATGAGCGCGGCCTCGGCTCCCGGGGGAAAGTGTGGTATCAGCTCGCTGGGATAGGTGGCGCCGCCGATGATGCGGTCGAGCGAGTCGGCGGGCGTGGCCGCCATAAAGGGAGCGCTGCCGCACAAGCCCTCATAGATAACGCAGGCGAGGGCAAAGACATCGGCGCGTTCGTCGACCGTGCCGGTCTCGATATCGAGCTGCTCGGGCGGCATGTAGCCGATGGTGCCGCCGCGCGAGCCGCCAAAGCCGCCGGCAGACGACAGCCGCGCCATGCCAAAGTCGGTGAGCCTTACATTGCCCGAATGGTCGATAAGCACATTGGCGGGCTTTATGTCCAGATGAAGCACGCCGTTTGCATGGGCAAAGGTGAGTGCCTGACCCAGCGCGTCGGCAATGGCCGCGGCCTCGTCAAAGGTGAGCGAGTGGCCGTCCACGCGATGCAAAAACTCGGCCAACGACATGCCATCGACATATTCCATAACCAGGTAGGCATAGGCTGTGTCGTGCGTAAAGTCGATGACCTGCACGATATTGGGATGTTGAAGCATGGCGGCGGTGTGCGCCTCGCGCAGGACATCCATGATGTCGCTGGCGGGCATGCCGGCACCGTTGATAAGGGGGATGCGCTTAATGGCGACGCGACGGCGCAGGTGCGTGTCGCGGCAAATCTCGATGGAGCCAAAACCGCCGGTCGCAAGCGTCTCGAGCGGCTGGTACCGCTTGAGCAGCTCGCGAGAGCTAGTGCCCTCCAAGGGAACGTCCGGCGAGAACCGGGCGGTATGTTGCGAGAAAAGCGGCATGGCCAACCCTCGTGCGTTTAAAGTTCGTTTGCGAGCGGCGGGCGCGGGGCCGAGCCGTTCGCGGTGGCATAGATGCTGCTAGTGTAGCACGCTCGGGTGCATGGGGAGGATAGCGGGATGCGAGGCTGCCTGCCTGGCTTGGCCTTAGCGCTTTTTCTTGTTCTTCTTCTGCTTGCGCTTGGTCTCCTGGGGCTTGTCGCCCTGTTTGGCTTCGGCAGCGGCCTTTTCTGCCTTCATTTTCTTCTTCTTGGTCTCGATGCGGAGTTTTTTGTTGATGCGGGCCTTGAGGAAGGGGCCGAACTGCTCGGCATCGCCACGGACGAAGGTGTCCTTGGGGATCGTCACGCCCTGGTCGGCGAACATGGCCACAAAGATGCGCTCGCCGTCGAGCACGTGGTCGAGCTTTTCAAACGGGAAGAACTGTGACTTGCCGCTCTTGCCCCAAACCATCAGGCCGTCCTCGTTGGCGGCGACGCGGCGATAGCGGCCACCCATGGACTCGTCGGCCTCAACGGCGTCGATAAAGTCGCGGGCGAGGGTGTGGTGCAGGTTTTTGCTCCACCAGGCCAAAAAGGCGCCGAACACGATCAGGACGACGCCAAACTTGATCCAGTTGCCGCCGGCCACCAGCATGCCGATGCCGATGAGCGCGGCAATTGCCGCGGCGACATACAGCGAGCCGCGACGCCTGGGCGAGGCGACCAGGCGGGCGAAGTCGGTGACCAGGTCGTTTTCGTACTGGTACTCGTTGAGGTACAGGATGCCGTCGTCGGCTGCGGCCTGCTCCTCGAGCGCGACCTCGACCTGGTCGGCTGCTTCGGAGGGAACGAGGTTGCTCTCTGCGTCTGCCATGCTCTTTGGACTCCTATCGCGGCGGGCTCGCCGTACGGGTTATTATGGAATGCAGTATGCTGTGCGACCGCATGGCCGCCGCGGCAACAAGACTCAGTATACCCGGGGGAGCACCCATGGAATCGTTGTACCGAAAGTATCGACCGCTCACCTTCGACTCCGTGGTGGGCCAGCAGCATATCGTCTCGACGCTCGAGCACGCCATCACCGAGGGACGCCTGTCCCACGCCTACCTGTTCTGCGGACCGCGCGGCACGGGCAAGACCACTATGGCGCGCATTCTGGCCAAGGCGCTGCTGTGCCGCAATGCCGAGGCGGCGCGCGCCGAGGGTGCAAGCGGCTGCATGCCCGACGGTACTTGCGAGGAGTGCGAGCTCATCGCCGAGGGCAACCACCCGGATGTCTACGAGCTCGATGCCGCAAGCCGTACCGGCGTGGACAACGTGCGCGAGGAGATCATCAACTCCGTCAACTTTGCCCCGGTGCGCGGCAAGTACAAGATCTATATCATCGACGAGGTCCACATGCTCACGACGGCGGCGTTCAACGCGCTGCTCAAGACTCTTGAGGAGCCGCCGGCACACGTGATCTTTGTGCTGTGCACCACCGACCCGCAAAAGATTCTGGAGACCATCCTCTCGCGCTGCCAGCGTTTCGATTTCCATCGCATCGGCAACGAGGATATCGAGCATCGCCTGTCCTACGTGTGCGAGCAGGAGGGCTTCGATTACGACGACGAGGCACTCGCCATTGTGGCGCGCCATGCCAAGGGCGGTATGCGCGACGCGTTGTCCACGCTGGAGCAGCTGAGCGTCTTTGGCAATGGTTCTGTGCATGCGGACGACGCCCGCTCGCTTTTAGGCGAGGTTTCGGACCAGATTCTGGGCGAGTTTTCCCGCGCCATTGCCGATCGCGATGTTGCCGAGCTATATGGACTGATCCGTGCGCAGGTCGAGGAAGGAAACGACCTGCTGGAGCTGACGCGCGACCTGGTGGCGCATGTGCGTGACGTGTACGTTGCCTGCGTTGCCGGTGCCCGTGCCGAGCTGTTTGAGGGCGGCTCCGAGCAGGCCGAGGCGCTTGCTGCCGAGGCCGCTGCCTTTGGCGAGCATCCTGCCGACCGCCTGGCCCGTGTGCTGACAGTGCTTGACGATGCCGCACTGGAGATGAGGGGCGCGAGCGACGTGCGCCTGGTGCTCGAGATTGCCTGCACGCGTCTGGCGCGTCCCGAGGCTGATTTAACGATTGAGGCATTGGCCGAGCGCGTGGCACGCCTGGAGGCCATGGTTGCCAACGCCGCCGTGCCGGCGAGCGTGGCTGCTGCTCAGGCCGCCGCGCCTGCAGCATCCGTACCCGCTGCTGTCCAACAGCCGACGCTCATTTCGGGCGCCCGCGCTGCCGCCCCGGCGGCATCCGCTGCCCCCGCTGCTACGTCCGCGCGCCAGGGCGGTATGCCTTGGGACCGTGGTGCTGCTGTTCCGGCTGCCCAGCCTGCGCCCCGTTCTGCGTCCGTGTCAGCTTCCAAGCCTGCAGCGCCTGCACCTCAGCCTGCGCCGGCTCCGACGCCTCAGCCCGTTGCGGCCCCCGCGCCTGCCACCGCTCCGGCACCTAAGCCCCAGCCCAACAATGCCGCCCAGGTTGCTGCCGCCGGCGCCGCCGAGACCTCCGCGGTCGAGGATGCCGGCGAACTCCAGCGCAAATGGGCCGAGGTCGTCGAGCGCGTCAAGGCTCGTCAGGCCTCCTACGCGGGGCTTTTGCTCAATGCCCGCGCCACGGCCGACGACGGCTCCAAGCTCACCGTCTCGTTCCCTGCGGGCTCGACCTTTGCCATCAAGATGCTCGGTCGCGCCGACACGCAGTCGGTGGTCCTGCCGACGGTCTGCGCGGTCTTCGGGCGTCGCACCGTCGACTACGTCCTGGATGGAGGTGGCACGCCGGCTCCTCAACATGAGGAGCATTCTCCATCTGCACGGGCTGCGGTATCTGCGGACCCGCAACCCGTGTCCTCGGCGGCCCCTGTATCCTCGAGCGTCAGCGCGCCGCAGCCAATAACAGCGCCGGTGGCGGTACCGACCCCGTCGGCGCCTAAGCCCGCGGCACCCAAACCGGCTGCTCCGGCGCCCGCGCCCAAGCCTGTCGCGCCTGCGTCCAAGTCATCCGGCCTGGCCAAGGCTCCCTGGCTGCGCTCCGACAACCCTGCCGGCGCTCCCGCTACGGGTAAGCTCCCGACCGAGCCCGCACCCCGTGCGTCCGAGCGCTCGGCTGCCCCCAAGGCTCAGCCTGTCGCGCAGTCCGCGCCGTGGGAATCCGAGCAGGTGCCCTACGACGACGCCATGGTTGGCGGTTTTGCTGCCGATGCCGGCGGGGACGATCTGCCCCCGTTCGACGTGGCGGGTGCGACGCCCGCGCCCAGGCCCGCTGCGGCTGTCGCCAAAGAGGAGGACGCTCCTGCAGCTCCCTGGGAGTCCAACCCCGGCGCGGGCAGCCCCTTCGGCCACCAGGGCGCAGCCCCGAGCATCCCGCAGACCGAGGACGAGGCCAAAGCCCTCATCCGCAACGTCTTCGGCCAGGCCACCATCTTCAAACCGGTGGAGTAACCGTGCGGGCGGGTATGCTGCTCAAGAAGAGATCTCTTTGTCCGGGCGCATCTGTATTTCGGACATGTGCAACGTAGCGCCGCGTATATCGCATTCGAGCAGACAGGTGCGTGACGGTTGGCCTAGGATGCTGAGGTCGATACGATACGTCGCATGGCTGTCCGTGTGCTCGACTTGCTCGGCGTTGACGGTTGCTCCGATTGTCAAAAAAGAGCCTAGTTCGGCATCGACAATCTTGGAGTCCTTTATCTTGACCTTGAACTCTTGGTAGAGGGACGGGCTGTTGTAGTAAATGGTTCGAGTTCCGTCGGTGCACTCATCGGTCGCTTCCCATTTGACGACGGGCTGGTCCGAGCTGGCTATCAGCAGCTCTGCTCCAAAGGCTATAGCATGGGTGATGATAACCAGCAATGCCCAGCCGACAAAGAGATAGAGAACCACATATGCAGCGGGGTGTTTTGAGCGGATGTTTTGGAGCACGTCGGGGGCATTCATGGGGCACCTCCAAATTGCTATCCATGGCAATCAAATTATACCCTGCCGCCATGTGCGCCGCCTCGAGTAGTGGCTCGGCATTTAGCCATTTAGTGGGACGCATAAAATGTCGGATTCCGGCTCTACAAGATTTAGCTTTCAATATTATGCAGATGCGAATTATTCAACTTTGCATAATCTTTGGGTGCAGCTTGCACTCCAGGACATGTATATCGACTGAGGGAACACGTCCGCCCCGCTCGCTGGCCCCGCGCCGTGGTACGATTTTTGAGTTTGAAAGTCCCGCCGTGCTCCGGCTGCCCTTGCAGCTCGGCGTGCGGCCGCACGTAAAGGAGCCATCATGGCCGGTATGAACATGCAGCAGATGATGAAGCAGGCTCGCAAGATGCAGGAGCAGCTTGCCGCCGCGCAGGAGAATCTCAAGTCCCAGACCGTCGACGCCTCTGCCGGCGGCGGCATGGTCAAGGTGACCGTCAATGGCGAGATGGAGCTCGTCAACCTCACTATTGACCCCGATGCCCTCGATCCCGAGGACGTCGATATGCTGCAGGACATGATCATGGCTGCCGTCAACGAGGCCGTCCGCGGCGTCAACGAGCTTGCTAACAAGCAGATGGGCGCCATCACCGGCGGCCTCAACATCCCGGGCATGCCGTTCTAAGACACGCATATATATGAGTGCGAATCACAGTCTGCAAAAACTGCTCGATGAGCTGGGCCGTCTGCCGGGCATTGGTCCCAAGTCGGCCCAGCGCATCGCCTATTACCTGCTCGAGGCCGATGCCGAGGAGGCCCGCCGCCTGGCCGAGGCCATCCTGGAGGTCAAGCAGGAGGTCCACTTTTGCAGCCGTTGCTTTAACTACGCCACGGCCGACGAGTGCTCCATCTGCCAGGACCCGATGCGCGATACCACTCGTATTTGCGTGGTGGGCGAGCCGCGCGACGTCCAGGCGATCGAGCGCACGGGCAGCTACCATGGCCTGTACCATGTGCTGGGCGGCGTGATCAGCCCCATGGACAAGATTGGTCCCGAGCAGTTGCACATCCGCGAGCTGCTGGCGCGTCTGGGTCACGAGGATATCCATGAGGTCATCATCGCCACCAACCCCAATATTGAGGGCGAGACCACGGCGAGCTACCTGGCCCGCACTATCAAGCCGCTGGGCGTCGAGGTGTCGCGTCTGGCAAGCGGCCTGCCCGTGGGCGGCGACTTGGAGTATGCCGACGAGCTTACGCTTGGCCGCGCCATCGAGGCCCGCCGCGCGATTTAGGTGGCGAGTCTGCTCCTGCCGTATGTTTTCCTCACAGTCGCACGGGGTAGTCATAATTTCCCCGTGCGACTGTGAGTTTGTTGTGCAACAAAGATGCTTCGTATCCGCTTATCGCATGGATGCTTCCGCTCGCATCCTTAATTTGCCCATTCGTTGCGCAACCTTTTGGGTTCGCTGATACACTCAAATATGGATTTGAATGAATGCGCCGCTTCTGAGCGGCGTGTTTTTCTTGGAGGAGAACGCATGCGGCCCGGTGGCACTCAGACAAAGCGCGGCGCCGCGGTGCGCATGCGACGCCGACTGGGCTTGGCGCCGCGGGCGTACGCACTGCTATCGTGCTCGCTGGTGCTGGTCATAGCTGGTGTTTCTGCCTATGGCATGACCGTGCCGTCCATGATGCAGGCGCATACCGCGCGCGAACCGCGCGTGGGGCATGAGGTCAAAAGTGATCTGGGCACCACGACTGGATATGCTTGGGCAAGTGTGGTCGCGCATATTGTGTTTGGCACCGACGATGCGGACGGCGCCGAGGCCCCGGACAACGAAGTCACGCTTGCCAATGGCAAAACCATCGTGCTCACCAACACCAAGATCATCGATCGGTTGTCCAACAATAGCGTGGCGGCAACGGTGAATATGGTCGAGCAGCAGAAGGAGCAGGACGCTCAGCAGTCCGGAAAGCCCGGTAGCTCGGATACTTCTGGCTCCGGCTCGGATTCATCGAGTTCGGGCGGCGGCTCTGGGCCGGGTTCCTCTACCGTAGGGTCTGGAAACGGCGGCTCGACGGGCGGCAACACTGACAACGATACAAACTCCGGTGGCCTTTCCGCTGCTGAGGAAGAGAGCATTCACAGTTGGCTTCTGACCAAGTACAACATGCTCGACGGCTATGTTTCTCGTGCCAATGACGTGGTCTCGACCTATAACTCTACGGGAGATCCCAGGCCGTGCGACAGCCTGGTCGGGGAGATGTTTGTCATTCGAGCCGAGTTCGGTCGTCAGACATTCTCGCCCCGGTCAAAGTGGTATCAGCAGTATGCCAATCTGTGGGGCTGTTATACCAACCTATGTCAATGGGTCGGCCATTACGGCGATGATGACGTCGCGCTCGGTAACTTCAACAATAACGTGGCGGCGCTTGCCCTATGATGACCGATCTTGCATCCACCACACCACAATCGCTCGGTCGCGATCCCATGGTCGGCCTGCGCCTGGCGCGTGTCGACGGGTTTGAGCCGGCCATTGCGCTCGGTCAGGACGAACTGCCTGCCTATCTGCGTCGTTTTACGATGCTGTTTGCCGACGATGCCACCATGCGCCGTGGCGGTATCGGCCGCGTGACGCGTGCCGTCAACGCCCAAGGCGAGGCCGTGGCACTCAAGCAGCTCATCTTGCCGACGCGCGATGAGTTCGACGACGATGCCGCTCACGAGGCGCTGGTCGCCAAGTTCAAGGCGGCGTTTCGGGAGGAATACGAATGCCATCGCGCCCTTTCGGGTCTTAAGGGCTTTCCCCGCCTCTATGGCTGGGGCGAGGTCGACGGTGTGCCTGCAATTGTCATGGAATGGGTCGAGGGCGAGACGCTTGCCCGCTTGCGTTCGCGACTCGCCGTGGACGATGCCGGACGCCTGTCGCCGCTTGTGGCGGCGCGTCTGGGTCGCGACCTGTTCGATCTGCTCTGCCGTATGAGCCTGGTGGGTGAGGGCTTTGTCCATCGCGATATCTCGCCCGCTAATATTATGGTGCGTACGGCGCGTCTACCGCTTGACCGGCAGCTTGCCGAGGGCACCTTTGACCTGTGCCTGATCGACTTTGGCTCGTCGCTGGCGCTCGAGCCTGCGTCGGCCGTGGCCGGTACCGGCGGCAAGGCGTCCTTTACCGAGCGCTATGCCACGCTGCGTCGCGCGACGGTTGCCTATGCCCCGCCCGAGATGCTCACCGACGATATTCCCGACCTGCGCGCTTTGCGTATGTCGCCGGCGATTGACGTCTATGCCGCGGCAAGCACGGTTTACGAGCTCATTGCCGGCGTCGCGCCATACGAAGCCGCGCCGAGCACTTCGGGCACCTCGGGTTCGCGCAAAAAGACGCGCGACATCGCGAGCCCCTACCGTCTCAAGATGGACACGCGGCCCGACTATCCCATTGGTGCCCATGCGCCCGGTTGCGATTTGACTCAGCTGCTTCGTCGTGAGCCCGATGTGGCGCTCGCCGCGGCCGAGCAGGCCCAGCAGCTAGGGCTTGAGCCGGATTCCGAAGAGCTACGCGATGCGCTGGCGTTTGTCGATGCCCAGCTGTTCGACGTGGTGATGGCCTGTCTGTCCAGCCATCAAAAAGATCGTCCCGAGCCGGCGGCGGTCGAGGCGGCGCTCTCAGCGTTTTGTGACCACTATGCGCAAAATGTCGGCCGTTCGCTCCGCGGCGAGCCGCTCACGCCGTGCCCCATGGATGCGTCTGGCCGCGCGGTTCGTCGCGCGCTGATGGTCGGCGCGACGGTCGTCTGTGGCGTGGTTTGGGCTGTGATCGTGGTTTCGGCCGCGCTGCTGGCGTCGGGCGCTCGCGTGACGGCGACTTTGGGATCGCTCGTGTGGTCTGGGTCGCTACCGGGTATTATTGCCGCACTGGCGTTGGCGCTGCCAGGCATAGCCGGCGTTGCCGCGGGGGCGCTTGCGCGCGATCGGCGCCCGGGCTTCCTGCAGGGTGTGCTTGCGCTTTCTGCCTGCGAGGTTCCGGTGCTGGTTGTGGCTGCATGTAGCGTATTTTCCCAACGCGCCGTGATGGGCGGCCTTGTTGCCGCTCTGGTTGCAACCTATACGCTTACGTGGTTTTTGCTTGCGATGGGCTTTGCCTTTGAACTTCCCGTTTCGGCACCACGACGCACAAAAGCCCAGATGGCGACTCCGCTTGCCGGTGGAGCCGCAGCTGCCCGTACTTTTGGCGGACCTGTCGAAGTATCGTCCGATTCTATTTCTACGACTAAGGAGGCCTAGGTCATGGCATCTCAAGTTGAGCTCACCCCATGCGGGGCCATGTTTGACATCTTTAAGCGCGCGGCGCATCTGAGCCATATCGAGCTGTGCGGCTTGGTGCTTTCGTCCCGTCCGCTCGCCGACGGCCGCAGCCCGCAGAGCCGAGCCGCCGATCGCTCTTGGGTTTCCCGCTTTATCGTTCGCGCGCCGGTCGGCACGCTTCAGCAGCGCTACTTTGCCGAATACGGTACCTCGGCTGCGCGCATTATGTCGCAACTGGCCCTGCGCCAGCGAAATCCCATGGACTCCACGGCTGTGATCAATATGGTGTGCGGTCCTGCAGGTGAACCGATGGTACGCGCGCTCGAAGAGTGCCACCAGGACACGAATCTCTATCGCAACGCGCTCGATCGCCTGTCCCAGGCGGCAGAACTCATGCCTGCCGAGCGCGCCGAGGCCGTGCTGGTGCTGTTTGTCGCCGTCGGTTGTTCGGCGGATGTGCGGTCCTCGGTGAACTATGCCATCGACTACGCGCACGCGACCTGTGGCGGAGGAACATCCACGCCGCGTTCGCTTGGCATGTCGATGACCGCGGGCGAACGCGAACCCGCCCCGGCGCACCCCTTGGGCTTGCTGCGCGTACAAAACAGTTTTGTCGTGAGCGCCCCGCGCTGGATTCAGCCGAGCGAGCAGGGTGTTGAGATTGGCGCGCTGGCCACTGGTGAGGGCGATATTACCGACGTCGGCGACGATGTCTCGGCCCGCCATGCCCATATCTGGTGCGATGCTCAAAATATCTGGCGCGTCGAGGACTTGTCGTCCACCAACGGAACCGTGGTGGTAAACGGGGCCACGCGCGTCTGCATTCAGGTCGAGCCCGGCCGTTCCGCCCAACTCAATCCCGGCGATGAGCTCAAGCTCGGCGAATCCACTACCTACGCCATCCTCTTCGGTGCTCTCTAGCCGGCAGATAGGGACGTTCCTTTTCTGCCGCCACTTGGGGACGCTCCTCGGCGCGCCAGAGCCGGTCGCCTGGGGATGGAGAGACCATTTTGGCCCTTGGCAGTCACCCAAGGTAAACCTTTACCGCACGCCTATATTTGCCGAAATTACACTTGACGGCGGGGTACAATAAACCCGCATGCGGATTTCCGTTGCGGGCGCTTCCCATCGCCGGGGCGTGCCCGGGAGCATCCGGCATGCGGCCTTTGCGGCGCTCGGTCATGTGCAAGACGGGCGGTCGGGCCTGTAGGGCGCATCAGCTGCCCCTCGCCTCGGTATGCCTTCTCTCCACGCCATGTACCTGCTGCTGAGCCTGCCTGCCAGATGATTGGAAGCAACAGCGAAAATCCCATCACGCCAACATCCCGGCGATCGCCGGGGCCTGTATACCTATATGAGAGGAGAGGGGTATATGGCGCGTAAGTTTAAGTCTATGGACGGCAACGAGGCGGCCGCATATGTTTCGTATGCGTACACCGAGGTAGCGGGAATCTATCCCATTACGCCGTCCAGCCCGATGGCCGACCATGTCGACCAGTGGGCGGCCCAGGGTCGCAAGAATATCTTCGGCACCCCGGTCAAGGTCGTCGAGATGGAGTCCGAGGCAGGTGCAGCCGGTACCGTTCACGGTTCGCTGGGCGCCGGTGCTCTGACCACCACCTACACGGCTTCTCAGGGTCTGCTCCTGATGATCCCGAACATGTACAAGATCGCGGGCGAGCAGCTCCCGGGCGTCTTCCACGTCTCCGCGCGTTGCGTCGCTTCCCACGCCCTGAACATCTTTGGCGATCACTCCGACGTCATGGCCTGCCGCCAGACCGGTTTCGCCATGCTCGCCGAGGGCAACGTCCAGGAGGTCATGGACCTCTCGCCGGTGGCTCACCTTGCCGCCATCGAGGGTAAGACCCCGTTCCTTAACTTCTTCGACGGCTTCCGCACCAGCCACGAGATCCAGAAGGTCGCCATGTGGGACTACAAGGATCTGGCCGAGATGTGCGACATGGACGCCGTCCAGGCTTTCCGCGACCACGCGCTCAACCCTGAGCACCCGCACACCCGCGGCAGCCACGAGAACGGCGATATCTTCTTCCAGAACCGTGAGGCCTGCAACAAGGTCTACGACGAGCTTCCCGCCGTCGTCGAGGGCTACATGAAGAAGATCAACGAGAAGCTCGGCACCGATTACGGCCTGTTCAACTACTACGGCGCTCCCGATGCCGACCGCGTCGTCGTGTGCATGGGCTCCTTCTGCGACGTGCTCGAGGAAGTCATCGACTACCTCAACGCTCACGGCGAGAAGGTCGGCCTGGTCAAGGTTCGTCTGTTCCGTCCGTTCTCCATCAAGCACTTCGTCGACGTTCTCCCCGAGACCGTCCAGAAGATCGCCGTCATGGACCGTACCAAGGAGCCGGGTTCTATCGGCGAGCCGCTCTACCAGGACGTCGTCTCCGCTCTCTACGAGGCCGGCAAGACGGGCATCAAGGTCGTCGGCGGCCGTTATGGCCTGGGCAGCAAGGACACGCCTCCCGCGTCCGCGTTCGCTGTCTTCGAGGAGCTCAAGAAGGACGAGCCCAAGCGCGAGTTCACCATCGGCATTGTCGATGACGTGACCAACCTGAGCCTGCCCGAGGCCGAGGATGCGCCCAACACCGCAGCCCCCGGCACCATCGAGTGCAAGTTCTGGGGTCTGGGTGGCGACGGTACCGTCGGCGCCAACAAGAACTCGATTAAGATCATCGGCGACCACACCGACAAGTACGTCCAGGCCTACTTCCAGTACGACTCCAAGAAGACCGGCGGCGTCACCGTCTCGCACCTGCGCTTTGGTGATTCCCCGATTCGCTCGCCGTACTACGTGACCAAGGCCGACTTTGTCGCCTGCCATAACCCCAGCTACATCGTTAAGGGCTTCAAGATGGTCCGCGACGTCAAGCCGGGCGGCACCTTCCTGGTCAACTGCCAGTGGAGCGACGAGGAGTTCGCCGAGCACATGCCCGCCGTGGCCAAGCGCTACATCGCGAACAACAACGTCAACGTTTACCTGATTGACGCTATCGACCTGGCCGCCAAGGTCGGCATGGGCAAGCGCACCAACACGGTGCTCCAGTCCGCCTTCTTCGCGCTGGCCAAGGTCCTGCCCGCCGAGGACGCCCTGCAGTACATGAAGGACGCGGCTACCAAGTCCTACATGAAGAAGGGCCAAGCCATCGTCGACGCCAACCACAAGGCCATCGATGCCGGCGCTACCGCCTTCCGTAAGTTCGAGGTTCCGGCCGACTGGGCTACCGCCGAGGATGCCGCTCCCGTCGAGCTCTCCGAGGAGACCAAGTCCGCTATCGCCCAGCAGGTCAAGAACCTGCTCGAGCCCATCGATCGCATGGACGGCGACAGCCTGCCTGTTTCCGCCTTCGTCGATTGCGCCGACGGCCAGTTTGAGCTGGGCGCCTCCGCATACGAGAAGCGCGGCGTCGCCGTGGTCGTTCCCCACTGGGACGAGGCCAAGTGCATCCAGTGCAACCAGTGCGCCTACGTGTGCCCGCATGCCACCATCCGTCCGTTCGCGATGACCGAGGACGAGGCTGCCGCCGCGCCCGAGGCTACCCGCACGCTCGACGCCATGGGCCCCAAGGCCAAGGGCATGAAGTTCACCATGGCCGTGTCCCCGCTCGACTGCATGGGCTGCACCAACTGCGTCAAGGTTTGCCCCAAGGGCGCCCTCGAGATGGTTCCCACCGAGCAGGAGATGGACCAGCAGCCCGTTTGGGACTATATGGTCGAGAACGTCTCCGAGAAGAAGGAGCTCATCGCGGCCAACGTCAAGGGCAGCCAGTTTAAGCAGCCCTACCTGGAGTTCTCCGGCTCCTGCGCCGGCTGCGCCGAGACCGCCTATGCACGTCTGGTGACCCAGGTCGCCGGCGACCGCATGTTCATTTCCAACGCCACCGGCTGCTCCTCCATTTGGGGCAACCCCGCTGCCACCGCTCCTTACTGCAAGGACAAGGACGGTCACGGCCCGGCGTGGAACAACTCCCTGTTCGAGGACAATGCCGAGCACGGTCTGGGCATGGCCGTCGGTTACGAGGCCGTCCAGAAGAAGCTGATCGCCGCTACCCAGGACATCATCGCTGCCGATGGTCCGTCCGATGAGCTCAAGGCCGCCGGCCAGGCTTGGATCGACTCCGTCAACGACGCCGAGGCCTCCAAGGCCGCTGCCGCTGCCTACGTTGCCGAGCTCGAGAAGTGCGGCTGCGACGCTTCCAAGGCGATCCTCGCCGACAAGGCTTACCTCACCAAGAAGTCCTTCTGGATCTTCGGCGGCGACGGTTGGGCCTACGACATCGGCTTCGGTGGCCTGGATCACGTCCTGGCTTCCGGCCACAACGTCAACGTCTTCGTCTTCGACACCGAGGTTTACTCCAACACCGGTGGTCAGGCCTCCAAGGCCTCGAACCTGGGCCAGGTCGCTCAGTTCGCCGCTGCCGGTAAGGTGACCAAGAAGAAGTCCCTGGCCGAGATTGCCATGAGCTACGGCTACGTCTACGTGGCGCAGGTCGCCATGGGCGCCAACCCGGCTCAGACCCTCAAGGCCATCCACGAGGCCGAGGCCTACGACGGTCCGTCCCTCATCATCGGCTACAGCCCCTGCGAGATGCACTCCATCAAGAAGGGTGGCATGCAGAACTGCCAGGCCGAGATGAAGAAGGCTGTCGAGTGCGGTTACTGGAACCTCTTCCGCTTCAACCCCGAGGCTGCTGCCGGCAAGAAGTTCTCGCTCGATTCCAAGGAGCCCGCGGGCGGTTATCAGGAGTTCCTGATGAACGAGGCCCGTTACGCTTCGCTGACGCGATCCTTCCCCGAGCGCGCCGAGGAGCTCTTCAAGGAGAATGAGCAGGCCGCTATGGACCGTTATCAGCACCTGCTGAAGCTCAAGACGGTGTACAACGAGGCCTAGGTCTCCCACCGCAGGATCTGAGGGCTGACCTTCGCGGACGTCCTCGGACATGAAAGAACCCCCGCTGCGCACTACGTGCGGCGGGGGTTCTTTCGTCCTGCGGAGTGTCCGCGAAGGTCAGCCCTCAGATCCTGCTACGACTATGTCCTCGGATTGTGTGGGCGGATGAAGGACGTAGTTGGCCGGGTATCCCGTTCCTTTCGCTGTTTCGCGGCTTTGCCGCGAAACCTCGCGCCACTTTGGGGATGGATGGGGGACTTGGCTGTTGCCGCCTTTTCGGAGCGCTTCTTTATTCCTTTTGCTGGATGAAAAGCCCCTTGTTTTTGCAGTGGTGCATACTTGACTTATAAGTGCATAGAATCTCGCATAGCGCGAGTAAGATATTGCGCTGTCCGTTTTGTGTTTAGCAGAGATGTAGTTTGCATAATCCGACATAATCCTCGCTTCATTTAAATAAAGTCGCACGTAAATTACGTAGATATGTCTGAGCTGGAGTTCTGTACGCTGAGCGGACAAAAACGACCGTTCACCGTTCCGCTATTTTCAAAATGAATAAAATGAGCGATAAAGAGAATATAAACCTTAATAAACTCGCGTATCGCACGGACGCAGGTTATTAATGGGTTGTAGGCCTTTTACAGAAAGGATTCCAGCAATGTCTAAGCCTCTTGGCAAGCCCGATCGTATCGTCGTCGCCCTTGGCGGCAACGCCCTCGGCAACAACCCCGTTGAGCAGATCGAGGCCGTGAGCAACACCGCTCACGCTCTTCTCGGCCTGATCGAGCAGGGCAACGAGATCATCATCACCCACGGCAACGGCCCGCAGGTCGGCATGATCCAGAACGCCTTCGCCGCCGCCCACGACGCCATCGGCACTCCCGAGATGCCGCTGCCCGAGTGCGGCGCCATGTCCCAGGGCTACATCGGCTATCACCTGCAGCAGGGCATTGGCCGCGAGATGCACAAGCGCTATAAGCGTTGGCACGCCGCCACCGTCGTCACCCAGATTGAGTGCGACCCGGATGATCCCGCGTTCAAGAACCCGACCAAGCCGATCGGCCCCTTCTACACCGAGGAGCAGGCCAAGGAGTTCATGGCCGAGGATCCCTCCAAGGTCTTTGTCGAGGATTCCGGTCGCGGCTGGCGTCGCGTCGTCGCTTCCCCCGATCCCAAGAAGATCGTCGAGGCTGACTCAATCCTCAACCTGCTCGACAACGAGTTCATCGTCATCGCCTGCGGTGGCGGCGGCATCCCCGTCGTCCGCGACTACGAGAACAAGGGCTGCTACAAGGGCGTTCCCGCCGTCATCGACAAGGACCTGGGCGGCGAGCTGCTGGCCGAGGACTGCGACGCCGACGTTCTGTTCCTGCTGACCGCCGTTGAGCATGTCGCCATCAACTTCGGCAAGCCCAACCAGGAGGAGCTCGAGGACCTCACCGCTGACGAGGCCGAGCGCCTGGCCGACGAGGGCCAGTTCGGCAAGGGTTCCATGGAGCCCAAGGTCCGCGCTGCCATCAAGTTCGCCCGTTCCCGCAAGGGCCGCACCTGCATCATCGGCGCTCTGGACAAGGCTGCCGAGACCATGGCCGGCCTCTCCGGTACCCGCATCCACGAGTAGTCTCTACTCTGTTGCCTCTCTCGTGGGCGCCAGGCAAAGCGCCCACAAACTAGCCTCTCTTCATGAGCCCCGCAGTCCGCTCCGACTGCGGGGCTTTTGCTATTCACCTAGTCATTGGGGACAAACCCGGCACTTGGGGACGGTCCTTTCCTGCCGGCAGCTTGGGACAGTCCTTAATAGTCATTGGGGACGTTCTTAAACGACTAGCCAAACAAGAACGTCCCCAACGACTACTCATTTAAGTCTGTCCCCAATGACTGCCCAATGGCTGGGAAGGCGCATCCCACACCGACGCATTGCCTTCGGGCCCTCTCCCCAGGCTCTCCATAGCTCAGCTGGACTCCCCGCACCCTGTTCCGAGTTGGCGGAACGAGCGCGACGTGGAGTGTCATTCTTTACCGCGTTAGACTAGACGCAGGGAAAGGAGGAGGACATGGATGCTCGCGTCAAGCAGCTTGTAAATATGATCAAGGACGCTCAGCCTGTCGCTGTCGCGGTACTTGCCAAGCGTCTCGAGGTAAGCGAGCGCGCCGTGAGAAACTATATCCATCGCGCAAACGACAACCTTGCAGGGGTTGCACGCATCGTTGGCAGCAAGGGGCAGTATCGTATCGATGTTGCACGTGCAGATGAGCTTGCTCGCTTGCTAGACGGTGCGGCTCTGGCCCATCCGGGCATTCCTGATACGCGCGACGGCCGTGTGTCCTTCCTTCTTAACGACCTCCTCATGCGGTCCCAGTGGGTGACGATTGAGGAGTATGCGGATTTACTCTACGTTTCGGCGCGAACTCTGTCCAATGACATGCGTCTGGTAGAGCAGAAACTCGCCCAATTTGACTTAACGCTCGAAAAGCGCCCACGCTACGGAATCCGCGTTGCGGGCGGGGAGTCGCAGCGGCGCCTGTGCCTGGCCTCGCTGGTGAGGCCCGTGTTGCCCGACACCGACGATGCAAAGCTCGCCGAGCGCCTGCGGGCCATCGCCGCATGTGTGGACGATGCTCTGACGGCCTCGCCCGTCACGGTGAGCTCGCTGGCATCCCGCAATCTCATCATGCATCTTTACATTGCTCTTGGCCGCATCGAGCAGGGCTGCTATGTCCCAGCTGCAGAATCGGACGTTCAAAAACTGGAGGGAACGCGCGAATACGCCGCGGCTTTCCAGATTGCCGCAAACATCAAGGATGCCCTGGGCGTGAGCATGCCCCGAGAAGAGGTTGCCTTTATCGCAATCCATTTGCTCGGCAGGGGCACGGGCGTGCCCGAGAAGGGCTCTGCCGTTATCTCGGACGAGATGTGGGAGATTGCTTCCGAGATGGTACGTGCGGTCAACGATGAGTTTAGGTTTGACTTTAGCGGCGATCTTGAACTTCGCATGAACCTTGCTCGGCATATCGGCCCTCTGGGCTATCGCCTTGAATATCACATGCATATGGATAACCCCATGCTGTCCGATATCAAGACGAGGTTTCCGTTGGCCTATTCGATGGCAGCTGGCACCTCGCAGGTACTCGAGCGTCATTTTGGCAGCCAGCCCTCTGATGAAGAGCTCGGCTACATCGCCATGGCATTTGCCCTGGCCCTCGAGCAGCAAGCCGACCAGCCGCGTCGCAAACGCATCCTGATCGTGTGCGCCTCGGGAGCGGGAAGCGCCCGTATGCTCGAGCACCAGTACCGCAAGCAGTTTGGCATGTATATCGATTCGATTGAGACATGCGATGTCGCCCGCGTGGGAACGTTCGATTTTTCGCATATCGACTACGTGTTCACAACGGTGCCGCTCAACGTCAAGTTGCCCGTGCCCGTCCGCGAGGCCGATTTCTTCTTGGAGACGAGCGATGTCAACGCTATCCGCAAGGTGCTGAGCGACGACACTGCGCAATCGGACTCCGTGAGCCCTTTCTTTAGCCGTGCCCTGTTCTTCAACCGCGTTGAGGCGTCGTCGAAGCAGGCCGTTCTCCGATATCTCTCCGAGCGCGCCGTCGAGAGCGGCCGTGTCGATGCCCAGTTTGCCCAAGAGGTCGCCGAGCGCGAGAGCGCGAGCGCCACCTCGTTTGGCAATGGGGTAGCCATGCCCCATGGGATGCATCCCTTGAGCGCCGAGGCCTTTGTTACCGTGGGCCTGCTCGAACATCCCATTCTTTGGGACGAATACGGCCATGAGGTCGATATCGTCTTTATGGTGTCGTTTGCCCGGTCGGGCGGCGATGAGGCGCGGATCTTGAGCTCACTGCTCGCCGAGATCTTTATGGACCGCCAGGGGGTCGAGCGCCTACGCGAGCGCCGGTCCTGGCATGAGCTGATGGCGCTTGTGCAAGCGCATACGGCTTAAGACTTCTTTTGTCGATGACCCTGTCAGTCTACCTGCAATAAACCTCGAGGATTGCGGGCGGGAGATAGGCGTTTCGAATATTCAAGTACAAACCAAACATCACGGGAGAGGAGACCGTTATGGACGATCAGGGAACCGAGATGGTTTCGTTTCAGCTGGTCGCTGCAGCGGGAGAGGCACGCAGCCTTGCCTTCGAAGCCCTTGAAAAGGCAAAGGCGGGGGATTTTGACGCCGCCGCCAAACTCATGAAGCAGTCAAAGGATGCGGGAATCAAGGCTCACCACATCCAAACGCAGCTGCTTTCGACTGAGGCAGCGGGCGAGCATCTGTCGGTGGATGTGTTGCTGGTCCATGCTCAGGACCACCTCATGTGCTCCATGCTTGCTCAGGAGCTCGTGCAGGAGCTGATCTGCCTGTATGAGCGCGCTGCAACCAAGAACGCCTAGCGGCGTGCGGTGACTATCCAACCAATCAATGCGAAGGGAATCCCTTATGAAGATCCTTCTTGTTTGCGCAGCTGGTCTGTCTACAAGCATTCTGATGAAGAAACTCGAGAAATATGCGGAGCAAAACGGCATCGAGCTCGATATCGATGCGGTGGGTATCGGCGAGTATCAGGAGACGTGCGCCAATTATGACGTGCTGCTCTTGGGGCCGCAGGTGTCCTACCAGCTCAACACCGTCAAGCAGGGGAGCGGTAAGCCGACCGCGGTCATCCCCGCACAGGACTACGGCATGGGCAACGCCGCCAACGTGCTGGCACTCGCCCAGTCGCTGTTGGGTTAGGAGGCAACCATGGAGAAGTTCATGACCCTGCTTCAGGAAAAACTGACCCCTATCGCCAATTTCTGCGGCACCGAGCGCCACTTTGCCTCCATGCAAAAGGGCTTTATGAGCGCGATCAGCTTCATCTTGGTATCTGCCGTCTTTATGATCCTCGCCAACCCGCCGGTCACGGCCGACCTGGTGGCGCAGGGCGGGTTCTGGTCCGTCTTTGGCCCTTGGCTCGATTTTGCCACGGCCAATAAGCTCACGCTGCTCATTCCCTTCAACATGACGATGGGCATACTGTCGGTGATCGTGACGTTCGCAATCGCCTATAACCTGGCGGGCACCTACAAGATGCCCAAGCTTAACGCCGGCATGACCTCGCTGGTGATGTTCCTGATCGCCGCGGCGCCGTCGTCCTACTACCAGCTTGCTGACGAGTCCGTGCTCCAGGCGGTCCCCTGCACCTATCTGGGTGCGCAGGGCCTGTTTACCGCCATCATCGTTGCCTTGGTCTCCGTCGAGGTCACGCGCTTCTGCCAGACCAAGGGCATCACCATCAAGATGCCCGATGGCGTGCCGCCGTTTTTGTCCGAAACCTTTGGCGCCATCGTACCTATGCTCGCCAACATCCTCATCTTCTTTGGCGGCAACCTGCTGATCCAGATGATCGATCCCGCGCTGTCCATCCCCTCGGTTATCGAGAAGCTGCTCGCTGCCCCGCTTTCCGTCGCAGTTGACTCTGTGCCCGGCGCACTGCTTATCTGCTTCATGACGCTGCTGTTTTGGTGCTTTGGCGTCCACGGCAACATGATCGTAATGCCCATCACCGCCCCGGTCACGCTTGCCGCCTTTGCCGCCAACGCCTCGCTCTATGCTGCCGGGCAGCCGCTTGAGTTCCACCCGGCGCTCATGTCGTTGGCCATCAACCTCATCGGCGGCACGGGTAATACGTTCTCTTTTGTGGCGCTCTGCGCGTTTAGGGCAAAGTCGCAGCAGCTCAAGGCATTTGGCAGGGCATCGATCGTGCCGAGCTTCTTCCGTATCTCCGAGCCCGCGATCTTCGGCGCGCCCATCATCTTCAACCCGATCCTCATGATTCCGTTTGTGCTAGGCGGCATGATCTCGGCCCTGCTGTATTGGGGTGCGGTCTCACTGGGTCTTGTCTCTAACTTCTACATCTTGGTGAGCGGCACGTTCCCCATCTTCGTTCAGGGCTTTGTCCAGTGCCTCGACCCGCGCATCTGGGTGTTTACGATCGTTTTGATCGTGGTCATGGCTGTGGTCTGGTACCCGTTCTTTAAGGTGTACGATAACCAGCTCCTGGCTCAGGAGCAGGAGAACGCCGCGGCAGCTTCTGCCGAGGATGCTGAGTAGCATGAGTTACTTTGACAGAACGTCTGCCGCCGGTATGCCCGAGGGCTTTTTGTGGGGTGGTGCCCTCGCCGCCAACCAGGCCGAAGGGGGCTGGAACGAGGGCGGCCGCGGCATGTCGCACTCCGACCTGATCCCACAGGGTTCCGACCGCTGGGATGTAATGTTTGGCAGGCAAAAGCCCGTGGACGATCCGGACAGGCTGTATCCATGCCGCTGGGGCAACGACTTCTTCCATCATTGGCACGAGGATGTCGAGCTCTTTGCCGAGATGGGCTTTAAGTGCCTGCGTCTTTCAATTTGCTGGAGCCGTATTTTTCCCACAGGGATGGAGACCGAGCCCAACGGCGAGGGCTTGGAGTTTTACCGTCAGGTATTCGAGGCGCTGCGCGAGCATGGAATCGAGCCGCTTGTGACGCTGTCGCACTACGACTATCCGTTGGCTCTGGTCGAGCGCTATGGTGGCTGGCAAAGCCGAGAGATGATCGAGCGGTATGCGCACTACGTCGAGACCGTCGGACGCGCGTACCAGGGCCTCGTGCGTTATTGGCTTACGTTCAACGAGATCAACAGCGTGGCGCTGTCCTATCTCAACGCGGGTGTCACGCTCGAGGATGAGCGTGACCGTGCAGCCGTGACCGCGGCGTTCTCGCACCATATGTTTATGGCGAGCGCTCGCGCTGTCGAGATTCTGCACAAGATCGATCCCGCAAACAAGGTGGGTTGCATGGTCGCTGCCGGTGCGACCTATCCGTACCGTTGTGCGCCCGAGGACGTATGGCTTGCGTATGAGGAGGACCGCGGCCGCTACTTCTACACAGACGTGATGGCTGCGGGCGCCTATCCTGCTTGGAAGCTGCGTGCACTCGAGAAAGAGGGTGTTCACGTGCCCTTTGAGCCGGGCGATACGGAGTATCTGGCAGAGCATACGGTCGACTTCATCTCGTTCTCGTACTATTGCTCGCGCTTGGTGTGCGCCGATGATCAGGTGATCGCCGAGAAGGCGGAGGGCAACGTGTTCCCGACGTTGCGCAATCCGTACCTCAAGGATAAAGAGACTGCCTGGAAGTGGCAGATCGATGCGCTGGGTTTGCGCGTGACGCTTGCCGGCTACCACGATCGTTACCATCTTCCGCTCTTTATCGCCGAGAACGGTGTGGGCGGACTCGATGCGCTGGAAGGCGGCAAAGTCCACGATGCGTATCATATTGATTACCTGCGAAGGCATATTCTTGCGCTGCGCGATGCAATTGTCGAGGACGGTGTTGACCTGATGGGATACACGCCGTGGGGCTGTATCGATTTGGTGTCGGCCTCGACGGGGCAGATGAAGAAGCGCTATGGCTTTGTTTATGTTGATGCCGATGATATGGGCAAAGGCACGTTCGATCGCTACCGAAAGGACAGCTTCTGCTGGTACCAAAAGGTCATTGCATCAAATGGCGAGGACTTGAGTTAACTCTTGCAGGTCTGTTGCCCCCGCGGTCCGCTTCGGCCGCGGGGGCTTTTGTTATTGAGGCGGCTGTTCATGAGGAGCATTGCAGGCTGCGGAAACCCGGCACTTGGGGACGTTCCTTTCCTGCCGGCAGCTTGGGACAGTCCTTAAAGGCCGCATCGATCAACTGCGGAAAGCACATCCCAGAACGAGCGTCCAACATGGGGTGCGGTTTCCCTTGAGGCCCTCAATCGGAAAATGCATCCCGGATTTTTGTCGAAAAGCGGTCCCTAGTTTCCCAAACGGGCCGCTAACGGAAAGCGCATCCCGCTATTGGGCCCCAAAGCAGGATGCGCTTTCCGTGCTGGCAGTTCCAAGCAGTTCGGGATGGCCCTTTTCGTCTGCTCTCGGCCGGCGTCCGTAAGACTGTCCCCGACGACCACTCATTTAAGTCTGTCCCCAATGAGTGCCCAATGACTAGTAGTAGGCCCACATGGCTTCGACTTCGTTGAGGACCTCTACGACGCCCCAGCGACGGGCGCTGCGGCTGGCCGAGTTGGGGTCGTAGACGCCAATCTGGTCGGCATCGTCGATGCCGTAGAGCACGATGTAGTGGCCTACGTTGGTAAACGTACCGGGACGCACTGCGGCGATGACGGGCGCACCCGAGCGAAGTGCTTGAGTAATCGATTCGCGATCGTTATAGAGCTGTGTTCCGTTGAGCCCCAGCTGCCACGCACCGCCTGTCATAAACGACCACTCGGTGGCGCCAGTGGGGGCGTAGTTGCCGGCTTCGGCCAGTGCGCATATATCGACCGGCGTCTTATCGGTATGGCCGGTCTTAAAGATATAGACCATGGTGAGGCAGGTGGGACCGCAAGCGTTTTCGCGAATAGTGCCGCCGGCATAGGGCAGCTCCGACCATGCGGGGTCAATTTGGTAGATATGGGGCATGGTGCCGGCCTGCCATTGCGAGCGTGGGGTCGAGAATGCAAAGGAGTAACCGGGCGCGACGGGAGCTTTAAGCAGCTTGTCCTCGGCAGTGGGCTCAAGACCGGCTGATCCGTGGGAGATACAGGATCCCAAAAACACAAAGACGAGGCAGGCGGCGATGGAGCAAAGCGCAAGACGTAGGCGGCGGGCCGGAAGCGTGTGGCTTGTGGTATGCGACGCGGGGTGAGGGGCGGAATTGCAGCAATCGTGTTGAGGTCGCGAAAAGGAGCGCTTAACGTAGTAGTCGGTCTTACGGCGATCGTAGCGGCGTGGCTGCGATGTGTCGGTCTGGCGTTGGCGTGTGCTCGTGCTCACGCGGTGTGACTGCTGCACGGTACGGCTTTGTTGCCGCGAAGAAGCCCCGGGCTGCTCTTGGGGGCGCTGCGGGTTGTCGTTGTCGGAGGTGATTCTGGGCGTTGACGTGGTGCGGCCGGCAAGGCGCACGCTTTGTGGCCGTTGGTCGCCGTCATTGTATCCGTATGCCATTCGAATCACCTTGCCTCATGTGTAACTTGTCTATCCTACATAAAAAGATGCACGACACATGGGCATGTGCGCCAAAAGCCTGACAAATGGTATGAACGTTGCCGCGCCGCGCGCCAAGCGTCACGGCAACAGGTATTCAAAAGCAGACAAGATGAAAGCGTTCAAGACGAATGACGTCTCCCGCCGTTCGTCCCAAAAACGGCGCCGCTCGTTTTGCAGTTCTGCCTTCGGTCGAGCTGCGAGCGGCGCTGCTGCGCCAAGGCCGTATCTTAAAGCCACGAAATAAAAGCGCGCGGCAAAACGGACCGCGCAAGGGGTGACGTCAAGGGGCGTCAAAAAGGAAAGGAGGGGAACAATGGCGGACAAGAACGCAGAAGTTGCAGTCGAGGATAATGGCGGCATGAAGAAAACGCTTTCGCTCTGGAACTTCTTCACCATCGGTTTCGGTGCCATCATCGGTACCGGTTGGGTTCTGCAGGTCGGCGACTGGATGGTCGTGGGCGGCGGTCCCGTTCCCGCTATGATCGCATTCCTCTTGGGTGCAATCTTCCTCGTGCCCGTCGGAGCTGTTTTCGGTGAGCTCACGGCTGCTATCCCCATCTCAGGCGGCATCGTCGAGTATGTCGATCGTAGCTTTGGCCGTACGCTGAGCTACATCACCGGATGGCTTTTGGCCCTGGGCAACGGCATCCTGTGCCCGTGGGAGGCCATCGCCATTTCGACCCTCGTGTCCGAGATGTTCGGCAGCCTGCCCGGCCTTGAGTGGCTGCGCGCCATCAAGCTCTACACCATCCTGGGGGCCGACGTTTACCTGTTCCCGACGCTGATCGCGCTCGGCTTTGCAGTCTACGTCATCTTCCTCAACTTCCGCGGTGCCAGCTCGGCTGCCAAGCTCCAGGCCTTCCTGACCAAGGCTCTGCTCTGCGGCATGCTGCTCGCCATGGGCGTCTCGCTGTTCACCGGTTCGCCGGACAACGCCATGCCCGTGTTCTCCCAGGTCACCGGTGCTGGCGGCGGCAAGGCCGCTACCGAGAGCACCAGCCTGTTTGCCGGCATCGTGTCGGTCCTGGTTCTGACCCCGTTCTTCTACGCCGGCTTCGACACCATTCCTCAGCAGGCTGAGGAAGCAGCCGAGGGCCTTAACTGGAACAAGTTCGGCAAGATCATCTCCCTGGCCCTGCTGGCCGCCGGCGGCTTCTACATGGTCTGCATTTACTCGTTCGGCACTATCCTTGACTGGCACGAGTTTGTTAAGAGCCCGGTTCCCGCGCTTGCCTGCCTCAAGGGCATCAACATGCTCCTGTACCTGGCCATGCTCGTCATCGCTACGCTTGGACCCATGGGTCCGATGAACTCCTTCTACGGCGCCACGAGCCGCATCATGCTCGCCATGGGCCGCAAGGGCCAGCTGCCCGAGCAGTTCGCCGAGGTCGACCCCAAGTCCGGCGCTCCCAAGCTCGCCTGCGTCGTTCTGGGCGCCATCACCGTCGTCGGTCCGTTCCTGGGCAAGAACATGCTCATCCCTCTGACCAACGTGTCGGCTCTCGCCTTCATCTTCTCCTGCGGCATGGTCGCCCTCGCTTGCCTGCGCATGCGCTTCACCGAGCCCGACCTGCCTCGTCCCTACGAGGTGCCCGGCGGCAAGTTTGGCATCGGCCTCGCTATCGCTGCCTGCGCCATCATCATCGGCCTGCTCGTGATTCCGTTCTCTCCCGCCTCCCTCAACATGGTGGAGTGGAGCATCGTGATCGGCTGGCTGGCCGTCGGCCTGGCTCTCATGGCCTTCACCAATTCCCGCAAAAAGTAACGCCGAGCCGGGGCGGATCAGGTGCGCGGGACCCTCTCTTCCGCGCACCGAACCCGGCACCACTTGGGTAGCTTTGTGAGGCCTTAACCCAACGCGGCCTCGCCCACTATATGGATCCATAAGGAGGAACCATGTCCACTAAGTATGCAATCGTTGGCGGCAAGCTCATCGACGGTACCGGTGCCGAGCCGGTCGAGAACTCCCTCGTTCTCGTCGACGACAACGGCAAGATCGAGTACGCCGGCGCCATGCAGGACCTTCCCGAGGGCGTTGAGGTCATCGACGCCGCCGGCAAGACCGTCCTTCCCGGCCTGATCGACACCCACCTGCACTTCTCGGGCAACTTGACCGACGATGACACCGACTGGGTCATGCAGCCGCTCCTCGAGAAGCAGGCCGTCGCCGTCAAGCAGGCCTACGACTGCCTCACCCACGGCCTCACCACCGTCTGCGAGATCGGCCGCTTTGGTATCCAGATCCGTGACTGCATCGACAAGGGCGTCTTCAAGGGCCCGCGCGTTCTGGCCACCGGCCTTGGCTTCTGCCGCGTTGCCGGCCACGGCGACTCCCACCACTGCAGCCAGGAGCTCAACAAGGAATCGCACCCCTGGGGCGATCAGGTCGACGGTCCTTGGGATCTGCGCAAGGCCGTCCGCCGTCGCCTGCGCGAGAACCCCGATGCCATCAAGATCTGGGCTACCGGTGGCGGCATCTGGCGCTGGGACTCCGGCCGCGACCAGCACTACTGCTCCGAGGAGATTCAGGCCGTGGTCGAAGAGGCAAAGATGGTCGGCATCCCCGTGTGGAGCCACTGCTACAACAACCACGCCGCTGCCTACGATTCCGTTCGCTTTGGCTGCGAGCAGCTGATTCACGGCTTCGATATCGATGAGCGCACCATGGACCTCATGGCCGAGCAGGGCACCTTCTTCACTCCGACGATCGCCTTCCTGCCCACCTGGTACGCCACCTATCCGCCCGTCTACGTTCCCGAGCTGCACGACAAGTACGAGGGCACCCTGGTCGAGAAGGAGCTGCAGCGCAACTACGACTGCCTGCGCGAGGCCAAGAAGCGCGGCGTCGTCATGACGATCGGCTCCGACTCCTTCTCCTTCGTCACCCCGTACGGCACTTGCTCCATCGAGGAGATGTACGAGTTCGTCGACAAGATCGGCTTCACTCCGGTCGAGACCATCACCTGCGCCACCCTCAACGGTGCCAAGATGTGCCACATCGAGGACGAGACCGGTTCCATCGAGGCCGGCAAGTGCGCCGACCTGCTGGTCGTCAACGGTGACGTCGCCGCCGACATCCACGTGCTCAACACCGACAACATGGACGTCATCATGAAGGACGGCTGGATTGTCGAGGGCGGCACCTTCGGCGAGGCAAACAAGTACAGCGCCTAAGCTACCGTTCATCGATGGCTTGATGTAAAACACAGTATTTGATTGCATAATGCAATGGAGAGGGTCGCTTGCGGCCCTCTTTATTGCTATGGGGTGCGTCGGTAAGAAGGAGATGACGGTGGATCTCAATAGGCTGATTCTGGGCAAGAGCTACAACTCTACCAAGGTCTTTCGTACCGCTCAGCATGTGGTTCAAGCCATCTTGCTCGGTATTGTCGTTCCGCTGCTTATCCTGCTGCTCATCTGGGATCTAACCGATAATCCCAATCCCGTTCCGGCCGTTGTCGTCATTGCCGGCTTGGTCATGCTGTGCTTCTTCTTCTCGTACGTCTTTGTCGTTCCCGACGACCTCACATCGAGCGCAACCGACCGCACGCTCGCCATCGCTTCAAAAATATTCGCCTACACGTCGCGCGGCCTTACGCCCGAAGCTGCCCTGGGCGCCTCTAAGATCATCCTGTCCGAAACTATCGCCTCTGCCATCTGCTTTACCGACGGCAAGCAGGTGTTGGCAAGCTGGGGCGAGGACTCGGCAAAATGCCCCGCGGGCACCCCGGTGGTGCTGCGGACTACGCTCAACGTGATCAACAGCGGTGAGCAAAGCGTGTTCTCGCGCGATGCCTCGACCGAGACAGGTGGCTACTTTCCGCGCCTGCGCGCCGGTATTGTCGCACCGCTTACCGTGCGCGGGCATTGCGTGGGTACGCTCGAGTTGTATTATCCCCGTCTGAGCAGCATCGATATGCGCCAGACGGCGCTTGCCTCGGGCTTTGCCGACCTCATTTCCACGCAGCTTGCGAGCTTTGAGCTCGAGCGCCAGGACGAGCTTACGGCCCGCGTGGAGCTGCGCGCCTTGCAATCGCAGGTCGATCCTCATTTTCTGTTTAACACCATCAGCACCATCGTGTCGCTCGTACGTACCGAGCCGGACAAGGCCAGGTCGCTGCTGATCGACTTTTCCAATTACTACCGTCAGACGCTTTCTGATTCCGATACCCTCACAACGCTCGAGCACGAGGTGGAACAGGGCACTCGCTATATCAATCTTATGCAGGCTCGTTATGGCGACGGCCGTCTGCGCGTCTCGGTCGATATCGACTTTGAGGTGCGCGATTGCATGGTGCCGCCGTTTATCTTGCAGCCGTTGCTCGAAAACTGCATCAAGCACGCGCAGCGCGAGACCGAGCCGCTTTCTATTCATGTTAGGGCTTTCGAGACCGATGACGGTTTGGAGATCATCGTCGAGGACGACGGCATCGGTATGAGCGAAGAAGTCTGCGCGCATCTGTTTGAGCAACATCGCCTGGAGGAGCCCGAGAGCATTACCGCCGACGGCTCCGTCAAGCGAGGTTGCGGCCTGGCGCTCTTCAACGTGCTTCAGCGCATCCATTTCTTTTACGGAGAAGATTCCGGCATGCGCGTGAAGTCCCAGGAGGGCGTGGGAACGCAGGTCATCGTCGAGCTGAACGGCGAGCCGCATGAGCCGGCGCCGTTGACGGCGTAGCACGCGGTTGGATTGAGAGAAAAAGAGGGGAAGCACATATGTCCGAAGGCTGGAACATCTTGGTGGTTGATGACGAACCTCCCATTAGGGCTGAGCTACGCTATCTGTTGGAAAAGGATACGCGTGTGGGCCAGATTGCCGAGGCGGGCAATGTCACCGAGGCCGCGGAGTCGATTCTCTCGAACAAGCCCAACGTGTTGTTTTTGGACATCACGATGCCCGGCCGCTCGGGAATTGAGCTTGCCGAGACGCTGCAGAACCTAAAGACGCCGCCGGTGGTTGTGTTTGTGACGGCGTTTGCCGAGTTTGCCGCCGATGCGTATAACCTCGATGCGGTCGACTATGTCGTCAAGCCGGTCGAGGACGCACGCCTGTCAAAGGCACTCGACAAGATCGAGGCAGCCTTGGGTGCCCGTCGTGTTATCCACGCTCCGCGCCAGCCTTTGCGTCTGACGGTGGACCGCGGGGGCAAAAAGGTGTTCATTCCCGCCGCAGACGTCTGCTACTTTGAGGCGCGCGCCGATTTTTGCAACGCCATCTGCGCCGAGGGAACGTACCTGATCAATGAGTCGATCTCTTCGCTCGAGCGTCGCTTGGTCTCCGAGGGCTTTATTCGCGTTCATCGCAGCTATCTGGTCAATTTGGAAGACGTGCACAATGTCGAGATCGGTTCCACGGGTCTTATGGAGCTCAGACTCGATCGCGTAACCTCGACGGTGCCCGTGTCCCGCCGTCGCGCTGCCGAGGTTAAAGCACACTTGGGGCTTGCGTAGACGGTCTGCGTGCCGTCGTTTACCATCGCAGGTTTGGCATGGGCGCGCGGTGGGCATAATGGGTGGCATCGAATGAAATCGAAAGGATCACTATGCCCGCGCTTATCACCCATCATCTGTTTGGCGAGGAAAGCATCGACCGTCTTCCGCAGGGCGTCATCACGTCCGATGAAGAGCGCATTGCCTTTATCTTGGGCAACCAAGGCCCCGACCCGTTTTTCTTTCACATTCTGACACCGCGTGTTTCCGACTGCACGCTGCTGGCGCAGGTCATGCATCGGTCGCGCATGTCTCGCCAGTTCGCGTGCCTGCGCGACGGCGTGTCGCATCTGCTGCCGCGCGACGCCAGCTTGGGTCGCGCCTTTGCGCTGGGCCTGCTGTCTCATTACGTGCTCGACCGCAACGCCCACCCCTTTGTCTATGAGCAGCAGTTTGGCATCGTGGAATCCGACTCAGAGCTTGAGGATTCGAGCAGTCAGGTCCATGCCGTGATCGAGAGCGACCTGGATGTACTGATGCTGCAGCTTAAACGCGATGGCGCTACGGTCGACGATTACCCGCCGGCGGGCGAGATCGTCACCACCGATCGCATCAATCGCGTGGCCGGCGTGCTGATGAGCTATGTTGCCGGACGCGTGTATGGCATTGACATTCCGGCGGGGGAGTACGGTGCTGCCGTTGCCAATATGCAGCGACTTTACCGCGCGATTGAGCCGGCCGGCTCCGCAAAGACGCGCGCGATCTCGCTGGTTGAGGGCTTGGTGCACGACTACTCGCTGCTCGACGGCCTTGCCCATCGCGTGACGACGGAGCTGCCCGAGCGCACCGGTAACCTGGGCCATCTGACATGGAAGAATCCCTTTACCGACGAGGTCTCGAACGAGAGTTTCCCCGAGGTCTTTGATCGCGCGCTGGTCGATTACGAGTGCACGGTCGCACGTTTTATCGAGACCGGTGACATGGATGCCGTGACCAGTCACGTCAACTACAGCGGTCGCGTGCTCAATGCCGATGAGGAGTTCGACCGCGAGGAATAGGGCTCGTGCGTGCCCCTTTGCCGAATCCTTACCGGCGGTTCTGGACAATTGGGGTACGATGAGCTAACTGCATATCGGGCGAATACGAAGGGTCCCTGTCCATGAAATACACCAAGCTCGAGCGTAACTGGGTTATGTATGATGTGGGCAATTCGGCCCTCGTGCTGCTCAATACCTCGGTGGTGCCCATTTACTTTAACGCCATCAATACCGGCGCTTCCTCGGCCGACCTGGTGGTCGCCTGGGGCAATGCGCAGACGATTGCCTCGCTGGTCATCGCCATGCTCATGCCCATTCTGGGCGCGCTTGCCGACTACGCCGGCAACAAGATCAAGTTCTTCTTGGGCTTCTTCCTCACGGGCCTGGTGCTTTGCCTGGCGCAGGCTATCCCAATGTCCGCCATGGCATTTTTGACCGTGTACGTGCTGTGCACCATCGGCCTTAACTCTTCTATGACGTTCTACGACGCCATGCTGCCCGACATTACCACCGACGAGCGCATGGACGCCGTGTCCAGCTCGGGTTATGCCTGGGGCTACATCGGTTCCACCGTGCCGTTCGTCATCTGCCTGGCGCTCATCATGGGTGGCCCCGCTCTTGGTGTCCCCACCATGCTGGCAACGCGTCTGTCGTTTATCATCACCGGTGCCTGGTGGCTCATCTTTACCCTGCCGCTCATTCGCACCTATAAGCAAAAGTACGGTCGCGAGCGCGGTCCCGAGGACACCATCGGCCACATCGTGGGCGGTGTGTTCTCCGAGGTCGGACACACCATGCGCGAGATCGCCCACAACAAGACCGTGCTGGTCTACATGATCGCGTTCTTCTTCTATATCGACGGTGTGCACACGGTCATTTCCATGGCAACCAGCTACGGATCGGCCTTGGGCATCGATTCGACCCAGTTGGTCCTGGCGCTGCTCGTCACGCAGTTCGTGGCCTTTCCGTCCGCCATCATCTACGGCAAGCTTGCCGGACGCGTGGGCACGCTCAACATGATCTTGGTGGCAGTCGCCGCCTATATGGGCATTGTGCTGTTCGCCGCGTTCTTCCTAAAGACCGCCTTTGAATTCTGGGTGCTTGCCATTATGGTCGGCCTGTTCCAGGGCGGCGTGCAGGCGCTCAGCCGTAGCTACTTTGGCCGCATTATCCCCAAGGAAAAGTCCAACGAGTACTACGGCTTCTTTGACATCTTCGGTCGTTATGCAAGCGTCATGGGCACTTTCCTAGTGTCGGTCGTCACCTCGCTGACCGGCAACCCGTCGCTGGGCGTCCTTTCCATTGGCGTGCTGCTGATCGTTGGCTTTATGCTGCTGGTCCGCCTGTCCCGCATGACTCGGGCGGCAGAGCATGCCGCATAGGAGCGAGCGGCTATTGTGCCTGTCCACGGTACTCTTTTGGGGTTATCCGCAATAAACATTGCGACTTGCGAGCAATGATTTGCCCAAGTGGGTATGATGGAATCAGCTAGGTCGCGGGGCGTCGCCTGTGTTTGGCGGCGTCCCGTTTTTGTGTTGCAGGGAGGGTAAGGCATGAACGCCACAGTCGTGATTCCAACGTATTGGGCGGGCGATGACGCTTGCGCAAACGCCCCTGGCACCTATGACCATTCGACGCGACTCAACGCCGACAATCCCGAACTCGACCGCTGCCTGGCCTCGCTTGAGCAGGTACGTGACATCCCTCGCATCATCCTTTTGGTGGTCTGTCCCGTTTCTGCCACAGCCGATGTGTCGCTGCACGTGCGCGAGATTGTCGACGCGCATCCCACGCTCAAGGTCACCGTTGTCACCAACACCCAGGCCTCGCGCATTGCAGACCGGGTTGCTCAGATCGCGCCCAAGGGTTCGGGCGAGTGCGTGAGCCTGCGAGGCTACGGTGCCATCCGCAACATGGGGCTAGCCTGTGCCGCTGTGCTGGGGCATGACGCGGTTATCTTTTTGGATGACGATGAGACTGTCATCGACGCCGACTTTATGAAGCGCGCGACCTATGCGTTGGGGCAGCAGACGCGTCAGGGCTTGCCGATCTTGGTCAAGAGCGGTTATTTCTACGATCGCGACGGCTCACCGCTGGCTCCCACGGACAAGGCGGGCATCTGCCATCGTTGGTGGACCAAGCGCATCGAGTTCAACCGTTGGATGAAAAAGGCGCTCTCGGGCACCCGCATCTCGCGCTCCAACTACGTGTGTGGCGGCCTGATGGCCCTGCACGCCCGCGCCTTTACGCGTGTGGCCTTTGACCCGTTTATCACCCGCGGCGAGGACTTGGATTACCTCTTTAACATGCGCATGTTTGGCTACGACGTGTGGTTCGATAACGAGTGGACCGTGCGCCATCTGCCTCCGGAGTCCGAAAAGCGCTCACCGCGCTTTATGCAGGATGTATACCGTTGGTACTACGAACGGGCCAAGTTGACATTCGCCGCGCATCAAAAGGAGCTCATTCCCGTTACGGCGGCATCGCTCATGCCCTACCCGGGCCCGTGGATTTCGCGCGAGCTCGACGACCGCGTGCGCAAGACCGCTATGGTCCGCAGCGTGTTTACCCGCGAGCATGAGGGCTACCTGCGCATTTGGCGCCATGGTATCGGCGAGGCAAAGGCCTATGCGCGCCAAAACGCTGCAAGCTACCTGCGTTTCCAGAGCTTTTGGCCCAAGATCATGGACGGGCTTTGGCGTGACGCACAACTGATCAGTATCCTGGAGGGGGCCGAATGATCGACCGCCGCGCCCAGCGCGATAGTTCAATATCAATCTTTCGCATCATTGCCGTCGCCTGCGCCATTTGCGTGCTGGTGTACTTTATTTTTGCCTTGGTGACCGGTATCGAGCCGATCGCCACGGTGATTGCCTGCGCGCTGCTATGCATCTTTCTGTGCATCTTTATCTTTTTGACGCTCAATCCCGATTCGGTGCGTTCCCAGTACACCGAGGAGACGCTCTCGGTGGCCTCGGCCATGCTTGAGGACATTAAGGGCGGTCTGACGCAGGAGTCGGCGCGTTTGGTGTGCCGGCGCATTTTGCCCGAGACGCGCGCCATGACGGTGGCCATCACCGACGAGGGCAACGTGTTGGCCTGCGCGGGCGAGTTTGAGGAAAAACTACTGCCAGATTCTCCCATCCACACGCTTGCCACACGCTACGTTATCGAACATGGCATCGTGCAGTCGTTCAACCGTATGGTGGATGTCGTGGGCTCGGATGGCTCGCACAACCAAGTCCCCGCCGGCATTATCGCCCCCATCAAGGTGGGCGATCGTACCGTCGGCACGCTCAAGTTCTACTACAAGACCCCGCGCGCCGTCGACCGTACCCAGTACGCGCTTGCCTCGGGCTTTGCCGAGATCTTGTCCACGCAGCTCGCCATCCACGAGCTCGAGGTGCAAAAGGAACTCACAGCGCGCGCCGAGGTGCGTGCGCTGCAGGCGCAGATTAACCCACACTTCCTGTTCAACACGCTGAACACCATTGCATCGTTTACGCGCACCGACCCGCTGCGGGCCCGCGAACTGCTTCGTGAGTTCTCATCGTTCTATCGTGCCACGCTCGACAACTCGGGATCGCTTATTCCGGTCTCGCGCGAGGTTGCACAGACCAAGCGCTACCTTACCTTTGAGAAGGCCCGCTTTGGCGAGGACCGCGTGCTTGCGACGTTCGATGTGTCCGAGGACGTGGAAGATACGCTGGTGCCGGCGTTCGTGATCCAGCCGATTGTCGAGAACGCCGTACGTCATGGTATGGGCGATGACGACGCCCTGAGGATCGACGTGACCGTTCACCAAGACGGCGAGGATGCAATCTTGATTGCCGTGGCCGATAATGGCGTGGGCATGGATGAGGGTACCGCCGCCAGACTGTTTGACGAGCGCTCTGCCCGTCCCGACGCCAGCTCTCCCCAGGGTGGCGGCGCCGGTGTGGCCATGCACAATATTTCGGAGCGCATCCATCGCTTTTATGGGCCGCACTCCTATACGCGTGTCGAATCGGCGCCGGGCAAGGGCACCAAAGTGCTCCTTCATCTTGATTTGTCAGAGAGCATCTTTGACATTCAAGAGTAAAATAAAGGGCTACGGGCTCAACGTCATGCGACGGATGCCCGGCGTAGTTAGTTGACGAAAGGTTTTATCCCTATGCTGCGTGCGATGATTGTGGATGATGAGGCGCCGGCTCGCTCGGAGCTTCGCTTCCTGCTCGAGCAAACGGGCAAGATCGGCACGATCACGGAGGCGTCGAGCGTCCGCTCCGCCATCGAGATGCTTATGGAAAGTCGCGTGGATGTCGTGTTTCTCGATATCTCGATGCCCGGTGCCTCGGGCCTGCAACTTGCCGAGGCGCTGCATAAGCTCAAAAATCCGCCGGCGATCGTGTTTGTGACTGCGTATAGTGACCATGCGGTCGAGGCATTCGACGTGGATGCCGTCGATTATCTGATGAAGCCGGTCGAGGAAGCTCGCTTGGATCGCGCGATCGAGAAGGTCATGCAACGCGCCAAGCCGGTTACGGACAGCAAGGTGACCATCGAGCGTATCCCGGTGGAAAAGGGCGGCCGCAAGGTGCTCATTCCCGTGGACGACATTCGCTTTATCATGGCCAAGGACGATTACTCCTGCATCTATACCGTCGATGATCGCTTTTTGTCGACGACCTCGCTGGCGCAGTTTGAGGCCAAGCTCTGCGACTTTGGCTTCTTCCGTGTTCACCGCCGCTATATCGTCAACTTGGCGTGCGTCACGGACGTCGAGACGGTGCCCTCGGGTGCCATCCAGCTGGGCATTACGGGCGTCGACGAACGCGTGCCGGTTTCGCGCCGTCGCGTCGTGCCGCTCAAGAAGGCCCTGAGTCTCTAGCACACTGGCCCCGCAGCCCTGTAGACCCATCGTCTGCGGAGCCGTGGGGCCTTTTTGTATATATCTGCCGAATCGTTTTTTTTTGCGGAAGGGATCCCATGAACAGTGCAAGCGCCAAGCGCATCGACATCATCTCGGACACCCACGGCTATCTTTCGCCTGCGCTCTTGGATGAGCTTGAGGGCGCAGACCTGATCATCCACGCCGGCGACCTCACGTCAGAGATAGACTACGAGCACCTATGCACCATCGCCCCCGTGCGGGCCGTACTGGGCAACAACGATTACTACCGTGACTACGGCCCCGATGTAGACCGTCTTGCACTCTTTACCTACGAAGGCCTCAAATTCGCCGTAGCCCACTACCGCGAAGACCTTCCGGTGGGATCCGTAGACGTAGCCATCAACGGTCACACCCACGTAACCAAAGAAGCCCAAGTGGGCCGCTGCCTAGTCCTCAACCCGGGCAGCGCCAGCTACCCCAGAGGCACTCGAGGCCCCACCATGGCCAGAATGCTCGTCAAAGACGGCAAGATCCTAAGCACCAAGTTTATTGACCTAGACTAACCGCAACAAAAACGGGGGATGCAGATGCGTCCCCCGTTTCCATTTGAGCAAAAGGCAGAGCTTCAACAAAAACAATCAGACCAACCCCGCCGAGGAGCACGCGGGCTAGCCGCGCAGCGGCGCACGCCCGCAAAACTGGTTGAATAATGTGACGGCAGGGAGGGCTTCCGGGGCTGAGGGCGGGGGTTAAGTTTGTCGCGAGTTCCGCACGCAAAGGAAAGCACTTAATGTGCTTTCCGTCTTCCGCAGGACTCTACAGCACCAAACTAAACCCCGGCCCTCAGCCCCGTAAGCCCTCCCGGATGGCCCCAAAAAATTTTTCAAAAAAGTTGTTGCGCGCCGGACAGACTTCTGTGTATACTAATCCCCGCAGCGCACGCGAGCGGAAACAAACGCGAACGCCTGCCTGGGGAGTTAGCTCAGTTTGGTTAGAGCGCCGGCCTGTCACGTCGGAGGTCGCGGGTTCGAGCCCCGTACTTCCCGCCAACGCAATTAAAGCCACGTCTTCGGACGTGGCTTTTTGCGTTTGATGCACTTTGTTTCGATAGAACGATCGCCCTGGCGCATCTTCGCCCAGAATCCCCGCGTCTTCGGGAACGCAAGTAAAATCCAGTAAGTATATCTGTCTAAACAACAGCTTTGTTGCGCAACACCTGTTCAACGAGACAGGGGGTTAGGTTATACTAAATTGCACTGTAGGCCGCATCTGATGCATTTCGCTCCAAGCGCGGCACTCAGTGGATATCCTATTTATCATTTGGATGTCCTAGCGGTCATTTAGCGTCTCGACACAAGCCGGCCCCGGAGCTCGTTCGAGCTGTTCGTATTCCTTGAAAGGGGAAAAATGGACATATCGAGGAAGACTGATTACGCCCTTCGTATGCTGGCGATGCTTGCCGAGGATCCGGAGCGTTTGCTTTCTGTTCGCACCGCTGCCGAAGAGGTCAATGTCCCGTATTCGTTTGCCCGCTCGATTCAGCACGGTTTGGTCCAGGCCGGTATTGTGGAGAGCCTGCGCGGCGTCCACGGTGGCATGCGTCTCAAGGTCAGTCCGGACGACGTCACTATCCGCCAGGTCGTCGAGGCCGTTCAGGGTCCTATGGTTATGAACGATTGCACCGCGCCCGATGGTGACTGTGCGCGCATGGGCGCGTGCTGCTATCATCCCCTGTGGGCCGGAGCCCAGGCGTTGATGCGCGACTACCTCGATTCCGTTTCGCTCGGCGACATCGTCGCTCACCGCCAGTTCCCGGCCGTCGATCCCAAGTTCGCCGACCGCGAAGCGTTTCCCGAGTACGCCACCTGCGCGTGCGCTTACCGGGAGGAATAGCGCCGCATAAGGAGCATAGCCATGATTCAGGACCCCTTTCGTTCGATGATTCGTTCGGAAGGGGTCCTGCGTTATCGCGACCTTCCGTGGCGCCGCACACGCGATCCGTACATCATTTGGCTTTCTGAGGTCATGCTGCAGCAAACGCAGGTGCCGCGTGTGGAGGCGCGCATGCCGGTGTGGCTCGATCGTTTTCCGACTGTGCAGGCGCTTGCCCAGGCCGCGCCTTCCGATGTTTTGGACGCTTGGCAGGGCATGGGCTACAACCGACGCGCTCTGGCGCTTCATGGGGCCGCTCAGCGCGTTGTAGAGGACTGGGACGGGGAGTTTCCGCGTGAGACGCGTGACTTGGTCGCTCTGCCCGGCATTGGCCCGGCAACGGCGCAGGGCATCCGTTCGTTTGCGTTTGATCTTCCAGGCGTGTATCTAGAGACCAATGTGCGCACGGTCTTTTTGCATCATTTCTTTCCCGATGTGCCGGCCGTTCCCGATCGCGAGCTGGTGCCGCTGATTCAAGCCGCCTGTCCGGCGGCCCCTGGTGCGGCGGCGGATGAGATTGCGCCCTTTGCCGTGCCTCAAGACGATGCCGACACGCCGCGCGCATGGTATTACGCGTTGCTGGATTACGGCGCGTATCTTAAAAAGACGCTGCCCAATCCGTCCAGGCGGTCGGCGGGCTATAGTCGTCAGTCCAAGTTTGAGGGCTCGCGTCGCCAAAAGCGCGCCCACATTGTGCGCATGCTGCTGGCGGCGCGCGATGGACAACCGGCAGGTATTACGCTCGATGAAGCCGTTGCAGGCGTTAACGAGATGGAGACGGCAGCCGGCCGAGAGCCGGTCGAGCGCGAGCTGGTCGCAAGCATTCTTGCCGATCTGGAGCTCGAGGGCTTTTGCGGCTCCGAGGGCGATCGTTGGCTGAGTGTGTAGCTCACTCGAATCTGAAGAACGGGATTGTAAGGTTTAAATTCTCGGCATGAGGGCATCCTTAAAGCAAGGCCGCTCAAAGTCTGTGGGCGGCATGCGTTGAAGGGAAGTACACCTATGGATTTTGAGAATTCCCAAACCAAGAAGAACCTCGAGACCGCTTTTGCCGGTGAGTCCCAGGCACACACCAAGTATCGCTACTATGCATCCAAGGCCAAAAAGGACGGCTACGTTCAGATCTCGAATATTTTTGCCGAGACGGCGGGCAACGAGTCCGAGCACGCCAAGCTGTGGTTTAAGTATCTGCACGACGGCGCCGTTCCGGGCACTCTGGACAACCTGCGCGACGCCGCTGCGGGCGAGAACTACGAGTGGACCACGATGTACGACGAGTTCGCCAAGACCGCCGAGGAGGAGGGCTTTGTCGAGATCGCCGAGAAGTTCCGTGGCGTCGCCGCCGTCGAGAAGGCCCACGAGGAGCGCTACAACAAACTCGTCGAGCGCATCGAGTCGGGCGAGGTGTTTGAGCGTGAGGGCGTGAAGGTGTGGAAGTGCCTGAACTGCGGGCACCTGCACGTTGGTGCCGAGGCGCCTGAGGTGTGCCCGGTGTGTAACCACCCGAAGGCGTACTTTGAGGAGCAGGTGGTGAACTACTAGCGCTTGGCGCTGGCTGCTGCGGAGCGCAGGGCGGGAGGCCGGATCGCCTTCCCTCCCCGCTCACAGCTCCGCAGGGTCGCGTTGAGGGAAGGCGATCCGGCCTCCCGCCCTGCGCTCTGGCGTTGGGTCGTCGCGTGCTCGTTACAGAAAAGCTGATAAGAAGTTTGTGTGCCGCCCCTTATGGGGCGGCACGTTTTTGTGGGGGCCGGTTGGGGCGGTGACGTTGCTTAGAGGGTACACTGGGTAGCGTTGGCTATTCGTTTCCTCTTGTGAGGTGTTGGTTATGGGTAAGAAGTCTCGGGCTCGGGTTGCTGCGGCGGGAACTCGCAAGGATCCTGGTCGTCGGGTTGCCGAGGGTAAAAAGGTCGATCGTGTCGAGAAGGACAAGAAGGTTGGCGCGCATGCTCATCCTGAGTGGGCGCCTCACCTCAATACGGCTAGCGAGGATCTGACTGCTAAGTTGTTTACTCTGGTCGAGGTTATCTTGGGCGTGGTGCCCGTGGTGGTCATTGGCTTGTTCTTGGCTTCGAAAGATGCCACGAGTGTCGATAAACTCACCGATGTCTTTTCTCAGGACCCCTCGATGGTGGTTACGTTTATCTCTGCGTGCCTGCAGCCGTTTGTGGCGTACATGTTGTACATGATTTATCGCAAATACTGCGAGGGCGACGCTGGTTTTGCCGCCGGCAACCTGATCGGTCTTTTGTGCTCCGAGATCCTACTGCTCAATATCCCAGGCGTCATCGGTATGGGCATCTTGCTGTGGCGTGTTTGGCGCAACGTCGCCCCGCACTTTGAGAGCTGGTTGTTTGAGCGTCGCTTTGCGGGCGCCCTGGCTGACATTGCCGGCTCGCTCGTGATTCTGGTCCTGGCGTTTATGTGCGCCACCGCCGCCCGCGGTCTCGCGGGCATGTAGTCTGTCCTCACCGACCACGGAGCGCAGGGCGGGGAAACCTTTCCCTCTCGCTCACGGCTTCGCAGGGTCGCGCGAGGCAAAGGTTTCCCCGCCCTGCGCCCCGGCGTTGGGTCGTCGCATGCTCGTTACTGAAAAACTGATAAGAAGTTAGCGTGCCGCCCCTTTTGGGGCGGCACGTTTTTGTAAGGGGTCCCGGTCTCCACAATTTTCGTCAAGCTTTTGGTTAGATTTTGGTCAGTTGGCGTAAGGGTGGAAGGCCAAAAGATTGCTGGCGAAAAAAGCTCAGAGAAAGTGCTGGTAGGGGAGTTGTTGAGCTTTTCGACAGCTTTTGAGCAAAAGAAACTTTGTGGCTATTGCCGGCGATTGCGTTGTCGCGGTCATGGCGGTGCGGGATGCTGGTCGTAAGCGTCGAATGCTCCGACTTTGGAGGCCAACATGGACCTGTTTCTTGAGACTCCGCAGCAACAAGCTGAGCGCATGCTGCGTCAGCAGCAACGACTCATGGAGATGCAAATGCAAGGGGCGGCAGCCCAGCCCTTTGCGCAAAATGTCGTGCCCGCTGCTGTACCTGCAGCTGTGCCCGGGTGCGAATCGGCACCAGAGGCCTATTCCGTACAGCAAGATTCATATGCGCAGGAGCTCGCGTTCGACAAGCGTCGTGCGCGTCGTCGCCGCGTGGGCCAGCGCCTGCGCACCTTGGCGATGATCGTGCTCATCCCGTTAGGGCTTGCGGCCATCTTTCTGGCGTCGTATGCGCTCACCTGCATCCTCAACGGTGCTTCGCCCGGCGAAGTGCTCCAACATCTGTCAGCCCTCGGCCAGCGCCTAGGCGATGTCATAACAACAATCCGCGCCGGCTGGGAGAGTTAGCGTTTGCCACATTAGGACTTCTAGGGTGTAGGGATTATCGCCACGAGCGGAATTCTTGCATCCTGTTGGTCCTGTCGTGCGACTGAATAGTATTATTGAAGATGAATAATAATAGGATTTGTTATGTATAAGCAGGATTTAGAACAGACTCTTTTGGGCATTGACGAAGAGGCGGAGCTGGAAATAGGTCCAAGAGACGACAGGCCGAACGTTGTATTGGTGGGAGGAAGCGCCTTCATGCTAAACGATGTGACGAATCGTTCGGTTACACATGACATTGATGTGTTTGAGGCAGATAGGTGCCTCCGTGAGATCATAGCTCGATACCCCGAGGTGAATGGTATGGCGGTGGCATATTGTAATCAGATGCCGTTCAATTACGAAGATCGTTTGATTCCCTTGGATATTGGGGCGCGCTTTATCAGGTACTTTACGCCATCCTTGGAGGACCTGGCGGTAATGAAGCTCTATGCCTGCCGCCCGAACGACATCGTCGATCTTCATAGTCGGGCATTCGTCGACCGACTTGATTGGGGGCTGCTCGAACGGCTTATATTCGACGAGGGCGAGGCGCTGGCGTCGTCGCCTTCGGAGCGGAGTTATCAAGAGATGGTCTGCGCATACAGCCAATACAAAAAGGAGGTGCTCGGTTGAATCTGACCTTTGAGGGATTCTTAAAAGGCTATTGCCGAGAGCTATCCGGACAGCAGTCGCTCAGTTTTAGAAAACTGGTTAAGCAAGCGACGACGGTTGCGCCGCGCGTGGCGGAGCCCCTGTTTTTGCTCGCTTTGGCACAGGGTAAAGCCGAATACGTTCTGGGCTTATCCGAGGGTTCGTGGATGGAAGAGGGTTACCGAGGCGTTTTGTCCTTGTACGCCCAAATGGGTAGCCTGGCATCTCTATGCGCTGAGGACAAACTTCCTAATCGTTATGCCAACGTTTGGCGTGCGTATAGAGCGGTGAAGGAAAAGCCAGTGGCGGACAGAAGGATCAACGCCCTGATGCGAAAAAGAACGTTGGGAGCGCTAGAGGAATCGGGTGTAACGCGCTACGGTCTCTGCCGCGATTTGAATCTGAATAAGGGAAACGTGTACGCATATTTAGCCGGCGATGACTCAAAGGTGAGCAGGAAAACGGCGCGCCGCATTATGGAATATGCGGAGGAGAGGGGCACCCAAGAAGGGGCCGGGCGCCCGGTGTGTGTGACGGGGTAAGATTGATCGCGGTTTTGATTGGTGCTCGATTGGGTTTGTTGGGCGGAGTTTATGTCTGCTATTGATATTGTGCTTGTTGTGATCGCTTTGGTGGCGGTGGGGGTTGCTGTGGCTTGCGCCCTCCAGCTCAAGAGCCTGCGTGCCGAGTTGCGGGAGCGTGGCGACAGTAGCGCGGAAACGCTGGCAGCACTCGAGCAGGCCAACAACGCGCTCGATGCCCTGAACGTCGCGCTGGCCGAAACTCGCCGCACGGCCAACGCCATCGCGCAGCAGCAGACGACAGATGCGGCCGTGGAGCAGCAACGTTACCTGACCATCGCACGTGAGTTTTCGCAAGCTGCTGACCGGATGGATGACCTTCGCCGCGAGACGGCCCAACAGCTCGGTGCCAACCGCGAGGGCATCGAGCACCGCCTGGACAAGGTGCGCGAGACGGTCGATGCCCAGCTGGGTGCTATCCGCAAAGACAACAATGCGCAACTCGATCAGATGCGCGCGACGGTGGACGAGAAACTCTCCCGCACGCTCAACGATCGCCTGTCGGCATCGTTTAAGCAGGTGAGCGACCAGCTCGAGGCCGTGTACAAGGGCCTGGGCGACATGCAGTCCATCGCCACCGGCGTGGGCGATCTTAAGCGCGTGCTGGGCAATGTGAAGGCGCGCGGTATTTTGGGCGAGGTGCAGCTGGGTGCAATTCTGGCGGACATCCTCACACCCGACCAGTATCTGGAAAACGTTGCCACCAGGCCCGGAGCCTCGGAGCGTGTTGAGTTTGCCGTCAAGCTGCCGGTGGACGAGGGCGACCCCGTGCTGCTGCCGATTGACTCCAAGTTTCCGGGCGACGCGTACGAGCATTTGCTCGACGCGCAGGAGTCGGGCGATGCGGAGACCGTGGCGGCTGCGCGCAAGACGCTCGACACCATGGTCAAGCGCGAGGCCAAGGATATCTGCGAAAAGTACCTGAGTGTGCCGGCAACGACCAACTTTGGCATCATGTTCGTGCCGTTTGAAGGACTGTACGCCGAGGTCGTCAGCCGCCCCGGGCTTATCGAGACCCTGGGCCGCGACTATCACGTCAACGTTGCCGGCCCCAGCACCATGGCGGCCATTCTCAACAGCCTGCAGATGAGTTACCAAACGTTTAAGCTGCAAAAACGCACCGACGATGTACTGCGCGTGCTCTCCGCTGTCAAGGCCGAGCTGCCGCGCTATCAAAAGGCGCTGCGCCGCGCCCAGCAGCAGATCGAGACCGCGGGCAAAACGGTCGAGGGCATCATCACCACGCGCACCAACGTCATGGAGCGCAAGCTCAAGGACATCGACGCCCTGGAAGATGCCGAGGAGGCCGACGAGATCTTGGGGCTTACGTCTGCGAGCCTGCTCGCAGACCAAAAAGACGAGGACTAGCTTCATCTGACGGCGGGGCGCCTGCGCAAGCGCGGGGCGCGGGCGCTTTTCGCGTCGCACTTGCCTGAAGTGCGCTTTAGTGTGCAACAATGGCGTTTCGCCCTATCAGACGCGAAAGGAAGCCCATGTCTCAGAGAAACACCAGTCCGCTCAAACGCTCCACCGTGCGTCGCACGCTGCAGCGTTTTTGGGACGTCACGCGCACGCAGCCGCTGATCGTCTTTCTCTCGGTGTTCTCGTCGGCGGGCTACATCTTTTTGCTCACGTTTGCCAACACCTATGTGATGGCCCTCATCGTCGACCGCGTCCAGGCCGGTCCCGTGGCAGGCGACCAGGTGTTTGAGGTCTTTGCTCCTTACATTCTGGCGCTCGTGCTCGTTAACCTAGTGGGCCAAATCCTCTCCAAGCTGCAGGACTACACCGTCTACAAGCTCGAGATTGCGGGCAACTATCACCTGGCGCGCCTGTGCTTCGACACGCTCTCCAATCAATCCATGACATTTCACACCAGCCGCTTAGGCGGATCGCTTGTGAGCCAGACAAGCCGTTTTATGAGCGGCTACACGGGTCTGGTCGACGTGACGGTGTATTCGCTCATCCCCACCATCACCTCGGTCATCTGCACCGTGGCCGCACTCGCCCCGGTGGTACCGACGTTTACCGTGATCCTGGTGTGCATCATGGTCGTCTACATTGCGTTTGTCTGGCTTATGTACAAGCGCATCATGCCGCTTTCGGCCGCGACGTCCGCCGCGCAGAACAAGCTCTCGGGCGTGCTCTCCGACGCGGTCACGAACATCTTGGCCGTCAAGACCTGTGGGCGCGAGGACTTTGAGCGCGACCTGTTCGATACCGCCGACCGCGCCGCACGCGACGCCGAGACGGTCTCGATGCACGCCATGATGCAGCGCAACTTTACGACCTCGGGCCTTATCGTCATCACCATGGCCGTGGTGAGTGGGTTCGTGGCGGGCGGCAACGCGTGGTTTGGCATCTCGGCCGGCTCGCTCGTCATGATCTTTACCTACACCTATAACCTCACCATGCGCCTGAACTACGTAAGCTCCATGATGCAGCGCATTAACCGCGCGCTGGGCGATGCGGCCGAGATGACGCGCGTGCTGGACGAGCCACGTTTGGTGGCAGACGATCCGGACGCCCCTGAGCTCAAAGTGACCGAGGGCGCGATTGATTTTGAGCACCTGAGCTTTGCATATCGTGACGCTGCGGCGGGCGAGAACGTGTTCGACGACCTGACGCTTCACGTGGCGGCGGGCCAGCGCGTGGGCCTGGTGGGTAAATCGGGCTCGGGCAAGTCGACGCTCACCAAGCTGCTGTTGCGCTTGGACGATGTGCAGGGCGGCCGTGTGCTCGTGGACGGCCAGGACGTCTCGCGCTGCACGCAGCAGAGCCTGCGCCGCCAGGTTGCCTACGTGCCGCAGGAGGCGCTGCTGTTTCACCGCTCCATTCGCGAAAACATTGCCTACGGTCGTCCCAACGCCACTGATGAGCAGATTCGCGAGGCCGCGTGCCTGGCCAATGCCCTGGAGTTTATCGACCGCTTGCCCCGTGGCTTTGACACCATGGTGGGCGAGCGCGGCGTCAAGCTCTCGGGCGGCCAGCGTCAGCGCGTGGCTATCGCCCGCGCCATCCTAACCGACGCGCCGATTCTGGTGCTCGACGAGGCGACCTCTGCCCTCGACAGCGAGTCCGAGGCGCTGGTGCAGGAGGCGCTCGAAAACCTGATGCGTGGACGTACCTCCATTGTGGTGGCGCACCGCCTGTCCACCGTGGCGGCGCTCGACCGCATTGTGGTGCTGGCCGATGGCGAGATCGTCGAGGACGGCACGCATGCGCAGCTCGTCGAGGCGGGTGGCGAGTACGCGAGCCTGTGGAGCCGTCAGACCGGCGCATTCTTGGAGGCGTAAGCGTCTCGGACGTGGGACAATTGTGCCCATAAGTTTATTGTGCCGTTGAGCCGAGGAGTCGTTATGCCACGCGAGACCAATGCCGCCAAGCGCGAGCGCGCCATCGAGGTGTGTGAGCGCCTCAACCGTCGCTATGGCCCGGTCGAGTGCTTTTTGGATCACGAGAATCCCTTCCGCCTGCTGATCGCGGTGCTGCTCTCGGCGCAAACGACCGATGCGCAGGTCAACAAGGTGACGCCGCGGCTGTTTGCCCAGTGGCCCACGCCCGAGGCCATGGCCGGGGCGAGCGTGGCTGACGTGGCAGACACCATCAAGTCACTCGGCTTCTACAAGAGCAAAGCCAAGCATGCCGTCGAGGCCGCGCAGATGATCGTCGCCGACTATGGCGGCGAGGTGCCGGCCGACATGAAGGAACTCGTGAAGCTGCCGGGCGTGGGACGCAAGACGGCGAACATCGTGCTCAACGTGGGGTATGGCATCGTGGAGGGCATTGCGGTGGACACGCACGTCAACCGCATTGCGCACCGCCTGATGCTGAGTCCCAAGACGCATGCAAAGGAGCCGCTCAAGACCGAGCAGGATTTGCTCAAGATTTTGCCGCACGAGTATTGGGAGTCGGTTAACCATCAGTGGATCACCTTCGGTCGCGAGGTCTGCGACGCCCGCAAACCCAAGTGTGACGAGTGTCCGCTGGCAGATTTGTGCCCCAGCGTGCGCGTAGCGGGGTAGGGCGGAACGCATCTTCGTCTGGCGTTTTTTGCGGGGCTGGGTTTGCCCTTGAGCCGGAGTCCTCTCCATGCGCTACCATGACAGGCAATGAAATCCGCCGCATACCCGCCGAGCTTGCCTCGGCGGGCTTTTGGCGTTGCAATGCCGGAGGAACAGCATGCTCATTCACCGAATAGCCGCGCAGCTCTACACTGCCGAGGCGCTGCAGACCGTCGAGGCCGGGCTCGATGCCGGCGAGGACGTGACGTTGGCCGTGTCGCAGTCGGGTCGCACGCTTATGGCGGCGGCCCAGTTTGCGCGCCGTCCGCGCCCCACGGTCTATATCGTGAGCGGCGAGGACGCGGCCGATCGCGCTGCGCGCAGCCTGGCCGCCTATGTGGGGCTGGCGCACGTGTGCCGCTTTCCCGAGCGCAAGGACTACCCTTGGCGCGAGCAGACGCCCGACGACGCCGTGGTGGCGCAGCGCTGCGAGGCCTTGGGACGCATCGTGCGCGGGGACAACTGCATCATGGTTGCCTCGGCCCGTGCGCTGCTGCGCTGCGTGCCGCCAGTCGAGAGCCGCTACTGGGAGTCCACTACTTTTGCGGTGGGCGAGGAGATTCCTTTTGACGAGGTGCCGCATCGCCTGGTGGGCATGGGCTACACCAATGCCGGCGCCGCTGATGCGCCCGGTCTGTTCCGCGTTCACGGCGACACCGTCGAGGTGTTCCCCGCACAAGAGAAAGCGCCCGTGCGCATTGAGTTCTTTGGCGACGAGATTGACCGCATCCGCCGCATGGTGAGCTCAACGGGGCAGACCATCGGTAACGAGGACAGTATCGAGATCTTCCCCTGCCGTGAGCTGGCGCTTACCGACGAGGCCGTCCACAACATGCATGTGGCGCTCTATCGCGCCAGCCAGGACGACAGCAAACTGGCGGCGCTGCTCGAGATGGTGGATGCGCGTGTCGTCACGCCCGAGCTCGACCGCTTTTTGCCGGTGATGTACGGCCAGACCGTAAGCCCGTTGGCGCACGTGAGCGGCAAGGCACTCGTGGTTCTGTCCGAGCCGCGCTCGCTGTTCGACGATTGCCTGCGTGCCTACGAGGATATCGAGGCGCGTGCTGGCGAGGCAGGGATTGACCGGCTGGATGGCCTGTATGTACGTGCCCAGCAGCTCGATTTTGGTGCCCAGCAGCGCCTGAACTACGTGAGCCTGATCCGTGCCGGCGGCGCGGTGACGGCGGAGCTCAAGATTGAGCAGCCGGCCATTGCGGGCTCGGACAATCGCTTTATGACGCGCATTCAGGAAGTCGTGGGCAAGCGCTACGCCTGCGTGTTTGCCATCCCCGACCGCGGTGCGCGCGAGTCGATGGAGCTCACCTTTGGCGACGAGGGCATTACCTTTGAGGAGTCGCTGACGGCAGCGCCCGAAAACGCCGGCGCTATCGGCGACCGCGTGCGCGTGGCAGCGGCGGATTCCGCCGACCGTGCCGCACGCCAGGAGGCCCATGCTTCCATTCGCGAGCGTAAGGCCGACGCGCTCAACGCCCGCTCGCTCGAGGCGGGCGCCGCGCAGGCTGCCGCCGGCGCTGCCGTGCCCACCATCTCGCGCGGGCGCGTGACCTTTGTTGACGCTGCCCTGCCGCAGGGCGTGGTGGTGCCCGACGCCAATTTGGCCGTGTTCTCGATCGCCGACCTCAATGCCCGCATGGATGCCAACCGCGCGCGCAGCCGCCGCAAGGTTGACATTACGCAGATCACCTTCCCGTTTAAGCCGGGCGACTACGTGGTGCACGCTACCCACGGCATCGCGCTCTTTAGCGAGATCGCGCGCCAGGAAGTGGGCGGCAAGGAACGCGACTACTTTTTGCTGGAATATGCCGATGGCGACAAGCTCTACGTGCCGCTCGAACAGGTCGACCGCATCACGCGCTACGTTGGCCCCGACGGCGACAAGCCGCGCCTGACCAGGCTCAACACCGCCGACTGGACGCGTGCCACCAACAAGGCGCGCAAGAACGCCAAAAAGCTGGCGTTTGACCTGGTCGACCTGTATACGCGCCGCTCGTCGATTACCGGTATCGCCTGTCCGCCCGATACGCCCGAGCAGATCGAGATGGAGGAGAGCTTCCCTTACGACGAGACGCGCGACCAGCTGGAGGCTATCGCCGACATCAAGGCCGACATGGAGGCGCCCAAGCCCATGGATCGCCTGCTCTGCGGCGACGTGGGTTTCGGCAAGACCGAGGTTGCCCTGCGCGCGGCGTTTAAGTGCGTGGACTCCGGCCGCCAAGTCATGGTGCTCTGCCCCACGACCATTCTGGCCCAGCAGCACTACGAGACGTTCTTTGAGCGCTTTGCCCCGTTTGGCCTCGAGGTCGAAGTGCTCAGCCGCTTCCGCACCCCGGCGCAGCAGAAGCGCGCGCTCAAGGCGTTTGCCGAGGGCACGATTGATGTGCTCATCGGCACGCATCGTCTGCTTTCGGCCGATGTGAACCCCAAGAACCTGGGCATGGTGATCATTGACGAGGAGCAGCGCTTTGGCGTGCAGCACAAGGAGCAGCTCAAGAACCTGCGCGAGCAGATTGACGTGCTCACGCTTTCGGCAACGCCGATTCCGCGAACCATGCAGATGGCCACGAGCGGCGTGCGCGACATGAGCCTGATCACGACGCCGCCGACCGGGCGCCGCCCCGTAATCGTGCACGTGGGAGAGTACGACCCCGACGTGGTGAGCGCGGCGATTCGCCTGGAGGTGGGCCGCGGCGGTCAGGTGTACTACGTGTCCAACCGCGTCAAGACCATCGACGACGCCGTGGCGCGCGTGCACGAGGCCGCGCCCGAGGCGCGCGTGGGCGTGGCGCACGGCAAGATGAGCCCGCGCGAGGTCGAGGATGTGATGATCGAGTTCGCGACCAAAAAGATCGACGTGCTCATCGCCACGACCATCGTGGAGAGCGGCATCGACAACGCGACCGCCAACACGCTCATCATCGAGGACTCGCAGCGCCTGGGTCTGGCACAGCTCTACCAGCTCAAGGGCCGTGTGGGCCGCTCTGCCACGCAGGCCTACGCGTACTTTATGTTCCCGGGCGAGCTGCCGCTCACCGAGGAGGCGACGGCGCGCCTGACCGCACTTTCCGAGTTCCAGGACCTGGGCAGCGGCATGCGCATCGCCATGCGCGACCTGGAGATTCGCGGTGCCGGCTCGCTTATGGGAGCCGAGCAGCACGGCAACCTGTCGAGCGTGGGCTTTGACCTGTTTACGCAGATGCTGGGCCAGGCCGTGGCTGAGGCGCGCGGCGATGACGACGCCGGCGTGGAGGCGGCGAGCGTGGGTATTAACCTGCCGGCCGACTACTTCTTGTCCGAGGAGTACCTGCCGGCGGTGGATCAGCGCGTGCTCGTGTACCGTAAGCTCGCAGCGGCCGAGGACCTAGAGAGCATCGATGAGGTGCAGGAGGAGACCGAGGCTGCGCATGGCGAGCTGCCGCTGGCGGGACTCAACCTGTTCAATCGCGCACGAATCCGCATTCGCGGCGAGCGCCTGGGGCTCGAGAGCGTCACGCTCAGCGGCGGCCGCATCACGTTTTTGGGCGTCGACGTGCCCAAGAAGGTGGCCTTTGAACTTAAGACCCGCTATGGCGCGGTGAACTTCCCCAAGAGCCGCAAGCTGTCGGTGCCCTACAAGGCGGGCGCCGGTGCGGGCAGCGGCCTGGGTCGCGGCCTCGACGCCAACGACGGCACCGGCCCGGTGACGGCGGCGCTCATGCTGCTGCAGCAGTTGGGTGCTAGTGATGATGACTAGCGAGTCGACGCTGCAAACACCCCATTTGGGCACTCTGGCTCCATCGAAAGGAAAGCATGTTCGGATACATCTATAAGAAAGATGTCGCCATTATCGCGGTTGTCCTGTGCCTTTGTCTGGGCGTGGGCAGCTTCTTCGATTATCAGATCTCGAGTGCGCTGTTCAACATCGGCAGCATGTACGGTCGCTTTGTCGAGGCGGCCGGTGAGCTGCCGTTCGAGCTGACGGCGAGCATCGCGGGCGTTATGCTCGTGCGCTCGGGACGCCCCGATTCCGAGGCGAGCAAGTGGCTCGCTGCGCTGGGCGTTTTGATCAACGTGGGTCTGGTCGGCTACGAGATTATCGGATCGCTGCGCGTCGGCGGCAAGCTTATTGCGTTTCAGCTGGTGCTGACGTTTGTGCTGGTCATCGCAGCTAACTTCATCGTCTATCGTCTCACGCGCACGACCGAGCCCGACGAGCTCACGCGCTGGGCGTTGATGGTACTTGCCGTGTGGGTCGCTCAGGCCATTATCCTCAACGTGGTCGTCAAGCCGCTGTGGTCGCGCCCGCGCATGCGCGTGATCGAGGTGACGCAGGGACTCGAGTTTCAGCCGTGGTGGGTGATCGGCAACCCCGACAAGTGGGCCTATATTGCCGCCGGTGTAGTCAAGGACGGCTTCAAGTCGTTCGCGAGTGGGCACACCGCGCATGCGGCGATCGGCCTCATGCTCGCTGGGCTTCCCGCGACGGCCTTTAAGGAAAAGCCGTCGCGCCGTCGTGTGGTCTTTTGGACGGCGGCTGTGGTCGCGGCGCTCGTCGCCTTTGGCCGTATCGTGATCGGGGCGCATTTTTTGAGTGACGTGAGCTGCGGCTTTGCCCTGGTGCTGGCACTTGAGTGCCTTGCCGCGCGTATTGCCTATCCCAACGGCGTACAATAGCTCCGTTTGAATCATCGGGCCCGTGCCCGGTAAGAGAGGATTGCCATGCTCGCGTTTAACAACGATTATTCCCACGGCGCACACCCGGCGGTGCTGCAGGCGCTCGTCGACACCAATATGGAGCCGCAGCCCGGCTACGGTACCGATGCACATACCGAGCGTGCCAAGCAACTTATTCGCGAGGCCTGCCAGGCGCCTGACGCCGACGTGTTTTTCCTGGTGGGCGGCACGCAGGCTAACGCCACGGTGATCGACATGCTGCTCGCGCCGTACGAGGGCGTCGTTGCTGCCGAGACTGGCCACGTCGCCTGCCACGAGGCGGGCGCCATCGAGTTTGGCGGCCACAAGGTGCTCACCATCCCCGGCTACGAGGGCAAGATGCACGCCGAGGACCTCGAGAACTATATCCAGGTGTTCTACGAAAACGAGAGCTACGAGCACACGGTGTTCCCGGGTGCCGTGTACGTGAGCCTATCGACCGAGTACGGCACGCTGTACTCCAAGGCCGAGCTCGCGGCGATTCACGCGGTGTGCCAGAAGCGCGAGATTTCGCTGTTTGTGGACGGTGCTCGCCTGGCCTATGCGCTGGCGGCCGATGAGTGCGATATTACCCTGCCCGAGCTGGCACAGCTGTGTGATGTGTTCTACATCGGCGGCACCAAGTGCGGCGCGCTCTGCGGCGAGGCTGTGGTGTTTTGCGGCATGCACGCTCCGGCGCATCCCATTCCGCGTATTAAGCAGCACGGTGCTTTGCTGGCCAAGGGCCGCCTGACGGGCGTGCAGTTTGAGGCGCTCTTTACCGACGGCCTGTATTTTGAGATTGGTCGCCAGGCGATCGAAACCGCGCAGGCGCTTCGTCGCGTGCTGCACGAGCGCGGTTACCAGTTCTTCTTGGAGACGCCCACAAACCAGCAGTTTGTGATTCTGCCCAACGAGGACATGGCCCGCATTCGCGAGCATGCCTCGATCGAGTACTGGGAAAAGTACGACGAGACCCACACCGTGGTGCGCTTTTGCACTAGCTGGGCCACGACGCAGGAGGACATCGACGCGCTGGCGGCTGTCCTGTAGCCTGATGTAATGACGAGGGGCCGCCCTGCGCTGGGTTTGGCGCAGGGCGGTCTTTGCTTTTTGGGGGAGAAGGGTTGTATGACCGAGATGTCCGAGCCGACGATTCGCCTGGCGACGCCCGATGACGCGTCGGCGTTGCTTGCCATCTATGAGCCGTATGTGCGCCAGACGGCGATTACCTGCGAATATGAGGTGCCGAGCGTTGAGGAGTTCGCCGGGCGCATCGAGCGTACGCTCAGGCGCTATCCGTATTTGGTGATGGAGTTGGACGGACGTCCGGTGGGCTATGCCTATGCGAGCCCGCTTAACAGCCGCGAGGCATACGACTGGTCGGTCGAGACGTCGATCTACCTGGCGCGTGATGTGCGCCACGGCGGGCTGGGCCGCAAACTACATGACGCGCTCAAGCAGTGCCTGATCGCGATGGGCATCACCAACATGTGTGCCCTCATCGCCGTGCCGCACGACAAGGACGATGAGTACCTGACGCACAACAGCCAGGACTTCCATGCCCATATGGGGTATCGCCTGGTGGGTGCCTTCGACCGCTGCGCCCAAAAGTTCGGCCGCTGGTACGACATGTGCTGGATGGAGTTGGTCCTAGCCGAGCGCGTCCCCAACCAACCCAAACCAACCTGGTTCCCCGACCTCCCCAAACCTACCATTTAGGGACAGGTTTATTTTGGCAGGTTAGCCGATTGGCTCGGTGTATTTGGCGCGGTCGGTGCGTTGGATGCGCTTAGAGACATGGAGCGGTCGGCCGTCGGTGTCGTAGACGTAGTCGGTGATCAGGATCAGCGCCTGCCCGCGCTCGACGTTGAGCAAAAACGCCTCGTTTTGCGAGGCATAGCACACCTCAAAGGTCTTATGTCCCTGTGCTGGCGCGCGATGGAATTCTTGGCGCAGCGTCGCGTAGAGCGAACCGTTGATATCGCGATCGATGAGTGCTTCAAAGCTCGGTGGTAGATAGGTGGTCTCCAGGCACAGCGGCGCATCGTCCAGATAACGCAGTCGGACAAGTTTGACGAGCTTGCTGCCCACGGCGACATCGAAGAACTTGGCCGCATTGCCCGCGGCCTTGGCAAAGCCCGAGTCCACCGTGCGCGTGGTGGGCTTCATGCCCTGACCTTCGACCTGCTTGGTATAGCTCGAAAACACTAGGTTGTTCTCGTGGAGTGCGGGCGTGTCGGCCACAAAGGCGCCGCGCCCGCGCTCGGTTCGAACCAGACCCTCATCAACGAGCACCTTAAGGGCATGGCGTACGGTGCTGCGCGACAGCCCCGATTCGTCCATGAGTTCCATCTCGGACGGCAGCTTGTCTCCGCGCGCGTAGGTGCCGGCGGCGATGCGGTCGCGCAACATGCCCGCCAAGCGCTCGTACTGGCTCAGTTTCTTTTTAGATGAAGCGTTCATGCGATCAACCTGTATCTAACTTGTATGAATATCTAATCAGGCATGTATTCAATACGACAACAAAACCGCTGGTAGCCAATTATCAAAAACCGCATCAGCAAAATTTCTAAGACAAATATAGCATACAACTAGTCGACATAACCAAAACATGTATGTAACTTGTATGCCATCGAGAGCATCAAACGAGAAGAAAGGCTGATGCACGATGACTACTCAGGAACAGGTTAAGGATGTCGTCTCCCAGGTTTTGGCTGACAAGGCAGACAAGGGCGGCATCAAGCGCGTCGTGTGGATTGGCGCTGGCGGATCCAACGGCGGCAACTATCCTGCCCAGTACTTTATGGAGCACGAGGCCACGCAGGTCGTGAGCTCCAGCTACACCAGCAATGAGTTCGTGCACGCCACCCCGGCCTACGTCAACGAGAACACCCTGGCCGTCGTCGTGTCCATGCGCGGCACCAAGGAGACCATCGTCGCCGCCCAGGTCGCCAAGGACCACGGCGCCAGCACCATCGCCATCTATGTTGACGAGTCCGGCCTCACCGAGGTCTGCGACTACAAGATCAAGTACGACAGCCTGGCCGTCGACGAGTCCTGCATGGGCCGCACCAACTCCGCCGTCGTGACCATGATCGCCATGGAGCTCACGCAGCAGACCGAGGGTTATGCCGAGTACGAGACCGCTATGGCCGCGTTCGACTTGGTCGACCCCATCTATCGCAAGGCCGTCGAGTACACCCGTCCGCTCGCTGCCAAGTGGGCCGAGCAGAACGCCGACAAGCCCTGCATCAACGTCATGGCCCAGGGTCCGCTCTTTGGTGCCGCCTACGTCTTTAGCATCTGCAACGTGCAGGAGATGCTGCAGATCGACTCTTGCACCATCAACACCTGCGACTTCTTCCACGGCCCCTTCGAGATCCTGGACAAGCGCACCTCGCTGTTCCAGCTCATCAGCGTCGGCCGCAGCCGCTGCAACGACGAGCGCGGCATCCGCTTTGTCAACCAGTACGGTGGCGAGCGCGTTTATCAGCTCGACGCCAAGGAGCTCGGCCTCAACGACATCAAGGACAGCGTGAGCGAGTACTTCAACCACCTGATCTTTGCCCCGATTCTCAACAACGTGTACATGCGCGCGCTCTCTGCCGTCACCCACAAGGACTACATGACGCGCCGCTACATGTGGAAGCTGGACTACTAGGGGGTAGAGCGGCCTAACAGCTCGATGTCCTCATAAGTTGCGGTGGAATAGTTCCTGTTTGGGGGCTTGAAGCCTCTATTTGGGAACTATTTCACCGCAACCGCCAAGTAATCCGCTGGGGACGGAGGAAAACGGATCACTTTTCCGCTCACCGATTTGTGTCTTGAAAAATGTATATAACGACTATAACGTAGTGTGAAACATATTGGAAACAATACCGAGGAGGCTGCGTTGAAGAAAAGCAATCTGGGCTATGTGCTGGTGCTGATCGCCGCGCTTATGTGGGGTAGCATCGGAATCTTTGTAAACGGCATCTCGGCCATGGGCGTTTCGTCCCAGAGCATGGCTGCCTTTCGCTTGTTGGTCGGAGCGCTTATCTTGGCGCCGGTCCTGATGTTTATGGGCTGCCGTCCGGGTGAGGGGTCTACCGTGGCTCAGGGTCCGCTGGCCCTGTTCAAGGCAAGCCCTAAAGAGCTTGTTCCCTGCGCGCTTGTCGGTATCGTCGGTTTGGCCGCCGCCAACACCTGCTATTACGAGTGCATGGGCGAGGTGGGCATGTCCACGGCCTCGGTGCTGCTCTACACCTCGCCGGTGTTTGGCGTCATGCTCGGTCGCGTGCTTTATCGCGAGGACGTGACCCCCAACAAGCTCGTTGCCATTGTCTTTAACATCGTTGGCTGCGTGCTTGCAGTGACCAATGGCGACCTTTCCGGTTTCCATTTTTCGGTTTGGGGCGTCACATCGGGCGTGATTGCAGGCCTTTGTGGTGCGTCGCTCGCGGTGTTTAGCCGGATAGCAACCAAGACGGTCCACCCGCTGGCTGTCACGTTTTGGGGCTTTGTTTTTGGCGGTGCGGTTATGGCGGCTATCGCGGCTCCGTGGCCGGATGTCGCCGCGGCAATGTCGCCACAGCTGCTGCTGCTGTTCCTTGGCTTTGGACTCATCCCCACAGCCGTGGCCTACATCTTATATATGCAGGGCCTGTCCATGGGGCTCGAGACATCGAAAGTTCCCGTCGTAATGTCTTTCGAGACGGTCGTCACCGTACTGGTGGGCATTGGTGTCTATGCCGAGCCCGCCGGCGCGATCAAGGTCCTGGGCATCGTGCTGGTGCTCGCGTCCATCCTGATCATGAACACCGACTTCTCCAAGCTGCGCAACAGTATGTTTGTCGGTCATGTCATTGAGAGCATGACCTTTAAGCCCAACGCGTGGTGGACCGAAAAATCTCAGGACATGGATTTGTTTAAGGAACGCACCGGCATCGCGTTGGAACCCACCGTGCAGGAAAGCCCCTGGTACTTCGTGCGATAGAGGATTGCGCGCAGGGTCTGACCTGGGGTTATCCAGCCGGCGCCGGCCTGCCCGGCTCCAACGTTTCAAGTACGTTAAACCCGTCAACGGTCGATTTTCACCCGCGAACGGTCTTTATACTAATTAGCAATATAAGCAACGTATAAGACGTTATAATGACAATAACGAAAAGGAGGAGGCAAGATGAATCAGATCATTCTCGCATCTCATGGCGGCCTGGCCGCAGGCGCCAAAGACACGCTCGAGATGGTTCTCGGCGACGTGTCGAACGTCCACGTCGTGTCGCTTGCTCGTGACGACAAGGAGCCCATCACCAATAAGGTTGAGGCTATGATCGCCACGTTCAACGCGGACGACACCGTCTATGTGCTGACCGATATGCTCGGCAGCTCGGTCAACAACAACATGGTCGAGCTTTCCAAGAACGGCACGAAGTTCACGGTTGTCAGCGGTTTCAACATCCCGCTGGCGCTCACGCTCGCTATGAGCCCCGTCCCCGTCAAGGGCGCCGAGCTCGCAGCCCTCATCAACGAGGCCCGCACCGGTCTGACCAACCCCAACGCACCGGTCGAGGCTGCCGCGGCTCCCGCCAAGAAGGCCAAGGCGCCCCGTCACAGCTCCGGTCCCGCCAAGATCGTCCTCGCACGTCTTGACTACCGTCTGCTGCACGGCCAGGTCGTCTTTACCTGGACCACCAAGGTTCAGGCCGAGCGCATCATCGTCGTCGACAACGCTGCTGCCAACGATGACATCAAGAAGGGCGCTCTTAAGCTGGCCAAGCCCCAGGGCGTGCGTCTGAACGTCTTCACCGTCGAGCGTGCCCTCGCCAAGATGGACAAGCTCAACACCCTCGGCGAGCGCGTCATGTTCGTCTTTGGCAACACGGCCGAGATGCTGCAGTTCTGCCAGGGCTACAAGCTCGACGCCATCAACCTGGGCGCCACCGCCAACCACGACGGTGCCGATCAGGTCGGCGGCAAGGACAGCTCCGTCTTCCTCGACGCCACCCAGAAGGCAGACGTCAACCAGCTGCTCGACATGGGCATCAAGCTCTATGTCCAGCAGACCCCTACGTATCAGAGCGTCGACATCGACGCCAAGCTGTAATCAACCAGGCTTTTGCCTGACTGAAAGGAGAAGGGTATGAATACGTTCATCAGTGCGGTGCTCGTCGGCCTCGTCGGCGTGTTCTGCATGTGGGACTCCCGCCTGCTCGGTCGTCTTAACTTCGAGCAGCCCCTCGTTGGCGCTACGCTCGTCGGTCTGCTGCTGGGCGATGTGCCCACCGGCCTTGCCGTCGGTGCCGCCGTCGAGCTCGTGTCCATGGGCCTGGTGCAGGTCGGCGCCGCCGTTCCGCCCGATATGGTCCTGGGCGGCATCGTGGCCGCTGCCTTTGCGTGCCTGACCGATGCTTCTGCCGAGACCGCCATGACGATCGCCATCCCGGTCGCCGTCTTGGGTCAGCTCCTCGGCATCGTGTTCCGCTCCATCATCGCCGCCCTCACCCATGTGGCAGATAGCGCGATCGATAACGGAAAGTTCAAGACCGCCTACCGTATGCACATCTGCGCCGGCTCCGGTCTGTACGCTGTCATGTACTTCCTGCCGATCTTCCTCGCCGTCTTTGTTGGCACCGACCTGGTTCAGGCCATCGTCAACATGGTTCCCGAGTGGCTGTCCACTGGTCTTAACGTTTCGACCAAGATCATGACCGCCTACGGCTTGGCCCTGCTGCTCACCATGATGATCAAGAAGGGTATGACTCCGTTCCTGTTCATCGGTTTCCTGCTCGCCGCTTACCTCAACCTGTCCGTCATCGCGGTCGCTCTGATCGGTGTGTGCCTGGCTGTCGTCTTCATGGGCTTCAAGTTCAACGGTTCCCATGCAGCCGCCGGTGTCGATTCCGACTACGATCCGCTCGAAGACGACGAAGACTAAGGAGGAACACACTATGGCAACCGCAACCAAGGACGTGTCCCTGAACAAGAAGGTCAGCCAGTTCTTCTGGCGCTCCTGGGCCATCCAGGCCTCTTGGAACTACGAGCGTCAGATGAACATGGGCTTCCTCTACGGTATGGTTCCCACGCTCGATCGCCTCTATCCGGATGAGTCCGACCCCAAGCAGCTCGCTGCTAAGAAAGAGGCTTACCACCGTCACATGGCGTTCTACAACTGCACCCCGCAGACGAGTGCCTTCATCCTAGGCCTCACCGCCTCCATGGAGGAGGAGTACGCCAAGGATCCCGAGAACTTCGATCCCGATTCGATCAACGCGGTCAAGACCTCCCTCATGGGTCCGCTTTCCGGCATCGGTGACTCCTTCTTCCAGGGCACCATCCGCGTTATCGCCTTTGGCCTGGGCGTTCAGCTGGCTCAGCAGGGCTCCATCATGGGCCCGATTCTGGCCATGCTCATCTCCATCGTCCCCTCTGTGCTGATCACTTGGTTCGCAGCCAAGATGGGCTATCAGGGCGGCCACGAGTACCTGAGCAAGCTTCAGGGCGGCGACCTCATGGAGAAGCTCATGTATGTCTGCGGCATCGTGGGTCTTATGTCCGTGGGCGGCATGATCGCTACGCTGATTGGTGCCACCACTCCGCTGCAGTTCGCTGAGGGCACCGTCGTTATCCAGGACATCCTGGACGGCATGATGCCCCAGATGATTTCCCTTGGCCTCACCGGCCTTATGTACTGGCTCATCAAGAAGAACGTCAACACCGGTTGGCTTCTCGTGATCGCCATCGTGGGCGGCATCGCCCTCTCCGCGGCCGGCATCCTGGCCTAGTCGCGACCAAGCGTCTAACCGCTTTCCCCCGGGGGCCTGCCTGGCATCCCATACCCCAGGCAGGCTTCCATCCCTAAAATGCGACAATGGGACAGTCCCTTTGTCGCATCCTTAACGGGCCGGCGACTCGGTCCAAACCACGGTAACCCTGCGAGCGCCCGGCAATGTGGCGCCGCAAAAATCGAAAGGAATGTGTCAGATGTACGAGATCGACCTTAACCTCCCTAAGCAGATCGTCGCTGATGTCCTGTCCAACCACGAGATCCACAGCGTCGCTTTCGTCGGCTGCGGTGCCTCCATGTCCGACCTTTACCCCGCCAAGTACTTCCTGGCCAACAACACGGACAAGCTGAACGTTCAGATCTTCACCGCTAACGAGTTCAACTACGACACGCCTTCCTGGGTCAACGAGCACACCTTCGTGATCACCTGCTCCCTCGGTGGCTCCACGCCCGAGACCGTCGAGGCCAACAAGACCGCCAAGAAGCACAACTGCCCGGTCGTCTCCCTCACCAACAAGGCTGGCTCCGCTCTGACCGTCGACGCCGACCACGTTATCGTTCACGGCTTCCACGCCAACTACGCTGCCAAGTGCGAGAAGCCCGGCTATGCCATCGCTCTTGCTGTCGAGATCCTTCAGCAGACCGAGGGCTATGACCACTACGAGGACATGATCACCGGCCTCACCAACGTCTTCGAGCTCTGCGAGAACGCCGCTCAGCACTGCAAGAAGCTCGCCAAGAAGTTCGCCGAGGACTTCAAGGACGACAAGATGATCTACTTCATGGCTTCCGGTGCCTCCGAGAAGATGGCTTACTCTAACGCCGCCTTCCTGTTCACCGAGATGCAGTGGATCGACGCCGCTGCCTACAACACCGGCGAGTACTTCCATGGCCCGTTCGAGGTTTCCACCGAGGGTAAGCCCTACGTCTTCCTCATGTCCGATGGCGCTACCCGTCCGATGGACGCCCGCGCCCTCACCTTCCTCGAGCGCATGGGCGCCAAGGTCGCTCTGATCGACTCCAAGGACTACGGCCTGGCCGACGCCGTGCCCGCGAGCGTTGTCACCTACTTCAACCCGCTGCTGCACCTCGCCGTTATGCGCGAGTACGGCAACCAGATCGCCGAGGCCCGTCAGCACCCGCTGACCATGCGTCGCTACATGTGGAAGCTTTCCTACTAATCACAAGTAAGTAGACCTTACGGGTTGATTGAAAGGGGATGGGGTTTGCGCCCCGTCCCCTTTTTTGCTCTGGGGAGGGCGTGTCTGTCGCGTCGCAAATCCCAGATAAAACCTACCAAAATAAACCTGTCCCTTTTTGGCAGGTGGGAGGAGATGCGTATGATCAAGGCAGTGCTGTTTGATATGGACGGCGTGCTGGTCGATACCGAGTGGTTCTACAACCGTCGTCGCGTGGCGTTTATGGAGGAGAAGGGCTTCCACTTTGACGAGATCCCCGATCTTTCGGGGTCTAACGAGCCTGCCATTTGGGAGGCGCTGGTGCCCGACGATGTTGAGCTGCGCGAGCGTCTGCGCGTGGAGTACAAGCAAGTCTACAGCCCGGTCCACCCCGTTCCGTATGCCGAGCTGCTCAACGAGCAGACGGAGCCGGTGATGCGCAAGCTGCACGAGCGCGGCGTGAAGTGCGCCATCGCGAGCTCGTCCTATCGCGAGCTGATTGATGAGCTAGTGGAGATCGCTGGCATTGCCGATCTGCTGGATTACACCATCAGCGGTCACGAGTGCAGTGCGTTTAAGCCCGACCCCGAGATCTACCTGCGTGCCATGGAGGCGCTGGGGGTGGAGCCTGCCGAGTGCCTGGTTATCGAGGATTCGCCTTTGGGGATCGAGGCCGGCAAGCGTTCCGGCGCCCGCGTCCTGGCACTGCGTCCGCACGAGGGCGTCAACCTCGATCAGTCGCGAGCCGATGCCGTTATCGATAATCTGACCGACATTTTGGCCGCTTTGTAGCGTCAATCCGCCGCGAGAAGCACTGATTCACGCGTCTTTTGCTGCGGATTGGCTTAATTTGTCATCTATTTGGATCCGTTTGGCTTCGATTCGGACTAAGTGAGTAGACTTTTTGGCGCAGGCCGAGCACAATGCATATCTTCCTTTGTAAAACCGCAGGTCACAGGGGTGGCGGTTTTGGGTGTGCTCGGCAGATCGTAAAAAGTCTACTCACTTGGAATTTTGCCCTTTGGTCGTGGGGGTTGCTGGTCCCGTTTTGGTTGTCGAGGGAGGTTGAATTGAAGCGCCCCCGCACGCTCCATGCTACAATCGCGGGCATGCCCCACAACCACATCTGCCTTCGAAAGGAGCCTACGTGGCGAACGCCATCGATCAGCTCACGGACCGCGTGCTCATGCTCGGCCGCCTCACCATCGTCCGCCGTGCCATTACTGCCGTGGCGGTCACAATTTCTGCCGTCCTCCAGACATTCCTGATCCAGGCGTTCATTCAGCCCGCCGACCTGCTTCCGAGCGGCCTCACCGGCGTTGCGGTCCTGCTCGATCGCGTTACCTCGCTGGGCGGCGTTCACATCGACATTTCGCTCGGTATGCTCGCGCTCAACATCCCCGTGGCGCTCCTATGCTGGAGCGGCATTAGCAAGCGCTTCGTCATCTTCTCGATGATGCAGGTCGTGCTCTCGTCGCTGTTCCTCAACGTCTTTCACTTCGCTCCATTTTTGGGCGACAAGATCATGCTCATCATTTTTGGCGGCGTGGTCTCGGGTCTGGGCGCTGCCATCGCACTTAAATCCGGCGCATCCACCGGCGGCACCGACTTTATCGCGCTGTGGGTTTCCAACCACACGGGCAAGACCATCTGGGGCGTCATCTTTGGTTTCAACTGCTTTATCCTGGCGATCTTTGGCTTTATGTTTGGCTGGGACAAGGCGGCGTATTCCATCGTGTTCCAGTTTATTTCGACCAAGACCATCGACAGTTTCTATCGTCGCTACGATCGCGTGACGCTGCAAATCACGACGCGCAAGGCAGACGAGGTCATGACTGCCTACGTAAACCATTTTCAGCACGGCATTAGCTGCGCCGAGGTCGTCGGCGGATACAGCCGCGAAAAGATGTACCTGCTGAACACCGTTGTTTCGACCTACGAGAGCCAGGACATTATCAAGTTGGTGTGCGACGTTGATCCCGGCGCCGTGATCAACGTGTTCCACACGCTCAACTTTGTGGGCGGCTGGTGGGGCGGTCATGTCGACGAGCCCATGCCCACGGCCGTTCCCGATCCCGACAAGCCCGCACGCATGGCCAGCAGGCAGGCGCGCCTCAGCGAACAGGACAGCCTGCAGCAGGATGACGGCAAGTAGGGTATTGGCATTTTGCCGGTCCTGCGCAACCCATCCGAACGAGCCCCCCCGAAAGCCCCGTTGCTTTCGAGGGCTCTCGTTTGCCCAGATAAAACCTACCAAAATGAAGCTGTCGCTTTTTGGTAGGGAGGGTGTATCGTTTTATCAATATGAGGTAACATGAAACTAGACGTTATATACGTATTAGAAATTTAGCTATTTTGATAAGAGTGATCAGATATGCCTGCGTTCAAAAATGCACCGCTTTACCAGCAGATTTACGACGAAATCAAGGATGCGATCGAGAAAGGTGTTTATGCACCCAAGGAGCGTATTCCGTCCGAGCTAGAGCTTGCCGAGCAGTACGACGTGAGCCGAATTACGGTGCGCCGCGCCGTCGAGGAGCTGTGCTCCGATGGCTACCTGGTTAAGCAGCAGGGCCGCGGCACCTTTGTTTCCACGCCGCACATCAATCGCCAGTTTCACGCCTCGACGCTGCAGACGTTTACCGCGCTGTGTGCCAACAACGGCATGATGGCCGGTGCACACGTGGTCGATCGTCAGATTGTTCCGGCGCGCCAAAACGAGATGGAGTTCTTTGGCCTGCAGAAGGATGCGCTGCTGCTGCATATCAAGCGCGTGCGTACGGCCGACGGCGAGCCTATCTTTGAGGAGAACATCTTTGTGCCGTTTGACGCCTACCGCGAGCTGTTGACGGCCGATCTTGAGGACAAGTCGATTTTTGCCGAGGTCGAGCGTGTTGGCGGAACGCCGATTGTCTCGGTTGGCTACCGTACGGTCGAGGCCGTTCGAGCTAACGCCGAGCAGGCGGCCGAGCTGGGCATTGCTCCGCACGATCCTCTGCTCAACCTGCGTGCCGGCTTTACCGGTCCCGATGACGAGCCGGTTTTGATGGGTAAGCAGTACTACGTGGGATCGCGCTACGTTATGGTGATGTAAGTTACGCGGTTTTACCAAACCGCGTAACGGCTCGACGCTGCAAACGCCCCTAAGCGGCAATCTGACGTTCAATCGTCGGTCGCGTACCGAAGTACGCTTCCCTCCTCTTTCACGTCACCTTGCTCGCTTAGGGGCGTTT
>RQCP01000018.1 GCA_008668235.1 Collinsella aerofaciens | reverse complement strand
GTTGCGCTGAGTCCTGAGGCTGTTGCAATGAAAATGAGAATCAAGGCTTTCCACGCACCGTAAAATCTTTTCCAAAATTGTCCTTGCATCGGCGGGGGAGCTCCCGTATAGTACTTTCTCGCCCGGGGGCGTAGCTCAGCTGGGAGAGCGCTTGACTGGCAGTCAAGAGGTCAGGGGTTCGATCCCCCTCGTCTCCACCCGAGCATTGAATGAGGCTCCAACGCAAGTTGGGGCCTTTTTTCATATCTATCGATTTACACCATGTGTTGACTGGGCAGCATCTTGGCGACATACCCATTGTTAATTACGAATATGAATGTTAATAACTTTACGTTTCTGGATAGCAAACCTAGTCTGTAGCGCCAATAATAAAGAGGCCGGTCGTAATGCCCGGCCTCGAAATACTCTGGTGGGCCCTCCGGGATTCGAACCCAGACCCCAGGGATTATGAGTCCCCTGCGCTAACCGTTGCGCCAAGAGCCCTTATAAACGGTGAATGCAATTCTAGCAAAGGCAACTCAGGCCTAATTTCTTCGCTTCACGTTGTGAAATACTACCATGCACGAGCAAGTTGCACAACGCAAGATCAAGTTCGATGCTAAACAACAGCTAATCTAAGCCCGTCGCAGATAAGAAGTGTTTTATAAAAAGATAAGGCCTTAAATTCAGGGCTTCAAAACATTTCAGCGTGAAATCAACCTAATGCCATTTCAAAACCATGCTGGTTTACTACGACGGATCGGCGACCCCCGACCACCGCGTGTTCTCCGTTTGCAAAACCGCAGGTAGAGAGCCCGACGGTTACACGAAAAGGGGTGCGTGGTCGAACATTCCTGATTCATCGTAGTAAACCGGCATAGTTCTGAGGCGCAGATGAGGGACGGTTCGCAATCGGACCCGATAATGGGACAGGCGACGCATAGGAAATCCGGTTGCGCGGGGAGGGTCGCGTTCCGCGCGCCAAGTCGGCCGGCGTACGGGCCGTGCGGGGGCCAGGCGCTCCGCAGGCTGGCCCAGCCCCGCGCGACTCCAGCGCCCGCGCCCCCCCGGAAAGTTTTTCCAAAATTGCCCTTGCATCGTGGTCCGAGTTCCCGTATAGTACTTCCTCGCACGGGGGCGTAGCTCAGCTGGGAGAGCGCTTGACTGGCAGTCAAGAGGTCAGGGGTTCGATTCCCCTCGTCTCCACCCGAGCATTGAATGAGGCTCCAACGCAAGTTGGGGCCTTTTTTTATAGGCACACAAGGTCAAAGGCGGCACCATGATCCTCCTGGTCGACAAGATCGAAAAAAGCTTCGGCGCGCGCGTCCTCTTTAGCGGCGCGTCCTTCCAGATCAACCCCGGCGAGCGCTTCGCGCTCGTGGGACCCAACGGCGCCGGCAAAACCACCATGCTCAAGATCATCATGGGCATCGACAGCCCCGACGCCGGCCAGGTCCAGTACGCCAAGGACTGCCAGGTAGGCTATCTAGAGCAGGAAACCAACCTTGAGCACAAGGACACCGCCATCCTCGCTGAGGTCATGGCCGCTGCCAAGGAAATCCGCCGCATGGGCGAGCGCGCCAACGAGCTGCAGGCCCAGATCACCGAGCTCTCCGAACAAGGCAAGGACGTCGACGCACTCCTAAGTGAATACGGCCAGGTCCAGGACCGCTTTGAGCACCTGGGCGGCTACGAGCTCGAGAGCAACGCCCGCAAAATCCTGTCCGGCCTGGGCTTTAAGGTCACCGACTTTGAGCGCCCGTGCTCCGAGTTCTCGGGCGGCTGGCAGATGCGCATCGCGCTGGCCAAGCTCTTCCTGCGCCACCCCGACCTGCTGCTTCTAGACGAGCCCACCAACCACCTGGACCTCGAAAGCGTCCAGTGGCTGCGCGGCTTTATTGCCAACTACGGCGGCGCCGTCCTCATCGTCAGCCACGACCGCGCCTTCATGGACGCCTGCGTCGACCACGTCGCCGCTCTCGAAAACCGTCGCGTGACCACCTATACCGGCAACTACAGCAGCTACCTCAAGCAGCGCGAGGACAACCTGGAGCAGATGCGCGCCAAGCGAGCCGCCCAGGAGCGCGACATCGCCCACATGCAGGTCTTCGTCGACAAGTTCCGCTACAAGCCCACCAAGGCCGCCCAGGCGCAGGAGCGCATCCGCAAGATCGAGCAGATCAAAAAGGAGCTCGTCATCCTGCCCGAGGGCCACAAGCACATCGACTTTAAGTCCCCCGACCCGCCGCGCTCAGGCGACATGGTCGTGGGCCTGGAGGGCGTATCCAAGTCCTACGGCAACAAGCACATCTACAGTGACATTGACCTCAAGCTCTACCGCGGCGAGCACGTGGCACTTGTCGGACCCAACGGCGCCGGCAAGTCCACGCTCATGAAAATCCTCGCCGGCCTGGAGCCGCCCACCACCGGCACCCGCGATCTGGGCACCAACGTGGGTGTAGCCTACTACGCCCAGCACGCACTCGAGGGTATGACCGAGTCCAATACCGTCCTGCAAGAGATCGACACCGTCACGCCCAAGTGGACCGTGCCGCAGCAGCGCAGCCTGCTGGGCGCCTTCCTGTTTAGCGACAACGATTCCATCGAGAAGCAGGTCCGCGTCCTCTCCGGCGGCGAAAAGGCGCGTCTGGCACTGGCCAAGATGCTTGTGGCCCCCGAGGCGCTCCTGTGCCTGGACGAGCCCACCAACCACCTGGACATCGACTCGGTGGATATGCTCGAGAACGCCCTGCAAAACTTCCCCGGCACCATCGTGCTGATCAGCCACGACGAGCACCTGGTGCGCGCCGTTGCCAACCGCATCATTGACATCCGCGATGGCAAGGTCACGGTCTACGACGGCGACTACGACTACTACCTCTACAAGCGCGAGGACCTCGCGGCCCGCGCCGCCGCCGAGGCGGCAGGGGAGAGTGCGCCGGCCACGGCCAAGTCCGCCAAGGTCACCGCGGCCCAGCCCGATGCGCCCGCCGCCGCTTCCAAGCCTACCGAGGGCAAAAAGACCAAGGAGCAAAAGCGCGCCGAGGCCCAGGCCCGCGCCGCGCTCAACAAAAAGCTCAAGGGCGTGCGCAACCAGCTCAAGAAGATCGAGACAGAGCTCGACAAAAAGCGCGCCCGCTATGACGAGCTTATGGAATTGATGGCAAGTGAAGAGCTTTATGCCGATCAGGACAAGTTCAACGCCGCGCTGGGGGAATATAACGGCCTTAAGCAAGAGCTGCCCAAGCTCGAGGACGAATGGCTGGAGCTTTCCACCCAGATCGAAGAGGAGACCGCGCGTGAACTCTCGTAAGGCCGCTGCCGTGGCGATGAGCATCATCGCTATCGCTTGTCGCATCTGCGGCATCTTTATGAGTGCGATGACCGTGCTGCTGTGCTTTAGCGGCCTGACCGCCAAGCTGCAGATCGTCGGCTTTGTCGTTGAGCTTTCGCGTGCACTGCCGAGCGCCATCGCCGGCTACGGCGTCATCACGTCGCCTTTTGGCGGTGTGTTCCGCCTGGATTATGCTATCGTCGCTGTGATCCTGTTTGTAATTGACTACCTGCTCACGCGCGCCTCGCGCCGCGTCCGCTAGGGGAGCGTTATGTCCAATAGCTACCTGATGAACCTGCTTGCCAGCGCCGTCGCCGTCATCGTGGGTATTGTTATCCACGAAAGCGCGCACGCCGCCGCGGCCTGGGCGCTCGGCGACAAGACGGCCCGTTCGTGCGGCCGCGTCTCGCTCAACCCGGTCAACCACATCGACCCGTTTGGCACCATTCTCCTGCCGCTGCTTATGCTCGCGGCCGGCGGCCCGGTATTCGCCTTCGCCAAGCCCGTGCCCGTCTACCTCAACAACCTCAAGCACCCCAAGCGCGACGAAGTCCTGGTGAGCGTAGCCGGCCCCGCATCGAACATCGCGCTCGCGTGCCTGGCCGCCGCTCTCATGCAAGTAACGTACGGCAACCTCTATGCAAGCATGTCCTTTGCCGTAGCGTCACAGATCATGAACTTCGGTGCCACGTTTATCGTGGTCAACTTGTCGCTCGCGTTCTTTAACCTCATCCCGATCCCGCCGCTCGACGGCTCGTCGATCATCGTGCCCTTCCTCAAGGGCAAGGCGCTCAACAACTATTACCGCCTGCAGCAATACGCTATGCCCATACTCATCCTGGTTCTATACCTGCTGCCTATGTGGACCGGCATCGATGTAATCGGCCGCTATTTCGACGTTACCGTGTATCCGCTTGCTGAGCAGCTGCTCAACTTCGCAATCGCCGGCATCTAAGGTAAACTTACAGGTCGACCGTGCAAAACGGTCGCAATATGCACCCAAACCGCGCCGCGAAGGCGCCGTCAAAGGAGGTCGAAGATGTCGTATCGCGTGTCGACGCAGGTCTACAGCGGACCGTTCGACCTGCTGCTGCAGCTGGTAACCCGCCAAAAAGTAGATATTGGCGCCATCTCCATCAGCGAGGTGGCCGAGCAGTACCTTGCCGAGGCCGAGCGCATCGAGGCGCTGGACCTGGACGTAGCAAGCGACTTTTTGCTGGTCGCGGCAACCCTTTTGGACATCAAGGCTGCCTCTCTGGTGCCGCAGGAGGCCCCGCGCAAAGTCGATGACGATGACGAGTTCGACGAAGACCTTGAGGAGCTCAGTGCGCTTGACGGCGACGCGCTGCGTGAGGTCCTGATTCAGCGCCTGATTGCCTACAAGCAGTTTAAAGGCGCGGCTGCGGCCCTCGGTGCGCGCATGCAGGCCGAAAGCCGCATGCATCCGCGCGTGGCCGGCCCCGACCCCGAGTTCCTAGGCCTTATGCCCGACTACCTTGCCGGCATCACGCTGCGCGGTCTCGCCGTCATCTGTGCCGACCTGGACGGCAAGCGCCAGACCTTCCTGCTGGAGGCCGAGCATGTGGCGCCGCATCGCGTGCCGCTCGACCTGACCGTGGCCTCAGTCGACCGCTTTACCATGGCGCACCAAACCTGCACCTTCCGCGAGCTACTGGACGGCGATGCCACCACCGAGCAGCTCGTCGTCACCTTCCTAGCTATGCTTGAGCTCGCCAAGCGCGGCTCGCTCACGCTGAGCCAGGACGAGATCTTTGGAACCATCCGCATCAACCGCGTCGAGGGCGCCGAGGCCTATGTGCCCGGCGAGGGCCCCGAGCTCACCGAATAGGAGCCGCAATCATGTCAACCCTTTCCACGCTGGAGGCAAACAGCCTCAAAGGCGCCCTCGAGGCGCTGCTGCTGGTGTCGAGCGACCCGGTGAGTGCGCCCGCGCTGGCCGGTGCGCTCGATATCGCCCCCGGCGAATGCGCGTCGCTGCTCGCCGAGCTCAAGGTTGAGTACGAGGAGGCCAACCGCGGCTTTCAGCTGCGCGAGGTCGCCGGCGGCTGGCGCCTGTTCACGCACCCCGCCTACCACGACGTGGTCGAGGCCTATGTGTTGAGCTGGGACACGCAAAAGCTGTCCCAGGCGGCGCTCGAAACCCTGGCCGTCATCGCATACCACCAGCCCGTAACGCGCGAGGTGGTCAAGGGCATCCGCGGCGTCAACTCAGACGGCGTCATCGCGTCGCTCGTGGACAAGGGTCTGGTGCGCGAGCTCGGCCGTGACCCCCAGCGCTGTCAGGCCATCATTTACGGCACGACCAACGCCTTCTTGGAAAAGTTCGGCCTGCGCTCCACCCGCGACCTGCCCGACCTGGAGCAGTTTGCCCCCGACGAGCAGTCGCGTCAGTTTATCCGCGAGCGCCTGAGCGGCCGCAGTATTCAGTCCACGCTCGAGGAGCAGGCCGAGGATCTGGACGAAGAGCGCGAACTGATCGACACCGATGTTGAAGATGTTGAGGCAGTCGAGGATTTGGAGACCCTGGTCGTCGACGAGACCTCGGAGGATTTGCATGACGAGGACTAACAAAGCAGGGGAAACGCGCGCCGGCGCTGCGGCGCCCAACGCGGATACGCGCAAGTCCGACGCCCAGCCCGTCTACCCGCACACCATGCGCCTGCAGCGCTTTTTGGCGCGCGCGGGCGTGGCGAGCCGCCGCGGCTCGGAGGACCTGATGACCGCCGGCCGCGTGACCGTCAACGGCCAGATCGCGACCGAGCTGGGCACCAAGGTCGATGTCGACCGCGACCATATCGAGGTCGACGGCATGCCCGTCAAGCTCAACCAGGGCGCCGTGTACCTGATGCTCTACAAGCCGACCGGCTACCTCACCACCATGAGCGACCCGCAGGAACGCCCCTGCGTGGCCGACCTGGTCCCGCGCAACCGTTTTCCGGGGCTCTTCCCGGTGGGCCGTCTGGACCGCGACACCACGGGCCTTTTGCTCTTTACCACCGACGGCGATCTGTCGCAGGACTTGCTGCACCCCAGCAAGCACGTCTACAAGACCTACCAGGCGCTCGTTGACGGGCAGCTGTCCGATCGCGACTTGGAACCACTCCGCCGCGGTATCGAGCTCGACGACGGCCTGTGCCAGCCGGCTATCTGCCGCGTCATCACCGCGCGCGAGGCCGAGGCCGTGGCTCCGCAGGGCGTCAAGCCCGGCACCACCGCCGTGGAGGTCATCATCCGCGAGGGCCGCAAGAATCAGGTCAAGCGCATGCTGAGCAAGATCCACCACCCGGTAATCCGCCTGCATCGTTGCAACTTTGCCGGTCTGGAGCTCAAGGACGTGGCCAAGGGCTCATGGCGCGAACTAACCGATCGCGAGGTGCAGATCCTCAAGGCCGGCGGCATCCCGCCCAAGCTGGCCGGCTCCAAGCGCGGCGTCGCGCCGGCGACCAATAGCGCGAGCTGCACGCGTCACCACGGCAGCCACGGCTCCGCGCCCAAGCGCAACACCTACCGCGAGCGTTACACGGGCTAGGCGACCCGCCAAGCAGCAGCGCCTGCGTCCCATACCAGCACGTCAACCACCGAAAGGAAGCATTGCATGATCGTCGCCATCGACGGCCCCGCCGGATCCGGCAAGTCCACCATCGCCAAGGAGATCGCCCGCCAGCTGGGCTTTAACAAGCTCGACACGGGCGCCATGTATCGCGCCGTCACCTTCGCCGCGCTCGACCGCGGCATCGACCTGGATGACGAGGCGGCCATCGACGCCCTCGCCGAGCAGATCGAGATCCGCTTTACCAACGGCGCCGGCGAGGACACGCGCCTGACCATCGACGGCCAGGACGCCTCGGCTGCCATCCGCACCCCGCAGGTCGACGCCAACGTGTCCAAGGTCTCGGCCTACCCGGGCGTGCGCGCCGCCATGCTCATCCACCAGCGTCGTGCCGCCGAGGACCGCGACATCGTCGCCGAGGGTCGCGACATCGGCACCGTCGTGTTCCCCAACGCGCAGGTCAAGGTGTTCCTGACCGCCGACCCGCGTGAGCGTGCCCGCCGCCGCGTGCTGCAGCGCCATCAAAACGACGACCAGCCGCTTACTGCCGAGCAGCTCGAGGCCGAGGTCGACGAGACCCTCGACGCCCTCAAGCAGCGCGATAAGCTCGACAGCAGCCGCGAGGTCGCACCGCTCGTTCCCGCTGAGGACGCCGTGCACGTCGACTCCACCGCCCACACCATCGACGAGGTCGTCTCGATAATCGAGGACCTCATCAACCAAAGGAGGTAGCCCATGCGCCTGTTTAAGCAGACGCCCGAGGATTACTACAACGCCCCCTACGCCGAATTCCCGGCGCTCATCCGCGGCACCGTCGCCGTAGTCATGGGCATCCTTTGGGTCTTCTCCAAGCTCATGTGGCGCTGGAAGGTCGAGGACAACGACCTGCTGTTTGAGCGCCAGGAAGGCCGCGGAAGCGTGGTCATCTGCAACCACACCTCGATGGCCGAGCTCCTGGCTGTAGAGACGGCGCTGTTCTTTGGCGGCCGCCGCATTCGCCCCATTTTTAAGTCCGAGTTTGCCAAGAGCAAGATCGTACGCTGGGCCTTTAGCCGTGTGGGCGGTATTCCCGTCGAGCGTGGCACCGCCGACATGAAGTGCCTGCGCGCCGCCCAGCATGCGCTGCAGCGCGGCGAGGACGTCTTGATCTTCCCCGAGGGCACGCGCATTCGCTCCCGCGAGATCAAGCCCGAGGTCCACGGCGGCTTTGCGCTCATCGCACAGATGGGCAAGGCGCCCGTCAACCCGCTCGCCATCTGCGGCTGGTCCGATATCACGCCTGCGGGCAAAAAGATCATGCGCCCCAAAAAGTGCTGGATCCGTGCCGGCAAGGCCGTCTCGCTTTCCGATGCTCCGGCCGAGCTCAAGCGCAAGGAACGCCTGGCATGGTTTGAGTCCGAAGCCATGAGTCGCGTCTACGCCATGCGCGATGACCTGTGCGCCGAGCACCCGGGCAGGTTCTAGCCATGGGCGAGTATGTCATGAACACTGCCGAGGCTGTGACAGGCAAGGCAGACGCCCCCACCATCGAAATCGCCGCCCACGCCGGCACCTGCTACGGCGTGCAGCGCGCGCTCGATATGGCCCTGGCGGCCGCCCCGCAGGCGGGGGAGAACGCTCAGGTCCACACCCTGGGCCCGCTCATCCATAACCCCATCGTGGTGCGCGAGCTTGACGAGGCAGGCGTCGGTCTGGCCGAGACCCTGGACGACGCCGCATCGGGCACCGTGATCATTCGCGCGCACGGCGTGGTGCCGCAGGTCATCGATGCCGCTCGCGAGCGTTGCCTCGACGTGGTCGATGCCACCTGCCCCTACGTGAAAAAGGTCCACGTGGCGGCGGAGCGCCTGGTACGCGAGGGCTACCACGTGATAGTCGTGGGCGAGCCGGGGCACCCCGAAGTCGAGGGCATCCTGGGCCACGCCGGCGATGACGCGCAGGTCGTGAGCTGCGCCGCCGATGCGGACGAGCTGCCGCTCAAGGGCAAGGTAGGCCTGGTTGTGCAGACCACCCAAACCGCGCAGAACCTGGCCGAGGTTGTGGCCTCCATCACCCCGCGCGTGCAGGAACTGCGCGTGATCAACACCATCTGCGCCGCCACGAGTGAGCGACAGCGGGCGGCGGCCGCACTTGCCAACCGCTGCGACTGCATGGTCGTGGTGGGCGGCAAGAACTCGGGCAACACCCGCCGCTTGGCGCAGATTTGCGCAAACGCCTGCGAGCGTACGTATCACATCGAGGAAGCTTCCGAGCTTCAGGCCGCGTGGTTTATCGACGCTCGCCACATCGGCATCACCGCCGGCGCTTCCACTCCGCAAGAACACATCGAGCGCGCCGTCGAGCGCATCAAGGAGCTTTGCCGCTAATCATGGACCAGACCGTACCCGCATACGCCGCCGAGGTGGCCGATTACGGGCGCAGCCGCGACCCCGAGCCGGGCGAGGGCGCGCTCGTTAAAAACGTGCGCCCCGAATCGCCCGCATGGGATGTGGGTATCGAGCCGGGCATGCGCGTGCTCACGGTCAACGGCGAGCAGCTGACCGATATGATCGTGTGGCTCTGGGAGGCCGATGACGATACCGTCGAATTGGAGGTTTTCGACCCACGCGACGGCACCGTCACCCCCGTTGAGCTCGATCGCTTTCCCGGCGAGGACTGGGGCCTGGAGTTCGATGGCCCCATCTTCGATGGCATGCGCACCTGCGTAAACGCCTGCGTGTTCTGCTTTATGACGATGCTGCCCAAGGGCGGTCGCTCCACGCTCTACATCCGCGACGACGACTACCGCCTGAGCTTTTTGCAGGGAAACTTTGTCACGCTCACGAACCTCACCGACGAGGACGTGCAAAACGTCATTCAACGCAACATGAGCCCCATGAACGTGTCGGTCCATGCCGTAAGCCCCGACGTCCGCCGCCGCATGATGGGCCGCAACGCCCAGCGCGGCATGGACGTGCTCGAGACCATCATGGCCGCTGGCATTGAGATTCACGCGCAGATCGTGTTGTGCCCCGGCATGAACGACGGCGAGGAGCTGCAAAAGACTCTGCGCTTTTGCGAGGAGCACGAGCAGATCACGAGCCTGGGCATCGTGCCGTTGGGCTTTACCAAGCACCAGAATCGCTTTACTTGGTCATACAGCGACAAGCCCGAACTGGCGCGCGAGACCATCGCCATGATCCGGCCCTTCCAGGACCGTGCGTTTGAGCGCTTTGGCCGCCACACCTTCCAGATGAGCGACGAGTTCTACCTGGATGCCGGCATCGAGCCGCCCGAGGCCGACTTTTACGACGGCTACCCGCAGTACTACGACGGCATCGGCATGATCCGATCCTATCTGGACGAGACCGACAACGTGCTCGCCGCCGATACCAAGCGCCTGTGCCGCGTTCGCAAGGAAATCGCCGCCCGTGGCCAGCGATTGCTGTGCCTCTCGGGTGCCAGTGCGCGCGATACGTTGGCGCGTTTTGTGGAATCACCGCACGGCCTTGCCGGTACCGTCACGGCCATCAAAAACCGTTACTTTGGCGGCAACGTGGACGTGACCGGCCTCATCGTCGCCTGCGACATCTTGGAGCAACTGCCACAGGACCTATCGGGGGTTATGCTCTTTGTGCCTAAGCTCATGTTCAACGCCGATGGTATGACCCTTGACGAGTATCATCGTGACGAATTACTCGCAAGCCTTACCGGTCGCGGCGCCGAGGTTCATGTGGTATCGACCATGCCGCATGAGCTGCTCGATACCCTGGAGCACATCCTTGGCATAACGCCCGCCAATTCAACTATTCCCGCTGACCCTACCCATTAAAGGAGAGCAGATGAAACCTATCGTCGCCGTCGTCGGACGCCCCAACGTGGGCAAGTCCACGCTCGTTAACCGCCTGGCCCAGACCTCGGACGCCATCGTCCACGAGTCCCGCGGCGTCACGCGCGACCGCTCGTATCACACGGCCGATTGGAACGGCCGCGAGTTCACCATCGTCGACACGGGCGGCATCGAGCCGCTCAAGAGCGATGACGTCTTTGCCACGTCCATCCGCGACCAGGCCCTCGCCGCCGCCGAGGAAGCCGCCGTCATCCTGTTTGTTGTCGACGGCCGCACCGGCGTCACCGAGGAGGACGAGTCGGTCGCTCGCATGCTCAAGCGCTGCGACAAGCCGGTCTTTTTGCTGGTGAACAAGCTCGACAATCCCGATCGCGAGAACGATAGCATCTGGGAGTTCTATTCGCTCGGCATCGGTGAGCCCACGCCGCTCTCGGCCCTGCATGGCCATGGCACGGGCGACCTGCTCGACGACATCGTGGCCCTGTTGCCCGAGGAGGAGGACGAGGTCGCCGACGAGTTCCCCGATGCGCTGAACGTGGCCATCATCGGTCGCCCCAACGCCGGTAAGTCCTCGCTGTTCAACCGCATCCTGGGCGCCGACCGCTCCATCGTGTCCAACATCGCCGGCACCACGCGCGATGCCATCGACACCGTCGTCGAGCGCGACGGCAAGCACTACCGCATGGTCGACACCGCGGGCATTCGCAAGAAGAGCACTGTGTACGAGAACATCGAGTACTACTCCATGGTCCGCGGCCTGCGCGCCATCGACCGCGCGGACGTGGCGCTGCTCGTCGTCGACGCCTCCGTGGGCGTCACCGAGCAGGACCAGAAGGTCATGGGCTTGGCCATCGAGCGCGGCTGCGCCATCGTGGTGCTGCTCAACAAATGGGACCTGCTCGACGATGACCGCAAGCGCGAAGCCTGCATGGAGACCGTCGACCGCCGTCTGGGCGTCATGGCTCCCTGGGCCCAGTACCTGCGCATCTCGGCCCTGACCGGCCGCAGCGTCGAGAAGATCTGGGCTATGGTCGACGCGGCCGAAAAGACGCGCTCGCAAAAGATCACCACATCGCGCCTCAACACGTTCCTCACCGACCTACGCGAGTTCGGACACACCGTGGTGGACGGCAAGCGCCGCCTGCGCATGCACTACGTGACCCAGACGGGCGTCAACCCGCCAACGTTTACGTTCTTCGTCAACCACAGCGACCTGGTCAACGACACCTACCAGCGCTACGTGGAAAACCGTATGCGCTCGACCTTCGATTTTTCCGGCACGCCCATTCGACTCTTCTTTAGGAAGAAGGAGCAAAAGGATGCATAATCCGATTCTGCTGACCGCCATCTGCGCTGTGGTCTCGTTCTTTATCGGAGCGATTCCGTTTGGCTTGATCCTGGGCCGCGTGTTCAACCACACCGACATTCGCAAGGCGGGTTCCGGCAACATCGGCACCACCAACGCCCTGCGCGTAGCCGGTCCCAAGGTGGCCGCGCTCACGCTGCTGCTCGACTGCCTTAAGGGCGCCATCTGCGTCCTTATCGCGCGTCCGCTTATCGCGGGCGTGGGCTATGGCTTCCCTGTGGGCATCATGGCGCCTGGAGCCCCCGGCGATTGGATGCTCGGCGTCATCTGCCTGGCAGCGGTGTGGGGCCACATCTTCTCGCCCTACCTCAATTTCCATGGCGGCAAGGGAATCGCAGTTGGCCTGGGCGTCATCCTCGCCTGGTATTGGCCCATTGGCCTGTCGCTGCTGGGCATGTTTATCGTGGCCGTCGCCATCACCAAGTTTGTGTCGGTGGGCTCGCTTGCCGCGGCCATCGGTCTTCCCATCGCTGCTTGCGCGGTCTTTCCGTACAGCAGCCTGGGCCTCAAGTTCTGCATGGCGATAATCGGCATCACCGTGGTGTGGGCCCATCGCGCGAACATCAAAAAGCTCATGACGGGTAAGGAGTCCAAGCTCTCGTTTACCAAGCGCGTCACCGAGCCCGACGATAAGTAGGAGAGAGTCATGAATGTTGCGCTGATTGGCTCTGGCTCGTGGGGAACCGCCGTCGCCGGCCTTGCCGCCGCGCGAGCCGTGCGCGTAACCATGTGGGCCCATAGCGAGCAGACGGCCGCCGGCATTAACGGTGAGCACCGCAACCCCCGCTACCTTGTGGGCTACGAGCTGCCGGACAACGTGGTAGCAACGACCGAGCTCGCCCAGACGCTCGATGGTGCCGATGCGATCATCTTTGCCGTGCCCTCCACGCACTTGCGCGACGTGTGCCATCGGGCAGCGCCCTTTATCGCCGCCGATACCCCGGTGCTCTGCCTCACCAAGGGTATTGAGCCCGAGTCTGGACTGCTCATGAGCGAGGTCATTGCCAGCGAGATCGGCAACGAGGCACGCGTGGCGGCGCTCTCCGGCCCCAACCATGCCGAGGAGATCTGCCGCGGCGGACTTTCTGCCGCCGTCATCGCCAGCAAAGACCCGCAGATAGGGGAGACCTTTAAGGACCTGCTCCTATCCACGGCCTTCCGCATCTACCTGTCGCAGGACATGACCGGCGTCGAGGTTTGCGGCGCCATGAAAAATGTCATCGCCATCGTGTGCGGCATCTCCGCCGGCACCGGCGCGGGCGACAACACGCTCGCCCTTATCATGACGCGCGGCCTGGCCGAGATTAGTCGACTGGCACACGCCCGTGGCGGGCAGGCCATGACCTGCATGGGCCTTGCCGGCATGGGCGATCTCATTGCCACCTGCACCTCGGAGCATTCGCGCAACCGCACCTTTGGCTACGAGTTTGCCCACGGTGTGTCGCTCGACGAGTATCAGGGGCGCACGCACATGGTGGTTGAGGGCGCCGTTGCGGCCCGCAGCGTCAGCGAGCTCGCCCGTTCACTGGGCGTAGACATTCCGCTCACCTTTGCCGTGGAGCAAACGCTCTATAACGGTGTTACTTTGGATAGGGCGCTCGAGATTCTTACCGACCGCGTCCCCTCGCAAGAGTTCTACGGACTCACCGACTAGCGCAGAAAGGCTACTATCATGGGTTCCATTAAAATCGCTCCGTCCATCCTTTCGGCCGATATGGCCAACCTCAAGGGCGACCTCGACAAAATCGCCGGTGCCGACTTTGTGCACTTCGACGTCATGGACGGCCACTTTACCGGCAACCTCACCTTTGGCGTTGACATCCTCAAGGCCGTCAAGCGCTCAACCGACGTGCCGGTCGACGCGCACCTGATGGTCTCGAACCCCGACGAGACGGTCGATTGGTATGCCGACGCCGGTGCCGATATGATCACCGTGCACTACGAAGCCTCCACGCACCTGCACCGCACGCTCACGCACCTGCAGCAGCGCGGCGTCAAGGTCGGCGTGGTGCTCAACCCTGCCACGCCCGTCTGCGTGCTCGAGAGCATCATAGACGTTGTCGACATGGTGCTGCTGATGAGCGTGAACCCCGGCTTTGGCGGCCAGAGCTTTATCCCGGGCACTCTGCATAAGCTCCACGAGCTCAAGGCCATGTGTGAGCGCCACGGCGTGTCGCCCCTGATCGAGGTCGACGGTGGCATCTCTTCCAAGAACATTGCCGAGGTCGTCAAGGCTGGCGCCAACGTCCTGGTGGCCGGTTCCGCCGTATTTAAGTCTGAAGATCCCGCCGCCGAGGTTGCGCTGCTGCAGAAGCTGGGCAACGAGGCTGCACAGGAGGCATAAACCCTTATGACCGCAGGTCAAAACCGCATACCCGTGAATCTTGATTATGCCGCCTCGACGCCCATGCGCGCCGAGGCGCTCCTTGCGCAGCGCGAGTACGACGACAGCGAGCTTGCGGGCGTCAACCCCAACTCACTGCACTCGCTTGGCCGCAAGGCTGCCGCGCGTCTGGAGGCCGCACGTCGCGAGATCGCCCGCAGCTTTGGCGCACGCGTCCGCCCGTCCGAGATCGTCCTGACCAACGGCGGCACCGAGGCCAACCAGCTGGCGCTCCTCGGACTTGCCGAGGGCGCTCGCCAGCGCGACCGCAAGCGTAACCGCGTGATCGTATCTGCCATCGAGCACGATTCGATTCTGGACAACCTGCCGCTGCTGCGTGCCACCGGCTTTACCGTCGACCTGGTTCAGCCCTGCCATGCGGGCTACATCGAGTCTGCTGCGCTGAACGACTTGCTCGGAGACGACGTCGCGCTCGTGAGCATCATGGTCGCCAACAACGAGACCGGCGTGGTGCAGCCCATCCGCGAGCTGGCCGCCGCCGCACATGCTGCCGGCGCCTTGTTTCATACCGATGCCATCCAGGGCTACTTGCATATTCCGCTCGATGTCACCGAGCTGGGTGTTGATGCCATGACCGTTGCCGCGCATAAGATCGGCGGCCCCGTGGCATCCGGTGCGCTCTACCTTAAGAACCGCACGCCGCTGCGTCCGCGCATCTTTGGCGGTGGACAAGAAGCCGGCCGTCGCGCCGGTACGCAGGACCTGCGCACGCAGCTGGCCTTTGCCGCTGCCGCCCGCACGCTGACGCCCCGTGTCGCTCAGGAGCGCGAGAAGCTGCAAGCCCTTTCCGATAAGCTCTACGCCACGCTTACGGCCCATCCGCGCATTCATGCCACCATGGGTGACTATGCCCAGGCCAACCGTCTGCCCGGCATGGTTTCGATCTACGTTGACGGCATGGACTCCGAGGAGCTCATCATCAAGCTCGATGCCGCCGGCTTTGAGGTGTCGGCAGGCTCGGCATGCTCGAGCGGCAGCATGGATCCCAGCCACGTTCTGAGCGCGATGGGCATCGGTCGCAAGCGGGCATTGGGCGCACTGCGCATTTCCTTCGACGACCGCGTGAATCCGAGCGATCTGGACGACTTTGCCCAGACGCTGCTCTCGATCGTAGGTGCCGCATGATCGTCGCCGAGCTCGAGCGCGCCCTACTTGCACGCTATCCTAAGACGGACGCCGAACCCTGGGACCACGTAGGCTTATCCGTTGGTGACCCCGACGACGAGATCCGTGGCGTGGCCTGCGCGCTCGACGCTACCAGGGACAACGTGCAGCGCGCCTTGGAGGCCGGTGCCAACGTGTTGCTCACACATCATCCCGTCTTCATCAAGGCGCCCGAGGCGTTTTGCCCGCCCAGCGCAACGCGCCCCCAATGCAGCGCGGCACTCTACGAGGCGGCCCGCTGCGGGGTGAGCATCATCTCGCTCCACACCAACCTGGACCGCTCGCACGAGGCGCGCATCTGCCTAAGCAAGCTGTTGGACGCCGCGCCCGCAAGCTCGCTGGAGCACGTGGACGACCCCGAAGCGAGCGGCCTGGGCGCACTTGCAACGCTCAACAACCCCTGCAGCCTACGCGACCTCGCCAACCGTGCCGCCACGGCGTTTGGCAGCGACCCGCGCGTGTGGGGCGAGGCCGATCACCCATGCCGCACGGTCGCCATTTTGGGCGGCTCCCTGGGCGATTTTGGAGAGCTTGCCATCGCCGCGGGCGCCGATGTGATCGTGACGGGCGAGGCGGGCTACCACGTGGCGCAAGACCTTGCCTTGCGTGGTCTGCCGGTGATCCTGCTCGGCCATGACCGCTCCGAGGAGCCGTTCATTGATATATTGATGAACTCTGCAGTTGACGCCGGGGTCGACCCCCGTCATGCGATTAAAATACTGAACCCTTGCCAATGGTGGACTGTGACAAAAGGAGAGAACTTATGAGCGCCGGCGCTACGCTACTCAAGATGCAACAAATCGATTTGGAGCTCGCCCGCAACAAGAGCGAACTCGCCAATATGCCGGAGCTCAAGGAGCTCGCTTCCAAGCGCAAGACCTATGTAAAGCTTAAGTCCGAGATGACCAAGCTCTATGCTCAGCGCAAGGACCTGGACATTGAGCTCGATGATCTCAACACCACCGAAATCCAGACCAACAACGCTATCGAGGCTGCCAAGAAGCGTCACGTCGATGGTTCTGATTACCGCGAGGTGCAGGACCTGGAGAATGAGCTTGCCACCCTGGCAAAGCGTCTGGACAAGATCGAGCACACCCGCAAGGATGTCGTTGTCGCCCATAAGGAGGCGCTCGACCGCGAGGCCCGCGCGCAGGCCATCATCGCCAAGTTCGAGGAGGGCGTGAAGGCCGATACCAAGGCCGCCCGCGTCAAGGCCGCCGACCTGCAGGCCCAGATCGATGCCGCAACCAAGGAGCGCACCGCGCTGGCTGCCACGCTGCCGACTGACGTGCTCACCGATTACGAGCGCCTGCTCAAGCAGTTCCGTGGCCTGGCCGTCGAGACCATTCAGGGCAACATCCCCACGGTCTGCCACACCGCGCTGCAGGCATCGTCCATGAGCGACCTCAACCACGACGGCAGCGAGATTACACACTGCCCGTACTGCCACCGACTGCTGGTGCTCCCGAGCAAGGAAGCGTAAACGATGGCGGCGCCCAATAATTCAATGCAACTTGAGGGAAAAACGATCCTGCTGGGTATTACCGGCGGGATCGCCGCCTATAAGTCGTGCAATATCGTGCGTCTGCTGCAAAAGCGCGGCGCACGCGTCAAGGTCGTTATGAGCGAGCATGCCACGGAGTTTGTGGGCCCGCTCACCTTCCGCGCGCTCACCAATGAGCCGGTTGCTGTAGGCCTGTTCGACGACCCCTCCGACCCCATCCACCACATTTCGCTGGCGCAGGAGCCCGACCTGGTGGTCGTGGCGCCTGCCACGGCCAATATCATCGCCAAGATGGCAAACGGCATTGCCGATGACCTCATCTCCACGACGCTGCTCGCCACGCCGCGATCCATTGTGATCGCGCCGGCCATGAACAATGGCATATGGAAGGCGCCGGCGACCCAGGCCAATATGGTCACGCTGCGCGACCGCGGGGTGCACGTGGTTGGCCCCGGTAGTGGCTACCTTGCCTGCGGTGACGTGGACACGGGGCGCATGAGCGAGCCCGAGGACATCGTCGAAGCCATCTGCGAGGTGCTCAATCCCGTGCCACAGGACCTTGCAGGCAAGCGCATCGTCATCACTGCCGGCCCCACACATGAGTCGATCGATCCGGTGCGCTTTATCGGTAATCGGTCGTCGGGCAAGATGGGTATTGCCCTGGCGGGGGAGGCCGTACGCCGTGGCGCTTCGGTCAAGCTCGTGCTGGGACCGACGTCGCTCGATGTTCCCCGCGGCGTGGAGTGTGTACGCGTGCAGACCGCCGCAGAGATGCTGCAGGCGGCGCTAGGTGCCTTTCAGACGGCCGATGCGGCCATTTGTGCGGCGGCTGTCGCCGACTACACACCTGCCGCTCCTGCGGATCACAAGCTCAAAAAGGCCAACGAACGCTTGGATCGCATCGAACTGGTCGAGACGGTCGATATTTTGGCCGAGCTTTCACGCCAAAAGGGCGAGCGCCGTGTGATCGGATTTGCAGCCGAGACCGATAACGTCGTGAAGTACGCTGAGCGCAAACTTGCCCGCAAGGGCTGCGATGCGATCATCGCCAACGATGTCTCGCGCGCCGATTCGGGCTTTGGAACCGATACCAACAAGGCCTGGATTGTGAGTACAGCAGGGACGCAGGAACTTCCTGTGCTAACAAAACCCCAGCTCGCAGATACAATTTTGGACTTGCTCAAAAATAATTAAAAAAGTTCTTGCACAAGGGCAAAGTTTCGGGTTAATATACTACCCGTTGCGAGCGAGAGCAAAGCAACAAACAAAAGCTTCGGGACGTGGCGCAGCTTGGTAGCGCACTTGACTGGGGGTCAAGGGGTCGCTGGTTCGAATCCAGTCGTCCCGACCAGAAGTTTGCAGGTCAGGCACCTAGTGCCTGACCTTTTTTGTTTTAAGCAATTGCTTAATTTTGATTAAGCAACAGGGTGCCAAAAATCTACCTGCGCGATAATCGCTTTTTGCGGTTACTTGCGCGTTTTGCACGCGCTTGAGCCGATTTATTAACGCGACATGAATCTACATACGCGTAGCTGGTATACGGACGAGTACAGTCTGTATTTATCGCGGCGATTTACACAGATATAGCGACTGTATCGAACAAGTGTGTCGCTGTATTTATTCCAGTAGCTCACTTGATCGGTGGACAAGTGGGCTGTTGCAACGAAACGTCAACCAGGATGGGCTCCATACGAGGATGCCGCAGGGGTAATGGCGGGGGAGTGCGGCAGGCGCTCTGAGAGCCGCTGTATGACCCCATTTCTCTTCAATCCGACTACCCGTGCCATGAACCTGAAGCCGTTCGTTCGGTCGCCAAAAGAAAGCACGCGCGGGGTAACGCGGGCTTTGCGCTAGACAAGCTAGAAGCACCAGGCGGGGGAGACGCAAAACCAGCCCGGCGCGGAGTTGCTGTCCGACGGATTGCCGCTGCTGTCGACATGGAGGAAGCCCTTCGAGGCGTTCGGAAACACCGCACGCTCCCACCAACCGCTGCCAATGGCAATGGCAGAGTTGGGATTATAGTTCTCCGTCACCTTGCCTTTGAAGGCCTCGTACTGGGTGCCCTCGGAGGAAGTCCAGGGATAGGATGCCCAATAGGAGGTGGGGGGCGATCTCAGAGTAGCTGAGCAGGAACAGCTTGTCCGAGGTAGCCGTCACGGCGGCGTTCTTGTTCTCATCACCGCCCCCGACATTGTTCGATAGCTTCTTGACGGCCTTCACCTTGGACTGGAAATCGGAGGGCATCAGATTCCAGATCTTGCCGGAGTTCATTTTCTGACGGAGTTCAGACTTCTCCCAACCGCCGGCGTTGGTGTCAATCGCGTTCATGGGGGACCAAATGCCGGTCGTGGTGGTGAGGAACGTGAGGCCCGCCTTGCCGGATCCGCCTGCAGGGTCATCATGATTGATGCCGATAATGCGGTAAGTCAGCGTCTTGCCATCGGTGAGCTTCATCGAGAACTCGGTGCCGGCATCCATCGCGGCCTTCGCCTTGGCGTAGGCGGGCGACGCCTCGCCCTTGGCGGCGATGTCCTCGGCAACTGCCTTCTGCTCACCGAGGGTCCAGTCCTTCGCGTGTCCTTCGCGTCCTTGGCGAGCGCCGCCTGGACGGTCGCGGAACCCGCGCCGTTACCGCTGCCGGAACCGCTCGGTTCCCAAGTCCCACCTGCTGTCCCGTTTACCAATACTCCCGCCACCGTGTTGAACTGGTTCCTGATTGCCGACGAGACCCAAGGGCCGGCTATCATCACAACCAGGACGATAATCGCGATGACCAGAACGTACTCGATGGCTCCTTGGCCTCGGAGGCGGGTATTCCTAGGAGATACCCGCCCCCCGAAGGTTAATTGCCGCTGCATGCATATGCGACACTCCCTTCGCATGGGGATTGATATTGCATGCAGAGCGTACGTTAAATCGAACCGACTAGCCCGTAACGTGCCGCTGAGGCAACGGCGGCACGGGTGCCCGCGCCACATAAACTGCTTGCCGTTTTGTTTCTTCAGACCTACTGCCACGCCTTCGGGAGGATAACGCCGGGGGCGCAGTGATTGAAGTCACTATGATTGGCATAGGTTGGGACATTCCAATCGGAACAGTCGAGGTTTAGATTTTTGCAATAGCTAAACATGCCGAGCATATCCATAACATCTGAGGTCTTCCACCCTGGTCCTAATTTCACGCTTTTCAGCGAACTGTCGGTGGAAAAAAGGAGACGTAAATCGCCGGCTTTCCGCGTCGACCATCCGGAGATGTCAATCTCCTCGACCTTGTAAAGGTTTTTGAGCGCCGAGTCGAATTCGACGACCGAGGACGTATCCCAGCTTGAAATACTGAAGGAAGTCGCATTGCCGCAATACGCGAATGCGTGCTGCAGATTTGTGCAGTTCGACATGTCGAACTTTGCCAGATCAAAGCTCTTGCAGTTCTCCATGTACTGAAAGCAAAATGCCAACGAGTGGATTTCTATGCCATCGTCAATGGCCTTTACGGCCACGATATTATTTCTGTTAGGCCACCAGGGGGCAGTCGTCTTGCCGTCGTTTCCCACGGTCGCGGTGGCGTATCCATTTTCGAACCCCGTATACACCGCCGTCACGCGGCGGCTGTTGAGCATGTCACCGACTCTGGGGACCCCGCGGCGCTTGTAGAACATGAGGCTGTGGTCGTCCTCCGAGTACACGGCGAACGCTATCCCGTGAACGGGGTCCACGATGTCGGCGTCGGTCAACGCCCCGTTGCCGCCGCCCGTGCCGCCCGACTCCCAGCTCCCCTTTGAGATTCCGTTGCCGAGCGTCCCCGCCACCGTGTTGAACTGGTTTGTGATCGCCGACGAGACCCACGGTCCCGCGATCAGCACCACCAGGACGATGATCGCGATGATCAGTACGTACTCGACTGTCGACTGCCCCTTCGGGCGGCGGGTAAATCTGGGAGATACCCCCCCCCGAAAGGAATTTCCGCTGCATGCATGTGCGGCTCCTCTCGGATTGCTTTGGCTGATGCTGCAGAGGATAGACGCGATTACTAAGGATGAGTCAACAATGCCGCAGCGGCATTCACACTAAGAGGGTAAGGCGATCGGAGTGACATCCCGTTCCAAAACGTATGCGTTTTGAGACCGTTTAATCTGAACAATAAGATGTGTACCAGTAAGATTAGGTGCCGACATTGATTGGAGCGCTCATGGCGATGTGCGAGATTGCAGTCATGTTCGATGCGGGCGAAATGGCTTTGATTCAGGCCAATGCGGATGCCGCCGACATATCCTTTTCCTAGTTCGTGAGAAGCGCCGCCCTCGACAAGGCCGAGGAAGTGGCCGATATCAAGACATTCAACGATGCGCTGATGGAAGATGACGGTATCCGCTACTCAACGTATACCGTCGTGCGTATGGCCATAAAGGGCGAGTAGCCGTTCGCGGTGTCAAACAGACCGCTCACGGTGGGCGGCGGCATTGCCGGAAAAATAATTCTCAATCCCTCGCGCGTCTTAATATATGTGTGCGGGTGCGCCCGCGCAATTAGCAGTGAGCTAATGCGTGCGACCGTCTGTGCGATAATATTGCGTTGCTGCAAACCAACCGCCTGGGGGACCTCCAATGGCTAAGAAAATCATCGTCAAGGAACAGAAACACGGCTGTATCTGGGTGTGCGGCGTCCTGCTGGTCGTCTGCCTCGCCGTATACGCACTCGCCTTTGCGCTCATTATCGCCCTGGGTGTCGCCGTCTGGTTCCTCATGCGCGGTATCTGGCGCTCGATGGTTGCGAACAAGCCAGATTCGAAGTTCGTTCAGTTCGGAATGAAGATGACGCCGCAGACGAGAAAGATTCTCGCAGGCATTGCGAGCGCGATTGTCGTCATCATCATTTCGGGGATTATCTCTGCCGCAATGCCCCAGCAGGAGGAGAAGTCGCCTTCAGGTGGCGAGCAGGCCGTCGCTTCCAAGACCGAGAAGAAGGATGACGAATCGTCCTCGGAAGCCCGCCACGAGGCAAACCAGAAGCGAATCGACACTTTCGTGAACAACTTCAATGCGGCTTCGACGAACCCATACGTTCAGGACGCGACGTTCGACCCGTCAGATGGCGACGCCCCCTATCATCCGCGACGTTATAACAGCCCCGTCTACGCAGAGTCGAAAGGCTCACATGGAACGAGTGGTGATTTTGAACTCACGCTTATCGCATGCACAGGAGGCGAACTCGAAATCAGCGGCAGACTGACGACTGATTCCAACTATCAAACCGTCGCCGACATGATCAAGACGATCATGTATTGCGAGTATCCCGACGCCGACCATACCGAACTCGATCAAAAGCTGAATGACTTCGTCAGCAGCGACTACCACAACTTCAACTACTTCAACAGCAGCAATCTGGACTCCTCATATGCAACCGGAGGCGAGTTCTTCCTACGTTTGGACAACCTCGATTAGCATTCAGGCAGAATGTAGTTCACGATAGCCTAACGAGGCGTGTCGCCGTGTGAGTAGTCGTCCTGCTGTTCAGCGGGAAGCCCGGCGCCCCCGACTACGGTCCTCGCCTCCTCGGCATCGGCGAGCTCCAGCTTGTCCTCCGAACTGAATTCCGCGAGGACGCTTATCGCCGCCGCCCTTCCCCTTGTGCCCTGCTCTAGGCAGGGCACGCCGGTGTTCTTGGTCCTCAGGACCTTCATCTCGTTCGCCTCATCGGCAAGCTGGTTCGAATCCAGTCGTCCTGACCAGAAGTTTGCAGGTCAGGCACCTAGTGCCTGACCTTTTTTGTTTTCAATCATCATGATTCATTTGATTTAAGCAACGAAGAATCAACGACTGTCCCGCTCAATACGTCTGCTCAACAAAAACGTGTACATCAGCCTCCAGTAACGACATTTTTCGACATGTTTGGAGGCTGATGTACACAAAAGCGATAGACATCCCGCCCGATACCGCCCTCCATATGTCTGGACTCTCTATGGCCGCGCTGGATAGACATCGCTAGAACGGGTATAGTATCGAAAGTTTTGTCGTTTACCAGCGGGGGAGTCCTGTGGGCATCAAGAAGAAGATCAAAAAGGAGCTTATCGGCACTTCCGATTACCCGTCGAATAAGATCTTCACGATCTCCAATTTCATCACCTTTACGCGCCTGATCCTCACGCTCGTCTTCCTGTACCTGTTTGTGACGGACAACAACCGCGTGGTCGCCATTGTCATCTATGCCATCGCGGCTTCCACCGACTGGATGGACGGTCAGATTGCCCGCATGACCAAAACGGTCTCGTGGCTCGGCAAGGTTATGGATCCCATCTGCGACCGTGCGCTGCTGTTCACCGGCGTCTTGGGACTGGTGGTCCGCGGAGAGCTACCCATCTGGGTCTGCGTGCTCATTATTGGCCGCGACATCTATCTGGGCATCGGCACGCTTATCGTGCGTCATTATCATCGTCGCCCCATCGATGTCGTCTTCCCCGGAAAGATTGCCACAGCGCTGCTAATGACCGGATTCTCGCTCATGCTGCTCGGTTTCCCCGTTATTGACGGCCTGCATCTTCTACCTTCATCCCTTACGGCCTTCCCGGGCCTCAACGGAAGCTCGGTGCCCCTCGGCATCTTCTTTGTGTACGGCGGCGTGATCTTCTCCATGCTCACGGCTGTCATCTACTCCATTAAGGGCGGAGCGGCCATTAAACAAGCTCTCACGCATCCCGAGGACGAGGACATCGACTTTCTGAACCCTGAAATCGAAGATTGATTCGTTGGGGTATGATTACGTACGGTTCATTATTTGCGGCACGTCCGCGATAAGTTAGGGGTTGTCATGGACAACATGGTTAACAATATGCCTCAGAATGATAAGACTACTGACGCTACCTGCGTATTCCGCGTGCCTTCAAGCGACGTCACCGTTCCCGACCTTATGGCCAACGTGCGCATCACCGCCCCCGTTCTGTCCATCGTCAAGGGTCCGCAGACTGGTGCCGCCTTTGAGCTCGAGGACGACGTGACCACCATCGGTCGCGATCCCGCGAACGGCATCTTCCTCAACGACATGACCGTTTCGCGCAGCCATGCGCGCATTATTCGCGAGGGCCTCGGCGCTCGCATCGAGGACCTGGGCTCGCTCAATGGCACCTGGGTCGACGGCGCCATTGTCAACGCAGCCCCGCTGCACGACGGTTCTTCCGTCCAGATCGGTACGTTTACGCTCATCTACCACGAGAGCACGCCGGAGCGCATCGAAACCGGTGAGTAGGGCATGGCCGAACGCAACTATCTGAGTATCGGCCAAGTCGTCAACTTACTTCGAGGCGCATACCCCGATCTTTCGAACTCAAAAATTAGATTTCTAGAGGATGAGGGGCTCATTACCCCTCATCGTACGCCTAAGGGATACCGTCAGTACTCCAAGGAGGACGTTAATCGCCTGGAGGTCATTCTGCACTTGCAGAAGACTCGCTACATGCCGCTCAACGTGATTAAGCAGCGCTTGGAAAACGCCACGGACCTGTCAACGCTCGCCTACGAGGTGGGCTTGCTGTCCGATGTTCCACTCAAGACGGAGCCCAAGGAGACAAAGCAAAAGCTGCATCCCATCGAGACCATTCCCGATATGCTGGGCGTCGAGATTTCGTTTATCCGCTCGCTCGCCGAGAACGACCTCATTCGCATCATCAAGAGCCCGCAAAATCGTGAGCTCGTCGATGGTCGCGATTTCCCGATCATCCGCTACTGCTCCGAGCTGTCGCGCTTCCATATCGAGCCGCGCAACCTGCGTCAGTACGTGTCTTCCGCCAACCGCGAGTCCTCGATGTTTGAGCAGGTGCTCGTGAGCATGCTCGGCATGGATACCTCCGATGACGAGCGCGACGCCAAGCTCGAGCGTGCGTTTAAGAAGCTTCACGACCTGACGGAGGGCGTGCACACCGCGCTGCTCAAGAACCGCGTTTTTGAGTCGCTCAACGCCGTGGTCGAGGACGCCGACATCGATGCACTCGATGAGGAAATCACTCGCTCCGAGTCAACCAAGGCCAAAAACGAAGAGATAGGCGCGCCGGCTTCGCACGAGGATTCCCTCGTAAAGCCGCTCAAGGTCGTCACCCCTTCGCAATCCGGCACCGCCACCGCGGGCAAATAACAGCTGCCGCTTATCCGGCAACCCATTGAAAGGTCATGCAATGTACGACTTCGAATCTCAAATCGTCGACATCCCCGACTATCCCGAGCCCGGAGTCATCTTTAAAGACATCACGCCGCTCTTTGGCAATCCCGAGGCGCTCAAAGCCATGACCGATGCCCTCGCCGAGCACTTTGCCGGCATGGGAATCACCAAGGTCGTGGGTCCCGAGGCTCGCGGCTTTATGGTTGGCGTACCGGTGGCTGTAGCCCTTGGCGCCGGCTTTGTTCCCGCACGTAAACCGGGTAAGCTGCCGCGCGAGACCGTAAGCCAGAGCTACGAGCTCGAGTACGGCACCGATTCAATTGAGATCCATGCCGACGCCATCAGCTCTAAAGATACCGTGTTGATTCTGGACGACTTGGTCGCGACGGGCGGAACCGTCGAGGCAACAGGTAAACTGGTGCGAGATATGGGCGCAAAGCTTGTGGGCTACGGTTGTATCCTTGAGCTTGCGTTTCTCAACCCGCGCAAGAAGCTCACGCCTTCTAACGAGGACGTTGAGCTCTTTAGCCTGGTAACGGTGGACTAGCCGCTACCCTTAGATACCGGAAAGGAAGCTCCATGCGCACAGCAAACACGCACAAAAACATGGCACGCTGCGCTGCTACGGCAACCCTCGCTTGTGTTTTGGGTCTGGGCCTCGTGGCTCCGGCCTATGCCGATACCGCATCCGACCTTGCCGCTGCTCGTACCAAACTCGAGCAGATCGGTACCCAAACCCAGCAGATTTACGATGAGCTCGCCACGCAGACGCAGGCGCTCGATCAGACTGCTGGCGAGATCACGCAAAAGCAGCAGGAGATTGCTGACGGTCAGGCCAAGCTCTCGACCTATGTCGCCGGCGAGTACAAGACCGGCGGTCTGAGCCTGCTTCAGGTTCTGACGGGTGTCGATGACCTGAGCGATATGCTCAACCGTCTGTTCTACTACGGCAAAGTCTCCGATAAGCAAGCTCAGACCATTCAAGAGGTCAAGGAGCTTAAGCAGCAGCTCACCGATAAGCAGTCCGAGCAGGAAAAGAACGTCGCAGCCACGCAAAAGAAGGTCGACGAGCTTAACGCCCAGCAGGCTGAAGCCCAGAACGTCGTAAACTCCCTGGATTCGCAGCTGCAAGCCGAGCTTGCCGCAGAGGCCGAGGCCAACGCCGCGCTGCAGGCCGGCATCAACGCCAGTACCGCCGAGAAGGCCACGGTGAGCAACGAGACTGCCGGTACGACCGAAAACACCAACAACGGTGGCCAGACCAGCAATAACAACAACCAGGGCGGCAACACTCCGGCTCCTACGCCGGCACCTGCTCCGACGCCGCAGCCCCCCACGCCCGCTCCAGCTCCGACGCCTTCTGTTCCGAGCCAGTCCGTCGATGGCGGCTCTGTTGGCTCGCGTGCGTACAGTAAGCTTGGTTGCGCTTATTCCTGGGGCGGAATTGGCCCGAACAGCTTCGACTGCTCTGGTTTTGTTAGCTATTGCCTCACTGGTCGCTATTGCCGCCTGGGCACCACGGGTACCTTTATGGGCTGGACGCGTGTGTCCGATCCGCAGCCCGGTGACGTTGTGGTCAACTCGTACCACACCGGCATTTACATCGGTGGTGGTCAGATGATTCATGCTTCCGACTACAACACGGGTGTCATCATCAGCTCCGTTGCCGCCGGCATGAACAATAACTATATCTTTGTGCGTTACTAAGTATTCAGATAAAGCAAACGGATATGGACCTCGTGGCTTTGAGTCATGGGGTCCATTCTTTTGCCTTTAGTGCAGTCCGCTATCTAGTTTTGAATACTAGATAGCGGCCCAATCGGTCTGCAAGATGGCTATAATTGTATGGGAACAATTAGAAGGGACCCTCTATGAGCTGGGCACTTATCTCCGATTCAAGCTGCAACCTCCGCGATTGGCAACCGACCGCACCCCATACCACCTTTGCATTTGCGCCCCTCAAAATTCGAGTGGGGGAGCGTGAATTCGTCGATGCCCTTTCGCTCGATGTGCATGAGCTCAACTGCGCTGTACAGACGGAGACGAACGCTTCTTCGAGCGCTTGTCCCAGCGTAGGGGAGTGGGCCGAGCTCTTCAAATTGGCAGACAAGACCATCTGCATGCCGATCTCTGAGGGCGTGTCGGGCAGCTACAATGCGGCAGCCACGGCTCGCGATATGGTTCTTGCCGAGGAGCCCGACCGACAGATTCATCTAGTCAATTCACGCGCAGCTGGCGGCAAAATGGATCTCATTTTCTTGCTGTTCGACCGCTACCTTGCAAGCAATCCGGATGTCTCATTCGAGGACGCTTGCGCATACTTCGATAGCCTTGAGCAGAACAGCAAAATCCTCTTCAGTTTGTGCAATTACGAAAACCTCGCCAAAGCCGGACGTATCCCTAAGGCAGCCGGCGTCATTGCCAACAAGCTCAATATCCGCATTTTGGGCACGGCGAGTGAGGCCGGTAAAATCGAACTCGTCGGGCACACGCGTGGCGAAAAGAAGATGCTCAACAAGATCATCGACACTATGGAAGCCGAGGGCTTTACGGGCGGTGAGGTCATCATCGATCACGTTGAGAACGAAGCTGGAGCCCAGGCGCTTACTGATCGCATAGTCGAACATTGGCCCGGCTCCAAGACCATCATCATGCCCTGCAACGGCCTGGATTCCTATTACGCCGAGATGCACGGCCTGATCATCGGCTACGGCATGGGCGTAGCTTCGGGCAAATAAAGTCCAACCAAGCAAAAAAACGGGCGGGACAAAGCGACAGATGGCTCTTTGTCCCGCCCGTTTTATACGTCGGCTAGCTATTAAACCCGTTGAACTTGAGATAGCTCATCAAGTAAGCCTTCGAAACAAAGGATGAAACCGCGCTGCGCACAAGCAGCGACTCACGCGTTACCTGATGCGCCGTATCGGGAACCGGCGTCTGCTCGACGGAAAACGCCGAACGAATCGATGCCTCGAGCTGATCGACCACATAATCAAAGGCCGTCGGGGCATCGTAGCTCAAACGCTGAATGTTAAAGAGTGCCTGCACCGCAGCAATAGGTAGCACCTGCTTAAAGATGCAGATAGCGATCAGGCGGGCAATCTGCTCGCGGCCATATTGCTTTTTGACCGGAGCAGGCACCAGGCCAACCTTTACGTAGTTATTGATCATCGATGGCGTAATGATAGGCTGCTCAACGCAAAGGGACAGCGGCTCCATCCACAGCGCAACATACTCAATGACCTGGTCGCGGTAGAGCGTCACGTTGGGCAACTGGTCATAGCGCGGCAGACTCAACGTATTGAGTTTGCGCACGATATCGGACTGAATAAATGCATCAGGCAGCACAGTGGGCTGAATATCCTCAGGTTTAATGCTGACCGACGAATCAGACATCGGAATAACGTGTTTAACGTGGTTCATAAAGGTCCTCCGTTCATTTTCTATATTGTATTCTACGTTATCTAGTTTTGCATACCACATAGCCGGCAAGAAAATGGCGGGACAGCGCACTGATGCATCGTCCCGCCATTTAGTTAATCAATAACAACCTTACATAAGATATATTATCGTACTTATCCACGGAGAAATGCGTATGCGCTGGTTGCCGCTATGGCTCCATCAGAAACGGCGGTCACAACTTGGCGTAAACGCTTGGAACGGATATCGCCAGCGGCAAATAGACCTGGCGTGCGGGTCGCCATGGATTCATCAGTCAAAATGCCGCCATCAGGCGCCAGATCGACTAGATGCTCAACAAGCTCGGTATGGGGTTGCGTTCCGGTAAAGACAAAGATACCAAACGAGCCAGGGACAAATGACTCAGTGTGAGTTTTCCCGGATGCATTGTCCTTAAAGGTGATCGTCGTTGGCATGGCTTCGCCCGAGAGCTCCACAATACTAGTTTGGTACCTAACTGTAATATTGTCCTTTTCGAGCACCTTCCGAACAACACCATCAGGCGCACGGAACTGGTCGCGGCGCAGCACGATAGTCACACTGCTGGCAATATCTGACAGGAACAGCGCCTCTTCGCATGCCGAATTGCCACCACCGATTATAAAGACCTGTTTGCTGCGGAAGAACATGCCGTCACATGTTGCGCAATACGAAACGCCACGACCGCGATACGTATCCTCGCCAGCGAAACCAGCAGATCGCGGCGTGGCACCCATGCAAGCGATAACGCTCGAGGCCAGCGTATCGCCCATATCGTGATGCACCGTAAACAGCGCTGCATCGGCATCGTAATCGATACCCGTAACCATGCTCCATGCGACCTGTGCTCCCAGGCCCTCTGCATGCTGCTGAAAACGCTCGCCGAGTTCGGCGCCGCTCAAGAGCGGAATGCCCGGATAGTTCTCGACTTCATTGGTCGTGGCGATCTGTCCACCCGACATGCCCTGCTCAATCACGGTCGTCGTCAGGTTGGCACGCGCAGCGTAAATGGCGGCAGCATAGCCCGCGGGGCCTCCACCGATAATCGCAACATCAATCGGCTGATCGGTAGTCATGGAATATCCTCTCGTCGATACATTGACGTTCTTTGCGCTCATACCCAAATTTACGTGAACATGACACTCATGCACTACAATAATAAATCGCGTAACAAAGCTGAAGGGGAGTTATCGATGGATCAAACGCAGACGGGCAATAGCGCTCCCCTGCCCATGCAAGCCACTCCCCAACCGGAGCAAATGAACGTTTTACCTGCACAAAAACCCCTGGTAACCATTGTGCACGCATCGGTTGGATCGGGCCACAAAGCCGCCGCCAACGCGATTGCACAAGCATTTGACCTTATCCGCGGCACCAAGGGAATCCCTAAGGATATTGAGATCGAAGTCCTAGATATCCTCGATTTTGGACGCATTAGGTTCGATGGTAATAAAACAGCAGCGTCGTTTACCGGCGCCACGCGTCCCATTTACGACCTGACCTGGCGATATACGCTTACAGGACATCTGCTCTGGGGCGGCGGCACAGCATGGTCACGAATTATGTTCCCCGCCTTCAACGAATATATTCGTCGCCGCAGGCCTATAGCCGTGGTCGCAACGCACATCACAGCGGCCAATGTTGCCGTGGGCGCCCGCGTAATTACGGGTATCGATTATCCGGTCATCTGCGTACCAACAGACTATGAAGTTGAAGGCTTTTGGCCCCACAAGGACACCGACCTATTCTGCGTAGCCAACGAGTTTATGGCCGAAACGCTGCGCCCGCGCAAGGTTCCCGAGTCAAAGATCCGCATAACGGGCATTCCCATTCGTGCCGGTTTCGATTCAGATTACAAACGCGAAGATGAGCTCAGCAAGTTCAATCTCCCCATAGACAAAACCGTCGTATTGGTGATGGCCGGCGCCAGTTTGCCCCAACCATACGTGCGTTTCCGTGCCGCGATGGACCACACGCTCCCCTTCTTACGCAGCTTTGAGGACATGCACTTTGTCTTTTTACCGGGCAAGGATAAGGAATACGCCACCCGACTCAAGACGCTCTTCGACGCCATGAAACTCGACAACGTCACGGTTCTGGACTACGTGGACGACATGGCGGCCCTCATGCACGGCTGCGACCTGGCAATTCTCAAATCGGGCGGACTCACCGTCACCGAGTGCCTGTGCGCGCATCTGCCGATGATCCTGCTGGGCAAGTCCTATGGCCAGGAAAAGGCAAACACCACGATGCTCACCGGCATGGGCGCCAGCATGCATGTCACCACCGCACGAGAACTCATCGTGACGTTGCGCCATCTCCACGATCATCCGGAGTCGCTCAAGGCACTGCTCATCAATGGCGAAGTCCTGCGCCGTCCACACGCAGCCGAGGACATCGCCATCGCCACCATGGAGCTTGCAGGTAAGCCCCAAAAACGTAAACGAGCCTTCTGCCGCTTCTACTGGGGAGGAAAGCCCGCGCATATCCGCTAACATTGGACTGTCCGCTTACCTGTGGGAGGCCCCTATATATCATCCCATGCTCAAACATTCTCGCGGGGCGCTCGTATCCCTCCCGCCCGCTTCTCACACATATCATTCCATGCTCAAACATTCTCGCTTCGCTTCGCTCGCTGCGAAACTGCGCGTGGAACGATATGTGAGAGAAGCGGGCGGGCGGCTACTCGCTTGAAAACAACAATCAATCTTTCTGATAAGCAGATGCGGCAAAGGAACAGTTCCTTTGCCGCATCTGCTTACTGCAATTAGTTACTTTGGTTCGCCTTTGCAGCTTTAAATATGGAGATCCGGCGCAGCTGGTAGTGCGTAAACGCAGCTGACCGGCCCGACCCGCCTATATATCGTCCCACGCGCAGTTTCGCAGCGAAGCGAGAATG
>RQCP01000015.1 GCA_008668235.1 Collinsella aerofaciens | reverse complement strand
TCACCTCAATAGTCCTCCTAACGCCGGCGTGTTGGCACCACCAGCGTAGTGGCGGCGGGGAGGCACGGTGGCCATTATTCGGTGACCGGGATTGGTCAAAATCGTTTGACTATTAGCGGCTAAAATCGCCCGGCGCTAACACTGTAAATTTAATCGTGTATGCGCTTATTCGGTTCATGGTTCTTGTACATAGTTCAAGCTTTTCAAATCCATTCATCTTAGAATGGAATTGAATTAAAACTATGTTTTGGAAGGCTTATCAGCTATGAAAGGCATCATCCTCGCCGGCGGGTCCGGCACGCGCCTGTACCCGCTCACGCTCGTGACCTCCAAGCAGCTGCTTCCGGTCTACGACAAGCCCATGATCTACTACCCGCTGTCCACCCTCATGCTGGCGGGCATCCGGGACATCCTGGTCATCTCCACGCCGACGGACCTGCCCAACTTCGAGCGCCTGCTCGGGGACGGCTCGCGCTACGGCGTCAACCTCTCCTACGCCGAGCAGCCGAGCCCCGACGGCCTCGCGCAGGCCTTCACCATCGGCGAGGGGTTCATCGCCGGCGAGCCTTGCGCGCTCGTGCTCGGCGACAACATCTTCTACGGCAACGGGCTGTCGCGCCACCTCACGCGCGCCGTCCAGAACGCCGAGTCGGGCCGCGCCACGGTCTTCGGCTACCACGTGGACGACCCCGAGCGCTTCGGCGTCGTGGAGTTCGACGGGGAGGGCCGCGCCGTCTCCATCGAGGAGAAGCCCGCCGAGCCCAAGAGCTCCTACGCCGTCACCGGCCTGTACTTCTACCCGGGCGACGTCGCCGCCAAGGCGCATGAGGTTAAGCCGTCGGCCCGCGGCGAGCTGGAGATCACCACGCTCAACCAGATGTACCTGGAGGAGGGGACGCTGTCCGTCGTGACGCTGGGCCGCGGGTACGCGTGGCTCGACACCGGCACCATGGAGAGCCTGCACGAGGCCGCGGAGTTCGTCCGCGCCGTGGAGCACTCCCAGGACCTGCCCGTGTCCGTGCCCGAGGAGATCGCCTGGGAGAACGGCTGGATCACCACCGCCGAGCTCGAGGAGGCAGCCAAGGCCTACGGCAAGTCGGTCTACGGCCGGCACCTGAAGAAGGTCGCCGCCGGCGAGATCGTCAACAGCCCGCGCGAGTACTAGCGCCAGCTTGTTTTCTTTTAGGGGCCACCGTTTATCTGGTGGCCCCTTTCGTTATGATTACGTTGACCATAAAGATAATATGATTGGGAGTGGATGTGTTAAGCGTCTACTTTGGCGATATGCCAGAAGCGATTTACAACACAGCGACATATTTCAAAAACTCTTACCGGTCTTCTTGGATTACGGATCCCTATGCAGTCTCGATAATTAAAGATGTCGATCGATCGGTTGTTGTCTCCGAAAACGTCATCGAAAGCCCTGTGCTTGGATCCATCTCCCCACTCCAGCTTTCTGGTGGCGTGAAAACGCTGCTGCTTATGAGATTTGATCGTAAGCATATTTTTAACGCTTCTACCTGTGGTGACAACTGTGCCAAGTGGGTTCTCGACATGGCGAAAGACCGCAAGCTCGTTGTGAATCTCTATCATGTGATGGACTTTGGCCGCGAGGATTTTAAAATCAAAGTCGTGAACAGCGGCCGAATCGTTCATAACATGGCCGAATTGATTCACGAGTCGATTCCGTATCTGTAGGTGCTGCTTATGAACGGTTCGCATCTTGTTAAGATTTCCCGCCGTAGGGGAACCAAGTACACATTTACCATCAAGCGGAACATCACTATCGTGCGTGGCGATAGCGGCACGGGTAAGACGACACTCTTTGACATGGTCGCAGACTACATGCGAACGGGCGAGCAGTCGGGTGTCTCCTTGCAATGCGATTGTCCCTGTGTCGCCCTGACCGATTATGATTGGCGAAACCAGCTTTCGTCCGTTCATGACTCGATTGTATTTGTCGATGAGGGCTTAAAAGAGATCCATTCTGATGAGTTTGCCCATCATGTGCTGTATTCCTCGAATTATTTCGTGCTGATCTCAAGGGCTGATTTCCCCAATCTTCCGTATAGCGTGGATGAGATTTACAAGATTAAGACGAGCGGAAAATACCATTCTTTCGTCCCTGTTTATCAAGATCGCGGGAATCATCGTTATGCTATTTCCCGGTCGGCGCCAAAACAGGACTTTTCTATCCTTCTATGCGAGGACAGTAAGTCTGGTTTCCAGTTCTTTAAACGGCATTTTGCTGACAGTGAGCTTACCTGTACTTCGGCCATGACGAACAGCGCGATTTTGGGCTGGTTGGATCAGCATCTCGACGATCGCGTGTTTGTTGTCGCGGACGGAGCAGCATTTGGGTGCTATGCGGACCGCGTCCTTAAGCTGCAAGACATTCACCGCGATACTGTTACGGTTTGTCTTCCCGAGTCATTCGAGTGGCTTCTGCTGAGCTCCGGCGTAATTTCAGGGCTAGATGCCAAAGCAGTTCTGCAAGAGCCGGAAGCGTTTGCAGACAGTGAGAAGTTTAAAAGCTGGGAGGACTTCTTCTATAAGTACTTACGCGATAAAACTGGGAATTCGGTCTTCCGGTACGACAAAGACTGCATTCCGGAGGCGTTTTGTAGGGGAAGTAATTCTGCGAAGGTTATGGCTCTTATCGCGTGCCGAAATGTCCGATAGTTTTGTTGAATAGTGTCGCGGCATCACTTCCTGCGGCATACTAAAGAAGCTGTACATGCTTCAGATTGGATTTTCATGTCTGAGATTTTTGAACCCAAGAACATCATCGTCACGGGCGGCTGCGGCTTCATCGGCAGCAACTTCGTGCACTACGTCGTGGACAACCACCCCGAGGTACACGTCACCGTCCTGGACAAGCTGACCTACGCCGGCAACCCCGAGAACATCGCCGGGCTGCCCGAGGACAGGGTCGAGCTCGTCGTGGGCGACATCTGCGACGCCGCGTTGCTCGATGAGTTGGTCCCCGGCCACGACGCCATCGTGCACTACGCCGCCGAGAGCCACAACGACAACTCCATCGCCGACCCGGAGCCCTTCCTGCGCACCAACGTCGAGGGCACCTTCCGCCTTCTGGAGGCCGTCCGCAAGCACGGCATCCGCTACCACCACGTCTCCACCGACGAGGTCTACGGCGACCTGGCGCTCGACGACCCCGCCAAGTTCACCGAGGAGACGCCCTATAGGCCCTCGAGCCCCTACAGCTCCACCAAGGCGAGCTCCGACATGCTCGTGCGCGCCTGGACCCGAACCTACGGCCTGCGCACCACGATCTCCAACTGCTCCAACAACTACGGCCCCTACCAGCACGTGGAGAAGTTCATCCCCAGGCAGATCACCAACATCGTCGACGGCGTCCGCCCCAAGCTCTACGGGAGGGGCGAGAACGTCCGCGACTGGATCCACACCGAGGACCATTCCTCGGCCGTCTGGGACATCCTCACCAAGGGCCGCATGGGGGAGACCTACCTCATCGGCGCAAATGGCGAGAAGAACAACATCACCGTGCTGCGCATGATCCTGGAGGCGATGGGAAAGGACCCCGAGGACTTCGACTGGGTCGCCGACCGCCCCGGCCACGACCGCCGATACGCCATCGACTCCACGAAGCTCCAGCGCGAGCTCGGCTGGAGGCCGGCACACACCGACTTCGCCGAGGGGCTGAAGGCCACCATCGACTGGTACGTCGCCAACGAGTCCTGGTGGCGCCCGGCCAAGGAGGCCACCGAGGCCCGCTACCGCGCGCAGGGGCAGTAGGCCGAACCCCGGCGAACCGCACCGCGGGGCGCCCGCGCGGGGCCGCAGGGCATGGGGATGACCCTGCGTCCCCGCGCGGGCGCCCCCGGTTTACCAACCTCTTCGATAGGAGCTTTTCCCACATGGCAGACATCGCATTCGAGAAGGACCTCGCCGTCACCGAGACCGGCATCGAGGGCCTCAAGGTCGTCGACCTCGCCGTCCACGGCGACTCGCGCGGCTGGTTCAAGGAGAACTGGCAGCGCGCCAAGATGACCGCCCTGGGCATCCCCGACCTCAGGGTCGTCCAGAACAACATCTCCTACAACGACAGCCGCGGCGTCACCCGCGGCATCCACGCCGAGCCCTGGGACAAGTTCATCTCCGTCGCCCGCGGCTCTGTCTTCGGCGCATGGGTGGACCTGCGCGAGGGAAGCGAGACCTTCGGCAAGGTGTTCACCTGCACGCTCGACCCGAGTAGGGCCATCTACGTCCCGCGCGGCGTGGGCAACTCCTTCCAGGCCCTGGAGGACGGCACCGCCTACACCTACCTGGTGGACGCCCACTGGTCGCTGGAGCTCAAGAAGACCTACACCTTCGTGAACCTCGCCGACCCGGAGCTCGCCATCGAGTGGCCCATCCCGCTCGACGAGGCCACCGTCTCCGATGCCGACCTCAACCACCCGATGCTCAAGGACGTCGTCCCCATGGCGCCCAGGCGCACCCTCGTCACCGGCTGCAACGGCCAGCTGGGCCATGCGGTGCGCGCACTCGCCGAGGAGCGCGGCGTGGCGAAGGACTTCGACTTCTGCGACATCGACACCTTTGACATGTCCGACCCGGACGCCTACTCAAAATACGACTGGTCGCTTTACGGCACCGTGATCAACTGCGGCGCCTACACGGCCGTGGACAGAGCCGAGGCCCCCGAGGGACGAACCATCGCCTGGAAGGCCAACGCCGCCGGTCCCGCCCTTCTCGCCCGCACCTGCGCCGGGCACGGGATCACCCTCGTCCACGTGTCCTCCGACTACGTCTTCGACGGCACCGCCGAGGTGCACGACGAGGAGGAGCCTTTCTCCCCGCTGTCCGTCTACGGCCAGACCAAGGCCGCCGGCGACATCGCCGTGGCGGGGTGCCCGCGCCACTACATCATGCGCAGCTCCTGGGTCATCGGCGAGGGGCACAACTTCGTGAAGACCATGAAGGGGCTGTCGGACCGCGTCGCCGACCCTGAGGACGGGCTCACGCAGGTCACCGTCGTGGACGACCAGCTGGGCCGCCTGACCTTCACGCGCGACATGGCCGCCGCCATCTTCCACGTGCTGGGGACGCACGCCCCCTACGGAACCTACGACTGCACCGGCTCCGGCGCCGTGAAGTCCTGGGCGGACATCGCCCGCGCCGTCTTCGAGTCCGCCAACGGCAACGGGGACAAGGTCGTGCCCGTGAGCACTGCCGACTACTACGCGAGCGCAGCCGGCCCCGTCGCCCCGCGCCCGGTCCATTCCGCGCTCGACCTGTCCAGGCTCGAGTCGGCCGGGTTCCACATGCCCGACTGGGAGGAAGAGCTTGGGGAGTACCTCAAGACGCTCTAGCCGATATCAACTTTTCGAGAGAAAAAGCCGCCGCTTATTAACGGCGGCTTTTCTTGTTGGTGGCTATTTGCGCAGTGGTGCCAATAGTATTTTGCGGAAGATCTACCTCTCGCTTGTCTTGGTGGCGAACTTGCCGGGCTGGTCGTCGTAGGCGTATTTGCTGTACACGTTGACCTCCCACTGCTTTTTTTCGACCTTTGCCACAGAATCCAGGATGAATCCGGTCGCAAGGCTCAGTCCGCACAGGAACATAAACGAGGCGGCGAGCATGGCGGTGGGGAAGCGCGGGACCAGACCGGTCTGAAAGTACTCAACAAAGATAGGAATGCCCAAAGCCAGGCCGAATACCGCGAACAGAAGCGCAACGAGGCTGAAGAACTTCAGCGGGCGGTAGTCCTTGAACAGCGCGCCGATCATCGCAACGACTTTAATGCCGTCGCTCACGGTGTTGAGTTTGGACTCGGAACCCTCGGGACGGTCGCGGTACTCGATGGGCACATCTTTGATGCGCCAGCGGTGGTCGACGGCGTGGATCGAGAGCTCGGTTTCGATCTGAAAGCCCTCGGAAAGCACTGGGAAGGTTTTAACGAACGGGCGGCTCATGGCGCGGTAGCCTGTCATGACGTCATCGAAGCTGTAGCCATAGATCCACTTGATCATGGCGCGGACCAGATTATTGCCAAAGCCGTGGAAGGCACGCTTGTTCTCCTCGGCGTAGGTGCCGTTGGAAAGGCGATCGCCTACGGTCATGTCGGCCGTGCCGTTAAGGATGGGCTCGCAGAGGGCCTTGGCCGCCTCGGCGGGGTAGGTGTCGTCTCCGTCGACCATCAGGTAGCAATCGGCGTCGATATCGCGAAACATCTGGCGGCACACGTTGCCCTTTCCCTGACGGGGCTCAAAGCGGACTGTGGCGCCGTGCTCGGTGGCAATGCGTGAGGTATCGTCCGACGAGTTGTTGTCATAGACATAGACCGTCGCCTGCGGAAGCTCGCGGTGAAAGTCGTCGATGACTTTGCCGATCGTGAGCGCTTCGTTGTAGCAAGGGATGATGACGGCGATGGATTCAGAATTCACTTAATGCTCCTTATACATTCAATCCTAGAAAGTATAGCCGTTTGGGCCTGGCATCCTAAGATGTGGGTTAGTTCTCCAGTTTTGTTGCGCGAATCGTTTGCATGGCCGTCGGGTCTATACTGTTCGTTTGTCAACGATTACGAGTAAAGGAGTTGCATCCGTGTCGGATCAGACAAAGCAACAAGAAACTCGCAGTCTGCCTGCGACGTTTGCTAAGAACGAATTTGAGAAGGACGCGTTTATCCTTCGTCAGCTGGTTACCAAGGATTTTAAGATCAAGTATCGCCGTAGCGTTCTGGGCGTCGCATGGTCGGTGCTCAACCCGCTGCTGATGATGATCGTCATGGCCATCGTGTTCTCGACGATTTTTGGCCAGGGCCGCAATGGCTCAATGACGCCCGAGATGTACCCGCTGTACTTGATCGTGGGTAACATCACCTTTGCCGTCATGTCTGAGTCTACTAACCAGGCCCTGACGTCGATCGTGGGCGCTGCCCCGCTGCTCAAGAAGGTTAAGGTGCACCGCTGGGTTTTCCCGGTGCAGAAGGTGCTCTTCTCGCTGGTCAACTTTGCCTTCTCGCTGGTCGCCGTCGCCATCGTCATGCTGTGGTTCCGCGTTATGCCTTCTTGGCACCTGATTCTGTTGCCGGTTTGCCTGCTGCTGCTTATGTGCTTCTGCATGGGCCTGGGCATGATGCTCTCTGCCCTTACGGTCTTCTTCCGCGACGTTATGCATCTGTGGAGCGTCGTCATTACGGCGTGGACTTACATTACGCCCATCTTCTGGACGACTGACTATATTGCGCAAATGCCGCATCTCGTGCGCATTCTGGTTTATGCGAACCCCATGTATAACTACCTGCAGTTTATGCGCGATATCTTCCTGTTCCAGACTACGCCCTCGCTTATGACGTTTGGTATGTGCGTCGCTTGGGCGGTTCTTGCGCTTATTATTGGCTATACCGTGTTCCATAAGTCCGAGCGCAAATTTATCCTCTACATCTAAGGAGTGCTGTGATGACTGAATCTGTTGTTGATTACAGCGAGCAGCCTCTGGCTGTCGAGGTCGACGACGTCACCATGATCTTTAACATGGCGTCCGAGTCGCTGACCAACCTCAAGGAGTACTTCATTAAGCTTGCCAAGCACGAGCTGTTCTTTGAGGAGTTTAGGGCGCTTAAGCACATCTCGTTTGATATTCATCGCGGCGAGGTTGTGGGTCTGGTCGGCACCAATGGCTCCGGCAAGTCTACGATGCTCAAGATTATCGCTGGCGTTCTTGAGCCTAGCGAGGGCAGCGTTAAGGTGCACGGTAACATCGCGCCGCTGATTGAGCTTGGCGCCGGCTTTGACCCCGAGCTGACCGCCCGCGAGAACATCTATCTGAACGGCGCCCTGCTCGGCTATACCAAGGAGTTCATCGACGCCAACTTTGACGGCATTATCGAGTTCGCTGAGCTGCAGAACTTTGTCGACATGCCGCTTAAGAACTTCTCCTCGGGCATGGTGGCGCGTATTGCCTTTGCAATCGCGACGATTACCGAGCCCGATATTCTGATCGTTGACGAGACGTTGTCCGTCGGTGATGTGTTCTTCCAGCAGAAGTGCGAGGCCCGCATCCAGCACTTTATCCAGAGCGGCGAAGTGACGGTTCTGTTCGTTTCGCACTCCATGGAGCAGGTTGAGCGCATCTGCCAGCGTGCCGTTTGGATTGAGAAGGGTGACCTTCGCATGGACGGCCCGGTCAGTGAGGTCTGCAAGGCGTACCGTGAGCAGTTCAACTAGGTTATAATTATTTGCGCCTGACAGGCTTGCGCTTGCTTTGGCGTGCGGTTATTTGCTCCATTAGCTCAGTTGGATAGAGCAGGGGACTTCTAATCCCAAGGTCGACGGTTCGAATCCGCCATGGAGCACCATCGTTTATTAAGCCCGGACCGCTTGGTGGTCTGGGCTTTTTCATAGTCCCTTAGATGATTTTAAGGACTCGTTATTCCGCCTTCAGGCACTCGGGCAGGACGCTTGCAACTGCATTCATCGCTTGTGGCTTGAGATACTGTTCGTTGAGCTTTGCCTTTTTGTAGGCATAGCGAGTGTCTGCCGAGTATTTGATCAGCACGTCGGTAAAGAATCGCTCCCAGCTCAGGTAATCGCGGCTTTCGATATAGCTCGATGGGTCCTCGAGAATCATGGGAATGTCGTTGCTGGGGATAAGGCCAGATCGCAGAAGCGTCCACTCAAACGATTCTGGAAGAAACAGACGAACGTTCTTGTAAACGCGCTGCCCGAGCACCTTTTCGATGTAGGGGCCAAACGCTGCGCCATCTCCTATGGCGAGGACGTTTTGTTCTGGGCATTCGTGAATCGTTCGCTTTAGATTTGCTACGCCGGTGGCGGTGTAGCAGGGGATTCCCAACCGATTGCACAGGGCGCTGTAGAATTGATATCCCGACTTACTGTCCTCGACAACTACGGCGTCGGGTATTTCGAACCCCGTGTTTAGGTCTTGGTACAGCATGCTGGCCGTATGGTCATATACCGGTTTGGTCACTGAGTAATAACGCCGGTCGCTTTTTCGCCCGTCGATCACCTTGCTCGTCGTGTTGACCAGTTTTAGGATCTCGTCGACGCTGTAGGGGAGCTCGCTGGCATCGCGGCGAGATATCAGAACAAAATAGTTGGATGATCCGTTAACGGCTTTAGCGAAGTCTTTCGAGTAGATAAACTCGTTGCCCTCGTCCAAAAATACAATTGAATCCTCGATGATTGAAAGCTCGCGCTCCCAACGTCTGCCGGAAAGCGTCTCGCAGGGTACATCGCAGCTAAGCGTAACGCCGCTTTCTTGTCCTCGGTCGTTGTAGTCGCGAATCATCGATATGAGTGTCGTTTTACCCGTTCCGCTGTTGCCGCGGATGAAGGAAATATTGCGTTTAAAGGTGAGCGTGTATTTGACTTTTGCGCGCTCAACGATAACGGTATGCGTTCCCCTCATTATTCATCGACATCCAAAAAGTCGTTGGTGGCGCCGACGAACTCCTGCATGTTCCTGACGATGCGTCCGTCGTTTTCGATACGAATCTCAAAACGCTTCCAAGGGAACTTCATGATGTGGTAAAGGGTTACGAGGACGTCTTGCTCTTTACCAATCTTGAGCAGCCATCGGGCGCAGTTGTCTCCGCAGGTCGATGCGTTGAACACCATGTTTGGAAGATTGCGTACCAGCAAGAGCGTCTTTACGCCACCGGATAGCTCGAGCGGGGTGATCGAGCCCAGCTGCTTGCTTATGATGTTGTGAGGGCCGACGAGCTCCGATCCGTCAACGCCTTTAATGATCTGCGCGGCCATGGGATCCTCGAACCATGAATCTAGGTACGAGTTCCTAAAATAGGTCTCGGTATCATAAATTGAACCGGGGTAATCTCCCAGGTGAATGCTCAGCATGCGGGTCTCCAGACGTTGTATGACTGCAACGATTATATGTCAGTAAAGAAATGCCGGCAGCAGCGAGGTCGCTGCCGCCGGCGCAGGTCTTTGTGGTCGCGTGTCGAGGCAAATATCTTAATCCGTGAACCTACTGATCGAGACGCTCCTTCAGCAGCTCCAGCGCATGTGTGTAGCCCTGTAGTCCCTCGCCGGTGATGGTGGCGAAGCAGGCCAGGCGGGCGTAGCTCACCTGGCGGAAGTCCTCGCGGGTCTCGACGGCGCTGATGTGGACCTCGACGGCAGGGATGGCGACGGCCTTGAGGGCGTCGAGGATCGCCACGCTCGTGTGCGTGTAGGCGGCCGGGTTGATGACGATGCCGTCGACCTTGCCGTAGGCCTCTTGGATCTTGTCGACGATGCTGCCCTCGTGGTTGGACTGGAAGACTTCGACCTCGTCAAAACCCTGCGCGGCGCCTGCCTCCTGGCAGATCTGGACCAGGCGGTCGTAGTTGTCGCTGCCGTAGATGCCCGGCTCGCGAATGCCGAGCATGTTGAGGTTGGGACCGTTGATGACGAGTGCTTTCATGGTTGCTTCCTTTGCGGTTGGAAAACCACCACAAAGGTGCCTGTCCCCTTTGTGGTGGTTTTTGTTAGAGAGCGGGTGGGAGGGTCTCGAGGAGGGCTTGGGCGGTGTTGGCGGCGCAGTCGCGTGAGTCGATGATGTAATCGGCCCATGCGCGGTAGCGCGGCATACGCTGCTCGGCCAGCTTATCGATACCGTCGCGGGCGGTGATGGGGCGTCCCTTGTGGGCGAGCTCGTCGAGCTTGCGGTTGAGCATCACGATTTGGCTGTTCTGGTGCAGCAGCCGGTAGTTCTCGTCGCGTGTGACCACGCCGCCGCCGGTGGAGAGCACCAGGCCGCTGCGCTTGGAGATGTCGGACAGCGCCGCCGTCTCCTGCTCGCGGAAGGCTGCCTCGCCGCGCTTGACGATAAAGTCGGCACAGGGCATGCCCAGACGCTTCTCAAGCGCGCGGTCCAAGTCGATGTGCTCGCGGCCCGTGAGCTGGGAGATCTGCTCGCCCACGCGGGTCTTGCCCGAACCCGGCATGCCGATCAGGGCGATGTTCTGCTCGCGGCGGGACAGCCGCTCCGTTACGTCCAGGATGCGCTCGCGCGGGGTAACTTGGCCGGTGTAGCGCTCAACAGCCTGTGCCGCCTGGGCAACAAGCATAAGCAGGCCGCCGATGCAGGGGATGCCGCGGCGCTCGGCCTCGAGCATCAGGCCCGTGCGGGCAGGGTTGTAGACAATGTCGATAACGCCTTCGAGCGCATCGAGCCCTTCGAACGTGCAAGGCGCGTCGGGGCAGTGGGGGAACATGCCGGCAGGCGTGCAGTTGACGAGCAGGGCGGCGTCGGACTGCTGCGCGATGTTGCCGTAGTTGACCTCGCTCGTGCGACCCACGGGTACGACGATGGCGCCCAGGTCTCCCAGCACCATGCTCGCCGTGGTGCCGGCGCCACCGGTGGCGCCGAGCACGAGAACTTTCTTGCCGGTAACCTCAACTCCCAGCTCCTCGACCAGGCACTGAAAACCAAAGTAGTCAGTATTATCGCCGCGCAGGCGGCCGTCGGGCAGGCGCGTGATGGTGTTGACGTTGCCCATGCGCTCGGCGAGCGGGCTCAGCTCGTCCAGATACTCCATGACGGCGCGCTTGTAGGGGATGGTCACGTTGGTGCCCTCCCACTCGTCGCCCGTCATAAAGGCCTCAAGATCCTCGGGCTCGCGCTCAAAACGCACGTACTCGAGCCCAGCGAGCTCCTTGTAGATGGTTGGGGTGTAGCTGTGGCCCAGCACGCGGCCCAGCACTCCGTAGGGGCGGGTTGCGGCGGTATCGGTCATCTAGAGCACCTCCGTGTAGCTGCCAAAGTAGGTGAAGCTCTCGCACACGTCGTCGATCGAGTCGAGCAGGTCGTCGAGAGCTTTGCTGCCAAAGGGACAGTCCAGATCGAAGTAGAACATAAACTCAAAGTCGCGCCCGGGGATGGGGCGGCTCTCGAGCTTGATAAGGTTGATGTTGAGCGCGTAGAAGCGCTCGAGCACGCGATAGAGGGCGCCCGGTTCGTTGGCCGTGGTGATCATGAGCGAGGTACGGTTGGCGCCGGGGTAGACGCGCGGCTCGCGGCTGATGACGACGAAGCGCGTGTAGTTGTTGTCCGAGTCCTGGATGTTAGGTTCCAGCACCTCCAGACCGTAGAGCGCCGCGCAACTGCGCGAGGCGATGGCGGCGAGGTCGGTGCGCTCGGAGTTGGCGACCATCTCGGCCGACATAGCCGTGTTGGGATACTTGGTCGCGTGCAGATCGTGCGCCTCGATAAAGCCGGCGCATTGCGCGATGGCCTGACCGTGGCTATAGACCTCGCGAACATCCTGCAGCTTGGTGCCAGGCTTGACGAGCAGGTTATGATCGATCTTGAGGCGCAGCGAGCGCACAATATGGAAGTCGAACTGCGCGAGCAGGTCGTAGACCGCGTTGACCGAGCCTGCGGTGGAGTTTTCGATGGGCAGTACGCCAAACTCGCAGAAGCCGTCGCGTACAGCGCGCATGACACCTTCGAAGGTCTCGAAGAACGCGATATCGGGCACGGCAAAGAGCTTGCACGCGGCGATCTGGCTGTAGGCGCCCTCAACGCCCTGGCAGGCGACGCTGGCAGTCTGGGGGAAGGGCGTGTCGAAGGCCTCGGCAGTGGCGTGGGCCTTTTGCGAGACCGTGATGCCCTTGAGCTCGTTGATATAGCGCTGCTGCTCGGCCTTGCTCATGCTCATGAGGAGGCGGAACAGCGTGATGGTCTGCGCCTCGTAGCGCTTGGGAACGCGGCCGGCAAGGTTGTTGAGCTTGGAGCGCTCGCGGGCGGGGTCGAAGACGGCCTTGCCCATCTCGATTTTTGATTTGGCGACCTCGGTGGCAATGTCCATGCGTTCGACAAAACTGTTGAGGAGCGTGGTATCGATGCCATCGATGGTCTGACGAATGTCGGCAAGGTCCATAGGGACCCCTTTCGTGAATGGTTGCCTGGGGTAGTTAATTTGGGACGGGGCTTTTTTAGCTACCCTTTGACTGTCGGCGAATCGATGGGTGCCAGGGCAAATATCAACTGGCATATGGGGGTAGCTAAAATAGCCCCGTCCCAAATTAACTACCCTTGGGGTGGGTGGACTAAAGCTGGGCGGCGTCCTCTAGGAGGGCGTCCCAAATCGCGAGGGCGGCGGCTGCTTCGGCTACAGGGACGGCGCGCGGGACGATGCAAGGATCGTGGCGGCCATGGACCGAGAGCTCGGCATTTTCCATGGCGTCCATGTCCACCGTCTGCTGCTCGCGGCCAATGGAGGGCGTGGGCTTTACGGCCATACGCCACATGACGGGTGCACCGGTTGAAATACCGCCCAGGATGCCGCCGGCATTATTGGACTCGACCTCGATCTTGCCGGTCTCGGCGTCGATGCGATACGGATCGTTGTTCTCGCTGCCGCGCATGGCGGCGACGGCAAAGCCCATGCCAAACTCCACGCCCTTCACGGCGGGAATCCCAAACGCGATCTGCGCGATGCGGTTCTCGATGCCGTCGAACATGGGGTCGCCGATGCCTGCGGGCAGGCCGTAGATACCGCACTCCACGATGCCGCCGATGCTGTCGAGCTCGTCGCGCGCGGCCAGGATCTCCTCGCGCATGCGACTGCCAGCTGCGGCGTCAATGCACGGCAGGTCGTTTGAAAGGATCGCCTTGCGGTCGGCCTCGCGATAGACCATGTCGTCCATGGGCAGATCGGAGATGCCACCGATCTGCGCCACGTGCGCCATCACGTTAATGCCGCGGGCCTCGAGCGCCTGCAGCGCGATGCCGCCCGCGATGCATAAGGGCGCCGTCAGGCGGCCGGAGAAGTGCCCGCCGCCGGCGACGTCGTGCATGTTGTGGTACTTCACGCGTGCCGGGAAATCCGCATGGCCCGGACGGGGCTTGCGGCGCAGCTCGGAGTAGTCCTTGGAGCGCGTGTTGGTGTTCTCGATGATCGCGGCGATGGGCGCGCCCGTGGTGTGTCCATCAACTATGCCGGCGATAATGTGAGCGGCGTCGGCCTCGCGGCGCTTGGTAGCGGTCTCGTCGCGACCGGGGGCGCGACGGTCCAAAAAGGCCTGCAGCTGCTCTAGGTCAACGGCGATACCTGCCGGAATGCCGTCGAGCGAGCAGCCGATGGCGGGGGAGTGCGACTGGCCGAAAATGCTCAGATGCAAAACGTTGCCAAAGGTCGAGGACATGCTATTCCTCCTCGAGTGTGACCTTGCCGCCCAACAGGCGGTAGTGGTCGAAGAAATCGGGATAGGACTTGTTGACGGCCTCGGCGCCGTGGATCACGACCTCGCCGGTGGCACGGCTCGCAGCGATGGCGGCCATCATGGCGATGCGGTGGTCGTTGTGCGAATCGACCTCGCCGCCGGTGAAGGCATCGACACCCTTGATGATGAGGTCGTCACCGGCGATGCGCACCTGTGCGCCCAGCGCGGTGAGCTCGCGGGTGGTGGTGACCAGACGGTCAGATTCCTTGATGCGCAGGCGCGCACAGTCACGGATGAACGTGCGGCCCTGAGCCAGCGAGGCCACGGCCGAGATAACGGGTACCAGGTCGGGAATGTCGTGGGCGCTCATCTCAAAGCCGGCGAGCTTGTCGGACTGCACGGTGGCGGCGTTGGTGGAGCGCACGATGCGGGCGCCAAAGCGCGAAAGCGCGGCAAGCACGTTGCGGTCGCCCTGCGCGGAGCTCAGCGACACGCCCTCCACGGTGATGGGGTCGGTGCCGATGGCGCCAGCGCACAACCAAAAGGCGGCGTTGGACCAGTCGCCCTCGACGGCAACGCTGCCGGGCGTGCGGTACGAGCCACTGCTCACGCGGAAGTTCGTGACCTCGGGCTGACCGTCCTTGGCGGGAATGCGCTCGACGTTGACCTCAACGCCAAAGGCCTTCATGGCCTGGATCGTTAGGTTGATGTAGGGGCGGCTCTCGATGAGGCCGGTTACCTGCACGCAGGAGGGCTGGGCCAGCAGCGGGGCCGCCAGCAGCAGGCCGGAGATATACTGCGAGCTCACGTTGCCCGGAAGCACAAAGGTGCCCGGGCGCATGCGGCCGCTCGTCTTGAGCGGAAAACCGCCCAGGCCCTGCAGGTCGCAACCGGCGGCGATGATCTCATCCGAAAGCGGGGAGAGCGGGCGGGCGCCCAGGCGGCCCTGGCCCACGAAGGTGGCCTCCGCACCCAGCGCGCAGGCGACAGGCAGCATAAAGCGGAGCGTGGAGCCACTCTCACCGCAGTCGAGCGTGCCGCCGGCAAGGGCCTTGAGCAGGCCAAATTCAATGCTCTTCATGGTGGGGTGGACCTGGAAGCCGTCCTCGACGGTCTCGATGCGGGCGCCGAGCGCCGTGAGGCAGCGCACCGTGGCCTCGATATCGGCGCAGGTAGTGTTGCAGGCAACATGCGTCTCGCCGTTGGCAAGTGCGGCGCAGATGATCAGACGATGCGCCATCGATTTGGACGCGATGGCGGGAACGGTGCCCTTGAGCGGGGACGGGGTGATGCGGGCTAACATGCGGAAACGTCTCCCTTCTGGCCGAGGCCCTCGGCAATCAAATCATGGAAGGTGGAAAGCGGCGTGCGGTCGATGCTGCAGCGGCCAATACCGTGCGGAATCACCAGGTCGATAGTGTCGCCCGCGCGCTTTTTGTCGTGGAGCGCCTCGGCAAAGACAGCATCGGCATCTAGGTCGCAGCGGGTCTTGAGGCCGTGGCGAGCGCAGAGCTCCTCAATACGGCCGGGCAGCTCGGCGTCACAAACGCCATGCAGGGCTGCGGCACGCGTGATGATGCCCATGCCAATCGACACGCAGTTGCCGTGGCCGAGCTCAAAGTGCTCGCAGGCCTCAACGGCGTGCCCGGCGCTGTGGCCAAAGTTGAGGAGCTTGCGCTGATTGGTTTCGCGCTCGTCGGCAACGACCACGGCGCGCTTGATGTCGATATTGCGGGCGATGATGAGCGCTACGCGGGCCACATCGCGGTTGAGCAGCTCCAGCGTGAGCGGGGTCTTCTCGAGCTCTTCGAAGAGCTCCGGGTCGGCGATCACGGCGTGCTTGACGACCTCGCCGCAGCCGTCGGCGAACTGCTCGGGCGTGAGGGTGGCCAGGCACCCCACGTCGGCGATAACCACGCTCGGCTGCCAAAAGGCGCCAGCCAAGTTCTTGCCGGCAGCCAGGTTGATGGCGGTCTTGCCTCCCACCGACGAATCCACCATGGCGAGCAGGCTCGTGGGGATCTGCACAAACTTGCAGCCGCGCATGTAGGTGGCGGCCACAAAGCCCGCCACGTCGCCCACGACGCCGCCGCCGAGTGCCACGATCACGTCGGAGCGCGAAAGCTCGTGCTCGGCCACAAACTCCAAAATGGCAACATAGGTTTCGGCGCGCTTATGGGCCTCACCGGCCTCGAAGGTGCAGATGCTCACTTCGTAGCCTGACGCCTCCAAGCTCTGCTTAACGGGCATCTGGTAGAGGGGGCCCACGTTGGTGTCCGTCACGATGACGGCCTTGGTGCCGCCGGCGGTGGCGCGGACGAGCGGGCCTGCCTGCTCCAGCAAAAACGTGCCCACATGCACCTGATAGGGGCGTGCGGTGTCGATATCGATGGTAATCGCCATAAGCTTCGGTCCTTTCGACCTGGCGTGATGGGTGGTCTAGTGGGAGGCCTCGTCGTCGAGTGCACGCTTAATGTGGTCGCCCTCGGCAAGGAGATTCTCCAGATAGCGCTGGTCGCGGTCCTTAAGGGCGCGGCTGTAGGCGCCGAGCGATTCGATTAGATGGTCGATCTCGAAGGCGAGCGCGTCGGCGTCGTCGATCATGAGCTCGGACCACATCTGCGGGTTGAGGTGCGCCACGCGGGTGAGGTCGCGGTAGCTGCCGGCCGAAAAGCCGTGGTGGACCTGAGCGGTCGGGCTCTTAACATAGGCGTTGGAGACGACGTGCGCGAGCTGACTCGTAAAGGCGATGACGCGGTCGTGCTCAGCGGCGCTGGTCACGCTGAACTTGCCAAAGCCCAAGGGGCGCACCATCTCGCGCACCTGGCCCAAAAGCTCGAGCTTGAGCGCATCGTCCACTGCGGGCGGCACGAGCACGAGTGGCGCGCCCTGGAACAGGTCGGCGCGGGAGTGCGCATAGCCCGAGTACTGCGTGCCCGCCATGGGGTGCGCGCCCACAAAGTAAAAACCGTGCTCGCGGGCAAGCTCAAAGGCGCGCTCGCACACAATACCCTTGACGCCCACCGTGTCGATCACCACGGGGCCCATGATGGCCTCGGTATCGGTGGCGTCGGCGAGTGCCTGGGCATGTGCCTCGAGCCACTCGATGCAGGCTTCGGGGTAGCATGCCAGGACGATGATGTCGCATTCGCCGAGCGTCTCGTCGTTGAGCTCGCCGGCGACGGTGCCCATGCTGGCGGCCGTCATGACGTCGTCATCGGGGTCCCAGGCCAGCACGCGGACGCCCGCCTGCGCATAGCCGCGGGCAAAGCTGCCGCCGATGAGGCCCAGGCCGACGATGCCGGCGCACTTGGGGCCGCCCTGGTTAACGCGTGCGTTTCTTACCGTACCCATGGGCTACTCCTGAACGGTTTCTTGACAGACAACCTCGCGGATGGCGCGGATGCGGCGCATGGTGTCGTCGAACTGGTCGGGGGTGAGGGCCTGAGCGCCGTCGGACCAAGCGTGGCTCGGGTCGTCGTGGACCTCGATCTCCAGACCGTTGGCGCCGCAGGCAGTCGCGGCGAGCGCCATGGGCTCGACATAGCGGGTGTAACCGGTGGCATGGCTGGGGTCGGCGACGACGGGCAGGTGCGACAGGTGGTGCAGCACCGGCACGGCGTTGAGGTCGAAGGTGTTGCGAGTACGGGTCTCGAAGGTGCGGATGCCGCGCTCGCACAGGATGACGTTGTCGTTGCCCTCGCTCATGATGTACTCGGCGGCCATGAGCAGCTCATCGATCGTGCCGGACATGCCGCGCTTAAGCAAGACCGGAGTCTTGGTCTTGCCGACCTCTTTGAGCAGAGGGAAGTTCTGGGCGTTGCGGGCGCCGATCTGCATGACGTCGATCTTCTTGTCCAGGAAGACCTGCACGTCGCGTGGGTCCATGATCTCGGTGACGATCGGCATGTCGAGCTCGGCAGACGCCTCGCACAGCAGGTCCAGACCGGCGGGGCCCATGCCCTGGTAGGCGTACGGGGAAGTGCGGGGCTTGTAGGCACCGCCGCGCAGCATCGTGGCACCGGCGGCCTTCACGCGGCGGGCGATGCGGATGAGGTTCTCGCCCTCGACGGAGCACGGGCCGGCGATGACCTGGAACTGATCGCCGCCGATCTTGACGCCGTGACCGCAGTCGATGACGGAGTCCTCGGGGTGGAACTTACGGTTGGCGCGCTTGAACGGCTCGGAGACGCGCTGCACGCGCTCGACGACGTCCATGGACTCGAGCAGGAACGGGTCGATCTTGGTCGTATCGCCCACCAGGCCGATGATCGTCTCGTTCTCGCCGCGCGAGACATCAGTCTTCAGACCCTTTTTCTCAATCCAGCTGACGATATGGCTGACGGCCTCGTCGCTGGCGCTCTGCTTTAAAATTGCAATCATGGTGTGCCTCTCAAATCGATGGATAACCCTTGCAAAAACGGCCCGCATCGCGAGCCGTGTATATATGGTGCATGAGAGTTTATACTAATTGCTCCACTTTTGCGTCCTAAAGTGAGCCCTGCGCCGCGTCTCCCACGTAATTGCAAAGCTTTTTCCTTTATTTTGTTAGCCCGTGGCGCACTTGGGTATAATGCCAAACGTTGGCCCTATTAGCTCAGGGGATTAGAGCGTCTGCCTCCGGAGCAGAAGGCCGTTGGTTCGAATCCAACATGGGGCACCATCGAACGTAAGACCGTCCGAAACTCGCATGGTCCGGGCGGTTTTTCTTATACCGACGCGACGTGATGGGACGTGGTATGGCAGCAACGGATATCGAGCGCGGACTTTCGACCGCCGAGGTCGAGGAGCGCATCGCCGCCGGTAAGATCAACCGCAACATGGAGCTCAAGACCAAGTCGGTCCGCGAGCTCATCATCGAGAACCTCTGCACGCTGTTCAATTTGATCAACGTGATCTTGGCGTTCCTAGTCATTTTGACCGGTTCGTTTAAGAACCTGACGTTCCTGTTCGTGGTGTTCCTCAATACCGCCATCGGCGTCATCCAGTCCATGCGCTCCAAGAAGATGGTCGATAAGCTCACGCTTTTGACCTCTAAGAAGGCCATCACGGTGCGCGACGGTGCCGAGGTGGAACTCGACCTGGACCAGATCGTGCTCGACGACATCATTCGTCTGGGGCGCGGTGACCAGATTCCGGCCGACGCCGTGGTGGTGTCGGGCGAGGCGCTCGTGAACGAGAGCCTGCTGACCGGCGAGAGCGACCTTATTAAGAAACAGCCCGGTTCCGAGCTCATGAGCGGCAGCTTTATCGACTCGGGCCTGCTGCGCGCCCGCGTGATCCATGTCGGCGCCGACAACTACGTGGCCAAAATTAATAACGAGGCCAAGTACGTCAAAAAGGTCAATTCCGAGATCATGAACGTGCTTAACGCCATCGTGCGCTTTGCGAGCATCATCATGATCCCGCTCGGTTTGGCGTTGTTTGCCTCGAGCGTGAGCGAGCTGTGGGATGCCGCGGGAACCCCGAGCGATAGCGCGCTTTCGTGGTGCTTCTCCGAGCTGTTGGCTGGTCATGTGCCTTCGTCGGCGCTGCTGTCCACGGTGGGCGCCCTGCTGGGCATGATCCCGCAAGGCCTGGTGCTGCTGACCTCGTCGGTGCTCGCCATCGCCACGGTGCGCCTGGCCCGCCGCAAGGTGCTGGCGCAGCGGCTCTACTGCATCGAGACGCTCGCGCGCGTCGACGTGCTGTGCCTGGACAAGACGGGCACCATCACGTCGGGTCGCATGGAGGTCGAGGGCACGTATCCGCTGCCGGTTGAGGGCTTTGGCATGGGCGCGGGGGAGGGCGACGCCGCCGTTCCCGTCGATACCACGGTGCTCGATTTTGCGCTGGCAAACGTGGCGCGTGCGACTTCGGCCGATGCCAACGAGACCTGCCAGGCACTGCTCAACTATTACGCCGATCGCCCGGTCGAGGTGTCCGAGCCGCTGTCGGTTATTCCGTTCTCGTCGTCCAAAAAGTGGAGTGGCGCCTCGTTTGCGCAGGGCTCCTATGTGATGGGTGCGGCGCAGTTTGTGCTCTCTGATCGTGCGTTTGCCCAGGTCGAGAACCGTGTCGCCGAGCTTGCCGATACCTGCCGCGTGCTCGTGGTGGCGCGCGTTGACGGCTTTACGCCCGATGGCGATATGGTGGGCGAGGCCGAGCCCGTGGGCTTTGTGACCATCCGCGACGAGATTCGTACCTCGGCGGCCGAGACCATCGGCTACTTTAACGAGCAGGGCGTGACCCTCAACGTGATCAGTGGCGACGACCCGCGTACGGTGTCGTCGATCGCACGCGTGGTGGGCGTGCCGGGGGCGGACGCTTATGTGGACGCCACGACGCTCGATACGCCGGCCAAGCTCGATGCCGCAGTGGACCGCTACCATGTCTTTGGTCGTGTGACCCCGCAGCAGAAGCGCGAGCTCGTGCAGGCGCTCAAGCGCCGCGAGCACACCGTGGCCATGACGGGCGACGGCGTCAACGACGTGCTGGCGCTCAAGGAGGCCGACTGCTCCGTCGCCATGGCGGCCGGCTCCGATGCCGCGCGCAACGTGGCCGAGATCGTACTCGTCGACAACGACTTTGCCTCGATGCCCGCCGTGGTGGCCGAGGGCCGTCGCTCCATCAACAACCTGCAGCGTTCGGCCTCGCTGTTTTTGACCAAGACGCTGTTCTCGATGGGCCTGGCGGCGCTGTGCATCGCGCTGCCGCCGTACCCCTTCGAGCCCATCCAGATGACGCTCATTAACTTCTTCTGCATCGGCGCGCCGGGCTTTGTGTTGGGCCTGGAGCCCAACAATGCTCGCGTGAAGGGGTCGTTCCTGACGAACGTGCTCAAGCGGGCACTGCCGGCGTCGATTGCGGTCATTTTGGCCGCGGCGCTCGATATCTTTGTGGCGCGCGTGTTTGGCTTTAGCCAGCTCACGCTGTCTACAATGTGCCTGCTTACGTCGTGCGCGGCGAGCGTCAGCCTAATCTGGCGCATCTCGCAGCCTCTCACGCCCTTACGTGTGGTGCTCTTTGTGTTTGTAGTCGCCGGCATCCTGGTGGGCGTTATCGGATTCCCGGAGCTGCTGTCTATTGCCAACCTGTCGATGGGCCAGATGGTTATCTTGGCTGTTATCGTGGTCTTTACCTGCTCGGTGTTCTTTAAGCTCGCCACGATGATGGATTCGCTCAAGCCGCGTCGTCGTCATGCCGCAACTGGTTTTGGCCGTGGTGTGCGCGTCCACCTGGGTCGCGGTGGCGGCAAGGTGAGCTCGACGGGTTCGACGGCCGAGCGTTTTGCCAAGCGCGTCGCCGCCGACATGGCGCAGCGCCGCGAAGATCGCACCGCTCGCGAGGCCGAGGCCCGTGCACTCGAGGGCGTGGCCCAGGCCCAGCCCAAGAAAAAGAGGAGTACCGGAGCCAAGCGCTCTCGCGTGACCAAGTCCGCCCAAGGCATCAAAGTCTCGATGCCAAGCAAAAAGAAGAAGTAACTACGCGCCCTGGCGATGTTGAATTGGTGCCTTGCTCCTGTGGGGCCGTGGCGATGTTATGCTCTAACCTCGATTGTTTGAATTGCTTCGAAAAGAGGATGCCGTGATCTGTCCGCATTGCCTTAAGACTATCGAGGACGGCGCCTCGTTCTGCCCCTACTGCAACGCCTATGTGGGTCCGGGCGATGGCCCCGAGCACACCGAGTTCGTGTTCTGCGAGGGCTGCGGTGCCCGTCTTTCTCCGCACGATCGTACGTGTCCCAAATGCGGACGCCCCGCTCCGGGTATCCTCTCCGAGGACGCGGCCGCATCCGACCTGGCAGCGGGCCGCACGGCGGGCTTTCCGCGCCTAACGCAAGAGCAGATCGATACCGAGGTGCCGCATGCGCCCGCCTCAGCTGCCGCGGTTCTTTCGGACGCAGCCGATCCTAACGAGACCTGCGTGCTGCCGGCTTTCGATAAGGATTTCGGTATCCCCAAGGTCGATATTCCCACGCCCGTTTCCCTGCACGACGATGCTCAAAAACCCAAGCGCAAAGTGCATCCCGACGAGGACGCCTATCACAAGCACAAGCGTCATATCCCCAAGCCGCTCATCGTCATCGCGGTACTTGCCGTCGTTTGCGGCGGTGCCTATTGGTTCGTGACGACCGATCCCATGGGTGTCATGCCTGGCTTCTACGACCAGTTTGGCCAAGCTGCACAAACCACCTTCCCCACGCGCCAAAAGGGCGAGGCGACTGAGGACGATACCAAGCAAGACGATTCTGCCGAGGTGGTCCAGGAAGAAACCGTGCTCACCGATGATCAGCTCTATACCAGGCTCGACGGTCTGTATCAGACCATCGTGTCCTACGGTGACGAGGACCAGATCGGCGAGGTCATCGATTCCTTTAACAACGGCTATCTCCGAACGCCGCTGTCCACCCGTCAGGAGCTGTCGCAGAGTGCCTACGCCCTGCGCGACCAGATCAAAAAGACGCAAGATGAGCTCAACAACCTTAAGTACCAGGACGATACGGTCTATGCGGATGACATCGCCCACTTAAAGCAGCTTGCCGAGTGGATGTACGAGCGCGTCGACGTGATCTGCCAGAGTTGGGACATCTCGCTGGCCATTCCCGATGGCGAGTCGATGAGTTCTCACCAAAGCGAGATCCTGGCGCCCATCGCTCAAAGCGGCAACAGCGCGCTGAATCAGTACGACGCCAACGTGGGCTCCTGGAAGCCGCAGCAGCGTTCCTAAAATTAGTTCGCCATAGTCGGCATAACCTACGTGCGCAATTGATGTAAGCGCATGCTTATTGCTACAATTCTTACAAATATGCTTTAAACGCACGGGGAAGGAACCACATGTTTGGTTTTAAGAAAGAGCTCTACACGCCCGAGTATCAGCTTGCCGGCGACGAGTGCGCCGTTATCGAGACGTCGAAGGGTACCATCAAGGTCAAGTTTGACGGCGAGGGCGCTCCCATTCATGTCGCGAACTTCTGCGAGCTTTCTACGATGGGCTTCTATGATGGCCTTAAGTTCCATCGCTATGTGCCCGGTTTTGTCATCCAGGGCGGCGACCCCAATACCCGCGATATGTCCGGCGCCGACGTCGCCGCTGGTCTTGAGGGCCCCGACGGCATGCCCGGTACCGGTGGCCCCGGCTACTGCATCAAGGGCGAGTTTGCCACCAATCCGCGCAACAGCCATGTCGATGGTGCCCTTGCCATGGCACGCTCCATGGACCCCGATTCCGCGGGTTCGCAGTTCTACTTCTGCCTGGGTGCCCAGCATAACCTCGATTCCGGTTACACCGTCTTTGGTACCACGGTCGAGGGTCTCGATGTGATTTCGCAGCTGCGTGCCGGCGACGAGATCGTCCATGTCGAGATCGTTCACGAGTAAAGGGGACTTCCTTGAATAGCCAGCTGATCCAACAGGGCCGCGCCGCTTACCGCGCGGGTGATTTTTCCGCTGCAGCCCAGATGCTTGGGGCGGCAAAGACTCCCGATGAGATTATGGGCGAGGCCGATCACCTTCGTGGCAACGCCTTGATGCACCTGGGCATGTATGCCGAGGCCGCCGAGGCTTATGCTGCCGCCCTCAACGACGGCACCTACGGCAAGCGCGGCGCGCTGCTCACCAACCGCGGCAAGGCGCTCGCCGCCGTGGGCGACTACACGACGGCCGCCCAGGCGTTCTCTGCTGCTACGCAGGATGCTTCCTATGCCACGCCGTTCAAGGCCTATCTGGGCCTGGGCAATGCGCTGTTCCAGTCGGGCGATTATGCCAACGCGGGTACTGCCTTCCGTCAGGCTGCCATCGACGGCGCCAATCCGGCTCCCGCCGCCGCACTCGGCGAGCTCGGTCGTTGCTTCATTAAGCTCGGCCGTCCGGCGGATGCCGTGGAGACCTACCGCACGGCTATCGACTTTGCCGGCCCCCGCGACGACACGCGTGCGCTCAATGCCGGCATGGGTCAGGCGCTTTCTGCCGCCGGCCGTCCCTCCGACGCACTCGACGCCTTTAACGCCGCTACTGCCGATGGCATCTACCAGCTCACTTCCGAGCAGGCCGATGAGCTTGCCCGCGTGCATGATTCGCTTGCCGCACTGTCTGCCCAGACGGCTATGGCCACGGCTCCGGCGCCCGCGATGGACGCTCCTGCCGTCGATCCGCTCGATCCTACGGGCGCGACCGGTCAGTTTATGCCCGATCCCTCGGACACCGGCTTCTTTACGTTGTCCGAGTCCGAGATGGTCCAGCAGGACCGTCAGGACCGTAAGCAGGCCAAGGTCCGTCGTCGCCATCGCCACACGGGTCTCAAAGTCTTCATCGTGCTGCTTCTGCTCATTTTGATCGCCGCGGGCGGTCTGGGCTTTGCCTACACGCGCGGCTTTGGCTTCCCGTCCCAGGAGTCTGTCGTTACCGATCTGTTCCAGGCTGCCGGCGACGGTGACACCGCAAAGGCCGAGTCTTGCCTGGCCTCGAGCCTGTCCGAGGACGCCAAGTCGATGATCATCTCCTCGATTCCGCAGGGTGCCACCGTGTCCGTCGAGGGCATGGATCAGTCCATGACCGAGACGACCGCCAAGGTTAAGGCATCGCTGTCCAAGGGCGGCGAGCAGGAGTACACCGTCAAATTCGTGCGCTCCGACAACCATATCGGCTGGGCCGTTTCCTCGCTCGATATGGATTTCTCGGCTGCTGACAACCAGTAGTGACCTTATGGGATTTAGCTTTGCCCGGCGCTTCACCGCAAGTGAGGTGCCGGGCTTGCGCTAGTATGATGAGCTAGTAGTTTTCCAGCAATCATCCAACACATCAGGAGTTGCGTTGTTTTCTTTGATGGATATGTTCTTCGGTAGCTATGCGGGCGATCTTGCCATCGACCTCGGCACCGCAAATACGCTTGTCTCCGTGCGCGGCAAGGGCATCGTCATCCGCGAGCCCTCCGTCGTCGCCATCGACAAGAACGACGAGCGCATCCTGGCGGTCGGCATCGAGGCCAAGCGCATGCTCGGTCGTACGCCCGGCAACATCGTGGCCGTTCGTCCCCTTAAGGACGGCGTTATCGCAGACTTCGATGTTACCGAGGCCATGCTTCGCTACTTTATCGACAAGGCGTCCGAGAAGCGCTATCCGTGGACTCCGCGTCCGCGCGTTGTCGTCTGCGTTCCCTCCGGTGTCACGTCGGTCGAGAAACGTGCTGTCTTTGAGGCCACGATCCAGGCCGGTGCCCGCCAGGCCTATCTGATCGAAGAGCCTATGGCCGCCGCTATCGGCGCCGATCTGCCCGTCGAGGAACCCACCGGCTCCATGGTCATCGACATCGGCGGCGGTACCACCGAGGTCGCTGTTATCGCCATGGGCGGTATCGTCGTCTCGCAGTCCATCCGTATTGCCGGTGACGAGTTCGATCAGGCTATCCTCACGCACGTTCGTGATGCCTACAACCTGGCCATCGGCGAGCGTACGGCAGAGGACATCAAGATCAAGGTCGGCTCCGCCGTGCCGCTCAAGGACGAGCTCGACGTCGAGGTCAACGGCCGCGACGTGATTACCGGTCTGCCCAAGACCGTGCGCATCGAGAGCGAGGAGATTCGTCGCGCGCTCAACAAGCCGCTCGACGAGATGGCCAAGGCCGTCAAGGACGCCCTCGATGCCACGCCTCCCGATCTCGCCTCGGACCTTATGTACTACGGCATTTTGCTGACCGGTGGCGGCGCGCTGCTGCGCGGTCTCGACGTGCGCCTGCGCGATGAGACCGGCGTTTCGGTCAACGTCAGCCCCACGGCGCTCGATAACGTCGTTAACGGCTGTGCCCGCGTGCTCGAGGCCAATGCGTTTGATGGCGGCTTCGTCCAGACCAATGCTTAATTTCCAAAAGGTGGATTCCATTTGGCACGATCTTCGGGTTTCTCCACAAATCTGAATACCAAGCGACAATCAACGGGTATGCGCCCGTTGATTGTTTTCAGCCTGATTTCGGTGTTGCTGCTCACGTTTTACATCCGCGAGGGCGAGGCAGGACCGATTCATACCGTGCGTTCGGGCGTAACGACGATTACCTCGCCGGTGCGCTTTGTGGGTTCGGCTGTGGCGGCTCCTTTCAATGCCATCGGCAACGTGTTCTCTAACCTTACGGCGTCGCAGGACACGCTCGACGAGCTCAAGAAGCAAAACGAGGAGCTGACCTCTAAGGTTGCCGAGCTCTCCGAGGCTCAAAAGACCGCCGAGCGTCTGGAGGGGCTGGTCGGGCTGCAGTCGACCTACAACCTCAAATCGACCGCTGCTCGTATCGTTGGTGCCTCGGGCGATGCCTGGACCTCGACCGTAACCATCGACAAGGGCTCTGCCGACGGCCTTACCATCAACATGCCCGTGACGAGTTCTGCCGGTGTTATCGGCCAGATTATCGAGGTATCGGCCAAGACCTCTACCGTGCGCCTGATTGGCGACGAGAACTCGGGCGTGTCCGCCATGGTGCAGGACACGCGCGCCCAGGGTATGCTGCAGGGTCAGGCTGACGGCACGCTGCGTCTTGAGTACGTGAGCGTCGACTCCGACGTTAAGGTTGGCGACATCATCGTGACCTCTGGCATCGGTGGCGTGTTCCCCAAGGGCCTTCCGCTTGGCACCGTCTCGTCGGTTGAGAAATCGGCAAACGACGTGTACTACACCATTGTGGTGCGCGCTCAGACCACGGCCGAGAACAACGAGGAAGTGCTGGTCATCACCTCGCTGACCGACGAACAGTCGGCCTCGGATGAGGACGTGAGCACGGCCAACAGCACGCCGCAGGGAACGTCGCGCGATGCTGCGACCAAGACGAAGGACGAGAGCTCGGATGACAGTTCCGACACGTCCGAAACGACCGATTCCGGCTCGAGCGAATAGGGGGCATGTCCATGGATCTACACGAGCAGGGGATGAGCTCCCGCACGTTTGTGATCGCCGCCATCGTGTGCGTGCTGCTGCAGGCAGGCCTGGCACCGCAGATCTCCATTGCGGGCGGTCGCGTCAACTTCATGATTATCCTGGTGTGCCTAAGCGTGTTCTCGGGCGACCCGACCCGTGCCGTCGTGTGCGGTTTTTGCAGCGGCTTGTTCTATGACCTGTCCGCTGCCGTGCCGGTGGGCGTTATGTCGCTCCTGCTGACCGTGGGTTCTTTTGCCCTGGTGCACAGCGCCGTCGGTCAGACGGGCGGTACCCCGAGTGCGCGCGGCATCACTGTGGGCGCCTTCGCGCTCGTCATTAATGTGATCTACAGCATCATCTTGCTGTTTATGGGTTTGGAGACGAGCTTTGTCGTGGCGATCTTCGGCCATGCGCTGCCGTCCTCGATCCTGACGGGTCTGGTTGCCATTCCGTTTTTGATGTCCGGCGTCGTGCCGCAGTCCGGCTATGGATTCTCCGCACGTGGCGGACGCCAGACGGGTATGCGCTTTAAGCCCAAGACCCGCAAGCTCAAATAGGGGAGGCCCGTAGATGTCTTCCCAGATGACGGTTATTATCGCCGGTATCGTGCTGGTTGTGGCCATCGTGGTCGCGCTGGTCATCATGCGTCGTGGCGATTCCCGTTTTACCTACGATACGCAGCATGGAACGGCCCCGCGCGCCACCGAGGGCGAGGGCAATACCGCGGCGACCGCCTTTAAGGGCCGCTTTTCCATCCTCACCACGGGTGTGGGCGCGATGTTTGCGGCACTTGCCGTCAAGCTGTGGGGCATGCAGATGGTCTCGTCGGACTATTACGAGAAGCAGGCCAATAGTAATCAGACTCGCACCGTTACCACACCCGCTGTGCGCGGCCGCATCCTCGACCGCAACGGCGTGGCGCTTGTCCAGAACCGTCCCTCACTTGCTGTCGTGGCCTACCGCGACCTTGCCGAGGATGAGGTTCTGGTTCGCCATCTTGCCAACGTGCTTGGAATGCCTTACGTGGCGGTCCTTCGCAATATTCAGGACAATACAGAGGGCGCTCAGAGCCTGCATACCATCGCGACGGACGTCCGTCGTTCCACGGTTGCCTATATTCAGGAGCATGCCGGCGAGTTCCCGGGCGTCAAGATTGCCGAGCGTACCGAGCGCCAGTATCCATATGGCGAGACGGCATGCCATATCTTGGGCTATACCGGCACCATTACCTCCGAGCAGCTCGAGGCTCAGAATAAGAAAACCTCTGGCGATGATGATGCTTCTGCTGGCAAGATTACGTACCAGTCGGGCGATATCGTGGGCCAGGCGGGCGTTGAGAGCTACTACGAAAACCTGCTGCAGGGTATTCGTGGCGAGCAGACCGTCAAGGTCGATGCCTCGGGCAATGTGACCGGTCAGGCCGGTGCCGTGCCCGCGAAGGCCGGCTCCGACATTAAGCTCACGCTCGACCTTAAGATCCAGCAGGCCTGCGAGACGGCGCTGGCGAGCGCTATCGAGCTTGCCAAGACCACTGGTTACAGTAATGCTGGCAACGGCGCCGTGGTGTGTCTCGATCCCAACAATGGCGAGATCCTGGGCATGGCGAGCCAGCCCAAGTTCGATCCGTCTGTCTTTATCGGCGGCGTCTCAAATGACGTGTGGACCGAGCTCAATGATGACAAGGGTTCGCACCCGCTGCTCAACCGCGCCATTAGCGGACAGTACATGTCGGCCTCGACCATCAAGCCGCTCTCGGCACTGGCCGGTCTTGAGTTTGGAACCTACACTTCAACGCAGACAACCAACTGCACGGGCTATTGGACGGGCCTGGGCAAGGCTTGGGGCAAGCGCTGCTGGCTGACGTCTGGCCACGGCACCATGACGCTGCAGTCGGGTATCGCCAACTCGTGCGACCCCGTCTTCTATGACATGGGCAAGGCGTTCTTTTATGACGAGCAACATTCCGAGGGCCTGCAGGAGGTCTTTCGTCGCTGGGGCCTAGGCAAGACCTGCGGTATCGATCTGCCGAGTGAGGGCACGGGCCGTATTCCCGATGCCGAGTGGAAAGAGTCGTACTTCACCGACGCATCTGCCGAGGACCGCAAGTGGAATGCCGGCGATATGACTAACATTGCTATCGGCCAGGGCGACATCCTGGTGACGCCCCTGCAGATGGCGTGCGCCTATATGGGTCTTGCCAACGGCGGCAAACAGTACGTGCCTCACGTGTTTTTGTCTGCCGTGTCGCGCGATGGCGACGGTGATGCCTATAAGTACAACGGCAAGGGCAAGAAGAAGCGCCTGGAGGCCAAGATCAACAGTGATTCGGATTTGGCTCTTGTTCGCAACGGCATGCATGACGTGATTTACACGGCATCGACGTCCCTGGCGGCTCACTTTGGCACCCTGACGCCGCAGGTATACGGCAAGTCGGGCACGGGCGAGAAAAGTGGCGAGGACGAATACGCGTGGTTCTGCGCCTATGCACCGGCCGATGATCCCAAGTATGTCATCGCTACCGTCCTGGAGCAGGGCGGCGGCGGCTCAGATACCGCGATGCATGTCGTGCGCGACGTGCTCGGCGTGATTTATGACGAGCCCGATACCTCTTCGGCCTCGGGCGATTCTTCGGTTCGATAGGAGGTTGCGATGGATTTTTCTCCGGCGGATCTGTTCCGTTCAACCAAGACCGGCTCTCGCAGCAGCCTGGACCGCGTCAACAAGCAACTTTCGGCCTCGCGCGGCACGTTTCGCCAAAAGGTGCATATCGGTGTGCTCGTGGCCACTGTGGCGCTCGTCGCCTACGGTGCCATCATCATCTGGTCGGCTTCGCAGTTTAAGGCCGATGCTTCGTTCTCACGCCATCTGCTGGGAATCGGCATCGGAGCGGTGCTGGCGGTGTTGGTCTGGCGTACCGACCTGCGCGGTATTTCCAATTTCTCGACGGCGTTGCTCGTCATCGACCTGATCGTGATCTTCTCGCCCAAGATTCCGGGCCTGTCCTATACGGGCGGTCTGGGCATGACGGGCTGGATCAAGATTCCCGGTATCGGTTTGACGTTCCAGCCGGTTGAGCTTGCCAAGCTCATCACCATCTTCTTTATTGCTACGCTTGGCTCGCAGTATAACGGTCGCATCGATACCGTTCGCGACTACGTCAAGCTCTGCGGCATGCTGTCCATTCCGTTTTTGGCCGTCGTTGCCATGGGCGACCTGGGCTCGGGCCTGGTTGTGTTGGTTTCGGGCGCCATCGTCATTTGTATGAGCGGCGCACGCCGCGAATGGGTGCTGTCGACCCTGGCCCTGCTCGTGGGCCTGGTGGCCCTCGTTCTGGCGCTCGATTCGGTTTTTGATTCGTTGCTCGGCCACGATGTGCTCATCAAGCAGTATCAGATGAACCGTCTGACGGTCTTTATCGACCCCGATAATGCCGATTCGGACGATGCCTACAACCTGCAGCAGTCGCTTATCGCCGTTGGCTCGGGCGGCTTCTTTGGTAAGGGTTTGGGCCATGCGACGCAGTCGGCCGGCGGCTTTCTGCCTGAGTTCCACACCGACTTCGTCTTCGCCTTCCTGTCCGAGACCTTTGGCTTTTGCGGTTCCTTTTTGCTCCTGTGCCTCTACGTGCTGCTGATCTTTTCGACGATTCGCGTCGCCTTTAAGTGTGAGTCGCTGTTTTTGCGTCTTTCGTGTGTGGGCATCGTTGGCATGTGGGCGTTTCAGACTTTCGAAAACATCGGCATGTGCATCGGCATGATGCCGATTACCGGTATTCCGCTACCGTTTATTAGCTTCGGTTCGTCTTCGATGATGATTCAGCTGCTGACGGTGGGTATCGTACAATCCATATGGCGGCATCGTTCGGGCGCCGCGTAACCGCTGGAGGGGTTTGCTATGAAAATTCCCGTAGATAAGCTGACCCGCGCTTTTAAGATGGGCGCGTCCGTTAAGAAGGATTCCGATACGCCGGTGCGCGTCTCGGTCTATCTGGATTCGTCCGCCTCGCGCTTTCTGGCCGAGACGGTGCGTGACGCCTTTGTGCCGCAGACGACCTCGGGCATTGTGCGCGTCGAGCGTCTGGGGGAGGAGCGAATTGCTCCAAAGACCGATACCGATGTGGTACTGGTGCTCTCGTGTGGTTCCGACCGCTTGGAGAGTGCCGTGCAGGAGCTCGTGATCGCCGGTGCGCCCGTGTGCGTGCTTGCCGAGTCTGCTGTGGAGGTGCCGTTTATCGAGGAGTCCACGCCCATGCTCGGCATGGTAGCGGCAACCGATAAGACGTATCTGCTCGAGACGCTTGCCCGCTGGATTCTCGATCGCACCGACAAGGAAACGGCCTTTGCGGCGAACTTTGCCTTCATGCGCATCGCGGCGGCCAATCGTATCATCACCTCGTGCGCGCTCACCAATATGGCGACCGGTGCGCTGGTGTTTTTGCCGGGCGCCGATTATCCTGTTATGGCGCTGGCGCAGGTGGGCATGCTCTTTGAGCTCGCTGCCGTTTTTGGACGCGGCATTAAGCCTGAGCGCGGCTACGAGGTCGCCGGCGTGCTTGCCGGCGGTCTTGTGATCCGCGCGGTCACCCGCGCGCTCGTCAAGCAGACGCCGCATATTGGGTTTGCCGTCAAGGCGCTCACTGCCGCCGCGGGCACCTATGGCATGGGCCGTGCGCTCGTTTCGCTCTACGAGCGCGATGTCGACTACAGCCGTGCCAACGAGGTGGTCACTGTCACGTTCTCCCGCGTTCGCGATCTAGTGACCACGGTCGCGGGCGCTACCCGTCCTATGGCGTCCTACCAGGACGCATCCGATCTCGCAGCTTAGGGGTTTTCCGTTGCGCGTTGCATACCAAGACTGTTTTCATTTAATTGAGCCGCTGCTCGCCAAGGTCGAGAAACCGAGCCGCTATATCGATCACGAGTGGGGCACGCTTTCCAAGGCCGATGCCGACTACCGTTGCTGCCTGATCTACCCGGATGTGTACGAGGTCGGTCTGCCCAACCAGGGCATCGCCATCCTCTACAACATCCTTAACCAGGCCGAGGGCATCTCCTGCGAGCGCGGCTATGTGCCGTGGCCCGATATGGGCGACGCTATGCGCGAGGCGGGCATTCCGCTGCTCTCGCTCGAGGGTGCAGCGCCGGTCGCTTCGTTTGATATTGTCGGTCTGCATGTGCCGCACGAGATGGCGGTGACGAACTTCCTCGAGGCTCTCGACCTCGCTGGCATTCCACTGTTAGCGGCCGACCGAGGTGAAGACGACCCCATCATCATCGCCGGCGGTCCCTCGGTGTACAACCCCGAGCCGTACGCGGCCTTCTTCGATGTTATCCTCATCGGCGAGGGCGAGGAATCGCTGCTCGAGACCTGCCAGCTGCATCGCCGCCTGCGTGACGAAGGGGTCCCGCGCGCGCAGATTGTCGAGCAGCTTGCATCCATTGCCGGCAACTACGTGCCGTCGCTCTATGAGGTTCGTCACGACGAGCCCTGCTCGCCGCATGGCTACACCGTGCCGCGTGAGGGCAAGGATGCGCCGACCGTGGTCTACAAGCGCGTCGTCGAGGATTTTAGCGCCACGAATCCGCTGTCGCAGTCGTGTGTACCCTATGCGCAGCTGGTCCACGACCGCCTGTCTATCGAGATCCTCCGCGGCTGCGCCCGCGGCTGTCGTTTTTGCCAAGCCGGTATGACGTATCGCCCGGTGCGCGAGCGCTCGGCCGACCAGATCGTCTCGTCGGTGATTCAGGGTCTGGAAAAGACCGGCTATGACGAGGTGTCGCTGACCTCGCTCTCCACGACCGACCACTCCTGCATTCGCGACGTGCTCGGCAGGCTCAACCGTCGCCTGGAGGATACGGGTATTCGCGTGTCTATTCCGTCGCAGCGCCTGGATTCGTTTGGCGTGGATATGGCCGAGTCGGTCGCCGGCGAAAAGAAAGGTGGCCTGACGTTCGCGCCCGAGGCCGGCAGCCAGCGCATGCGCGACATCATTAACAAGAACGTGACCGAGGAGGAC
>RQCP01000054.1 GCA_008668235.1 Collinsella aerofaciens | reverse complement strand
TATTGGCACGTTGGTCGTAACCCAACCATTGTACCGTGCGCAGGTGCAAGTATGGGCAGCAGGCATTAACCTAACATTTTGGAATTGGAGCGAGCATGGGGACGTCCGCGCATTTGCTTCGCAAATACGCACCGGCTTCAGGCGAGCCCCTCAGCTTCACGAAGCCGAAGGGGAAGACTTTGTTGAATTAGCCGTCCCCATGTCTCCCGTGCCCGGTAGAGCGGGCAACGGGACATCCGCGTATTTGCTTCGCAAATACGCACCGGCTGCGGTCGCCTATCGGCGCCCTTGCCTGCTCGCTATAAACGCTTCGCGTTTATTTAACGCTCGCACCCTGTCGGGTTCGAGTCCCGGCACTTTATTGAAAAAAGCACGGCACCGGAACGGTGTCGTGCTTTTACTTTTTCTGGAGCGGGCAACGGGACTCGAACCCGCGAGTGTCAGCTTGGGAAGCTGATGCCTTACCACTTGGCGATGCCCGCTTGTGTGTTGGCTAGTATAACGCGGTTGTCTTGTTCGATACAAGGGTGGTGATGCTTGTTTTAGCTGTGGAGATTCGTTTGAAAATCGCGCCAATTGTGGAGATGAGGACCTTTGTCTTTCTTTTCTTACCATCTTCTACCTGCACTTTTATCTGATTGTTGTATTTGAGCTCGATTTGTCAGGAATTGGGCAAGCTTTTGGTCAGGCTCCGGTACTTACCCGCATGAACCTCGGGGGTAGCCTCATCCTACGCGTCGCAGCCTCCCCGTGCGACGCACGAGGGATAAGGAGCAGCCATGTCCAACGCACCCACGCACTCTGTCCACAGCGCAATCGCAACAGGTCCGCTGCTCCTGCTCCTCTTCCTGCTTTTCGGCTGCCTGGCACCGGGAGCCGCATTTGCCGTCGATGGCTACGACCAGCTCGGCTTCCGCACTATTAGCGATGATTGTGGACCCTTCTTCATCGGCAAGTATGAAGCTCAAGACACCTCGATTGCCTACTGCATGAACCAGGAGCGCCCCGGCCCCACCAAGCCGGGCGGCCCATGGCTCAACTTTGATCAAGGCTGGGTGTGGCTCGACGACGAGTTCGCGGCAATCGTTTGTCACGGATATCCTACCGCCACGTCGTTTGGCGGTTACCATCTTTCACCCGATCGCGCCCGCGCCGCCACCCAGCTTGCCGTATGGATGCTCAACGGCACTACCCATGTCGACGGCACCTACTCCTACACGACCGCTCAGGGTAAAACCAAGAGCGGACACTTTACCGCCGACAATGAAGTCGTGGCGGCTGCGCGGTGGCTCCACGACAGCGCAAAATCAGGAAGCATCAAAGCCGCTCCGCACCGCGCGCGACGCTATCTAGGGGCCGTATCGGGCGGCAGCAAACGTCAAGACATGCTCTATGTACTGCCGGCGGTCTCTGTTTCCTTCCAAAAGCAGTCTGCTAACACCGTTATTACCAGCGGAAACAATACCTATCAGTTTACCGGGGCAACATTCGATATTTTTGAGAGCGCCGGCGGCGCGCGTGTCGGCACCATCAAGATGGACAGCAACGGTCGAGCGCAAGCAACACTTCTGCCCAACACGGCATACTACCTAGTTGAAACGAAGGCGCCGGCCGGCTATGTCCCCCGCCACGATCGTATTGCCTTTACCACGGGGAATGACGGCGGGCGGGTCGCCATTGATGAACAGCCCGGCACCATCAACCTGCGTATCGTAAAACTCGATGCCGCGACGAATGCCGGCCCCCAGGTGGGATCTTCACTCGCAGGAGCAGAGTTCACGTGTGTGTCACAATCAACCCCTGGATGGGCGCAAATCCTCACGACCGACGAAAGCGGTCGGGCCACCCTCGCCGATGTCCCCTTAGGAACCTTTACCATCTACGAATCAAAAGCCCCCGAGGGCTACCTGCCATCCAACGACAGCTGGACCTATACCGTCGGAGCCGACCAGCTCGGCGATTCAGGCGTGGTCGAGATCGAATCTCGCATTTCCGATATCCCCATTGCGTTTGACCTTGAGATTTCCAAATTCAAGGATTACGGCAATAGCGACCAATCCGGCCTGGAGCAGCCGGCGGGTGGTGTTGTCTTTGAGGTTGTCAGCAACAGCTCTCAGCAGGTTGTTGGCACACTGACCACAAACATCTATGGCTTTGCCTCCACCAAAGACCAGCCCGAAGCATGGTTCGGCACAGGTAAGCGGCCCGCCGGTGTCCACGGAGCCGTCCCATACGACCGTGCCGGCTACACGGTTCGCGAGGTTCCGGAAACCGTCCCCGAGGGTTTTAAGCGTGCAGGGGAATGGACCGTCGGGGCCAATCAGATTTCCAACGGCGCCGAGCTTCAATATATCGTGGACAACCACGCTCTGTCGACGCATCTCCAGATTGTAAAACGCGATGCCCAAACAGGCGCTTCTGTTCCACTAGCCGGATTCACCTTCCAACTCCTCGACAGCAATCACGAATCTGTCTCACAAACTTGCTGGTATCCAACACATAACGTAATGGACACCTTTACGACTGACGCGACCGGGACCGTCACACTGCCCGAATCGCTCGTGCCGGGCACCTATTATGTACGCGAAACCTCGGCCAAAGAGCCCTATCTTGTCGGCGAGGAGATCGAGGTAAACATACCCGCCGACATGAACCTAACGCCCGTTGCAATCGCCTCGTATTATGACCACGCCGCGACCGGAAACATCAGGATCGTTAAAACCGATGCCATAGACGGCAGCAGCCTCGCGGGCGCCGTCTTTGAGATCCGTGCCTCGAGTGATATCGTGCGCCCCGACGGTAGCATTGCCGCGCTCGACGGTGAGACTGTCGCTACCATCACGACGGATGAAACTGGAGAAGCACGCGCGGACAACCTCCCGCTGGGACTTGGCACCGCACGCTACGAGGTTGTCGAGACTCAAGCGCCGGCAGGCTTCTTGCTCGATCGGACAACCCATATTGTCGACCTTACTTATGCCGACCAGAAAACACCCGTTGTAGAAGCACGGCTTAACGTATCCGACGATTACACCAAGGTTGATATCTCCAAGGTCGATGCAAGCGGAGAGCAGGAAGTGAAAGGCGCACAACTCACCTTATATGGTCCCGATAAAACCGAAATAGACTCCTGGACCTCATCTGACAAGCCACACCGCGTCGAACATCTTGCACCCGGCACCTACTCGTTGCGCGAAATGATGTCTCCGCGGACCTATGACCTTGCCGAGGAAATAACGTTTGAAATAAAGGATACGGGAGAAGTCCAATCCGTCGCGATGAAGGATGCGCCCATCGAGATCAAGGGACAGGTCGACAAGCGTCAGGAACTTGTCCAACCTATCGAAAAGGGCCTGTTGGCTAACGGCGATGGTAAAAACCGCGCCACGACGCAAACCAATAGTGATGGGCTTTTCTCCTATACCATCGATGCTCGAAACGATTCCGCTACTTGGGTTGATGAGTTTACGATTACCGATGATCTTGAGTGCGCCAAAGACGGCACAGCGAGATTCATCTCAATCGAAACCCCCGTCGCCATCGGCGACCTCAATGGTCTGTGCAACGTGTGGTATCGCACGACACCGTTGGACTCGACAGACGTCGATGAGCCGGCAAACGCGACACTTGACGATGGGCACGAAAATCCTTGGCTTGAGTCCGACGAAGTAAAAGAGAGCCTGGGTGAGGACTGTCGCCTCGTCGATTACGACGGTTGGCACCGCTGGAAGGCGGATATCTCGACCACGGAATCCACCACACTCGAGGCGGAAGAGCTCGACCTTGCATCCAATACCGTCGTAACGGGCATTCGAATTGAATACGGTGCGGTAGCCGCCGACTTTACGACTCGAAGCGATGCGGATTCTTGGACCCGCGATGATCTCAAAGATGAGCACGATGACCTTGACGATGCCAAAGCAATCCTTGGTGCAGACGCTCGGGGCGCAGTCGTGCACATGCAGGCAACATCGGCTTATACGCCCCAAACCGCACTCACCAACAGCGCACGCGTCGATCTTTGTCGCAACGGCGGCGGCGATAAACTTGAGTCACATGACGAGGACTGTGTCATTCAACGCTGTACCCTACCGCAGGACCTACCGGCAACAGGACCAGTTCCCATCGCCGCTTGCATCACCGCGCTCCTGACCTCGGGTGCCGCAGCCCTATGGTTCGCTCGCCTTAGGTCGATCCCAAAGAAGCGCTAGCGCGATGAAAAAGCGGGCGAGCCAGTCCCCTGGCTCACCCGCTTTCAATCATGTAAATCGCCGTATCTACTCTGCAGACGAAGATCCACCATCAACGATTGCCTGCTCGGACTCAGGAATCCCATCGGCACCCGTGCTCTGTTCTTGCTCCACCTCTTCGCTGATTGCGGAGGCGGGGGTCGAGCCCTTCGCACCCACGATGTAGGCGGCCCCAAATCCTAACGCAATGGCAATCAAGGTCAAAATCACGTAGACAGGCCAATGGCGCTTAATATACGAAAACACGTTGACTCCTTAGAGCTCCGCCTACGAACGGCGGATAACCTCGGTAACGACCTCGGATACCGTGGCAATGTTCGTCGGGTTGACATTGTGGGGCAGGTCGTCCTCGGTACGAGCGCAAGCCAGACGTGTGCCGTCCACACCGGCGATGGTGAGGGCTCGGCGGCTCGCCTCGAGCGCGGCGTAGGCATCGGTCTTGGCATAGGGCATCTCGAGCGCGCCACAATCGACATGGAACGACTTGCAGACTTTGCTGACCAGGTTCATGATGCGGCGATCGCCCTTGAGCAGCTGTTGTTCGCCCTCGACCGTCACAACCGAAAGCCTACCGGCGCCGACGGATTCAAGATTGATAAAGAATACGCCGCGGAGCTTATCGCGATGCGAAGCCAAGAAGGCCTTCATGCCGGCGCCATCACAATCCGAGGCACCCGTTGCCACAAACCAGATATCGTGACCGAGCAGCTCATCATCGCCCATAGAGGCGACAGCCGAGAGCATATCTTCGGAAGAAGCGCCATCGGAAGACGTAGCGCCACCCTTCCAGCCATCGTTATCGTCCTCGAAGTTATCCCACGAACCGATACCGCGACCGGACTTCTTGGCATCGTAATCGTCTTCGACGCCCAGCCAGTCACTCATGCTGTCCTGCTCGTTTTTCTTTTTACGACCGAACAGGCCACCCAGGCCGCGCTTACGAGACTTGGGTGCCGCCGGGGCGGGAGCCGAAATGGTCTCGATCGGCTGCGCGCCCGACGCAACGGGCATAGGAGGCGCAACGGGTGCCGACGTGGGTTCGGGACCTTGGGCGGTAGCAAAGGGGTCGTTGACCTGGGCAGAGGGATCGGGTAGGTCGAACAGCGACGTGCGAGACGCAATGTTTGCCTGCTTCATCGACGGCAGCGACGGATCGGGGACCGAAGTCAGCGGAGACGAGGAAGGTGCAGGCGACGGTGCCGACGCCGGATCGGGAACATTCATCTGCGGACGCGGCGATGCCTGGGAGGAAATCTGGGCCATAAGGGAATCGACTGTTTCGTCCTGGGTGGGAGCGACATCGGCAACCGTGGCACCGGAACCGCTCGGTGTCGGCATGGTGAAAATCTGCGTGGAGTAAGGCCTCGACTCATCCGTCTCGGGAGTCTCGGAAACCGCAGACACTTCCTCCTGCTCGACCTCGGTCGAATCATCTTGCTCGGCTGCCGCGTACTGCTCTTCGTCAGAGTTGGCCTCGATGGGCTCGTCCTCAGCAGCATCCTGAATTTCGGCAGCATCAATGGGCTCGGCATCGTCTGCCACGTCGTCCTGCTCATCGGAAGCAGGAAGGGGCTCGGCAATCGCGGTGCCTTGCTTTTCAAACGTTATCGTGGAATCGAACTGCGCGGCATCAAACGACATGGTGCTATCGACGTGCTGCTGAGCCTCGAAAGACGTTGTTGCCTCAACAACATCCGCTGACGTCGGTTGCTGGGACTCAAAGGACGTCGTAGCTTCGGCAGCGTCGACGGGCTCGGACTGCATAGCCTCGTTCTGCTCGAACTCTTGCGCCGCGCGCTCACGTGCCGCCTCGGCTGCCTGCTGCTGAGCGATAGCCTCCTGCTCGGCAGCCTCGCGTGCGGCAGCGCGCTTCCCCTCGAAATCGTCGACAAATTTCCTGCCCTTTGCAAGCGCACCCTTAAAGAAGCTGGAAGCGCTGGCGCCAATCGAAGAGAACGCAGATGCAATATCGGCATGGGGCGTTGCCGCGGGAATCTCGGCAGAGAAATCAGTATCGCTCTCGTAAGACACGCGCCTCGGCTGTTCAACGTAATCGTCGTCAGACTCGTCCGCAACGTCTTGCGCCGGCGCGGCGGGAGCCAAAATGTCCAGTCCTGCCGCGGGATCGATCGCAGACACCGCCTCGGGCTCGGCAACGGCAGCGGTAACCGCGGCAGACTCATCATCCGCAGTGACAACGGGCGCAGGCTCGGGCTCAAACGTCGGCTCCTCGCCCTCCTCGTAATCGAGCGTGCAGGACTCGGGAAGCATTCCGAGCGCACGGATGGCATCCGAACCAAAGCGAATGTTGCCGGCGGCGTTGCGATAGAGCTTGGGCTCGAGCTCGGCCGCGGCAGGCTCCTCCACCGGCTCGGCAGCGGAAACCTCATCATTGAACTCTTCAGCCTGGACAGCCTGATTCTGATCCTCGGGCACGATGGCGCCAATCAGCGTCTCGTCGGCAGACGCACCCTCAAAGCCCTCGATCTGCTCGTCGAAAGCCTCGCCCTGTTCGGGCTCAGTCTGAGTGTCGGGAGCAATCGGCTGACCGAACTCGTCCTCGGCGTAGGTAGGCTCTTCGTACTCGATGGTGTTGCCGTAGTCGTTTTGCTGCTGGGCCGCGGCATACTCCGCCGCTGCACGCGCCATTTCCTCGGCACGACGCTTTTGCTCCCCAAAATAGGTATCGAACGGAACATCGTCGGGAAACTCGTTTTCGCCCTGGAAGGGAGCAACGTTGTCCATAACGCCGAGCATAGCGGCGACAGAAGACTTGTTGCACACCGCGCCGGACGTATAGGGAAGAATATGGCGGTTAGAGATGATGTTTGCCGCGTTGGCAAGCGCAACGAGGGAAGCGAGGATCGCGACAATCCACAGCAGAACCTTGAGCGCGCCGGGGAGCGGCAGGATACGCAGGATGGCAACGGCAGCGGGGGCAACCGTGGCAACGGGCAACAGCTTGGCGATGAGCGCACGATACGAGGCATAAGGCTCGCGGGCGAGCAGCTCAGCACGGGGAGAGTCGTAGTGTGCGACAACGACCACCGGGCGGTTGCGCGGAGCTGCGAGCGGGCCCGAGGCCTTGTGATAGGCGATGACATTTTGGCTCACGCCCGTCTTGCCCAGGCGCGAAACCACGGGGTGCCCTGTGCGCTCGAGCACGTAAAGAACGGCACCGACAATGGCCAGCAAGGTGCCGACCAAGCCGATACCGCCGCCGATACCCATCAGCAGGGCGCCGGCAAACGCAAGAATACCGGTAACGGCAAATGCCAATCTACTGGGCGCCGGGGCATTGAACTCCTGAACCTCGGGATCAAAGCCGTGGTTGCGGAAGATCTGAGCGATATCCTCGGCAGCCAAGCGCTCTTCTTCGCTGCATGCCGGCGTAATGCCGGTGTTCTGCACCAGGTGGTTAATATAGTTCTGGGTGTTCGCCATGTGCGCTCCACATCCATAATCCGACAAATAGGCCCAATGCATGCACATTAGAACCGTATATAGTCGAAAGTATACCCCGAGCGAGC
>RQCP01000052.1 GCA_008668235.1 Collinsella aerofaciens | reverse complement strand
GGACAGGCAAATCAGATTTGATATTTATATCTATATGCGACCAAGATCGTATGCTCGGGCAGCCTCCTCGCCTGCGCACGCCAAATTGGCTACAGCCTCCTGCATGCCAAGCGCCTCCTCAAGGCTCATGGGCTTGCGGCAAACCGGCAGAACCAAGTCGACACCCTGCTCATACACTACATCCAAGTTGTCCGCACGACCGCCCACGACGGCGACCACCGACTTGCCACATCGCTTGGCGCGACGCGCCACGCCCACCGGCGCCTTTCCAGCGGCGGACTGCTCATCCATATTGCCCTCGCCTGTAATGACCAGGTCGACATCGCGCACGCGCTCGTCAAACCCCACGAGATCGAGCACCGTCTCCACACCCGAGCGTAGCTCCGCGCCGAGCGCCAGCAACGCCGCGCCCAAGCCACCGGCAGCGCCCGCGCCGGGCACGCCGAGCACCGAGCCAAATGTCCGTGCACCCTCGGGTGTGCGCAACAACCCTTGGGCCCGCGCCTCGAAAATCGCCGTATCGAGCAAGCGACCGTAGCCGACCATCCAGCTGTCGCACCTGCTCAGTGCCTCGGCATCATCCGCCGGCAGACCCTTCTGTCCGCCGAACACCGCAAGCGCGCCGCGACGCCCTACGAGCGGATTATCGACATCCGAAAGCACAACAATACGAGTGCCATCCAAAGCCCGAAGCGCTGGCGCCAAATCAACGCTCGCCGCCCGCTCAAGGCCGGCAAGACCGGGGGCGACATCGCAGCCCTGATCATCGACCACACGCGCGCTCAGCGCCTGCAGCATGCCGGCGCCACCGTCGTTGGTGGCACTGCCGCCCAAGCCAATATAGATAGTCTTTGCCCCGGCACGAACCGCGCGAAGTATGAGCTCGCCCACGCCATAGGTTGTAGCAGCCAGCGCCGACGACTCCGTGCGAGGCGAGTACCCAATGCCGGCCGCCTCGGCCATCTCGATGACCGCGGACTCGCGCTCGACATCAACCAGCATCCGGGCAGACGCGCGCTTGCCCAAGGGGCCTGCCACCTCGCAGGTCACAATCTCACCGCCGCACGCGGCAACGGCATCGAGCGTTCCCTCGCCACCATCTGCCAGCGGCAAAGCGTTCAGCTCGGCATCGGGCCACACGTGGCGCACGCCTTCGGCAACCGCCGCCTCCGCCTGCGCACTCGACACGCTGTCCTTAAAGGAGTCGATCGCCAACAGCACATGGCGGGGTCGGCGGCACGCAGGACCAAAAACCGCCGTGCCAGCATCTTCACCAGCACCTGCAAGCGCTGCGGCGTGAGCGGTGTGCGCGTCAAGATCGGCCCCACAACCGCAACCAGCGCCGCCCGCTCCGCGCAGACCGCCAAAATAGCTACTCAGCAGCTCGCGGCATTCATCCGCCAGGACCCCAGCCGTCACGTTAAAGCGATGATTCAGGCGCGAATCGGCATTCAGGGCATACAGCGAACCCAGCGCGCCCGCCTTGGCATCAGCCGCGCCATACACGCAGCGCCCCACGCGCGCGTTAACCATAAGCCCCGCACACATGCAGCATGGCTCGAGCGTCACGTAGACCGTGCAATCGGAAAGGCGCCAGCGACCGAGCGACCGAGCGGCAGCGCACAGGGCCGCGAACTCGGCATGAGCCGAAGGATCCTGGTCGAGCTCGCGGCGATTATGCGCCCGCGCGACAATCTCACCCGCGCGCACTACCACGGCACCAATCGGTACCTCGCCCACCGCAGCGGCGGCGCGAGCCTCCGCCAGCGCCTCGCGCATGAACTTCTCGTCGATTTCGGTGATCGTCATCGTTCGCCTTCCCTGTTGCAGATTCAAAACGATGCTATCATTACGACTCACGGAGAGATGGCAGAGCGGTTGAATGCGGCGGTCTTGAAAACCGTTGAGCGCGAGAGCGTTCCGGGGGTTCGAATCCCCCTCTCTCCGCCACTTTTAGTGATTCACCGGCGTCATGGTTCGCTCAAACAGCGCATCGACCACGTCGGCTATCTCAGGTCGACGCTCAAGATCGTGGCCCGATTCCCACCATATCGTGAAAAGTCGAATAATACCGCCGGCGACAAACTCAGACGTCGTCTCGAGTGACACGGGGGCCAGGGCATCCTCGGCAAGCACGTTCATCACACGCTCGCGGATGGAGCGGGCAATGCGGTCGCAAATGACGTTGGTCAACATGCCCGACATGCTGCTTGCCAAAATGTTATCCATGAGCCGCTCGTGCGCCAGAATCAAATCCATGGCATCGTCCAAAATCGCGTGCCGAAGCGCGCGCACGTCCTCGGCAGATACCGCGCCGGCCTCATCGGGCTGTTTTTGCGGCAAGCCCGACATGAGCTCATCGATATAAAAGGCAAAGTAATCGTTCTTGTCGCGAAAGTGCTTGTAGAACGTCGTGCGGCGAATCATGGCGCGGTCGCACAGCATGGCAACCGTCAGGTCCTCAAAACGATGCTCCTCGAGAAGCTCGGTAAAGGCATCGAACAGGGCGCGGTAGGTTTTCTTGATGCGAAGGTCCACTGGTATCGCCATCCTCAGGGCAAAGACAACACTCGTCAATCTGTCGCATATCTTACACCTGTACCTCGCGCGCTTTGCCCCGGTGCCGACCCCGACGAAAACACAACGCTTACCGGAAAGTTCGGCACGACAAAACGTTGCGGGTATACTAGTAGCGTTATACCAACGGCAGCTGGCGCATGCCGCCGCGGCCATTCGAAACGGAGACATCATGCTTCCCGTCATCATCGGCATCGTTGTTGTCATTGTGATTGTCTGCGCCATCGCCGGCATCTACAACAACATGGTCACCAAGCGTAACCGCATCGATAACGCCTGGCAGAACATCGACACGCAGCTGCAGCGTCGCAACGACCTGATTCCCAACCTGGTCGAGACCGTCAAGGGCTACGCCAAGCACGAGCAGGAGACGCTCTCCGCCGTGATCAGCGCGCGTAACACCGCCGTCAAGGCCACCACGCCCGAGGCCAAGATGGAAGCCGACAACGTGCTGACCGGTGCGCTGCGCCAGCTCTTCGCCGTAGCCGAGGCCTATCCCGATCTTAAGGCAAACACCAACTTTACGCAGCTGCAGGCATCGCTCGAGGACACCGAGAACAAGATTAGCTATGCACGCCAGAGCTACAACGACTGCGTGCTCAGCTACAACAACGCCATTCAGACGTTCCCGGCTGTCATCTTTGCCGGCATCTTCCAGTTTAAGGAGCGCCAGGGCTTCGAGGCCGCCGAAGCAGCCCGCCAGGCCCCGACCGTCAAGTTCTAACAATCACGGCCGAGTCTTAAGCCAGTTCATCAACCCTTTGGGGTCCAAGGCACAAACCTTGGGCCCTTTTCTTATCCACGCACAACGCGCGGTCAATAGACCGCGCACCATCTTTATTCAGATTAATCATTGCCCGTTGTGACATCGCCGAACCCGCAGGGCAGAGAACAAGTTCCCTCCCGGCGCACTCCGCAGGACGCAAGAAGCCCTCGCCGCACGAAATGCGCAGCGAGGGCTTCTTGCATGTCCGAGGACGCGCCGGGAGAGAACTTGTTCTCTGCCCGGATAGGTAAGACAAATTACGCGACGGTGTAAACCCAGTTGTGCTTATCCTCAACAGCACCAGACTGGATGCCCGTCAGAGTCTCGCGGAGCTTCTTCATCACAGGACCGATCTCGGTGTAGCCAGCCGGGAAGGTCACGGTCTCATCGGCACCGTAGACCTTGTTGTCGATCTCGCCGACCGGGGAGATGACGGCAGCGGTACCGCACAGGCCGCACTCCACAAAGGTGCCGGCCTTGACCTCGGCCCACTCGACGGGACGCTGGTCGACGGTCATGCCCAGGTCCTGAGCAACCTGAACGAGCGAACGGCGGGTGATGGAGGGCAGGATGGAGTCGGTGTGCGACTGCGGGACGACAAGCGTGCCGTCCTCCTTCACGAACAGGACGTTGGCGCCACCGGTCTCCTCGACATAGGTGCGGGACTCGGAGTCGAGATACAGGTTCTCGGCATAGCCCTCGCGGTGAGCCTCCATCGTGGGCTTAAGGGACATGGCGTAGTTGAGGCCGGCCTTGATGTTGCCGGTGCCGTGCGGTGCGGCGCGGTCGTACTCGGAAACACGCAGCTTGACAGGCTTGAGGCCACCCTTAAAGTACGGACCGACCGGGGTCACGAGAATGCGGAACGTGTACTCAGGAGCGGGAGCCACGCCGATTACGTCACCGGAGCCGATCATAAACGGACGCACGTACAGGGTCGCGCCGGAACCAAAGGGCGGAACCCAGGCGGCGTTGGCAGAAACAACCTGCTTGACGGCCTCAACGAACTTGTCCTTGGGGAACGGGGGCATCTCGAGGCGCTGCGCAGAGTTGTACATACGCTCGGCGTTCATGTCGGGGCGGAAGCAGACGATGCTGCCGTCCTCGGCGGTGTAGGCCTTCAGGCCCTCAAAGACCTCCTGGCAGTAATGGAAGATGCCGCCGCACTCGGAGACATGCAGGGTGTGGTCGGTGGTCAGGCCGCCCTCGTCCCACTCGCCATCCTTCCAATGAGCCTCGTAGCTGTAATCGGTCTTCATGTAGCCAAAGCCGAGGCTACCCCAATCGATATCCTTCTTCTCGACAGTCATATGTCGCTCCTTACATACACAGTTGCAAACTCGCGAACCCGCACGCAAGGACCGAGGCCGACCGCGTCGCAACGTCGCACGCCCGGAGCGTAGGGCCGGACGGGACACGCGAACAGCATCAAAGCCGATAGCACGTCGATTCGCATGCACGAGATTGTACTCCCCGTACGCGTCTGATAAAACGCTTTTCTTTAACTAAGTAAAGTATTTTCATTTGACCGAAACTAAAGAGGCCCGCCACCGTAAGCGGTGACGGGCCTTGACTGCACGGTTTGCGCGCTGGCTCGAGTTACGCGTTCTTTTTGCCCAGCTTAGCCTTAACCAGACCGACCACGGTCGGGATGATCGACACGGCAACGATGCCGATAATCAGCAGCTCAAAGTGCTCCTGCACAAAGGGAATGCCGCCAAAGAAGTAGCCCAGCAGCGTAAAGACCGTCGACCAGGTAATGCCGCCCAGCACGTTAAAGACGACAAAGTTGCGCCAGTGCATGCCGCCCATGCCAGCGATAAAGGGCACAAAGGTGCGGATAAACGGGAAGAAGCGGCCGAGGAAGATGGCCAGATGGCCCCACTTGTCCAAGAAATCCTCGGACTTTTTGATGCGCTCGGGCGTCATGGCCTTTACCTTGCCCGAGGCGATGATCTTGCGGCCAAAGAAGTGGCCGATCATAAAGTTGCACTGATCGCCCAGGATGGCTGCGGCCCATGCGGTGGCCAGAAGCGCCACGATGTTAAAGCCGCCATTATGGGCAAAGAAGCCCGAGGCAAACAGCAGCGAGTCGCCGGGAAGGAACGGGAAGAACACCACGCCCGTCTCGATAAAGATGATCAGGAACACGCAGCCGTAGGCCATAAGCGGGCCGGCGGCGATCCAGCTGGCAATCGCGGTGCGCGGGTCTTTAAGCAGCTCGGCGATAAAATTGATGAAACCCATGAAGTAAAACCTCTCAGTTGTGGACGCGGACACGTCCAAGTTGACCAGTATACGGTTGCGGCGCCCCCTCGTGCGCAACCCCACAAAAGCATGACTCCATTACCAGCAAGTTTGCATAACTGACACTTGTCGCCCAAAGCACAGCAAAATCGCCCTTCCTAATCCCTAGCGAATCGCTATACTTTAGTGAATCGCATTGCCATGGCGCTAAGGGAGGGCGGCCAGTGAGCTTTATCAATACCATTCGCGAGGACATCAAGACCGTCCAGGCGCAGGACCCCGCCGCGCAAAACGGTCTGGTCATCTTCCTTTCCTATCCTGGTCTGCACGCCAAGTGGAACCACGTGCCCGAGCACTGGCTGTGGGAGCACGGTCATCGCTCGCTCGCCCGCGTGCTCTCGCAAATCACCCGCCACATCACCGGCGTCGAGATTCATCCCGCTGCACAGATCGGCAAGCACTTCTTTATCGACCACGCCATGGGCGTCGTCATCGGCGAAACCACCATCGTGGGCGACAACTGCGTGCTCTACCAGGGCGTTACGCTCGGCGGTACCGGCAACGAAACCGGCAAGCGCCACCCCACCCTGGGCAACAACGTCACCGTAGGCACGGGCGCCAAGGTGCTCGGCAACATTCGCATCGGCAACAACGTCAAAATCGGCGGCAACTCGGTCGTCGTCAAGGACGTGCCCGACAACTGCACCGTCGTGGGCGTGCCGGGACGCATCATCAAGCGCAACGGCTGCCGTGTGTTCGAGGAGAGCTTCGATGCCAAGCAGCACCGCGAGTATATGCCCGACGATGCCGCCGAGCAGTCCGCTCTCAACCGCCAAGGCATCACCGAGAATGCCCGCCGCGTCAAAGAACTCGAGCGAGAGGTGGCCGAGCTCAAAGCCCTCGTCGCCAAGCTCGTGGACGAGCGCTAGGAACGCAAGCGGCACAAAACGACATCGGCACCGATGCAAAAGGCGCGCCAGGGGATCAATCCCCGGCGCGCCTTTTTTCGATGTGACATGTGGGACTGTCCCTTTGTCACATTAAGCGAACTGACTCAAGTAGAGGTCGGCATAGGCACCCTCGGCAGCCAGCAGTTCCTTATGCGTGCCCTGCTCGATGATGTTGCCGTGGTCCATGACCAAGATCAGGTCGGCGTCCACGATCGTCGACAGGCGATGCGCGATCACAAAGCTCGTGCGCCCATGCATGAGCGCGTCCATGGCACGGCCGATGGCAAGCTCGGTGCGCGTGTCCACGCTTGAGGTCGCCTCGTCCAGGATGAGAATCGCCGGGTTGTTGAGCAGCACGCGTGCGATGGTCAGCAGCTGGCGTTGGCCCTGACTAATGCTCTCGGCATCGTTAGCCACACGCGTGTCGTAGCCCTGCGGCATAGTGCGCACGAAGAAGTCGACCTGCGCGGCACGAGCGGCGGCCACAATTTCGTCGCGCGTTGCCTCGGGGCAGCCGTAGGCGATGTTTTCGGCAATCGTGCCATCGAACAGCCAGGCGTCCTGCAGCACCATGCCAAACTGCTGCCGTAGCTCACCGCGGTCCATGAGGCGCGTATCCACACCGTCAAGCGTAATGCGGCCGCCGTCGATCTCGTAAAAGCGCATGAGCAGGTTGATGAGCGTCGTCTTGCCTGCGCCCGTGGTTCCCACCACGGCAATCTTCTGGCCCGGCTCGGCGGTAAACGACACGTCGCGCATGAGCGGCTTATCGGGCGCATAGCCAAAGCGCACGTGCTCAAAGGAGACGCGGCCCTCCACGCGGCCCGGCAGCTTGGCGGCCTCGTCCGGCAGCGGATCGGCCTCCATCTCGGGCTCATCGAGCAGGTCGAACACGCGCTCCGCACTCGCCAGCGCGCTCTGCAGCGAGTTGAAAGTGAACGACAGCTGCGTCATGGGTTCGGACGCCTCGTAGATAAACTGGAAGAACGCCTGGAACACGCCGACGGTCATGTGGCCGGCGACCAGCATGCTGCAGCCCACGAGTGCGATCACGATCTGTGCCAGGCGGCCGATAAAGCGCACCGCGGGGCCGACGGCGTTAATCAAAAAGTCGGCCTTGGTGCTCACGCGCGCCAGCTCGCCCGAGGCCTCGTGCACCTCGGCGGAGCTCTGGCGCTCGCGGTTAAACGCACGGATCACCAGACGGCCCGAGTAGCCTTCCTCGACCGCGCTCGTAATCTTGGACACCCACTCCTGGCGCTCGCCCGTCACATCGTGCGTGCGGCGCGAAACGACCTTCGTCACCAGCAGCGAAAGCGCCGTAAAGAACAAAAAGACAAGCGTGAGCGGCACGCTAAACACGAACATCACGCTCACGGCGCCCACCACGGTACCGATCGACACCAGAAGCTGCAGCAAGCCGCGCTGCATGCTCTCAGACATCTTGTCTAAGTCGTTGGTCGCACGGCTGCCGACCTCGCCGGGACGATGCACATCAAAGAAGGCAAGCGGCAGACGGTTGAGCTTTTGAGCGATGCGGTTACGCAGGTGCAGGTTAAGGCGTTCGGCCACGCTCGACATCAAAAAGCTCTGGAGCGCGTAGAACGAGGCAGCGGCCGTCCAGATCATAAAGTAGATGAAGATGGTCCTGCCGCAGTTCTCCCAGGTAACGCTGAAGGTAGCGTTGTTGGCAAACGCCACCTGAATGTGGCCCCACAGCTCATCGATCACGCGGGCGCTATATGCCGGCGCAGCGGTGTTAAAGATGGCATAGAACACGATGCTCGCGAACACGATATAGAAGCGCCAATGGTCACCGGCAGCCTCGCTCCACAGGCGGCGCACCGTCGCCCAGGTGTCGCGGGGTTTCTCGTCCTCGTCCTCGTCGTCCACATCGCGCATGCGCTCTGCCTCAGCGCGGGCGCGCTCGTCCTCGGCGCGTTCGTTTTCCTCGTAGAGCGCTTGGCGGCGAGCCTCGCGCTCGGCTGCAGCCTTGGCGGCCTCGTCCAGCTCGGGTGCTACGGCAGCCGTTTCCTCAACCAGTCCCGCGGCAACGGCGTCATCAACGCTGGCCTGCTTCCTGAGCTCCTCGGTCATGCTACTCACCTCCCTTCATCTGCGATTCCGCGATGGCGCGGTACACCTCGCAGGTTTCCATAAGCTCGCCATGCGTGCCCAAGCCCACAACCTCGCCGTCCTTGAGCACGACGATCTGGTCGGCGTGCAAGATCGTCGAGATGCGCTGGGCGATGATGAGCACCGCGGCATCGCGCGTCTCGTCCTGCAGCGCATGGCGCAGTGCCGCATCGGTCTTAAAGTCCAGGGCCGAAAAACTGTCGTCGAAGATATATAGATCGGCGCGCTTCATGAGTGCGCGAGCAATGGCCAGGCGCTGGCGCTGGCCGCCCGAGAAGTTCGTGCCGCCCTGGGCCACCGGCGTATCGAGCCCCTGGGGCTGGTCGAGCACAAAGGTGCTCTGGGCAACCTCCAGCGCATGGAGCATGTCAGCCTCAGTCGCGCCTTCGTTGCCAAAGCGCAGGTTGCTTGCAACGGTGCCCGAGAACAGCCACGCCTTCTGCGGCACATAAGCGATATGCCCGCGAATCTCACCTTGCGAAAGGTCGCGCAGATCGACGCCGTTCAGGCGAATGGTGCCCTTTGTGGCATCGTGGAAGCGGAGCAAGAGCTTGGCCACCGTCGACTTGCCCGAACCCGTCGAGCCCACAATTGCCGTGGTCTGGCCACGGCGACAGGCAAAGCTCAGGTCGCACAGGGTGTCCTCGTCGGCATCGTCAAAACGGAACGACATATGGTCGAACACGGCCACCGCGTCGGCACCATCAACAGGCTCCGCCGCGCACGTGTCCAGCGTGCACTTGCCGTCCACAATGCTCGGCTCGATTTCGAGCACCTGCTGCGCACGGTTGAGGCACGCCGCAGCGCGCGGAAGCGTCAGAATCACCATCTGCGCCATCATCACAAAGAACAGGATCAGGATCGCGTATTCCAACACGGCCGAGATGCTGCCGATTTGCATGGCATGGACGCCCGCGCGGTTGCCGCCCACCCACAGCACCGCCACCTCGGCGATGTTCATCAAAAAGAAGCTGGAGCTGTCGAGACCCACAAACAGGTGGTTAACCTTGATGGCGTTGGCCGCGTAATCGCTAAACACCTCGTCCAGGCGCTGCTCCTCGTGGCGCTCCTTGTTAAATGCGCGGATAACGCGCACGCCCACGATATTTTCGCGCAGCACCACGTTCATACGGTCGATAAAGCTCTGCAGTCGCATAAAGATCGGCGCGGCGTTGGCAACGGTAAAGACCGCCGCCACCAGCACGATCGCAACCACCACGCCCAGCAGCGTGCCCATGGCAGGATCGATAAACCAGGCAAAGATGATGCCCGCCACGGCCAAGAACGGTACCGGCAGCACCAACTGAATCGTCTGCAGGACAGCTTGCTGAATCACGTTGATGTCGTTGAGCGAGCGCGTGATCATCGAACCCGTGCCAAAGCGCTCAAAGTCGCTGGCGGACAGCTCGAGCGACTTGTCGTACACGGCATTGCGGATATCGCAGGCCACGTTGGCGGCCAGGCGCGCCGAAAGATAGCAGCCCAACACCGTGCCGCCGCTGGCCATGCCGGTCGCGATAAGCATGTACAGGCCGTTGCGTAAAATATAGTCGACATCGCCCGTGGCAATACCGGTGTTGACCATGTTCGCCAGCATCGTGGGAACCAACAGCGTACCGACGTTATCTATCAGCACCGCAAACAGCGTCACCGCGATCAGACCGCGATACGGCCTCATAAACCTCATTAAGAGTCGCATGTGTCCCCCTCGCCCTTATCGTCAGCCTCGTTCTCGGCGGCCACTTGCCGTTTAAATGCCTCGCACTCTTCGTTAAGAACATGGGAGAACTTACCGACCAAGCGCATGATCTCGCGCTGTTCCCACGGCTCGAGCGCCTCGAATGCCTGTTGCTCGGCTTTTTGCGCCGGCAACGCGTAGCGCTTGGCAAACTGCACGCCTTCTTCGGTCAGTCGCACAACCTTGTTCTTACGACTGCCCTCGGCAAACTCCAACGTCGCAAGCCCTCGCGCCCTAAGCGTCTTGATCGCCGAATTGATGGTCTGTTTGCTGTAGAACCATTCACTCGTCAGCCGACTCACGGCAACGCTTCCGCCCGCCGCACTCGTGTCGACGAGCATCCAGTAGGCGCAGTCCGAAAGACCGCAGGCGCGCGCGAACTCCGAATAGATACGGTCAAGCCCGTTGAGCATCCGGTCGAAATCGACCGGGCTAACTGCACTATTCATCTCTCCCACCATTCGATAGTCCGAGTTTTGACCAATTAATATCTCTACATTAGTCCGAGTTTTGACTATCGTCAACAAGCTCGTTGTTTATGGTCGGCTCTACATAAGCATATCGACAAAAAAGACCGCCGGCGCGGGGGCGGCGCCGGCGGTTGCGAGAGAATATCGAGTGTTGGCTGTTAAGCAGCGACGGCCTCATAGACCGTAGCGCCCGAGAAGCTGTCATGCAGGCTCTTGCCGGCAATCCACGGCAGCTCGACGACCTCGCAGACCGTGTTGACCAGCTCGGAGCAGTCAGTAAAGTGGCCCTTGTCGTTGAGGGCCTCGCAATCCTGAACACGCCAATAGCCATCGGTGTGCGTGATGTAGTACTCGTGATCGTTGATCGACACGAAAGCGCGCGTCTTGGAACGCAGCAGCTTCAGAAATCCTTCGAAATCGGTCTCGACGACATCTCCAGCCTGGAACATGATGTTACCTCCTGGCCCGGCGCCACCACGGCGCATTGATAAACGTTGGTACTCCTTTAGTAAAACCTTTATCAAAGGTTATGCGTTCGTCATTTAGGCAAGTGGTAAAAAAGCGCAGGGTAGACGGGATAAAACGTTTAACCATCCCATTTGTTTGTCACATTCTGAAGGTACTTTTATGCAAACCTACTTTCCCAATTGGAATCTATCCTTTTGGCCGGGCAATTGACCGTCTATCGTTTAAGCTCGACGGGTATGAACGGGGCATCTGCAACGCCACCGCAAGGAGACACCATGGAGACTATCGAAGCACTCATTCACCGCCGCAGCTGCCGCAAATACAGCAATCGTCCCGTCGAGGCCGAAAAGCTTGCACGGATTATCGAAGCCGGCCAATATGCACCGAGCGGCATGGGCCGCCAGCCGGTGACGTTTGTCGCCGTCACCGACCCCGCGACCGTCGAGCGTCTCTCACAGCTCAACGCCCAGGTCATGGACAGCAACAGCGACCCCTTCTATGGCGCCAAGACCGTTGTGGTGGTGCTGGTTGACCGCAGCGTGCCCACACATCTGGAAGACGGCTCGCTCGCCATGGGCAACTTGCTCAACGCCGCCTATGCACTGGGTGTCGATTCGTGCTGGATTCACCGCGCGCATGAGGTCTTTGACTCGCCCGAGGGCCTGGAGCTGCTGGCCAGCTGGGGCCTGCCCGCCGACGGCAACCTGCGCGGTGTCGGTAACTGCATTCTTGGCTACGCCGAGGACACGCTACCCGAGGCAAAACCGCGCCGCAACAACGTGGTGTACGTCAAGTAGCGCAGGAGTGTCCCAAACTGCCGGCAGAAAAGGAACGTCCCCTTCTGCCGGCAAGCTATGTTGATATTTGAGTTGTCGTCGCTTCGCTTGTCTGGGCCGTTTCGGCGCCATCGCCCTGTTCGTCCTCGTCCTTTTGCGCATCGGCGATGGTGGAGGCCGCCGCAACGATACCGCGCTGGGGCGCGACGCCCGTCTGGGTCTGAGCGCCCTCGACAACTTCTGTGCCTACATGCGCGAGCTCGGGCGATTTAAACACCGCGTCCAAGTTGGCGCCACCGCCGGCGTAGCCAAGCGCAGCGAGTGCGATGACGATCACTGCAACGATGACCGCGATCGGAACATAACGATGCCAACCAGCCGGATTGAGTCCGCTGCGGCGAGCCGCCCCGCGGCTGATGTAACCGAGCGTGCCGTCGTGCTTGAGCTTTGAGCCCACCACGCGTTTGCGGCCCCACAGTGAGGACTCTGCCTGCATTGCCAAGCGGGCGCTTGCCGAAGGATAGCCGTATTTAGTGCGCTTGAACGAGCCATCAAACCCCGAGGCGTGTTTACCCCACGTCACCGATGTCGTGCGTCGGTTGACCGGCGCGGCACTCCGCCTTCTGCGGCTCGGTTTTGAAGTCTCAGCCATATGCCCTCGCACGCCGTAACCAAATCGAAACAATAACGCTTTGGACTGTAGCACACGCGTCGCGCGCGGTCACGGGCGCCTCGCTCAACGGTCATCGTCCTTCAGCAAGCGCCACAGCGTTGTACGGCTTATGCCCAGCACCTCCGCCGCACGGGTTCGGTTGCCGTGGAGATGATCTACAACCAGATGCGCGATATCTCGCTCGGTATCGGCCAGCGGTCGCAGGATATACAGATCGCTTTCGAGCGTCGGGGCGCCAAAGGTTGCGGTCTTAATCACGTCCTCTTGGGCGAGCACTTCCTCCGCCACAGCGCGGTCCACCGTGCCCGCCCCCACCAATATATACAGTCGTTCCGAGACCTCGCGAAGCTGCAGATAATTGCGCGGCCAGCGGTAAGTATCGAGCGTCTTCGTCGCCGTGGCAGACAGCATGGGCGCTGCCGTCCCAAATGCATCAGCGAGATATTCCAAATAGCGCGCGACCTTCGTCGACGCGGCTCCCTGCTCGGCGATTGCCGGCGCCACGCTCACCGCACAGGCGAAGCGCTCGGTCACAAAGGCGGCTTGATCACTTTCGCCGCCGCCCGGCATGTCATTCGCCGTCAGCACCACATGGCAGCGCGTCGCCAACGCGGTGTCGGCCATCGTGGAGACCAGCTCGCGGAGGCGCTGGGGGCCAACCGCGTTCCAGCCCTCAATGCAAAGGGTCAGCCCCATTTGGAACAACGGCGATTCGGCGCTTTTGAGCACATGGCGCCAACCGCGCTCGGTGAGTTCATCGAGCGCGACGGAAACAAAGGGCTGATCGGCAAAAGGACCGTCCAGATAGAGGCGCTTGGCGATCTCGACCTGACCCGCTCCCAGCTCGCCCTCGAGCATAAGGGGCACACCGCGCGCGTAGCTCTCGGCAACCGGTGCAGTCACCGCAGCGGCACCCTCAACGATGCCGTACGCGCTCGATTCGTAGCGGGCCTCAACTTCGTCGGCGTTGAGCCACTCGATGCCCGCATGCGCCGCGGCACCGCGCACCTCACGCGCCACGACCACCCAAAGGCCCCCGCCCTCTTTGTCGGTGGGGCGAACGGTCAGGCTCAGGCGCGTACCCGCACGCCCCATAACAAGACGAGCGCCGTCTCCTATACGGTCGAGGCGCTCAGCAACAAAAGCCGCCACATCCCGCTCAAGCGCCGCGTCATTCATGGTCGAGATCGCGACGTCCCCACGCGCATCGATTGCCAATGCCGAGGCCCCGGCGGCAGCTATGGCATCGGTCAAGATGTTCAGCTTGTCATCGCTATCCATGATTTGCCCCTGTCCGCAGCGACGTGCAACCGCCGACGGTCGCACGACCGAGTGTTTCAAAATTGAACGATATTGCTCACCAAACACTATAGGGCAGAAAGCGTCGTCCTGCGAGTATAGGTGTTGCCCCGCATCGCCATCCTGGCGGGGCGATAAGAGCTCTTCGGGACTTATAAACCTGCGGACAAGCCATACCCGCAAGAGCTCCTATCGCTCCACCGTGAGAATGCGCTCGCCAGCACGCAGCACGCAAACAAGCTACTTCTCTACCAGATTCCCAGTACGTGTTGCATTCCCAAACTCATGCACGCAATGCCAATCCAGCAGCAAAAGCCCAGCGCGATGGGCTTGCCGCCCTTTTTGACCAGCTCGACGATATCGGTATTAAAACCAATAGCCGCCATGGCCATCACGATAAAGAACTTCGACAGCTCCTTGATGGGCGCCGTAAAGGACACGGGAAGCTGAAGCACCGTGGTGATCACGCTCGCCAGCACAAAGAACAGCACAAACATGGGAAACGCGCGTTTAAGCGAGAACGTGCTTTTGGCGTCGCCGCCGGCCTTGCGTGCCAGATGCATCTGCCAGCATGCGAGGACCAACGTGATGGGAATGATAGCCAGCGTCCTGGTGAGCTTGACCACCGTGGCGCTCTCGAGCACATTTGCGCCGGGATGCATGCTGTCCCAGGCGCTCGCCGCAGCCGTTACCGACGAGGTATCGTTGATGGCGGTACCGGCAAACAGGCCAAAGCCCTCATTGGTCAGCCCGAGCATGCCGCCGAGCGTCGGAAACACGAGCGCCGCGATAACGTTAAACAGGAAGATGACCGAAATAGCCTGGGCAATCTCGCGATCGTCGGCATCGATGACGGGTGCGGTCGCGGCGATGGCAGAACCGCCGCAAATCGACGAACCCACACCCACAAGCTTCGCGATCTTGCCCGGCACGTTCATGACGCGGCAGAGCACAAAGGCAATGACAAGCGATGTCGAAATTGTCGCCACGATAATCGGCAGCGACTGGGCGCCCTTGGACAGGATCTGGGAGAGGTTCATGCCAAAGCCAAGCAGGATAACCGCGTACTGCAAGACTTTTTTGGACGTATAGGTGACGCCGGCGGCGAGCTGTTCGCGACGATTCTTGGGAAAGACGAGCGCCAGGACCATGCCAAAGAGGATGGCGAATACCGGACCGCCGACCACCTCAACCTGTTTGCCGAGCAACGTCGCGGGAATGGCGATGATCAGGCAGAACAAGACGCCTTTCCAGCGCTCGCGTACGATATTTGCCAGTTGCATATGGGATTCCTTCTTTCTATTTCACGTTTGCGACGGCTTATGATACGGCAACATTGAGCACAGCCTTGCGCAAACACAGACTAAGATGCCGCGATAGTTCTCAGGCAACAGCCGAATTACCCACCGCGGAGAGCTGATTCGCGGCATAATTAACAACTGACATATGAGTTTGATAGAACAGTTGCGAGGCGCTATGGAAGAATCGATGCACGTCGGCGAGCAGGAAACGAGCCTACAGGACCAGTCCTACCACACCATTCGACGCAAAATCGTCTACCTGGACTACAAGCCGGGCGAAAAGCTGGGCGTCAAGCAGCTTTGCGATGACCTGGACATGGGTCGCACGCCCGTGCGCGAGGCTTTGGTTCGCTTGGCGCAGGAAGGCCTGGTGCGCACCGTGCCCCAGAGCGGCACCTACGTCTCGCCCATCAACCTCACCCTTGCCGAGAGTGCCTGTTACATCCGCGAGCATCTGGAAAAGCAGGTGATTGTGGAGTGCTGTGCGCGCGCCACGTCGGCCGGCATCGAGCAGCTCGACCGCGCCATCGTGCTGCAGGAAAAGGCCATGGCCGAGGAGGATCGCATCGGCTTCTTTTTGAGCGACAACCTCATGCATCACATGATTTTTAGCATCGCATGTCGCAGCACCGTGTGGTCGTGGCTCGAAGAGACCAATGCCGACCTGGAGCGCTTCCGCTGGCTGCGCGCCGCCACGCAGGTTCTCGACAATCAGGACATCGTGAACGAGCACAAGCAGATTCGCCGCGCTATCGCCGGTCGCGACCCCATCGAAGCGAGCTTTTTGGTCAGCAAGCACCTGCACATGATGTTCCGCAATCAAACCGAGGTTCTGGACCAGTTCCCCGAGTACTTCGAGACCAGCAAGCTCCGCTAACCTGCCAAAAAGGGACAGGTTTATTTTGGCAGGTTTTATCCGAGCAAATGCAACAAGGCCCGGCTCCGTCTTGATGCGGAGCCGGGCCTTAGTCGCTAGAACGGCGGAACCAACTACTCGACCGTGACGCTTTTCGCCAGGTTTCGGGGGTGGTCGACGTCGCAGCCGCGCAGGATGGCGACCTCGCGGGCGAGCAGCTGCAGCGGGACGCTCGCCGTGATGGGGCTGAACACGTCGCGGACTGCTGGCACGCGGATAATGCAGTCGGCGATCTTGTTGATCTCCTCGTCGCCCTCGGTGGCAACGACGATGACCTTGGCGCCGCGCGCCTTGCACTCCATGAGGTTCGACACGGTCTTGTCGTAGGTGGCACTCTTGGTGGCCACGGCGATGACAGGGAAGCCCGGGTCGATCAGCGCGATGGGGCCGTGCTTCATCTCACCGGCGGCGTAGGCCTCGGCGTGCAGGTAGCTGACCTCTTTGAGCTTGAGCGCGCCCTCGTAGGAAATAGCGGCACCCATGCCACGGCCCACGAACAGCGCCGACTGCGCGTCCTTGCACAGCAGGGCGGCCTCATGCACGGCCTCGGTTTGGGTATCCAAAATCCACTGGATCTGCTCGGCCGTATCGGAAAGCTCGCGGAACAGCATGCGCGCCTGCTTGGTGGTCAAGCGGTACTTGACCTGCGCCAGCAGCAGAGCCAAAAGCGTAAGGCTCACGACCTGGCCGATGAAGCTCTTGGTCGAGGCGACCGCGATCTCCTTGTTGGCCTTGGTGTAGATGACGCCGTCGCTCTCACGCGCCACGGGGCTGCCCACCACGTTGGTGATGCCGAAGACCTTGGCACCCTTGATGCGCGCATCGCGAATGGCGGCAAGGGTATCGGCCGTCTCGCCCGACTGGGACACGGCAACGACAAGCGTCGTCGGCGTAATGATGGGGTTGCGATAACGGAACTCGCTGGCCGCCTCCACCTCGGTGGGGATGCGAGCCCAGCCCTCAATGAGATTCTTGGCAATGAGGCCAGCGTGATAGCTGGTGCCGCAAGCGATCACGTAGACGCGGTCGATGTCGTTGAGCTCCTCGAGCGAAAGGCCCAGCTCGTCGATGTCGAGCTCGCCGGCCGGCGTCATGCGGCCCACCAGCGTGTCGCGCACGACGCGCGGCTGCTCGTGGATCTCCTTGAGCATAAAGTCGGGATAACCGCCCTTTTCTGCCATGTCCAGGTCCCAGTCGATGTGGGTGACCTTGGGCTCGATAACGTTGCCGGCCTCGTCGGTGTACTCGACGCCTGCGGGCGTAAGCTTGGCAAACTGACCGTCCTCGAGCACCACGACATCGCGGGTGGCGTCGATGAGCGCGATGACGTCGGAGGCGACATAGGCGCCGGTCTCGCCCGCGCCGACCACGATCGGGGAATCCTTGCGGGCCACGGCGATCACGCCGGGCTCGTCAGCGCACACGACGGCCAGACCATAGGCACCGACCACGTGGGCGCAAGCCTCGCGCACGGAGGCCATCAGGTCGTGCGTCTCGGCATAAGCCTCTTCGATCAGATGCGCGAAGACCTCGGTATCGGTCTCGCTCTTAAAGTGATGGCCGCGGCCCTCCAGCTCTTCGCGCAGCTCGGCGAAGTTCTCGATGATGCCGTTGTGGACGATGGCGATACGACCGTCGCAGCTGGTGTGGGGGTGAGCGTTAACGACGGAGGGCTTGCCGTGAGTGGCCCAACGGGTATGGCCGATACCGCAGGTAGCGTCGCTGTCGATGTTGGAAAGCTCGCTCTCCAGGCCCGCGACCTTGCCCACGCGGCGGATGACGTCGAGGTGCGCCGCGGCGCCCTCGTCCACCTCGAGCGCGACGCCCGAGGAGTCATAGCCGCGATACTCCATACGCTTGAGGCCCGTAACCAGGATGTTCTTTGCAATATCAGAGCCGGTGTAGCCGACAATTCCGCACATAGGATAAATCCCTTCGTTCGCGTGACTGCAAGACGTCCACGCACAAGGGGCGCTGAGACGTATAACGTTCGAGTATTGTACTCACGCAAGCACAAGCTGATATACCAGAAGTGGTATCTCAACTTAGATACCACCCGATGCACACACGTCCAGCCGGTCCAAACCACCACAAAGGTACCTGTCCCCTTCGTGGCAGTCGCGCTGGCAACGGCGTTTCCCCAGATAAACCTGCCAAAATAAACCTGTCCCTTTTTGGTAGGTTTAGGATGCTACAATCTGGCTTGTACTTGAAACGCATCAAAGGGGCCGCTATGGCAAAGGTTAAAATCAGCGACGTCGCGCGCGAAGCCGGGGTTTCGTTGGGCACGGTTTCCAACGCGCTCAACCATCCCGAAAAGTTGCGTCCCGAGACCCTCAAGCTCATTAACGAAACCATCAATCGACTGGGCTACCTGCCCAACCAAAGCGCTCGTCAGCTCGCGGGCGGCGCCACCAAGTCCTTTGGCCTGGTGCTCCCCCGTCTCGACCACGGCTTTTCACTCCAAATCGCCAGCGGCGCCCACAACGAGGCCCGCAAGCACGGCTACGACCTGCTCATCGCCAACGCCGATAACGACGATATTCTCGAGGACCATTACCTGCGCTACTTTATGGGCACCCAGATGTCCGGCGTCATGGTTCAGCCCATGGCATCCCCCGACTGGCACCCCGCCATGACCAAGATGCCCGTGCCGATCGTCCATCTGGACATCCATTGCTCCGAGCCCGGCTACTACGTAGCGGCCGACAACGAGGCCCAGGGTCGCATCATTGCCGAACTCGCCATCGCCCGCGGCGCGCACCATATTGTCGTCGTCGGCCGAGCAGCATTTATGCAACTCACCCTGCGCGTCCTTGGCATTCATAAGGCGCTCGCCCTACATCCCGACATCAAGATCGAAGTCATTGACGCCGGCGAGTGGAACACGGCGGCCGACGGCTATGGTATCGGCAACCAAATCGCCGAGCGTCCCGCCGACGAACGCCCCGATTTTGTCGTCGGTCTAACCGACGTGCTGGCCTCGGGTGTCGTTTCGGCACTGGTCGACAAGAGCATCTCTGTCCCCAGGCAAGTACGCGTAGCAGGCTGCGATGGCAACCCACTCGCTTGGAGCGGGTCGGTCCCACTGACCACGGTAGCGCCCCCGGGCTACGAGATTGGCCGCAAGGGTGTCCAATTGCTGATGGAGCAAATCGAGAACAAGGCCCCGGCAAAGACCAAGCATATCCGCGTCGGCTCTGCAGCGCGCACCGTCACCGCAGTCACCGCCGCCGAGGATATCAACCGCCAAGAACTGGTACGTCCGTTCCTACTGGAGCGCGCCAGCACCCAGGCAAGCACCCAGACCGACGCCACGGCCATCAACCTCGGTGCGTATCTATAGCACGCCCGTAAGTATGCTGTGTCGCCGCTTAAGCAAAAGGGGCCCGACCATTGCCGGGCCCCTTTTGCTTAAGCTCAAACGTGGGCAATTGCTCGTTTCAACACCGCAATTGTCTAGCGCACGGCCTTGACTGCCGCCGCCAGGTCGAACAACGTATCGAGAACGGCCTCGCAGCCATCCACCACGTCCTGCGGCAGCGGCACGATGTCGGGGACGGCAAAGACATGACAGCCGGCCGTGATGCCCGAGACGCAGCCGTTGCGCGAATCCTCGACCACGGCACATTCCTCGGGAGCAAAGCCCGCGCGCTCGCAGGCGAGCAGATACATCTCGGGGTCGGGCTTGCCGTGCACGACGTCCTCGCCGCAGGTCACGGTCTCAAACTTGTCAAAGAGACCGAATGCTTTAAGGTTGCGCTCGGCGGTAACATGGCGCGATGACGTTGCAAGGCCTACGTGATAGCCCGCAGCCAACAGCTCGTCTATGCACTCGGCAGCGCCGGCCTTAAGCTCCAGATCGGTCTTGACCATCTCGTCGCGAATCTCCTTGTGGCGACGATAGATCGCCTCGGCGGTCTCGTGGCTGCCGTAATGCTTATCGAGGATGTCCATGACATCGGGTAGCGTGCGACCGATAAACTGATGGATCAGCGCATCATCAATCGCGAGCCCCAGCTCAGCGGCGCCTGCCTTCCAGGCCCTAATCCCCAAACGCTCGGTATCGACCAGCGTTCCATCCATGTCAAAAATAACAGCCTTGATCATATCGGTCCCCCTCGCCGGATTGCATTACTGCCACTCTACCGCACTTTACAAGCTTGTATATAACGTATATAGCATATTGCACTTTCGTTACATAGCTGGAAGTCTTATGACAAGCAGCTCGGTGGGATTATAGTTTCATCCGAGCTTTAATAACTGTAAGGAACTTTCATGCTTTCAGACACCGCCGCACCCGCAGAGGAGCTTCAGGACAAACTCGCAGCACTCGAGCAGCTGCTTTTGGCATACGGACGCGTCGCCATCGGCTTTTCCGGTGGTGTCGACAGCAGCTTTTTGGCCGCGGTCTGCGCCCGCATCATGCCTACCAATACCCTCCTCGTCCATCTCACCACGCCGCTCATCGGCACGCCCGAACAGACCTCGTTTGAGCGATCCGTTGATGGACAGGCCAATGAGGGACCGCATTTTAAGCTCCCCGTGCTCAATCTTTCGGTCGATCAGCTGCAGCTCCCCCAGGTAGCCTGTAACGACGCTAATCGCTGCTACCACTGCAAGCACGCCGGCTTTACCGCCATCGTCAACCACGCCAAGTCGCTCGGCTTTCCCACCGTCATCGATGGCAGCAATGCAAGCGATCGCGGTGACTACCGCCCTGGCATGCGCGCGGCAGAAGAGCTCGGCGTACGCTCCCCTCTCATGGAGGTCGGCTTTACCAAGGACGAAGAGCGCGAGCTGCTGCACGCATGGGGCTATCCCGTTTGGAACCTGCCGGCGGGAGCATGTCTTGCCACGCGCGTCCCCACGGGCGAGGAGCTTACGCGCGAGAAGGTCGATTTGATCCGCACCTGCGAGGATTACCTGCACGATCTTGATCTGGCACAGGTACGCGCGCGCTTGATCAGCGGCTGCATGCATATCGAGGCCGCACCCGCAGATGTTGCCAAGATTGCCGCCCTCGGCGGTGCCGCCATCGACGACAAGGGCAAGACCCCGCTGCCCGCCGTTATCGAGTCCGCGCTGCGCGAGCTGGGCTGCGACCATATCTCCCCTGAGGTCACCCCCTACATCCACGGCAACATGAACCTGTAGGTTGCGCCGTTTTACAAACGGCGCAACTGCTCGGCGCTGCACGGGCTCCGGGCACGGCAATCTGACGTTCAACTTCACGGGCGCGACCAAAAGGTCAGCGCCCGCTTGTTTCACGTCACCTTGCCGCACCCGGAGCCCGCTCGCTCGCATATGCTCAACCTGCACTGCGTTAACTGACCTGCCAAAAAGGGACAGGTTTGTTTTGGCAGGTTTTATCTGGGGAAATATCGCGAGGCAGTCGCCCCCCTAGCACCCATCTAACTTCGAGAGACACAAGAGGGGCGACTCGGCTGCATCTACTTCTTCCGATAGCGGCGGTTGCGGCTCGTCGATGAACCCATTACTTCGATGAGCCCTTTATCCGCCATTTTTGGCAGATGGTAGCGGACGGACGAAATTTTGACCCCCGATGCAACCGCTATTTCTCGCGCCGTCATATCCACTTCGGCGCTGAGAGCCTCCAGGATCCTATCCGCTGTCGAAGCTGACGGTTCTCTGCTCATATCGATAATCTCAAACGTGTCTTTGCCACATTTTGACAGGACATGTTTATCGACAAGGTCCCCGCAGATCAGACGAATGTCATCCGAATCCCACTTCAGGGCCTCTCGTATTTTTTGAACATCGCATACGCACCCATGCTCCCGCATAAACATGAGCAATGTTTCTTCGCGATCCGTCAGCTCGGCGCCCACATGGCTCTGAATCCCCGTGCGGTTTTCAGCAAGCTCCGCCCCGTGCCGGGAAAGCAGCACCGTAAACGAATCAGCCTTAACGATAAATTTCGGCCTGCCAAGCGAACGAGACTCCATCTCGCGAATCATAGCCGGGATACCAGATCCCTGGCTTTCCGCAACGGCCCCCTCGGCATGCTCTAACGGCGTCGCCCCCATTAGGCTCATGAGCTTTGGGTTTCGGCAGCGCGATTCCCCGTCTGCAAGATTGTCCACCGTCTTTCCGCCCCAAAGCCCGCCAGGGTTTTTGATCTCTATTCTGTCTGGATAGATATCGACACTCACGGCCTGCCCCACAAACATGGGCGAATATTCTCGATGGATGCAGGCATTTGCCAAGGCCTCGCGCAAAACCTCCTGGGGAACTTCCCAATCCTCCCTTCTGCCAGCGCCTTGCACTATCGTCGCTTTGCGCAAGTTTCGTCCAATCGCGGCAAGGGCATCTTCGATGCAAGCCGGAATCGGGCCATCGCACAACTGGCGGTCAATAAACCGGGGTTGCCCGGGTGCAGATTTTTCCACATCGGAATGAACGGCGACATCGATCATCAGTTTGGGATAGAACTGCTGGGGGTAAATTCCCGCCGACAGAAGCCCCGCGAGCTTCACGGCACCATCCTTTGTAGTGATATTGAGTCTGACCAGCTGCTTTTCCAGCGTATCGGCCCCGCGCAAAACGCGCGGGGTCTGCAGCCGGCGATTTGCGATAATAGACCGCACGACATCTGGATCCAAATCCTCGACCGTTGCCTCCGAAACCACCGTGCCGTCTGCATCGCTCGGAAGCAACGCACTCTGCAGCTCATATAGCTCAGCGGGTGACATCTTGATATCTTTATCATCCACGCGCTTGTAGCTACCGTTCTGCACGCCGCGCGCGCCGACATAGCAAGGCTTCGCTTTAAGCTCAAGTTCAAAGATGCGCACCAGAAGCACCTGGAGCCCGTCGACCTCGCCTCGATCAAGCTCGTACCGCGGCGCATGGGTCACCACTGCCGCTGAGCCTCCGTCTCCGATACCCGAAACAAACTGATCGCGCACCCTATCGATAGCAAAGTTAGCCGAAGGAACAAATCCTTCGGCTTCGTTCAGGCCCAAAATAATGAGCCCACCCGCAGTGTTCGCAAAAGCGCTCACTGTCTCCCATACGTCTGCGCTCAATTTATTCGTGCAGGCTTTAACTTCTACCGATGCGTCATCAGTCCCCCGCCTGCGAAGGCGCTCAACAATAAGGCCAAGAGGTTCATCCAGCAGCATTGGCATTCCGTCTCTCTAAAACGATAGATTTATCTCTCTAAAGTATAGCTTATCTCTCTAACTTTAGAGAGATAAGCATCTTATTTTAGAGAGACATTTAGAGAGACATTTAGAGAGACGAACGCGACCTCTCTAATCATGGGTTCCTCTCTTTAAAGTGCGCACATCCCAACCGTACCTTAAGCTGCGGTGAAATAACTCACGATTAACCTGCCAAAAAGGGACAGGCTTATTTTGGCAGGTTTTATCTGGGGAAACGCCGAATAGCCCCACATCAACAACTGCCGCAGCTCCATATGAGACAAATGAATCTGTAGCGTCTATCCCAAATCTTGAGTATTTGTTCGATAGAACGACCCTCGGCGGCTCCTGCTAGACTGGTAGATTCCCAACCGTCCATCCAGGAGCCTCAATGTCGCGCAAGTCCGCCTACAAGCAAGTCCTTTCCATCGGCACCGCCGTGGTGCTGGGGTTTGCGCTGTTTACGGGATCGCTCGACGGAGCTCCCAAGCTGCTGTCGCCGCAAAGCGATGAACAGGCGGTAGCTCTGGCCGAGAAGCAAAACGAGAGTCCCAAGCGCACCGGCAACGAGGCAGACCTGGTCGCCCGGCTCGAATCGGGAACAGCCAGCTCCGAGGACTCCGACGATGGCTCTGAATCCGCCGCAATTGACACCGGTGACGACACTTCCACAGGCAGCGCCGCCACCCCCATCGACGAGGTCGAAAACCCCGACCTCAACCGCGCCCGCGGTGTTTATCTCAGCAGCATTCCCGACTACGCCGGCAACCCCTACGTTGCCCTTCGCGCCGACAGCACGCACCCGCTCGGCACACCATCATTCACGCTCGATGAATACGAGCGCGCTACAGAAGAGGGTTGCTTTAAGAAGTTCTCCAAGCTCGACAGTTTGGGCCGCACCCGCAAAGCGCTCGCCTGCGTAGGCCCCGAATCGCTCGGCCAGGGCAAGCGCGGCGATATCTCGCGCATCCACCCCGCCGGCTGGCGCCAGCAGCGCTACGACTTTATTCCGGGCCAGAGCCTCTACAACCGCTGCCACCTTATCGCCTGGTCGCTCTGCGGCGAAAACGCCAACCGTAAGAATCTCCTCACCGGCACGCGCTATCTCAACGAGACGGGCATGCTACCGTTTGAAGAGCAGATTCTCAACTACATCCACGACACGGGCAACCATGTTCTCTATCGCGTCACGCCCATGTATAACGAAGAGGAACTCGTCTGCCGTGGCGTGCGCCTTGAGGCGCAATCGGTCGAGGACCACGGCAGGACCCTCTGTTTCCACGTATATTGCTACAACCTGCAGCCGCATGTGCAGATCGACTACGCCACCGGCCGCAATCAGGCCTCGGGAGACTAGGGCCGACCAAGCTGCCCCAAAACCTACCATGATCCGTTTTCCTCCGCCCCCTAGGGATCAAAAGGGGCCGCCCTGGATTGCCCAGAGCGGCCCTTGCATCGGCATGTATATTACAGGCAAAGTCACACGCTACTTGGCGCGGCCCTCCTCATAGCGCTCAACCAGCTTGGCCTGAACGTCATAAGGCACCTGCTCGTAGCCTGCAGGCTTCATGGTAAAGTCGCCCGTGCCGCGCGTGATAGAGCGCAGACGCGTCGAGTAATCCGTCAGCTCGGCGAGAGGCGCCTGGGCGATGACCACGGTATCGCCGCGCTCATCGGTCTCCATACCCGTCACGCGACCGCGCGAGGCCGAGATGTCGCCCATCACGGCGCCGGCGTAGCTCTCGGGGATCGTCACCGTGATTTCCTCGATGGGTTCCAGCACCACCGGGTCGGCATCGGCACACGCCTTGCGCAGGCCGATGCGAGCTGCCGCGCGGAACGCCATCTCGTTGGAGTCGACGCTGTGATACGAGCCGTCGTACACAGCCACGCGAATGCCCGTGAGCGGATAGCCGGCAATGATGCCGTCCTTCATGGTCTCCTGGACGCCCTTGTCCACGGCGGGGATCAGCGAGCGCGGAATGCGACCGCCCACGACCTCGTCCACAAACTCATAGCCATCGCTCGTGCCGTCGGGTCCAATGAGCGGCTCAACGCGCAGCCAGCAGTCACCATACTGGCCGGCGCCGCCTGTCTGCTTCTTATGGCGACCCTGGGCACTTGCCGTGCGGCGAATAGTCTCGCGATACGGGATGCGGATCGGCACGCTCTTGGCCACGACCTTGGTGCGATCCTCAAGGCGATTGAGCAGGACCGAAACCTGCGCCTCACCCACGGCGGAGATGATAGTCTGGCCGGTCTCCTCGTCACGATCGATGCTCATGGTCGGATCGGCCTTGCAGGCCTTCTCAATAAACGTGTAGAGCTTCTCTTCGTCCCCGCGATTCTCGGCCTCGATGGCAATGCGGTACTGCGAGTTGGGGAACTTAAACGCCGCAGCCTCGACCTTGCCGGTAATCGAGAGCGTATCGCCCGTCTCGGCCGCCAGCTTGGGTGCCACGATGATGTCACCGGCATAAGCGTGGCCAACCTCGGTCATATCGCGGCCGCACATCACATACAGGTGGGCCAGACGATCGCTCTTGCGGGTACGCGCGTTGATCAGCTCAAGGCCCGGCTCAAGCGTGCCCGTCAGCACCTTGATAAAGCTGATGCGACCCTGCTGCGGATCGGCCAGCGTCTTAAACACAAACGCCACCGGACGGTCATCGTCACTCGAGATCTTGAGCGAATCGCCGCCGATAAGCGGCATCTCGCCGTAGTCGGTCGGCGCCGGGAAGTATGTGGCGATGTCGTCCATCAGCGAGTTGACGCCCTGCTCCTTAATGCAATCGCCCGCAAAGACCGGCACAAAGATGCGCTCGGCGATCGCCTTCGACAGCAGGCCTTCAAGCTCCTCCTGCGTCAGCGTCTCCTCGCCTTCCAAGTACTTCATCATCAGTTCGTCGTCAGCCTCGGCCACCAGCTCGCACAGATGGTCATGGGCTTCCTCGGCCTGGGCACGATACTCCTCGGGAATCTCCGACTCAACGGCTTCGGTGCCGTTGCAATGGCGCGCCTTCATGCGCACCAGGTCGATGATGCCGTCAAAGTCCTCGCCCTCGCCCCAGGGAAGGGTCACGGCGCCCAGGCGCGTGCCAAAGCGCTCCTGCAGCAGGTCCATCGTGGTCGCAAAGCTGGCCTCGGAGCGCGACAGGCGGTTTACGAACACCGCACGCGCCAAGCGCAGGTCCTCGGCGGCATACCAGAGCTTAACCGTCGTAGGCTGCGGGCCGGCCTCGGCGTCGACCACAAACAGAGCCGTCTCGCAGACGCTCATCGCGGCAAAGGCGTCGCCGATAAAATCGGGGTAGCACGGGGCATCGAGCACATTGATGCGCGCGCCCTTCCAGTCGATCGGCGCGATGGTCGTCGAGATGGAGAATGAACGCTTGACCTCTTCGGGGTCATAGTCGAGCGTGGGCTTGGTGCCGTCGTGGCCGCCCAGGCGGGCGGTCTTGCCGGAAAGGTGGAGCATGGCCTCGGCGAGTGAAGTCTTGCCCACCCCGCCTTGGCCTACGAGCACCACGTTCCTTACATTGCCGGTCTTGGGAGCACCCATGATGACCTCCTTGCAGGGCCGCGCGCAATGCGCGACGCCAACGGGGAGAGTTCGCGGTCGGTGCCATCCCGGGAGCAGCATGGTCGGCAACCGAGCCGACTCACCCTCCAAATGTCCTATGCCACCACCCTACCCTCACGGGCGGCCGTCCATGCATACCTTTCGGCGCACGTATGAATACAGGCGGCGAGAGGAAGAGACAAGCTTGTGAGGCGATTATTGAACCCCGTCGATGCAAACAAAAAGCCGCCACAGACCGTAAGACCTGCGACGGCTTCACCTCAATTAATAGTTGAGTAAATACCTGAGCCTATCCCTCGATACGGCTCAAGAACTCACGGGTGCGCTGCTCACGCGGATGGTCGATGACCTGCTCGGCAGGACCTTCCTCGACAATGCGGCCGCCATCCATAAAGACCACGCGGTCGGCAACATCGCGCGCAAACTGCATCGCGTGGGTCACGATTACCATCGTCATATTCTGCGCGGCAAGGTCTTTAATGACATGCAGCACCTCGGCCGTCAGCTCGGGATCGAGTGCCGAGGTTGGCTCGTCAAAGAATAAGATTTCCGGATCGAGCGCCAGGGCGCGGGCAATACTCACGCGCTGTTGCTGACCGCCCGAAAGCTCACACGGAACCTTGTTCTCGTTGCCCGTAAGCCCCATCTGCGCGATCAACTCGCGCGCACGAGCTTCCGCCTGCTCGCGCGGGCGCTTGAGCACGCGGATCGGCGCGTCGATGATGTTTTTCATCACGGTATAGTGCGGGAACAGGTTGTAATTTTGGAACACCAGGCCGAATCGCGAGCGTGCCCGCTTGGGCACATCGCCCTTCGCATAGACTGCGCCCGAACCCGCATCCGTCGCAACGGCAAGGTCACCAAACGAGAGCGAGCCTCCGTCGAGTGTCTCGAGCAGCGTGGCACACCGCAGCAGCGTGGACTTGCCGCCACCCGAAGGCCCGATAATCGCCACGACCTCGCCACGCTTCACCTCAAGCGAGATATCCTTGAGCACCTCATTGCCGCCAAACGCCTTGCGCGCGTTCGCTATATTCATTACCGTTCCGGACACGGGAACCTCCATGTGTTTAAAAAGACAGCGAGCGTGTGACTGGCGAGACAATGTGCTCCGAAAGAGGAGCGCCGCGTACTTCTGTACGCAAGCGACGGTTTGAGGAGCAGATTGGCCGTCAGGCACACGCGCAGCGTCGAGCAGTCCGCCGTTCGTTAGAACGGCGGAACGATCTAGTCATGATAATAGTCCAGCTTCTTTTCGGCGGCGCCCAGCAGCATCTCGACCACAAAGTTAAAAATCCAGTAGATCAGCGCCGTGATCGCAAACGGCACCATGCTCACCTGCGAGGCGACCAGCGCCTTGGCCGTCGAGAACATCTCCCCCACGCCGATGGCAAACGCCAGCGACGTATCCTTGACCAGCGTGATGATCTCGTTGCCCATCGCCGGCAGAATACGCTTGGCGACCTGCGGCATCACGATATACAGAAACGTCTGCACGCGCGAATAGCCCAGCACCTCGGCAGCCTCGTATTGACCGCGCGGAATGGACTGCAGGCCCGAGCGATAGATCTCGGCAAAGTAACCGGCGTAGTTGATGATGAACGCCACGACGCACGCCGTCCACTTGGAATCGGGCGTGAGCGAAATGCCAAACACGTAGTACGGGGCAAAGTAGATGGCAAACATCTGCAGCATGAGCGGCGTACCGCGCATGACCGAAATGTAGATGCGCGCAATCCAGCGAAGCGGCACGATTTTGCTCATGCGCATAAACGCCACGGGGATTCCCAGCGGAATCGACCCGAGCAGCGTCAGTACAAACAGCTGCAAACTGACCAAGAATCCCTGGCCAAGCATTTGCATCATGACCTGAATAGACATTACTTGAGCACCCAATTATCGAAAGATAGACCATAGCTTGAATACTTGTCGCAGAGATCCTTAACCGTACCGTCATCGTAGAGTGCCTTGAGCGACTCGGTCACTGCGTCGGCCGACTTGGTGTCGCCCTTCTTAAAGCCGACGGCGTAATGCTCGCTGGACAGCGGCTCATCAAGCTGCGTATAGGCATCGGGCTTTGCGGCAAGCTGATACTGGGCAATCGAAAGGTCGCAAGCCACAGCATCGACCGCGCCGCTCTCGAGCTGCATAAAGGCCGTGTTGTACTCGCCGATCGTGTCGAGCGTGGCAAACGTCGCCGCCAGATCCTTCTGGTCACCCTCGAGCACATCCTGCGCAGCGGAATCGGTCTGGGTAATCACGGTCTTACCGGCAAGATCGTCCCAGCTCTTGATGCCCGCATCCTTCTTGACCACCAGCACCTGCTCGTTGAGCATGTACGGCTCGGAGAACGTGTAGTCGTCCTCACGGCCCTCCATGGTAAAGCCGTTCCAGATGCAGTTGATGGCGCCCGAGTTAAGCAGCGTGTCCTTGGCATCCCAATCGATGGCCTCGTATTTGACCTCCCAGCCCTGCTTATCGGCAACAGCCTTGGCAAGATCGAGATCAAAGCCGGTGTACTCGCCATCATCGCCCACAAAGCCGTACGGAGGGTAGGACTTGTCAAAGCCCACCACGAGCTTCTTGGACTCCGCAGCGCCCTTCACATCCTTGGCCGCGGCAGAGCCAGCAGCGGAGCCCTTGCCGGCGCCACCGCCGCAACCGACAAGACCAAGGCCAAGAACCGCGGCGAGCGAGCCGGCTAGACCAACAAACTGACGACGAGACATATCGGTGTTCATGGTATTCCCCCTTGATGACACTTTAGTTAGGTAAAGTGAGTCATGTAACGTTCAGAATCATACACTCTACCTTGATAAAGTACAAGGGAGGGTTTGCCCGGCGTGGGCGGGGAGCGGCGCGTAATTAAGTTTCCTGCTCTACAGTCCTGCGCAAGACGGAAAGCACGCATGGAGCACTAGGTTGGAGCACCCGGCTGAGTGGCGCCCGGCGCGG
>RQCP01000039.1 GCA_008668235.1 Collinsella aerofaciens | reverse complement strand
GTGTAGATCTCGTCGCCGTCGCGGTTGTAGGCGCTCGTAAAGCAATAGCCCGCGTCGTCGGTGGTGCCGGTCTTGCCGCCGATGTTGCCATCTTGGCCCAGCAAATAGTTATGCGTGTCCATGGAATGCGAATGGTCGGTGCCGTCGGCGCCCGTGACCTCGATCCAGGAATCCTCGCTCGCTACGACCTCGCGGATCGTGTCGTTTTTCATGGCCTCCTGCATCATCAGCGCTACGTCGTGTGCGGTTGAGTGCATATTGCCAGCCCACTCATCAAAGTCCAGACCATGCGGGTTTTCAAAAAGCGTACCGGTACAGCCGAGCTTCTTAGCGCGCTCGTTCATGGCCTTCACAAATGTGGCCTCGGCGTCTTTGGTCTTGGGGTCGATCTTCTTGCCCACATATTCGGCGAGCACGATGGCGGCGTCGTTGCCCGAGGGAATCATCAGACCGCGTAGTGCCTGCTCCACGGTAAGCTCGTCGCCTTCGAGCAAGCCGGCGGTCGAATTACCCACGGTGGCTGCGGCGTTGCTCACCGTGACCTTCTCGTCCATCTTGCAATTCTCGACGGTTAGGATTGCGGTCATGACCTTGGTGATCGAGGCGATTTTGACCTGCTCATCGGCGCCGCGCCCATAGTAGACGGTACCGTCTTTGCCCATGACGAGGGCATTGGTCGCATCGATATCGGGCAGGTTTTCGGCCGTGATGCCGCGCGCATCGGCGGTTTTGCCGCAAACATTGTCGGTCGTGAGCACTTGGGCGCCGGCGACGGTGGGCGCGCCAGCGGCAAGGGCGATAGCGCAGACAAAGCCGGCGGCAAGCTGGGCTGAGCGCTTTGCAAAAGAGGTGAGGGACTTCACAGATTTCGCTTTCGACGGGATGGTCTCTTCTGAAACTAGAGTATATCGTTTGCCGGCGTCGGCGATCATCGCGTGCGTGCGTGGCCCACATCCGCGTTCGAACGGGCACAAGGGTGCTTAAGACCGACTTAATCACCCACGCTTGTTGTGTGTGGCGTGCGTCGCCTCAGGCATAATGGAGCGCGAGAGGAGCACGCATGAACGAGCGCATACTGGTAGTTGATGACGAGAAGGCCATCGCCGACTTGGTTGGCATCTACCTTACAAAAGAGGGCTTTGATGTCCAGATTGCCTATAGCGGGGCCGATGCTGCCAAGGCGATTTTGGAGCAGGAGTTCGATTTGGCGCTGCTAGATGTCATGCTGCCCGATATCGATGGGTTTGAGCTGCTGCGTACGATCCGTTCCAGCCATACCTATCCCGTGATCATGCTGACGGCGCGCGATGCCCAGCAAGACAAGATCGGGGGCCTTTCGCTTGGCGCGGACGATTACGTGGTTAAGCCGTTCCGTCCGCTGGAGCTCATCGCGCGCGTGCACGCTCAGCTTCGCCGCTACACCAGCTACGGTAGCCGTGCACAGGCGGCCGAGTCGCCGACCATTCAGCTCGACGGCTTGGAGATCAACCGCGATGCTCGTTCCGTGACGGTGGACGGTGCACCGGTACGCCTCACACCCACCGAGTATTCAATCTTGCTGTATCTGGTCGAGCATCGCGGCAGCGTGGTGGCCGTGGAGGACCTGTTCCGCGCGGTGTGGAGCGAGGATTTTATGCCCGGCTCCAACAATACGGTGATGGTGCACATTCGCCACTTGCGCGAAAAAATCGGCGACGACGCACAAAAGCCACGCTTTATCAAAAACGTCTGGGGCGTCGGCTACATCATCGAATAGCGCCTTTGATGGTGGGGAAGTGGATATGACAAAAGACGATAGGCAGGCATTCGAGGTACCCGATCGGCTCTTTGAATACGTGAGGTCGGTCGTCGACAACCGCGCGCTTGCAACGGTGCTGCTCTTTTTGCTGAGCCTGCTGCTGATTGGCATCGACAACATCGCCGGAATCTTGACGGTGCTGCTTGCCGGCTTTTTGCTGATCGATCGATTTGAGATCGTGCGCCGCTGCATGGTGATTGGCGGCGCCGCGTGGGCCATGACGTTGGCGATTGGCGCCATGGCGCTCGGCGGCATCGAAGGGCCGGTGCTGTTCGATGCCGGCTTTGTATTCAACATGCTTGGCTTTGTGCTGGCGCTTGCCGCGTGCGTGCTGTTCTTGTGTGGCCGCGCCCTGTACTACCAGGGCTACGAACAGGGCGAGCAGCATGCCGATTGTGTGCTGGCCGCTCGTATTCAAGATCGCCTGATCGATCACCCCGACACCTGGGACAACATCGACGGCGACTTCTTGGAGGTCGAGGGCGCCCTTAACCGCGTGCGTGACCGTGAGCGCAAGGTGCAACAGGCCTTGCGTGACGAGTCGCATCGCAAGGACGATCTGGTCACGTACTTGGCACATGACCTACGCACCCCGCTTGCCAGTGTGGTGGGCTATCTTTCGCTGCTGCAAGAGGCTCCTGAGCTGCCGGTTGAGCAACGTGCGCACTTTACGGGCGTGGCTCTCGACAAGGCGCACCGGCTCGATGCACTCATCGAAGAGTTCTTCGATATCACACGCTTTGACTTCCACGATATCGTGCTCACGCGCGGCTATGTTGATCTGGGGTTGCTGCTGGCTCAGGTGGCTGACGAGTTCTATCCCATCCTCAACGAGCAGCATAAGGAAGCCCAAGTTGATATCCACGAGGACCTGACGGTGCTCGTGGATGGCGACAAGATGGCTCGCGTGTTCAACAACATCATGAAAAACGCCGTCGCCTATAGCTATGAGGGCTCGACTATCACGATTGAGGCCGGGCGCCAAGACGATGGCGGCGTGCGCGTTCGCTTTATCAATCAGGGCGATCCTATCCCTGCGGCTAAGCTCAAGGTGATCTTTGAGAAGTTCTATCGCCTGGATGCGGCGCGTGCGACCAATCGCGGTGGTGCCGGTCTGGGCCTTGCTATTGCCAAGGAGATCATCGCGGCACACGGCGGTACCGTTGCATGTGAATCGACGCCCGAACACACGATATTCACCATCGAGCTGCCCGCCGCATAGCCAGCGTTCCCTTACAAACACTTGACAATGCGCTCACGTGCATATGAGCCGCGATTCCTACTATCGATACTGCTGAATTGATATCGATATGGAGGTATGCGGTATGACGGCTGCTGCGGCTGTGGGGCCCACGGAGCTTGAAGAACTCATGAAAGCGCAGGCCGAGGCCGCGCGCGAGCGCGAGGTTGGGGATGCGACTCGCCCCACGGCAGAGGATCTTGCGGCCTCGCCGACGCGCATCGATGTCGAGGGCCTCGACCTGTTCTATGGCGACCATCATGCGCTCAAGGACGTGAATATCAAGATCCGCGACAAGCAGATCACCTCGTTCATCGGGCCTTCGGGCTGCGGAAAGTCCACGTTGCTGCGCTGCTTTAACCGCATGAACGACGGCATCAAGGATTGCCGCATCGAGGGCAAGATTGCGCTCGATGGTCAAGATATCCTGGGCGATTACGACATCTGCCGTTTGCGCCAGCGCGTGGGCATGGTGTTCCAGCGCCCCAACCCGTTTCCCATGAGCATCTACGACAACGTCGCGTATGGTCCGCGCGGCATGGGTGTGCGCGACCGCGTCGTGCTCGATGAGCTGGTCGAGGACTCCCTGCATCGCGCTGCCCTGTGGGACGAGGTCAAGGACAAGCTCAAGGAGTCGGGCCTGGGTCTTTCGGGTGGACAGCAGCAGCGCCTGTGCATCGCCCGCGCACTTGCCGTGCAGCCCGACATTCTGCTGATGGACGAGCCGACCTCGGCACTCGACCCTGTGTCGACGCTGGTGGTGGAGCAGCTGGCCTGCGAGCTCAAAGAGACCTGCACGCTCGTGGTCGTTACGCACAATATGCAGCAGGCGGCGCGTATCTCCGATTCGGTCGCATTCTTTTTGCTGGGTGAGCTGGTGGAGCACGCGCCCACCGCGCAACTCTTCAAGAATCCGACCGATCCGCGCACGGCGGATTATTTGACGGGGCGTTTTGGCTGATACCATCTAGTGAAGGTACCTTTAGGGTTAAGATGCGGTCATGCCGGCCGCAAAGGGGTTCAACATGATCTATTACGTCGAGGACGATGACAACATCAGGGATTTGACGGTCTATGCGTTGCGCAAGCAGGGAATCGAGGCCGAGGGCTTTTCGTGCGACGGTGAGTTTAAGACTGCCGTGGCGCGACGGGTACCCGATGCCGTCCTGCTCGATATCATGCTGCCCGATACCGATGGCTTGGCGATTATGCGTCGCCTGCGTGCCGACCGCCTGACGGCGACGGTGCCCATCATGATGCTTACCGCCAAGGATACCGAGCTCGACAAGGTGATGGCGCTCGATGGCGGTGCCGACGATTACCTGACTAAGCCGTTTTCGCTCATGGAGCTTGCGAGCCGCTGCCGCGCACTGCTGCGTCGCGGCGGCATGGTCAAGCAGGCGAGCGATGTGCTCAGCGTGGGCGACATCGTGCTCTCGCCCAGCCATCGCGAGGTGACCGTTGCCGGCGAGCCGCTTAAGCTCACCCTGCGCGAGTTCGACCTGCTCGAGTACCTCATGCGCAAGCCCGGCGTGGTTTTTACCCGCGAGTCGTTGCTGCAGAGCGTGTGGGGCTGGGACTTCGACGGCGGTTCGCGCACCGTTGACGTGCACGTGCAGACGCTTCGCCAAAAACTGGGCGAGCATGCCAGCGCCATCGAGACCGTGCGCGGCGTGGGCTACCGCTTGGCCGAGCCTTCTGCCGGTGATGGTGCCGAAGGTGACGACACCGCGGCCACCGCATCGGAGGAGTAACCCGTGGTCTTCGCCCCCCAGGGAAAACATACGCTGTCGCACCGCGTTTTTGTGACGATCTTTGTCTGCGCCATGGCGGTTATCGTGGCGTTTACGGTGCTGGGTGCGTTCTTTGTGCAAAACACCTTGGCGGATGCCACGAGTGCCAACCTGGCGCAAGAAACCGAGCTCATTGCTGCCGCCCTCGACGAGCAGCAGGAGCCCATCCCGTTCTTGCGTAGCCTCGATCGAGAGGACTTGCGCATCACGCTGATTAACAAGGATGGATCGGTTGCCTACGACAACGAGGCGTCGCCTTCCACACTGCCCAACCATGGCGATCGCCCCGAGGTCATCGAGGCCTTTGAGAGTGGTTCGGGTTCCGCGGAGCGCGCAAGCTCTACGCTCGACGAGATTATGCTGTATCGCGCCGTCGCCCTTGATAACGGCCAGGTTGTCCGCTTGGCGCAGGCCCAGCCTGGCGTTGCGGCGATTTTGCTGTCGATGGTGGCGCCGATGCTGCTTATCGCAGCAGCGGGTGCGGTACTCTCGTTTTTTATGGCGCGCCGCGAGTCCCGTGCCATCATCGCGCCTTTGCAAGAGGTGGATTTGGACCACCCACGCCGTAGCTATGAGCACGCCTATGCCGAGATGGTCCCCATGCTTGAGCGTATTGAGTCGCAGCGCCAGGAGCTCAAGCGCCAAATGGCGGTGCTGGCGGACAACGACCGTATGCGCCGCGAGTTCACGGCGAATATCACCCATGAGCTCAAGACGCCGCTTACGGCGATTTCGGGCTATGCCGAGCTCATCGCAAACGGCATGGTCGAGGGCGAGGGCGACCTGCGCAACTTTGGCGGTCGCATCTATCGTGAGGCGGGCCGCTTGGCAGCGCTTGTCAACGATATCCTTACGCTGTCTAACTTGGACGAGGCCGAGCGTGCAGCTGAGGGCGAGGCGGTGCCCATTGGGTCCACGGAGCCTATTGAGCTCTCGCGTGCCATCTACGCGGTCGAGCAGCGTCTTGAACAGGTCGCCCGTCAGGCGAATGTGACGATAAGTCATGAGACCAAGCCTGTGGTCATCGAGGGCGTGTCGCGCTTGATTGACGAGCTCATCTATAATCTGGCAAGCAACGCCATCCGCTACAATCGACCCGGCGGTACGGTTACGCTGCAGTGCGGCACCAACGACGAAGGCCATCCGTTCCTTGCGGTCGCCGACACGGGAATCGGTATCGCGCCTGAAGAACAGGGCAAGGTATTTGAGCGGTTCTATCGCGTGGACAAGAGTAGGTCCAAGGCACGCGGCGGAACCGGTCTGGGGCTTGCCATTGTCAAGCATGCGGCCCTGTATCATCACGCCACGCTCGATCTGTCGAGCGAGTTGGGCGTGGGAACCACCATTACGGTGACGTTTCCCATACAGCAGGACGAGCCATTCGCATAGCGATATAACATAGATATTGATGCAGACGCCGCATTTGACTTTCGGGTGCGGCGTTGTTGTGCAATTTTACGATTGCTTCCGACATTTTTACAGGAGAGCCTGTTTCTTATGTATAGAGTTTGGTCTCGGTAAAAAGATGCGATAACATACGGACAGTTTTGTCAATCCGAACTGGGGAAATGAAAGGCAAGCTGCATGACCCTTCTCGAACTGTTCCAGCTGCTGAAGAAGCACCTTCAGCTGGTCATCACCCTTCCGGTGGTCTGCGCGATCGCCATGGGCATCGTGTCCTTCGTTGCGATGGACAACACCTATACCGCGACGACGAGCATGTACATTCTCGCCAAGACCGACGATAGCGGTCAGATGAGCTACAACGATCTCTCGGCGAGTCAGATGCTTTCCAACGATATCGCCACGCTGCTGGATAGCGATAGCGTTAAGAGCGGCGCAGCCAATGAACTGGGCCTCACCGATCTGGATGACTACAAGGTGTCTGTTTCCTCCGAGACCACCACGCGTGTCATTACGCTTTCGGTTACCGGTACCGATGCCAAGGAGACGGCTAGGGTCGCAAAGGCCATGGCCAGCTCGGTGAGTACGGTCGCTCAGAACGTCGGCGCTGCCCAGAGCATCAACGTTATCGACGAGGCTAAGACTCCCGAAGCCCCCAGCGGTCCCAAGCGTATGCTGTACGTTGCTGTCGCGTTCCTCGCCGGTATCTTTATCGCAGTCGCCTATGTCGTTTTGGCAGACATGCTCAATACCCGCATCCGCGGTGCCGAAGAGGCAGAAGAGCTCCTGGGCATTCCCGTTGTTGGCCGAATTCCGGCTATGAAAGGTGGTAAATAGGCATGGCTAAGGCAAAGAACACCGATAAGCTCGTTGTACAGAATGCCGCCAAGACCCTTCTGGCCAATATCCGCTTTGCGAGCGTGGACGACCCCATTCGCACCATTACCGTCACGTCCTCGATTCCCAACGAGGGCAAGTCTACGGTTTCCATCAACCTTGCCCAGGCTATCGCCACGAGCGGCAAGTCCGTGCTCCTGGTCGAGGCCGATATGCGCCGCAGGTCCCTTTCCGATATGCTCGGCGTTCGTTCGCGCGGCGGACTCTATGCGGTCCTTTCCGAGCAGATCTCCATTGACCAGGCAATTGTCGAGACGGGTCAGAAGAACTTCTACTTCCTCGATGCCGAGCCGCACATTCCCAATCCTGCCGACATCATCGTTTCTCACCGCTTTGCCAAGCTGGTCAAGGCGCTGTCTGCCAAGTTCCAGTACGTCATCTTCGACGCTCCTCCGGTCGGCACCTTCATCGATGCTGCCGAGATTGCCAGCCTGACCGACGGCACGCTGTTCGTGGTGCGCGAGGACTTCACCAAGCGCGAGGAGGCACTCAACGCCATCGGCCAGCTTAAGAAGTCCGAAAAGGTCAAGCTCATCGGTACCGTCATGAATTACTGTGAGACCGAGACCAGCGAGTACTACTATTCTTACTACACCAAGGACGGTAAGAAGGTTAAGAAGGGCTCCGACGATCAGGGGACTTCCAAAAAGGGCATCTTCACCAACCGAGCAAACGTTTAGTTGATAAGGCTGACCTATGCGTGACATTCATTGCCATATCTTGCCGGGTGTAGACGACGGCGCCGCCGATCTCGATGAGAGCTTGGCGATGCTCGAGGCTGCCAAGCGGGCCGGTGTAACCAGAATCGTTTGCACTCCTCACTGTCGTGATCCCTATTTTGATTACGACAAGATGTGGGATGCCTTTGAGCTGCTGCGTGATAACGCTGACGGTTTTCCGCTCCAGATGGGCTTCGAGGTCAACCATCGAAAGCTCGTTGAGCTTGGTATCGATGCTGCGGAGCACTTGCATTTCGATGGGACCAACGAGTTTCTGCTCGAGCTTTCGACGCATGCCGATGCGTATGCGTTTAGAGAGTACGAGAACACGATTTACGATTTGCAGTGCCGTGGCTACCAGGTGATCATCGCTCATCCTGAGCGCTATCGTGCGGTTCAAAAGGATGTAAGCGTGGCGGAGCGCCTGGTCGATATGGGCTGCAAGCTGCAGGCTTCGGCGGACTTTATTGCCGGCGGTCGCTTTGGTCGCGAGAAAAAGCCGGCACAGCGCCTGTTCGATCAGAACCTGTACAGCTTCATCGCGAGCGATGCCCATAACGTGGGTCATTACGACTGCCTGGCGAAGGCTCGCGCGAAGTTTAGCGTGCGCGGAGCTCATTTTCGCTAATATCTGTCCCTAACGTTCGCATTGAATGAAAGGGCAGCCATGGATATCCAACTTAAGACGGGATGCTTTGATGACGCGGCGTTGGTGCGCCGCGTCGTTTTTATGGACGAGCAGGGCTACGAGAATGAGTTCGACGCTATCGACGAGGATCCGAACTGCATTCATGTGACGCTCTATGTAGACGACGAGCTTGCCGGTTGCTCGCGCGTGTTTCCCGAAGAGCTTGAACGCGTGGCTGACGCAGGGGCCCCGGTGTTGCCGGCATGCGACATGGACGAAGGCGTTGCGGCGGGGGAGACCTACATTATGGGGCGCGTCGCCGTGCTGCCGGCTAGGCGTCGTCGCGGACTGGCGAGTGCGATCGTCGAGACCAGTGCTTCGTGTGCACGCGATGCCGGCGCTAAGCTTATTAAGCTGCATGCGCAGGAATACGTGCTGCCGCTCTATGCAAAGGCGGGCTACACGCAAATTGCCCCGGTAGATTACGAAGACGAGGGCCAACCCCATGTCTGGATGGCCAAGCGCGTAGATGGCAGATAGGGACGTTCCTTTTCTGCCGGCAGTTGGGGACACTCCTTGGCAATTGACGCATTGGAGCGCTCGGACATACAGTTTTTCGATTCCGTATGTATATATGCGCGTTAATGGGTTATAAAATCTAAGTCTGAACATAGCAGGTCTGCGATGCGGCTCGGGCGACCGGGCCGTTTTTGCGGACAGGGGTAGCGCGAAAGGACTGCACATGCGTCAATTTAAGACCGAGAGCAAAAAACTGCTCGACCTCATGATCAACTCCATCTACACCAATAAGGAAATCTTCCTGCGCGAGCTTATCTCTAACGCGAGCGACGCCGTCGACAAGCTCAACTTTAAGAGCCTGCAGGACCCGAGCGTCAAGATCGACCAGGGCGACCTGGCCATTCGCGTCTCCTTTGATAAAGACGCCCGCACCATTACCATCTCGGATAACGGCATTGGCATGACCGCCGAGGAGCTGGAGCGCAATCTGGGCACCATCGCCCATTCCGGCTCCGAGGAGTTTAAGACCGAGAACGCCGAGCAGCAGGGCTCCGATGTCGACATCATCGGCCAGTTTGGCGTGGGCTTCTACTCGGCTTTTATGGTCGCCAGCCATGTGAAGGTCGTCAGCCGCGCCTATGGCGAGGATGTCGCCCATGTGTGGGAGTCCGACGGTCTTGAGGGCTACACCATCGAGGATGGCGAGCGTGCTGAGCACGGTACCGATGTCATCCTGACGCTGCGCGAGAACGAGAAGCTCGACGCCGACGGCGAGGCCGAGACCTACGATCGCTTCCTGACCGAGTGGGGCCTCAAGAGCCTGATTCAGCAGTACAGCAACTATGTGCGCTACCCGATTCAGATGATGGTGAGCAAGAGCCGCCAGAAACCCAAGCCCGAGGACGCCGGCGACGACTACAAGCCCGAGTACGAGGACTACCAGGAGCTCGAGACCATCAACTCCATGACGCCGATTTGGAAAAAGCGCAGCTCCGACGTTGAGCAGAAGGATTACAACGAGTTCTACAAGTCCACGTTCCACGACTTTGACGATCCCGCGCGCACTATCAGCTTCCATGCCGAGGGTACGCTCGAGTACGATGCGCTGCTGTTTGTGCCGGGTCGCGCCCCGTTCGATCTGTACAGCAAGGACTACGAGAAGGGCCTGGCGCTCTACAGTTCCAACGTGCTGATTATGGAGAAGTGCGACGACTTGCTGCCCGACTACTACAACTTTGTGCGCGGTGTCGTGGACTCTGCCGACGTGACGCTCAATATTTCGCGTGAGACGCTGCAACAGAACCGTCAGCTCAAGGCCATTGCCAAGCGTGTCGAGAAGAAGATCACTGCCGATCTTGAGGACATGCGCGACAACGACCGCGAGGCCTACGAGAAGTTCTTTGAGAACTTTGGCCGCGGCCTTAAGTACGGCATCTACTCGAGCTATGGCATGAAGGCCGATGAGCTCGCCGACCTGCTACTGTTCTGGTCTGCCAAGGAGCAGAAGATGATTACCCTGGCCGAGTATGCCAAGGGCATGCCCGAGGATCAGAAGGCCATCTACTACGCCGCCGGCGACTCGCGTGAGCGCTTGGCCAAGATGCCCGTGGTAAAGGGCGTGCTCGAGCGCGGCTATGACGTGCTGTTGCTGACGCAGGATGTGGATGAGTTCACGTTCCAGGCTATGCGTGAGTACGTTGCCGCCGATATGCCTAAGATCTACGAAGACGACGCCGCCCGCGAGGCTGCCGAGAAGGCCGTTGCCGACGGTGCCGAGCCCGAGGTCGAGGATCGTCACCTGGAGCTCAAGAACGTCGCGACTGGCGATCTTGATCTGGCGACCGAGGACGAGAAGAAGGAGGCCGAGGACGCCACCAAGGAAAACGAGGACCTCTTTAGCGCTATGAAGGAGGCGCTCGGTGACAAGGTCGAGAAAGTTGCCGTCTCCGCGCGCCTGACCGATGCCCCCGCTTGCATTACCACCGAGGGCCCACTTTCGCTCGAGATGGAGAAGGTGCTCCAGAAGGGACCCGAGGGCGCGCCCGACGGTATGCCCAAGAGCCAGCGCGTGCTCGAGCTCAACGCCAAGCACCCGGTCTTTGACAAGCTTGTCGCTGCCCAGAAGGCAGGCGACGCCGACAAGATCAAGCAGTACTCTGGTCTGCTCTACGATCAGGCCCTGCTGGTCGAGGGTATCCTCCCCGAGGACCCCGTTGCCTTCGCGGCGGCTGTTTGCAACTTGATGTAGTTAGGTAGTTACGCGGTTCTACGAACCGCGTAACGGCTCGACGCTGCCCTCAGTTCCGCCGTTCTAACGAACGGCGGACCAGTCGACGCTGCGCGGGCGCCAGAGCGACAACTTGTCATTCAAAGAGGACGGCATGACCAGAAGGTCTATGCCGTCCTCTTTTCATGCCAATTTGTTCGCTCTGGCGCCCGCTCGCTGGCATTGCTAAAACATCGATGTTACCGTGGTCCAAACTAGTCGTTGGGGGCGTTCTTGTTTGACCAGTCGTTTAAGAACGTCCCCAATGACTATTCGGATTGCTAATTTGTGCGGGTTGTGGTTTTGTGACCTGCTGAAATTTAGGATACTGTACAACTGTACGTTAACTCATCTTCGTAGTATATTGCTATCCGCAAAACTCAGCACCATTGTGCCGCGAGGCACTAAAGCGCCTACGTACAATGGTTGTCGATAGTACGATTCGATTTAACGACAGGATGGATGGTCCAAGCGTGAGTCTCGGCAGCAAACTATCCAATGCAAAGGTGTCCTTTGCGATCTTTAAGCGCGACATTAAGCGACTGCTTGTGAACCCCGTCGCCCTGGTGGTTACCCTAGGCGTGTGCGTTATTCCCTCGCTGTATGCCTGGTATAACATCGTGGCAAACTGGGATCCGTATGGAAACACCCAAGGCATCAAGATTGCTATCGCCAACAACGATCGAGGCACCCAAAACGACTTGGTGGGTGAGCTCAACGCTGGCGACAAAGTGGTCGACCAGCTCAAGGAGAATCATCAGTTGGGCTGGACGTTCGTCGACTCGACGGCCGATGCCAAGGAGGGCGTCGAGAGCGGCGAGTACTATGCCGCTATCGTGATTCCCAAGAACTTCTCGGATAACCTGGTTTCGATGCTCGACGGCAACTACCATCAGCCCAAGCTCACGTACTACGTCAATGAGAAGAAGAGCGCCATTGCGCCCAAGGTTACCGATACCGGTGCAAACACCATCGAGGAGCAGATCAACTCGGAATTTGTCTCTACGGTAGGCAAGACTGTTGCCGGTATCGCCAAGGATGCCGGTGTCGATTTAAAGGACAAGGCAACCCAGACTCAGGACTCGCTGGCAAGTTCGGTGTCCGAGGCGTCCGACACCTTGGGCGAGGTGCGCGATTCGATTGGCGATATGAATGCCGCCATCGATAAGACGAGTGGCGCTATCGCCTCGGCTGATGCGGCACTTGCCGGCTTGCAAGGCCAGGCACCGTCGCTGACGCAGGCGATCTCCCAGGGCAACGACCTGCTGAGCGAAGCTCGCACCACGGCGGGCAACTCCATCACCTCGCTCTCCAAGGCGCTCTCGGAAGGCAGCCTTGCGCTCACCAAGACGTCGGCCTCTGCGAACGCTGCCATCGGCAAGCTGACGGGCGCGGTCACATCTACGACCACCCGTATCGACAACTCGCTCGAGTCTCTTCAAGCGACGATCGACCACAATAAGGCCGTTATCGGGCACTTGGAGATTCTCGCCAATGACACGTCGACAGGTTCCGAGGAAATTGACGCGCGCATTGTATCGACCATCGATTTGCTTCGAGAGCAGAATGAAAAGCTTCAGAGCATCAAGGACGGTCTGTCCGCGCAGTCGAGCGCCATGGCGAATGACGCAGCGGCTGTTTCGGGTGCCAGTGACGCTATCAATAACGCAATTCATACCGGTGCGACCAACCTTGGCCAAGCCCAGACGGACTTGGGCCAAAACGCGCTGCCGAAGGCCTCGAGCGCGCTCGACTCTTTTGCTGCCGTTTCGGGCGACCTGACCGGTATCGTCTCGGGTATGACACCTACACTTGCAAATGCGCGCGGCACGTTGGCGCAGCTTAGCGCTACGCTCGGCCAGGCCAAGACCACGCTGTCCCAGACCGATTCCTCGCTTGCCAAGGTCCAGGACAAGCTTGCAACCGCCGCCAATGACATCGCGGCGCTGCAGACCTCCGAGTCCATGGGCGAGCTGGCCGATCTGATGGGCGTCGATGTCAATGACGTGGCAGATTTCATGGCGTCTCCGGTTGAGTTGACGTCCAAGTCAATCTATCCGGTCAAGAGCTTTGGCTCGGGCATCGCTCCCTTCTACACCAATCTGGCGCTTTGGGTGGGCGGCTATGTGCTCATCGCCATTTACAAGCTCGAGGTCGACCGTGAAGGTGTTGGCAGCTTTACGGCGCGCCAAGGCTACTTTGGCCGCTGGTTGCTCATGGTGATCCTGGGCGCGTTGCAGGCCATCATCGTTACGGTAGGCGATCTGGTGATTGGCGTGCAGTGCGTCAGCCCGCTGCTGTTCGTGCTGGGCGGCATCGCCATTTCGTTCACCTACGTCAATATCATCTATGCGCTGTCCACCACGTTTAAGCATATCGGCAAGGCTATCGGCGTCATTCTCGTCATCGTGCAGATCCCGGGTTCGTCGGGCATGTACCCCATCGAGATGATGCCCGGCTTCTTCCAGTGGCTGCACCCGCTGCTGCCCTTTACCTACGGCATCAATCTGCTGCGCGAGACGGTCGGCGGCATGTATTCGTTCAACTACCTGTTTAACCTGTGCATTCTGGGCGTGTTCTTGATCGTGGCGCTCTTTATCGGCCTGCAGCTGCGCCCGCTGCTGCTCAACCTTAACCTGCTCTTTGATAAACAGCTCTCCACGACCGGTATGATGATTTGCGAGTCCAACGACCTGCCGCGCCAGCGCTACTCGCTGCGCACGGCCATGCGCGTCATGCTCGATTCCGATTCGTACCGTCGCGAACTGCTCGATCATGCGGTCGCCTTTGAACATCGCTACCCGTACTACATCAAGGGCGGTTTTGCCGCCGTGGTGGGCGTTCAGGTCCTGCTCTTTGTCCTGTCGACGGTTCTCGATATCGACAATAACGGCAAGATCATCCTGCTTGTCATTTGGATCATCTCGGTTATTGCCATCTGCGGCTGGCTTATCAATATCGAATATATCCGAGCGAGCCTCAATACCCAGATGCGCATCTCGGCGCTTTCGGATGAGGACCTGCGTCGCGAGATGCGCGAACACACGGCCGCCATTCCTGCCGCCCGCCACATGTTTGGCCTCAACGCCAGCGAGCGTGGTGCCAAGGGCGGCGATCAGTCCACGGGCCGCTTGCCGCATATCGGCTCGCACCATAAATCTCAGGGCAGCGACAGCACAGCCACAAATGATGGAGATACCACCGCGCTTGGCAAGCACTCCAAAGGAGGTGAGGCATAAATGAAGAACATCCTGCATCTGTTTAGGCGCGATGTCCAAAACGTGTCTCGCTCCGTGATCGGCTTGGTTGTCGTGATGGGCCTCATTATCGTACCGTGTCTGTACGCGTGGTTTAACATCGCCGGCAGCTGGGATCCGTACGGCAACACCGGCAATCTTAAGATCGCCGTGGTCAACACCGATGAGGGTTACGAGAGCGATTTGATCCCCGTCGAGGTTAACGTGGGCGAAAACGTGACCGCCACCCTACGCGGCAACGAGAGCTTCGATTGGGTTGTGCTCAACAATCGCGAAAAGGCTATCGAGGGCGTTAAGTCGGGCGCGTACTATGCTGCCGTCGTTATCCCCAAAACGTTTAGCGCTGACATGATGACGCTTTTCTCGACCGACGTGAAGCATGCCGATATCGAGTTCTACGAGAATCAGAAGGCCAACGCCATTGCGCAGATCGTGACCGAGAAGGGTTCGAGCGCCGTCCAGAGCCAGGTTAACAAAACTTTTACCGAGACCATTACGACGATCGGTCTTAAGACGGTGTCCAGCCTGCTCGATTACATGAGCACCGACCAGGTGGGTAACTTTATCGCCAACCTGTCCTCGACGCTCGGCGATTCGATTGAGGACCTGCGAGACGTTCGGGCAAATGCTTCGTCGCTGGCGGGCATTTTGAGCTCCACGTCCGATTCGCTGACGTCGGCGAGCGGCATGCTCAAGCAGACGGGCACGGTCGATGAGTCAACGAAGCAGCTGATGGAGCATGTCAAAAGCGGTATTAGCGATTCCAAGGAAGCGCTGAAGGACGCCAACGACGCCATCAATGCCGCGATTGACGGAAGCGCGGGCTCGTTTGACAACGTGTCCGCCGAGCTTGCGAAGGCATTTGATGCCGCGAATCAACATGTCGACCTTACAGTGTCCCAGCTCAACGATGCCGCGGCGGCGCTCAACACGCGTGCCGACGATATCGACGCCACGGCCGACCAGCTCCGCAGCTTTGCCGATCAGGTGACTGACGAAAAACTCCAGGACAGCCTCAAGTCTGTGGCAACATCGCTGAGCAGGATTGCTGTGGAGTATCGCAACAACGCCAAGGACTTGACGGCCACCGCGAAGTCTCTCTCTGACAGCATGGCAGAGGTTAATAAGTCGCGTGCCGAGGTCGATCAGGCAATCGCGGATGCCAAGGCTGGTATCTCGGGCGCCAAGACTGACTACGACTCTACGTTTTCGGCCAAGGCAAAGGAGCTCAAGAAGACCATCTCGGGCGTTTTGGATTCGCTGAACGGTATTTCGAACGATCTGGATAGTGCTGTTGCTGGCCTGACCGACGCATCCGGTTCGCTGGCAAAGGGCCTCTCCAAAGCTGCAAAGCTGGTCAACAAGGCTTCTGATCAGCTGGGCGAGGCATCGGACAAGATCAGTGCGTTTAAGGACGAGCTCGACGGCGCCTTGATGTCGGATGACCTCGCTACGATCAAGACGATGATCGGCAATGATCCCGAGGGTCTGGCCGTGTCGCTTTCCGGCCCCGTCGCGCTCGATCGCAAGCCGGTCTATCCGATCCGCAACTACGGCTCGGCCATGGCGCCGTTCTACACGATTCTGTCGCTCTGGGTCGGCTCGATCGTGCTGGCGGCCATGATGAAGGTGTCGGTTGACGACGAACTCATCAATGAGTTAATCCCCGTGCGCTTGCACGAGATCTACCTGGGCCGCTACCTGTTCTTTGGCGGTCTGGCCCTGCTGCAGGCAACGCTCGTGTGCGCGGGCGACATCCTGTTCTTTGGCATCCAGTGCGACGACCCGCTGCAGTTTGTGCTGGCGGGCTGGGTCGCGAGTCTCGTGTTCTCCAATATCGTCTACACGCTTACGGTGTCGTTTGGCGATATCGGCAAGGCACTCGCCGTCGTGCTGCTGGTCATGCAGGTCGGCGGTTCGGGCGGTACGTTCCCCATCGAGATGACCGGCCCTGTGTTCCAGGCGATCTATCCGTTCCTGCCGTTTACCCATGGCATTAACGCCATGCATGCCGCCATGGCTGGCGCCTACCATATGGAGTACTGGGTTGAGCTGGGCATTCTGGCGAGCTATCTGATTCCGTCGCTGGCCCTGGGCGTCGTCTTCCGCCGCCCAGTCATCAAAGCCAACGACTGGATCATCGAAAAGCTGGAGTCGACAAAGCTTATTTAGTTACGCGGTTTTACCAAACCGCGTAACGGCTCGACGCTACAAACGGCCCCAAGCGGCAATCTGACGTTCAATTTCAAGGGCGCGACCAGAAGGTCAGCGCCCTTTCATTTCACGTCACCTTGCTCGCTTGGGGTCGTTTTCGCTGATATTGCCGGAGCATCGAGGTTTACTTTGCCGGTACTTTAGCGGGCTGGATTGCGTGGGCTGCTTGGATGTTGCTACAGTAGCGGGGCGTGCCGGGGGTCCGGTGCGCCCCGTTTTTATTTGACCATGAGGCGGCACGCAGCCATACGCGTGCGGACACCACGCCCAGATTGAGTGTGAGGATGTTCCATGGCCCAATACGCTGCCAACGAAATCGAAAACATGCCCGATAGCCCTGTCGCACGGGAGGACCTGGGCGCCGGCGGCACCTCCCGCGGCGCCGGCGCGCGTTCCCCGTTCTTCTGGAAGGTCTTGCTGCTATCGGTGGCGGTCATCTGGGGCTATTCCTTTACCACCATGAAAGATGCGCTCGACACCATTCCGGTGTTCGAACTGCTCTATATTCGTTTTCTTCCGGCTTCGCTGGTTATGTTCGCCATCTTCCACAAACGCATCATCGCGCACTTTAATGCCCGCAACCTTATCGTCGGACTTGGTATGGGCGCACTTATGTGGGGCGCGTACGGTTTGCAGACGATTGGCCTGGCACAGACCACGGCGGGCAAGAGTGCATTTTTGACGGGTACCTATTGCATCCTCGTGCCGTTTGCGAGCTACGTCCTAAGCGGCGAAAAGCTTACCCGTTACAACTTGGGCGCCGCGTTGCTGTGCCTGGCGGGCATTGGCTTGGTGGCGCTCGATAGCGTCGAGTTCAATGCCGGCGATGCCATTACGCTGGGCGGCGCGGTCTTCTTTGCCATCCAGATGGCGGTGACCGCCAAGTACGGTCGCAAGATGGACATCAACGTCATCACGTTTTGGATGTTTGTGGGCAATGGCGTCTTGAGCCTGATTTCGTCGCTGCTATTCGAGACCCAAGCGCCCGCGTCCGTGTGGACGCCGAGCTTTATCGGTGTGATGGCGTTTCTATCGGTGGGCTGTACGTGTGTGGCTCTGCTCATCCAAAACGTCGGCCTGGCGCATGTCCCGGCCTCAACGGGCTCGCTGCTCCTTTCGATGGAGTCGCCTTCGGGTGTGCTGTTCTCGGTGCTGCTGATGGGGGAGGCGCTCACCTCGCGCCTGCTCGCCGGCTTCGCGCTCATCTTTCTTTCGATTATCTTGAGCGAGACGCATTTCGATTTTTTGCGTCGAAAGCCGCGCCCGCAATTGTAAACAATTTGTTGCGCCGCCTCCCGGGGCGGCATTTTTTATGCGTCGCCCTTAAAGTAGTAAGTTGCACTTTACGCTATCAAAGTGCTTGCTGCAAAAACGTTACTGGAGGGCATCTATGGCACCAGCACTGTCCGATCTTCAACCGCAATCAGCGCCCAAGGCCACCGCGGCGGCGCAAGCCGCCATTGGCGACAGTCTGGTCAAAGAGGCTCAAACTTTTGCCGATGAGCTTGCCGCATGGCGTCACGATCTGCATCGGACGCCCGAACTTGGTAACGACCTCCCGCAGACCTCTGCGTATATCCAAGCGCGCCTGGCCGAGATGGACATCCCGTTTGCCACGCTCGTCGATGGTTCCTGTGTTGTGGGCCTTGTCGGTGCCGGTGCCACCGCGGCCCAGGGCAATGGCGTCTGCACGGACGAACAGGCCGGAACGGTCATTATGCTGCGTGGCGACATGGATGCCCTACCCGTTGCCGAAGAGTCGGGCGAGCCTTTCGCCTCTACGAACGGCTGCATGCATGCTTGCGGTCACGATATGCACGCGACGGCGCTGCTTGGTGCGGCGCGCTTGCTCAAGGCCCGCGAGGCCGAGCTTGTCGACGCCAACGCTACCGTCAAACTGCTGTTCCAGCCGGGCGAGGAGACCTTTGAGGGGGCACGCGCTGCCATCGCCGACGGCTTGCTCGAGAACCCGCGTCCTCAGGCGGCTTTTGCCATGCATGTTAACAGCCAATCGCCGCTCGGCCTGGTGCTCTATGGGAGCCCGGCGCTTTCGGGCGTGTACGGTTTCCGCATCACGCTGCAGGGCAAGGGCGGACATGGCTCGAGCCCCGAGATCTGCATCGACCCCATCACGGCCGGCGTCCATGTGCACCTGGCGCTCCAGGAGCTCATCTCCCGCGAAGTGCCGGCGGCCAAGGAGGTCGCACTGACCGTGGGTAAGTTTGCCGGTGGCCAAGCGGCCAACGTCATTCCCGACACCTGCGTGCTCGAGGGAACGCTGCGCGGCTTTGATGTTGAGCTCATGGCTCACCTAAAGACCCGCATCGCGGAGGTCGTTAACGGCGTTGCCACGACCTATCGTACGCCGGCGACCATCGAGACACTTTCGGATGTTCCGCCGCTTGTACTCGACAGCGATATGACTCAGGCGTCGCTTGGCTACGTGGGCGCAGTGCTGCCCAAGGCGGCTTTCTTGCCGCTTTTCCATGCCATGGCGAGTGAAGACTTCGCGCTTATCTCGAGCGAGATTCCGAGTGCGTACTTTACCGTGGGCGCGGCCGTAACCGACACGGACGAACACTTTGCCCAGCACCATCCCAAGGCACGTTTTAACGATGCCGAGCTTCCCCTCGGTGCCGCGGCCTATACCGCCGTCGCTTTGGGCTATATCGCCGACCACCGGTAGCACCCAACCTTGCCTTTCAAGCCTGCGGGCATGGCCGTAAGGCCTATGCCCTTGTCTTTCAAGGCAATCTTGGGTGCTACCGGCGCCCGGCGCCGGCTATTCGTTTGTTAAATAAGGAGCAGTATGCCCCAGCAGCGTAAGTTCTTCCCCGGCTGGCTCGTGGTGGCCTCCGGCTTCGTGATCATGGCCACGTGCTACACGATTTTCGTCAACTGCATGAGCATGTTCCAGCTGCTGATCGTCAGCAACCTCGGGATTACGCTTGCCCAGTACAACATCTCCAATGCGATCTCTACCGTGGTGAGCGTTATCGGATCGCTTGTCATTGGCCATGTTGCCGATAAAGTAAGCGGTCGCGTTTTGGGTTCCCTAACCGTTATCGCTACCTCTGCCGTTCTTGCCAGCATGAGCTTTGTCGGTGAGCTGTGGCAGGTCTACGTGCTCTTTGCCGTTTCGGGCTGCTTCGCTGTGGCCTCGACCCGCCTGCTCATCAGCCTAGTGACCGCCAACTGGTTTACCGCCAAGCGAGGCCTTGCCATCTCCATCGCACTTTCGGGCTCGGGCTTTGGCGGCGCTATTCTGTCTCCCATCGTGAGCTCGCTTATCGTGAGTGTGGGCTGGCGCTCTGCGTTCCTGGTACTCGCTGCCGTCTGCATGGTGGCGGCACTGCCCATCACGGCCTACTCCTTCCGCACTAAGCCTTCCGAGATCGGCCTTAAGCCGCTCGGCGAGAACCCGGGCGATCCGTCCGTCTCGACGGCTGGCGACAAGGACGAGCACACGGCGCCCGAGGTTAGCGTCGGCTGGTCTCGCATCAAGAAGAGCCCGGCGTTTTGGCTGCTTGTCGTCGCCTTCCTCTTTATGGGTCTCGTTAACGGCGCCATCTTGCCCAACCAAGTCACCAACATGACGAGCGTTACCGTCAACGGCGCCAAGATCGTCACGGGCGGTCATGATCCCATGTGGGCGGGCACTGTGCTTTCGGCCTATATGGTCACCGTCGTTATCGCCAAGATTTCGCTCGGTGCGATTTATGACCGCTTTGGCCTGCGCTTTGGCAATATCCTTGGCTCCGTTGCGTGCATTATCGCCTGCGTGGCGCTGTGCTTTCCGACGACGGACCTCGGTCCTATTGTCGCCGCTGTGAGCTTTGGTATCGGAACGTGTATGGGCACCATCACGCCTACCATCGCCGCGTCCAAGCAGTTTGGCATGGCCGACCTCGGCAAGGTCACGGGCACCATCACCTCGCTCGAGATGGTCGGCGGCACCGTGGGCGCCATTGTCTCGGGCGTGCTGTTCGATGCCACGGGCTCCTTTGCGAGCACCTGGATCGTTTGCCTGGCGTGCTCCGTGGTCATGCTCGTGTTCCTGTTGGCATCCGAGCCCATCGCCGCCAAGCTGCGCGCGTGCGTGGCGGGGGAGTAGACGTCCGTCGCTCTTTTCTGTTCGCCCCGTTCTGTCCGTGGCCGCCTTGGAAGCCGAATGGATGCTCGTACCATCATTCGGTTTCCAAGGCGGCCACGGGCCTACGAAATGATCCCTTTTCCTCCGTCCCCAACAGATCACGTGATCCGAAGGGGACGGAGGAAAAGGGATCACAAACAGCGACGGCGCGTCTGGCCGAACGAGTCCCCATACCCTCGTTCGGTCAGGCGCGCCGCCGCGTTGCTGCTTTGTGCCGTATAATGTCCACTACCTATGACGCGATACAAAAGAAAGGTGTTTGCCCATGCAGGCACAGAAGGCGGAGGGAACCCGCGACCTTATCGGCGCCGAGATGCGCGCCTGGCAAAAGATGCAGCAGATTGCGGCCGGCGTGTTCGAGCCGTTTGGTTTTAAACCCATCGAGACGCCCGCGATCGAGCAGGTTGACGTGTTTGTCCACGGTATCGGCCAGTCGACCGACGTCGTGCGCAAGGAAATGTTCCGCGTGTTCAGCGGTGCCAACCTGGAGCGCGTCTTTACCGAGGGCACCGACACCAAACTCAAGCCCAAGCAGCGCCTGGCACTTCGCCCCGAGGGCACGGCCGGCGTGGTGCGCGCCGTCGTCGAGAACAATCTGGTGCCCCAGGGCTCCACGCCGTTTAAGGCTTACTACGCCGAGGCCATGTTCCGCGGCGAGCGTCCCCAGAAGGGCCGCTTGCGGCAGTTCCATCAGGTGGGCATCGAGTGGCTCGGCGCTCCCGATCCGGCGGCAGACGCCGAGTGCATCATCATGCTCATGGAGTTCTACAAGCGCCTGGGCTTCGATCTTTCCAAGCTCCGTCTGCTCATTAACTCGATGGGCGATGCGCAGTGCCGTCCGGCCTATCGCGAGCAGGTTAAGCAGTTCATTCTCGACCACGCCGACGAGATGTGCGATGAGTGCCGCGAGCGCGCCGAGCTTAACCCGCTGCGTGCCTTCGACTGCAAGAACGACCATTGCCGCGAGATCATGGCCGACGCTCCGCTGATGGGTAACAACCTGTGCGACGAGTGCCGCGAGCACTACGAGCAGGTCAAGCGCTATCTGGATGCTGCCGGTATCGAGTATGTAGAGGATCCCACCCTGGTACGTGGTCTGGACTACTACACCCGCACCGTCTTTGAGGTCGAGGCCCCTGGCGCCGGCGTCGGCTCCATCGGCGGCGGCGGCCGCTACGATGGCCTGGTCGAGCTCGAGGGTGGCAAGCCCACGGCGGGCGTCGGCTTTGCTGTCGGTTTTGAGCGCGCCCTGCTGGCCCTGCAGGCCTTTGGCAGCGATCTGGGTGCCGAGGAGGCCCCGTGCGTCTATGTCGCCAACGCCGGCAAGGAACTGCGCCAGAACGTCTTTGCCATTACGCAGGAGCTTCGCGCCGCAGGCATCGTGACCGAGGCCGACTATCAGGGCCGTTCGCTCAAAGCCCAGTTTAAGCAGGCCGATAAGGTGGGCGCCAAGCTCATCCTGGTCCTGGGCGGCGACGAGCTTGCCGCCGGCAAGGTCAAGGTGCGCGACATGCAGAGCCATGATGAGGTTCTCGTCGATCTGGCCAACGTCGTCGAGGCGGTTCGCAAGCGTCTGTAGCGCATGATTTTTGAGCTGCGGACCCGCTAACATGTCCCGCTCGCGACGAGCTATTGTTACGGGGGTGTTTCGCATTTATGCGGAATGCCCTCGTTTGCATATGCCGCCCACCGAGAAATACGACCATTTGGGGCAAAAACCCTTGCAATGCAGAAAATACTTTTGTGTGGTAAAGCGCAATCAGTGTCGAAAGTATTTCTCAAGCGCCTATAATGAATACCGCATGTTACGTGCATAGAAGGAGGAATGGGAGGAAACGTGGCTGAGAACCTAAGCAACCAGTCTGTACCCGAAGCCGCGGCGCGCGTCGCTGCCGTGGTCAACCGCCTCGTTAACCGAATCGGCTCGAATGCCGAGTCCAGGGAGCGTCTCGCCGAGATCGAGATCCCCGAGGAGCTGCGCGACAATCTGGCGCTGTTCTTGCGCCTGGAGCGCCGTGTGCTTAGCGAGTATGATCCCGAGATCGCGGACCTGTTCGACAAGATTTTGACAGCCGAGATTGTGGTCAATGCCGGCAACCCCGGTACCTGCGCTGCCGACGAAGCCGTCGACGAGCAGGGCGTGCCCACCGCCGACGAGCCCACTGCCGTGGCATTTCGTGAGGTCGTCGATTTGATCGACAGCCTGCCGCTCGATAAGCAGCAGGTCATCGTTCGCGCCTTTACGAGCTTTTTCCATCTGGCAAACCTGTCCGAGGAGAACTACCGTGTGGCGCAGCTGCGCGAGCGCGAGGCCGGTGCGTCGACCGATACCGAGGTCGATCCTGCCAACGAGCTTACCGTTGCCTATCACCAGCTGGTGAATGAGCTGGGTGTCGAGGGTGCCAACGAGCTGCTCGACAAGCTCGAGTTCCACCCTGTCTTTACCGCACATCCCACCGAGGCCCGTCGTAAGGCCGTCGAGGGCAAGATCCGCCGTATCTCCAACCTGCTGGAGGAGCGTCCGCGTCTGGGCGGCTCCGACCTGGTGGAGAACGAGCGCCATATGCTGCAGGAGATCGACGCCCTGGTGCGTACGAGTCCCATCGCGCTCAAGAAGCCCACGCCGGTCGAGGAAGCCGATACCATCATCGACATCTTCGATAACACGCTGTTCGACGTTATCCCCGTTATCTATCGTCGTTTTGACGATTGGGTGCTGGGCGACAAGGCCGGTACTGTGCCGCCGCTGTGCCCGGCGTTCTTCCATCCCGGCAGCTGTATCGGTTCCGACCGCGACGGTAACCCCAACGTCACCGCCAAGGTGAGCCGTGAGGTCGCCGCCAAGTACTTTACCCACATGGTGCTCAAGCTCGAGGACAAGTGCCGCCGCATCGGCCGCAACCTCACGCTCGAGGCCACCTACAGCAAGCCGTCTGCCGAGCTCATCAACCTGTGGAACCATCAGGTCGAGATGAGTACCCAGTACACGGCCCGCGCCGAGCTGATTTCCGAGCACGAGCCGCATCGCGCCGTCATGCTCGTCATGGCCGACCGCCTGAACGCCACCGTCCGTCGTATCACCGACACCATGTACCACAGCGCCGACGAGTTCCTGGATGACCTGCGCGTCGTCCAGCGTTCGCTGGCCGCCTGCGGTGCCGTCCGTGCTGCCTACGGCCCGGTCCAAACCATCATCTGGCAGGTCGAGTCCTTCGGCTTCCACATGGTCGAGATGGAGTTCCGTCAGCACTCCGTGGTGCACGCCCGCGCCCTCAAGGATATCCACGAGAACGGTATCCATGGTGACCTGCAGCCCATGACGCGCGAGGTCATCGACACCTTCCGTGCCATCGGTTCCATCCAAAAGCGCTACGGCAAGAAGATGGCGCACCGCTACATCATCTCGTTCACCAAGAGCGCCCAGCATGTGGCCGACGTCTTTGAGCTTGCCCACCTGTCCTTTGCACACGAGGAGGATGTCCCCGAGCTCGACGTGATCCCGCTGTTCGAGCAGCTCGAGGACCTCGAGGGCTGCGTCGACGTGCTCGACCAGATGCTTACGCTGCCTGTGGTGCAAAAGCGCCTTGCCCAGACCAACCGCCGCATGGAGGTCATGCTGGGCTATTCCGACTCCTCCAAGGATGCCGGTCCTACCACGGCCATGCTTGCGCTGCACTCCGCGCAGGAGCGCATTGCCAAGTGGGCAGAGAAGAACGATATCGACCTGGTGCTCATGCACGGTCGCGGCGGTGCCGTGGGCCGTGGCGGCGGCCCGGCCAACAAGGCCGTGCTGGCGCAGCCCAAGGGTTCGGTCAACTGCTTCTTTAAGCTCACCGAGCAGGGCGAGGTCATCTTTGCCCGTTACGGCAACCGCACGCTGGCTCAGCGCCATGTTGAGTCCGTTGCCGCCGCAACGCTTTTGCAGTCGGCCCCGAGTGTCGAGAAGACCAACACCGAGACCACGCAGAAGTTCTGGGATATGGCCGAGAAGCTCAACGCCG
>RQCP01000050.1 GCA_008668235.1 Collinsella aerofaciens | reverse complement strand
GGCGTTCTTCTCGTCCGCCGTCAGCTCGGCCATGGTCTTGCCCGGCGTATCGACCGGCAGGAACAGAGGGTCGTAGCCAAAGCCGTGGTCGCCGCGACCCTCGTGCGCGATAACGCCCTCGCAGGCGCCCTCGCCATAGGTGACCAGGCCGTCCTGGTCGATGAGCGCGACGACACTCATAAAGCGTGCGGTGCGGTCCTCGTCAGCCACGCCTTCCAGATTCACGAGGAGCTTGGCGTTGTTGGCGGCATCGTCGCCGTGCACGCCCGCGTAGCGCGCGCTATACACACCCGGCTCGCCATCCAAGGCATCGACAACCAGGCCCGAATCGTCGGCGATGGCCATAAGCCCCGTCTCCTCTACCGCGGCCTGCGCCTTGATGATGGCGTTCTCCAAAAACGTCGTGCCGTTTTCCTCGGGGTCCTCAAAATCACCCAGCTGGCCCAACGCCACAAAGCGCACCTCAGGCATGACCTTGCCCAAAATGGCCTCGATCTCGGTGAGCTTATGGGCGTTACCCGTTGCCACGACGATGGTCGCTGCCGGGTCGAGGGTGTCGATATCAATCTTCTCAAGTGCCATGACTGGCCTCCTTTGTCTCTATAGCAATGCCGTGCTGAGCATGATGAGGACCTCAGCCCTCCCCCTCAATCAACGGCAGCCTTATGCTTCGACGTTTTCCCAGTTAAAACCTGCCAAAATAAACCTGTCCCTTTTTGGCAGGTTAGGCGAGGGCTTGGCACTGGAGTTCGATGAGCTCGGCGATGCCCTTGTCGCCCAGGTCGAGCAAGGCGTTGAGACGCTTGCGGTCGAAGGGCGCCTGCTCGCCGGTGCCCTGGAGCTCAATCATCTCGCCGGTGTCGGTAGCGACGAGATTCATGTCGACCTCGGCGTGGCTGTCCTCGGAATAATCGAGGTCGAGCATGGTGTTGCCGTCGACAACGCCCATAGAGATGGCAGCAACCTGGCCGGTAAGCGGGATGCGCTCGATCTTGCCGGCCTCAACCCACATAGCAAGAGCATCATGCAGCGCCACCCAGGCACCGGTAATGCTCGCTGTACGCGTGCCGCCATCCGCCTGGATTACATCGCAGTCGACGGTGACGGTGTACTCGCCGAGTGCCTTCATGTTGACGACGGTACGCAGGCTGCGGCCGATGAGGCGTTCGATCTCCATGGAGCGGCCCTTACGTTTGGCGTACTCGCGCTTGCAACGCTTACCGGTCGATGCCGGCAGCATGGCATACTCTGCGGTTACCCAACCGGCCTTGGCGCCCTTGCGCCAGCCCGGCACGCCCTCCTCAATTGTGGCGGCACACAGCACGCGCGTGTCACCGAACTCAGCCAGGCACGAGCCGTGGGCATGTTTCATAACACCACGGGTGAGCTTGACGGGGCGCAGTTCATTGGCGGCACGGCCGTTGGCGCGGTTGACCTGCATGTACTCCATAGAAATATCCTTTCGGCAAAAGAAGAGGGCAAGTCTTTGGACGGTAACCCTACATCTATTTCAGTTCGTCGATATCGACATGCTCGATGCTTTTGAGCGGCTGGCCAAAGATAAAGCTACCTGCCACCGCAAACTCGGCAATGTTGTCAGACGTGGTGGCAAAGCGATGCTGCGGCTCGGCAGCATCGCCCGCCAGCTGCTCGCGACGCGTGAGGATATCGGTCAGCTCGCGCGTAGTTTCCTCGGCGGAACTCACCACGCGCACCCCGGGCCCCAGCGCATGGCGAATAGGTCCCACGAGCAGCGGAAAGTGCGTGCAGCCGAGCACCACGGTATCGATTCCGCGATCGCGCAGCGGCTCAACCGTGGCGCCGACCAGCGCTCGCACGGCTGGCGTATCGAAGATGTCCTCGTTCTCGAGCCACTGCTCCTGCAGATGCGCACCCGAGGCGAGCTCGTGCTCGACAACCTCGACAAAACTCGAAGCCGGGCATCCGTACACGTCCACACCGGCATCCAAATCCTGAATGGCGCGCGTGTAAGCACCCGAGCGAATGGTGAGGTTGGTGGCGAGCACGCCCACGCGGCGCGTGCGAGTGCTGTTAATCGCCGCACGTGCGCCCGGCGCGATCACACCGATCACGGGAACGTCGAGCACCTGCTGAGCCAGGCGCAAGGCCGCTGCGGTCGCCGTGTTGCAGGCGATGACCATAATCTTGACGTCGTGCTTTGACAGCCAGCGGCCCGCCTGCAGTGCAAACGAGCGCACCTCGTCCTCGGTGCGGGTACCATAAGGGCAGCGTTTGGTGTCGCCGAAGTAGTAGACGGACTCATGCGGCAGCGCCGTCGCGATGGCGCGTGCAACCGTCAGGCCGCCCAGACCCGAGTCGAATACGCCAATGGGGCGCGTGTCGCCAGCCAGATTCTCGATATCGGACATTACCTCACCAGATTCTCTCTCGAAAAGATATGGCTCAGAACGATAGGGCCGCGCTACGAACGAGCCGCGACGAGCAGCTCTGCCGTTGCCGCCCAGCCGTCGACAATCTTGCCACGCGTGACGTAAGCGTTGTCGCAAGCGCCCAAGAACTCGGGCGCGCCGGCGCTGGTCAGGCCGTTCTCGACCAAACAGAACGTGCCCACGTGGTCGGCCATGTAGAAATCGGACTCGGAGTCGCCGAGCGCAAGCGTCTCCTCGCGCTCAATCCCCAGATGCTCGCAGAAGCGCGCAATGGCAACGCCCTTGTTGAGGCCCGCCGGATTGATATTGAAGGCACGACCGTCCTCGACGCGATCGAGCTCAAGCGTCGTCGGTTTGGACAGATGGGTCAGATGGCCGTTGCAGGCCCAAACCAGGCCGCAGCCGGCCTCGTCGAGGATGGCCTGAACCTCGTCATCAGGCACATCGCCGCGCATGCCGACAGTGACCTCGCGGTACTTGTAACCGGTCGACATGTCGTTGTGGTACTCGATCTTATGCGGCCAGCGAGCGAGAATTTTCTCGCACACACCGGTCTGCTCGATCACCTGGTGCGGCGTGAGACCGCAGGCGGGGTCGTAGGGCATGTCGCCGGTCAGGTACTCCCAATCGTTGGCCTTGAGGTCGTACATGACCAGGCCGCCCATCTCGCCGATGTAGGAGTTGAGGCCGAGCACGCGCGCGTCCTCGTGGATCATAGTGCGGTTGCGACCCGAGGTGGGAACCACCTGGATGCCGGCACGAGCGAGCGCGACGACCGCCTCGACGAGCTTGGTCGAGGGATTTCCGTCGTTATCGCGCAGTACGCACGAGCCAGGAGCGAGCATCGTGGCGTCCAGATCGGTAAAGACGTACTTGACCTTGGCCAGACGCTCGCGCATCTCGCCCGAAAGCTCGGCAACGGTCGGCAGGGTGTTGTGGGACATGGTCACTCCATTTACGTAGAAGGGGCTTGGTCTAGGCGTCGTACGCCGCAAGGGTGCGCTTGAGAATCGAGCCGTCGCGCTCACAAGGCTCGGGTCCGTTCTTGCGCAGCATACGCTCCTCCTCGCCCTTACCGGTCACGATGACCACGGCAGGACGGACGGTTTCGCGCACGGCAGTCTCGATAGCGGCGACGCGATCAGTCACGATTTGCCAGTTATTATTTCCCTGCGCTTGAACGTTGCGCGCGATCTCGGCGCAAATATCCTCGACATCCTCGGGACCGGGGTCATCCTCGGTAATCACGATTCGGTCGGCATACTTGCCAGCGGCGATGCCCATCGTGGTGCGTCGATCGACACCCTTACCGCCCGTAGCGCCAAATACAACCGCCAGCTCGCGCTCGGGATAGTTCTCGCGCAGGTCACGCAGGAGTGTCTCGAGGCTCATGCCGTTATGTGCAAAATCGACGACGCCCAGGATTTTGCCCGATACGGACGGATAGAGCTCCATGCGACCGGGAACGAAGACGCCCTCAAAGCCATGGACGATACCCTCTTCGGAAATGCCCAGGGCCTCGGCGCAGGCAATAGCGGCAAGCGCGTTGGACACATTGAACTTAACCGGCGTGGGAATCACAATGTCGCGCGTAAAGCGGGGCGTGCGCACCGTTGCCACCACGCCGCAGTCGCCATTACGAATCGCCAGCGCAAACACGTCGGCACGCTCGTCGGTCAGGGAGAACGTCACCGTACGTTCGCAACGAGACGCCGCCTCGAGCACGCGATCGACCTTATCCATATCTAGATTGACCACGGCAAAACGGCTCTGCGCGAAGATTTTGAGCTTGCTGGCAAAGTAATCCTCGTGCGTCGGATGCTCAATCGGCGAAATGTGATCCTCGCCGATATTGGTAAAGGCGCCGACTTCAAAGGCGATCTTGCCCGTGCGCTCGTATTTGAGGCCCTGGCTCGATGCCTCCATAACCAGCCACGGGGCACCCGCCTCCGCAGCATGTGCGATACGAGACTGCAGCAGGAAGGATTCGGGGGTCGTCAGCTTGGAAGGGCCCGCCTCGATGCCGTCGTCGAACTCAATGCCCGTATTAAGAGCGGGTCGATGACAACCCGTAAGCTTGGCCTCGTTGGCGAGAATGCCGCGCAGATAAAAGCTGCAGGTCGACTTGCCCTTGGTGCCTGTAAAGGCGCAGACCTTCACCTTACCCGACGGGTGCCCATAAAAGACATCTGCCACCACGGCGAGCGTGCGACGAATATCACTCACAATCACCGCGGGAAGATCAACATCGTAATCGACCTCGGAAACGTAGGCCACGGCGCCATCAGCGATTGCCGAAAGCAGGTACTCGCACTTAAACGCACGGCCCTTGCAGACGAACAACGTGCCCGGACGCACCTGGCGCGAGTCATCAGTTGCAAACTCAATGCGCTGGTCGTACGAAGCGCTCGGTCTGGAAACAACAAGGTCATCTTCCTCGAGCAACTCTATATAGCGCATCAGAGTTAGCTTCTCTTGTGTCGGACTCGACATACAAAAACCTCTCTCGCTAAATTCAGCCTTAAAGGGCAAAAGACGTCCCGCGGCAGAAACGATGAAACATTCTGTATTATCAACCATCCTAATATGCCACCCGACCCTGCGCGCACTGCAGCCTTCTAAAAAATTGCATGGACTGTGCCGTGGGTTAATAAATGGCAACCGTGTTCACCCCGCGTAAAAACAAGGAAATCTGGGTGCTATTCTTTATCCAAATGTCTTGATGTGCCTCATTGACCCACAATGCCGACCCATCATGCCCAAGCAAAGGATTCCAGATGAAACGACATTTCGAACGTCGCCACCACTCGGCACATGTCCAGTTGACCCGGCACATCGTCTGCGCCTTCGCGACGGTCGTTGTGGCCCTTGCCACCATCATCGGCGCGAGCGGCTGTTCGTCCTCCCAGAACGCCTCGAGCACCTACACACTCGTCGAGAATGGCAAGCTCACCGTCGCAAGTGACTTGGCCACACCCCCGTTTGAATACGTCAACGATTCCGGCAAAGATCAAGGCTTTACCTATGAACTCATGGGCATGATCGCAGACGAGCTCGGTCTGGAGCTCAACTACTTGCCGGCACAAAAGTTCGACGGCATTATCCCCATGGTCAAGCAGGGCGTAAAGACCGATGTCGGCGCATGTAACATCACGATTACCGACGAGCGCAAGGAAGAGGTCGACTTCACCGACCCCTATATCGACTCCAACCAGGGCGTCGCAGTTGCAAAGAACACTGGATACGACACGGTCGATAGCCTCAACGCACCGGGCGTCAAAATTGCCGTGCAGTCGGGCACCACGTCCGAGGAGTGGGCAATCGAGAACCTGCCGCAGGCAACCACCGTCAACTTTGACGACTGGACGGCAGCCTTCACCGCCGTCATGAGTGGTCAGTGTCAGGCGGTCGTATGCGATCTGCCCGTTGAGCAGTGGATGGTTTCGAACTCCTTTACCGGTATGGAGATCATCAAAGAGGTTCCGACGGGCGAGCAGTTTGGCATTGCCGTCTCTAAAGACAACCCCGAGCTGACACAAGCCATCAACGATGCCCTTGCCAAGATCAAGAGCTCCGGCGCCTATGACAAACTGTACGAGAAGTGGTTTGGCATGGCACCCACGAGCGGGTCCGATAACAAGGATGCCTCGAGCTCAGACGACGCGACGGGCGCTTCACTCGCCGTCACCTCGGCGACCGCCAAGTCAAACGAAGACAGCGGCAACGGCGTGCTCGGCGGCATCGCAACCCGCCTGACCTGGGAAGCGACAACGGGTAGCGACGAGGGCGACGTTTCGCAAATTGAGCTTGAGCTGCCCGAGGGCGGATCGTTTGAGAGCACCGATGTTAAGGTCACGCTGCTCGACGGACTGAACCAGGCGGGCGTCAAGGCATCGTGCTCGCTGGACGGCTCAAAGCTCGTCATCAAGTTCGCCGATCCCGTCGCTGCCGGCTCACAGATTCGCGTTGTCGTCCCCGACGTCGTATTCCCGAGCAACGCGGGTGCCTATGCCGTCACCGGCAGCTATGTCGCCGATGGCGACAAGCGAGATCTTCCCGAGAGCCCCACCATCAGCGTCTCGGAGAGCACCATGGTGCAAGAAATCGTCACCTGGCTCGATGCCCAGCCTTGGGTTGCCGCGTGGAACTCCAACCCGTTTTTGGGCATGTTCTGCAAGCCGCAGATAATCGTCACCTCAATCGCCTCGCTCTTTAAGGGCTGGGGCATAGCACTTGCCGTGACCGCCATCGGCTTTCCGCTCGCCATCCCCATCGGCTTGCTGTTTGCCTTTATGAAAATCAGTCATAGTCGTATGCTGCGCGGCATCGCCGTGACATACATCAACGTCCTGCGCGGAACCCCGCTCTTCCTGCAGATCTACATTGCGTTCTTTGGGTTCCCTATGATCGGTCTCAACGTGCCCAATCTGCCGCTCGGCGTTGGCGTGCTCGCCATCAACTGCTCGGCCTATCTTGCCGAGATTTTCCGTGCCGGCATCGAGAGCGTACCGCCTGGTCAAGCGGAAGCCGCCTATTCGCTTGGCATGACTTGGTCCCAAGTTATGTCGCGCATCGTGATCCCGCAGGCCGTACGTTGCGTTATACCAACTATGACCAGCGAATTCGTTATGCTGTACAAGGACACGTCGCTGCTTTCGAGCGTTGGCGTCATGGAGCTCATGCTGTTCTCCAAAAACCTCACGGCCACCACGGGCAACATTACGCCCTACATTTGCGCCGCACTTTACTATCTGGTCGTGACGATTCCGCTCATCCACGCCGTCACCAAGGTGGAGCACCGTCTCGCCGAGCGCAGCAAGCGCTAACCGCCCATACATAGCGTTCGCAACCACGGCCCGCCGCTTCGTCTGAAGATCGGGCCGTGGTTTTTTCGGTTCGCTCGGCGCTTATGCCCTATCACGAAACAAAAGATTGGCATGATAGTAAAGATAATTTGACATCAGCTGCCGCAATCCTTGCGGCAGTACACCTGAGCCGTCAGCAGAAAGGATCTTGCATGTGCGGTTTTGTCGGTTTTACCGGTACAGATGAACAGAGTGAGTTGGTTCTCACGGCCATGATGAATCGTATCATCCACCGTGGTCCCGATATGGGCGGCCAGCATATCGTCGACAACGTTGCCCTTGGCTTCCGTCGTCTTTCGATTCTTGATCTTTCCGAAGCTGGAGCTCAGCCCATGTCGAGCGACGACGGCAAGGTCACGATTGTCTTCAACGGAGAGATCTACAACTTCCAGGAGCTTCGCGCCGAGCTGGAGGCAGCCGGATACGCCTTCCACTGCAACGCTGATACCGAGGTCCTGGTACACGGTTACGAGGAGTGGGGCGAGGACCTGGTCAACCGCCTGCGCGGCATGTACGCGTTCGTGATTCACGACCAGAACAAGAACAAACTCTTTGGCGCTCGCGACATCTTTGGTATCAAGCCGTTCTATTACTACCAGGCATCCGATGGCTCGCTGCTGTTTGGCTCCGAGATCAAGAGCTTCCTGGACCATCCCAAGTTTGAGAAGGCCGTCAACCACGACGCGCTGCGCCCCTACCTGACGCTGCAATTCCCCGCCACGGAGGAGACCTTCTTTAAGGGCGTGTTCAAGCTTGCCCCGGCGCATTGCTTTACGTATGACCTGACGACCAACACCATGGACATCAAGCGTTACTGGAGCTGTGACTTCACCGACGACAACTCCAAGACCTTCGAAGAGTACGTGGACGAGTGCGACAAGGTCGTGCACGAAAGCGTCGCTGCGCACCGAATCGCCGATGTTAAGGTGGGCTCGTTCCTTTCTGGCGGCGTGGACTCCAGCTACATTGCCGCCTGCCTCATGCCCGACACCACGTATTCTGTTGGCTTTGATTACAAGAACTTCAACGAGACCAACTACGCTGCCGAGCTTTCAGACAAGCTGGGCATCAAGAACGTGCGCAAGATGATTACCGCCGACGAGTTCTTCGATGCACTGCCCGATATCCAGTACCACATGGACGAGCCGCAATCGAACCTCTCCAGCGTGCCGCTGTACTATCTGGCGCAGATGGCTTCCAAGGAGGTCACCGTCGTCCTTTCGGGCGAGGGTGCCGACGAGCTGTTTGCCGGCTATGAGTGGTACGAGGACACCCCCGAGATGCGCTCCTTTAAGAAGCGCATGCCGCTCGGCGTACGTCGCGCCCTGGGCTCGCTCGTTCAGCATCTCCCCTACTTTAAGGGTCACAACTTCCTGACCAAGTGCGCCGAAGTTCCCGAGCGCTGGTATGTGGGTCAGGCAAAGGTGTTCGATCCCTCCGAGGTCGACGAGGTGCTCAAGCCCGCTTATGACACTGGCAAGAACGCCACCGAGATGTGCGCCAAGTACTACAAGCAGGTTCCCAACTGCTGCGAGCTTTCCAAGAAACAGTATCTGGATATGAACATGTGGCTACCGGGCGACATTCTGCTCAAGGCCGACAAGATGTGCATGGCGCATTCTCTGGAGCTCCGCGTTCCGTTCCTGGACAAGAAGGTCATGGAATTCGCCGAGCACATTCCAGCCAACTACCGTGTTAACGAAGAAGGCTGCAAGCTCGTTCTGCGTCACGCTGCCAACCGCACACTGCCCGACGAGTGGGCAACGCGCAAGAAGGTGGGCTTCCCCGTACCGGTCAAGTTCTGGCTGCGCGAGCAAAAGTACTACGACTACGTCAAGGAATACTTCACCGCACCGTGGGCTGCCGATTTCTTTGACACCGATGCGCTCATGAAACTGCTCGACGATCACTTTGAGGGTCGCGCGCTCAACCAGCGCAAGATCTATACCACGCTGACGTTCCTCATCTGGTACAAGCGCTTCTTTATCGACGAGGACAAGGATGCCGAAGTCGCCGCGTAAGTTTCGTTATGAATTAGCGGTGAACAGCATAGGGTTTCCGCTATACTCAATCCCTGCGGGCGATTGGCGCAACGGTTAGCGCAGGTGCTTTACACGCACAAGGCTGGGGGTTCGAATCCCTCATCGCCCACCACTTGATTGAAAAGGCTCCCAGCGATGGGGGCCTTTCCTTTTTGGGCCCAGTGCAGAGGGATTCGAACCCGTCAGCACGTCTGTCACAAAGGCCGTGGCCAAAAAATGACAAAAATGAGTACTGCTACCGTGGTTACAACATATAAAAAGATAGTATTTGCTTAAGTTCCGCAACATATGTCCATTATAAGGACTAGCAGTTGGACCAAAATCGTGCATTCATCGCCATTTCGACGGTGGCGCGCGCAGACGTGGTGTAAGAGTGTCCTGAGGTCCGTCGCTGCAAGCCCCGATGTTACTCCTTCTTGAGGCCGCGCTTCTCGACTATCTCGTCCACTATCTCCCTGGCGCGCCGCCCGAGCGCGCGGCGCCTCCCCTCTGTCGGGGCCGGCCTGTCCGCGGGCTCGGCGAAGCCCTCAGCGGCCGAGGCCTCGGAGAACACGCGCTGCTGGGACCACTGCCCCTCGGTCTCCATGAGGCTCGCGCACGTCAGGCGCAGCATCGACTCCCTCGAGGGGAAGGACTGCACGACCCTGTAGCGGCGCTTGATCTCGCGGTTGGCGCGCTCCTGGACGTTGTTGGTGCGGAGCTTGGCCCAGTGCGCCCTGGGGAAGGCCGTGAACGCCAGCGCGGAGTCCTCGGCCTGCTCGAAGACCTCGCCGGCCCTGGCGGACACCGACGCCACCCAGGGCGCCGCCTCGGCCCACACGCAGCGCGCGAGGTCGGGGTCGTCCTGGTAGACCGCGGCGTGCACGAGGTCCCTGACGGCCGCCTTGGAGTCCTCGGGCCTGCCCGAGCAGGCGCTCTGGAGGTTGCGCTGCAGGTGCGTCACGCAGCGCTGCCAGGCGCAGCCCTGGAACAGGCGCGAGACGGCGGCCACGAGCCCGGCGTGGCTGTCAAAGACCACGAGGCGAACGCCGGCCAGCCCGCGCTCGCGCAGCCCGCCGAGGAATGCCGCCCAGGAGTCCTCGCTCTCGGTGTCGACCACGTCGCAGCCCAGGAAGTGCTTGCGCCCGTCGGCGCCCAGCCCGATCGCGGTCACGACGCCCTGCGAGACGACCGACGAGCCGACCCTGCAGCTCATGTAGGTGGCGTCGAGCCACAGGTAGCAGCACGGCGTGCCCGAAAGGTCGCGGCGGCGGAACTCCGCCACCTCGGCGTCGAGGTCGGAGCAGAGGCTCGAGACCTCCGAGCTCGACAGCGAGGATATGCCCAGCTTGGACGCCACGCGCTCGACCTTGCGGGTGGACACGCCGCACACGTACATCTCCTGCACGATGGTGGCCACCGAGGTGTCGACGCGCGACCATCGCGCGAGCATGCCCTCGGGGTAGTAGGTGCCGTGCCTGAGCTTGGGTATCTCGAGCTCCACGTCGCCCACGGCGGTCTTGAGCGACCTGGGGCGGTAGCCGTTGCGGCTGTTCTCCCTGCCGTCGCTGCGCTCGTTGCGGCTCGCGCCGCACATCTGCTGGGCCTCGGAGTCCATCAGTGCGTTCATCACGCCGCCCAGCACCCTGCACGCGAACTCGCGCGCGTCGCCGCACTCCTGCCAAAGCCTCGCCGCCTCGAGGGCCTCGTCGCGACCGAGGCGCAGTACACTCTCTTCTTGGGGCATCGCCTTTCCTTCCATTCGTCACCTTCATTACTCCAACGACGAATTCTAGGCGGTGTCCCCTCCCTTTCAAGAAAGGGCGGAGGCGGGGCATGCCCCGCCTCTTACACCACATCTCTGTGCGCTACCATTTCGACTTGTTATTTGGTCTGATTAGCCCAAAATTGCTGCTACCAAATCGGTAACAGTACTCATATTTGACGTTTTTTGACCAGCAGGTCTCCCTGCCTTAGCAAATCTAAGGCAAAACGGGCTCCAGACCGCTGAATCGTGCCGCATATGGCACGTCCGCAGTCCGGAACCCGCTCCAAATTGCTATGCCTGATGGCGCTAGGCCAAAACACCCGTCAGGATCTCGATTAGGCTGTCCACGTCGGCCTCTTCGCACACGAGCGGCGGTAGGAAACGCAGCGTATGAGATCCGGTCGCGTTAATCACGGCACCGGCCTCCAGCGCTCGGGCAACAATGCCATGCGCATCGCCCGCAGTGTCATCCAGTTCGCAGCCGAGCATCAAGCCGCGACCACGCACCTCGGTAACGTGCGGTAACTTGGCGAGCTTTGCCTCCATATAAGCACCCACCTTGGCGGCATGCTCAGCGTAGTCGCCGCGCACAAGCGCGGAGAGCGTCGCGGCACACGCCGCGACGGCCAAGCAGCTACCGCCAAAGGTCGAACCGTGGTCGCCGGGCTTAAACACGTCGGCGATCTCCTTCTTTGCCACCACGGCGCCCATGGGGACGCCGTCGGCGATGCCCTTGGCAAGACTCATGATGTCGGGCTCCACGCCATAGGTCTGGTAAGCAAACGGCTTACCGGAGCGGAACAGGCCGCACTGGACCTCGTCGGCAATGAGCACGGCACCCACCTCGTGTGCCAAGTCGCGCGCCGCGGCCATAAACTCCTCGGTCATGGGATGCACGCCACTCTCGCCCTGGATCGGCTCGAGTATCACGGCACAGATTTCACTTCCCAGCTGCTTAAAGATTGCGCGAAGCTCATCGACATCGTTGGGCGTGCAGGCCACAAAGCCGCCCGGCAGCGGGCGGAAGCTATCCTGCAGCCAATCCTGCATGGTAGCGGCAATGGTCTCGAGCGTTCTGCCATGGAAACCGCCGCGCATGCATACGATGGTGTTGCCGCCGTTACCAGCACGCTTGGCGTACAGACGCGCGAGCTTCATCGAGCCCTCGTTGGCTTCGGCACCAGAATTGGCAAAGAACGTCTCCCACACCTGCTCGTCCGCAGCCGGGGCACCGAGCGCAGCGGCCGTGGTCTCATCGCCGGCGGCAATGGCATCGGCCAGCACGCACGCACCATCTACGTCGTCGTTGGCAAGCTTGGACAGCAGCGCCGCGACCTGTCCGCGCTGCTCGATGTAGAAGTAATTGGAGACATGCATGAGCTTTTTGGTCTGCGCCTCGAGCGCCGAGAGCACTGCAGGGCTGCCGTGGCCAAGGCTGCACACACCGATACCGGCAAGAAAATCAAGATACTCACGGCCGTCATCGCCGGTGAGCTTCATGCCGTGGCCTTCGACAAACTCTACCGGAGAGCGACCAAAGGTATGCATAACGTAATGGGATTCGAGCGATTGTTGAGTTGCAAGTGACATGAGATGCCTTTCGTTGGGCGCCGTACGGCGCAGGGCTATGGGTGCAGGGACGCGACGACCGCGGGTCAGCTAGACCGTCTGGAGCTTCTCGACCTCGTCGAGGTTCTCGGCCAGGCGCGCCGCAAACGTCGAAAGCGGGTGCGGATGCGTATCGAACTCGTAGGCCGTCTCGGTGGAGTGGATCACGGTACCGACGCCAGCATCGGTCAGCAGCTCCAGCAGCAGCGAGTGCGGCGTCGTGCCGTTGATGATGTGGGCCCGGAAAACGCCAGCGGTAAGCGCATCGACGGCGGCGCGCAGCTTGGGGATCATGCCCTTGTCGACCTCGCCGCCATAGAGCATCTCATTGACCTCATCGAGCGTCAGGTTGGAGATAAGCGAATCCTTGTCGCTAAAGTCCTTGTACAGGCCGTCGACGTCGGTCAAGAAGATCGCTTTGTGCGCATGAAGCGCCGCCGCAACGGCGCCGGCGGCGGTATCGGCGTTGATGTTGAAGAAGCCACCGTCCTCCCCCGCCGCGACCGTGGCGACAACGGGAATGTACTCGCTGTCGAGCAAACGCTCGATATAGTCGGTGTTGACGTGCGTGACCTTGCCTACGCGGCCGAGCTCTGGGTCGAGTGGCTCGGCGATAAGGGTACCGGCGTCGCTGCCGGACACGCCCACGGCCAGGTTGCCGTGGTGGTTGAGCGCCGCGACCAGCTCCTGATTGACCTTGCCACCCAGTACCTCGCGTACGATGTCCATGGTGGCAGGCGTAGTCACGCGCTGGCCGTTCTTAAACTCGACGGGGATGTCGTAGTGGCTGAGCGCCTCGTTGATGGCCTTGCCGCCACCGTGCACGATAACAGGGCGCATGCCGATAATCTTGAGCAGGACGATGTCGCTCATCACGTCACGACGCAGTTGCTCGTCGACCATGGCGGCACCGCCGTACTTGATAACGACCGTCTTACCGGTCAGGTTCTTAATCCACGGCAGTGCCTCGAACAGCAGCTGCGCGGTAACTTCGTTGGATTCGCTCGAGCGGCAATCGCGTGCGAACTTCATAGTCTGCCTCGTCTTTCGTGTAGCTATCGCGCCGCACCTCGTTGCCCGCGATTGCAACGGGACGCGCGACACATCGGGAGTCTAGGAACGGTAATCACCGTTAATGGAGATGTACTCGTGCGTGAGGTCACAGGTCCACACGGTGGTTGCCGCGTCGCCCGCGCCCAGGTCTGCCGAGATCACAATCTCGGGCGCCTCAAAGCGACGCAGCGCCTCGTCCTCGTCAAAGGGAACGGTCAGGCCGTCGCGGCAGACGGGCATACCCATCATGTCGATGGACACATCTTCCTGGTTAAACTGCACGCCGCACTTGCCGAGCGCCATGGCAACGCGGCCCCAGTTGCAGTCGTGGCCGGCGATGCAGGTCTTGACGAGCGGCGAGTTGGCGACGGCACGGGCGGCGATATCGGCCTCCTCGTCGTTCGCGGCACCGGTGACGTTAACCGTCACGAGCTTGGATGCGCCCTCGCCATCTGCGGCAATATTGCGCGCCAGGCTCTCGCACACCTCGTGCACGGCAAAGGCCAGCTCGTCGAAGGCGTCAGAGCCCTCGACAATGGGTTCGGCATCCGCAGCAGCGGCGCCGGAGGCAAGCATGATGCAGGTGTCGTTGGTCGAAGTATCGGAGTCGACCGTTACCTTATTAAAGGTCTGCTTGACGGTGGAGAGCAACAGGGCGTGGAGCGCCGCCGGCTCGACGGGGGCATCGGTAGTGATGACCGCGATCATGGTTGCCATGTTGGGCATGATCATGCCCGAGCCCTTGCACATACCGCCCACCGTATAAGCGTTGCCTGCATGGCCAGCAGCCTCACTGCGGTAGCGAACGGCATACTCCTTGGAATGGGTATCGGTCGTCATGATGGCGCGGGCGGCATCGGCGCCACCATGAGCGGAGAGCGCCTCATAAGCTGCCGGAATCGCCGTCTCAAACGTGTCAATCGGCAGAATCTGACCAATTACGCCCGTGGAGGCGACCAGAATCTGCTGGGGCTCGCAGCCGATGACCTGCGATGCGATGTTGCAGGTCTCGCGCGCGCAGGCAAGACCGGTCTCACCTGTGGCGGCGTTGGCATTGCCAGAGTTGACCGAAACGCCGGCAATGATGCCGTGGCCCTTGTCGGCGCCGCCCAGGTTGGCACGGCTCACCTGCACGGGCGCCGCACAAAAGCGGTTAGTCGTAAACACGCCGGCCCCGGGACAGGGTTTATCGGGCACGACGAGCGCGTAATCCAGGCGCTCGGGATTCTTGCGGAATCCGGCATGGATGCCCGCCGCCTTAAAGCCGGCCGCCGCCGTTACGCCGCCCTCTACGGCACGAATCTTGATATCGAACTGCTCTGTATTCATCGTCCCTACGACTCCTTATTCAAATAAAAAAGCGGGCATCGGTTGGTGCGCCATACCAGCCACAATCATGAGGCCAGCCTAAGAGTGGCGCCCCACTCGATGCCCGACTACCAAATCGTTAACAATCGAATGTGCTACACCGGGCACGCCACTGTGGGCAAGCCTCGTCGCTCGTCAAAACCAAAGACGATGTTGGCGCACTGGACCGCCTGGCCTGCTGCACCCTTGCACAGATTGTCGATGGCGCCCGTAGCCACCAGAACGCCCGCGCGCTTGTTGAGCGCGAGGCCGATCTGGGCGGCGTTGGTGCCGACGACCGAAGCCGTCTTGGGCTGCTGGCCGGCATCGAGTACTCGCACGAAGGTTCGACCGGCGTAGAACTGCTTGTAATGGTCGACAACGTCCTCAAGGGTCAAGGTATCGATAGCCTGCGGCGTAAGCGGCATCGTCACCGTAGAGAGCAGACCGCGCTTGAGCGGTGCCAGGTGCGGGGTAAAGACGACGCGATCGGTTAGGCCCAAGATCTGCTCGATTTCGGGCGTGTGACGATGCTTGCCCACGCCATAGGCCTCCAGGTTTTCGTCCGCGCTGCAAAAATGCGTACGGGCGTTGCAGGACTTACCGGCACCCGTCACGCCGCTGATAGCGTCAACGATCACGGGGCCACTCTGGGCAACCCAGCCGGCGCGCACGGCAGGCGCGGCGGCAAGGCTCGTTGCGGTGGGATAGCAACCGGCGCAGGCAACCAGCACGGACTTGCCGCCAGCATAATCGGATGCGGCGGTCTCCAAGTCCCGACAGAACAGCTCGGGCAGACCAAAAGCACGTGTCTTGAGCAGCTCAGGGCTCGTGTGCTCGGCGGCATACCATGTCTCGAACACGGCCGGATCGCTCAGGCGATAATCGGCCGAAAGGTCAAAGCAGGAAACGCCCGCGGCAAGCAGGGCGGGCACCTGCGCCATGGCAGCTGTGTGCGGCACGGCCAAAAAGACCGCATCGCAGTTCTTGAGCTCGGGGGCGTCATGCGTCGTGAAGACAAGATCGCTTACGCCGGTGAAGCTCGGGTACACCGCAGACAACGGCTGGCCGGCATCGGCGTTGGACGTGATGGCGACAAGTTCAAACTCGGGATGGCCGAGTACGAGGCTAATGAGCTCGGCGCCGGCATAACCAGCAGCACCGACGAGTCCAACCTGTAAACAAGTGTCGGAGTCCGTGTGGGCAGTTCTGCCCCAGAGCGCGGACAGCAGCCGTCGTTATGAAGTGGGTTGAAACTTTAGCACCAAAAGATGCATATCTACGCAAATCTTTTGCATATTCATGCATTGAAACAGTCCCGACACATTCACTCGAAGGAATTGACAAATAAATGCGGGCCCCATATTGCCCAGTGCGCCTTACGGTGACGTTGCAATGTGGGGCCCGCTACATGCGAGAATTTGAATTGTCGAAGCTTGCTGAGAGAATCGTTTAGAGCTCGATCGGCACCCATTCGTCATGGTTACAGATAAAGGCCTCGGGTTCCTCCACGCTAAAGAAGACGAGCGTGGGATCGCCTGCGCCCTCGTAGTGCTCGCCTAGGCGCTCCAGGTGCTTCCAGCCTGCCTCGCGCATATCGGGAGCGGCCTGGTCATCCAGACCCGCACGCCCACGCAAGATGAGCCAGCCATGGCCCGGCCACCAACTCGTGGCCTCAAAACGTTGATTTTGCAGCAACTCTTGCCACACGTCTTTGGTGCGCGCCGTTACAAACCACAGCTTGCCGTCCTGAATCTGCGCAAACGAAAACGGACGCACATGCGGCTGCCCATCCACGCTCGTCGCCAGATACCACGCCGGCACCGACGTCAGATACTCCAACACCGTATTCAATCCGTCCATGTGTCCTCCTGTCGACTGACCAGTCTATTTGGAATGGGTAGTCAATTTGGGACGGGGCTATTTTAGCTACCCTTTAACTGTCAATAAATTATTTGTGGCAGGATAATTGTCAGCCGGCATATGAGGGTAGATAAAATAGCCCCGTCCCAAATTGACTACCCCGGAAT
>RQCP01000023.1 GCA_008668235.1 Collinsella aerofaciens | reverse complement strand
CCCTTGATCGTGGCCGCCAACCTAGACAACGCCCTCCGTAAGTAGCTAATTTGGGACGGGGCTTTTTTAGCTACCCAATGTCAATTTTTGGCTATGAGTCATGAATACTCTGGATGGGTAGCTAAAAAAGCCCCGTCCCAAATTAGCTACTCTTTGATGCTGGCGATGAGGTCGTTTGCTTTGGTGGCGATGACGTTGTTGATGTCGGCCTGCAGCTCCTCGTAGGCCGCTATGGCTCGCTCGCCGGCGGGGGTGAGGGTGGATCCGCGGGCGCCGTCGCGCTCTATGAGCTTGCAGCCCAGCTGTCCTTCGGCCTCGTTCACAATGCGCCAGGCCTTGGAGTACGCCATGCCCATGCTCTTGGCGGCGCGGTTGAGCGAGTGCTCGCGGGCGATGCCCTGCAGCAGCAAGACGCAGCCGTGGCCGAACACGCCCGGCAGTTCCTTGTCGCACGCTTGAATGACCAACTTTGCCGTCGTCTTGTACTCCATGTGCTCCACGTCTTCCCGCTAAAGTGTTTGCTGGGCAAACGCAAAGCCTGCGTCAAACCCTCGTGTGCTCTTCTTAAATCATGCATTGTAGCAGTCAAAGTGCGTTAAGATACTTGCCCAGTATTGGGCGCCCAAGGTTGGGCTGGGTCCTACGAGGCCTGCAGCCGACCGGTCGCATGGAAAAAGGAGAAACATGGCTACGTTCTTTCCCGGTGAGTCCCACACGTTTTCGGAGTATCTGCTGGTCCCTGGTTACTCGTCCTCGCAGTGCATTCCTAACAACGTCTCTCTTAAGACGCCGCTGACCCGCTTTAAGCGCGGTGAGAAGCCGGCAATCACCCTGAACATCCCCATGGTTTCCGCTATCATGCAGTCCGTCTCGGGCGTCGACATGGGTGTCGCGCTCGCTACCGAGGGCGGCCTGTCCTTCATTTACGGTTCCCAGAGCGCCGAGTCCGAGGCCGCTATGGTCAAGGCCGTTAAGGATCACAAGGCTGGCTTCGTTCAGTCTGATTCCACGCTGACCCCCGACATGACCATGGAGCAGGTCATCGAGCTCAAGGAGAAGACCGGTCACTCCACCATGCCGGTCACCGATGATGGCACTCCCAAGGGTAAGCTCCTGGGCATCGTCACCAGCCGTGACTATCGTCCCAGCCGCGATGACCACCAGACGAAGGTCTCCGAGTTCATGACCCCGCGTGAGCAGCTCATCGTGGGCGACAAGAACATCAGCCTCAAGGTCGCTAACGACGTCATCTGGGACAATAAGCTCAACGCCCTGCCCATCGTCGACGACTACGATCACCTGATGGGCATCGTCTTCCGCAAGGACTACGACAGCCACAAGACCAACCCCAACGAGCTGCTCGATAACGACAAGCGCTACATGGTCGGCGCCGGTATCAACACCCGCGACTATGCCGAGCGCGTGCCGCTGCTCATCGAGGCCGGTGCCGATGTCCTGTGCATCGACTCCTCTGAGGGCTTCAGCGAGTGGCAGAAGCGCACCATCGAGTGGATCCGTGCTAACTACGGCGAGGACGTCAAGGTCGGTGCCGGTAACGTCGTCGACGCCGAGGGCTTCCGCTTCCTGGCCGACTGCGGTGCCGACTTCATTAAGGTCGGTATCGGCGGCGGTTCCATCTGCATCACCCGTGAGACCAAGGGTATCGGCCGTGGCCAGGCCACTGCGCTGATTGACGTCTGCCGCGCTCGCGACGAGTACTACGAGGAGACCGGCGTCTACGTACCCGTGTGCTCCGACGGCGGTATCGTCTACGACTACCACATGACGCTTGCCCTTGCCATGGGTGCCGACTTTATGATGCTGGGCCGCTACTTCGCTCGCTTCGACGAGAGCCCGACCGAGCGCGTCAACGTCAACGGTCAGTACATGAAGGAGTACTGGGGCGAGGGTTCTGCGCGTGCTCGCAATTGGCAGCGCTACGACCTGGGCGGCGCCGCGAAGCTCAGCTTCGTCGAGGGCGTCGACTCCTACGTCCCGTACGCCGGATCCCTTAAGGACGGCGTGGGCGGCACGCTCTACAAAGTTAAGTCCACGATGTGCAACTGCGGTGCCCTCTCGATCCCCGAGCTCCAGGAAAAGGCACGCCTGCCCCTGGTAAGCTCGACCTCGATCGTCGAAGGCGGCGCCCACGACGTAGTCGTGAAAGACTCTCAGCAGTCTGTGTCTTATCGATAAGCGGCTTTCCCAGGCACCGAACCTTGCCGTTCAAACCGTCGCTTGCGCACCTAAGTACGCGGCGCTCCTCTTTCACGGTAATCTGCGGCACCTGGAAAACCCGTTCGTGCTAGAACGAGTTTCAGACAAAGGTTGATTCCCAACCACGTTATTTAGATAAAGCGAGATGCCTGCAAGTCGCAGGCATCTCGCTTGTTGTATTTGCTATCATCATGCGAGTTAACGATGCGGCGGGGCGTTCTTACCTTTGCTCGCTGCAAGTTCCGCACGAGCCGAAGAGCACTTAATGTGCTCTTCGTGCGAGCAGGACTGTCCGCAGCAGCGAGTAAAGGTAAGAACGCCCCGCCCCAACCCAGCTAACAAAGGAGCTGATATGTGCGATTGCACAGATCATAAGGACGAGATCCCTGCCTACGACGCGCAGGCCATTGAGTCCCGGTGGATGAAGGCCTGGGAGGACTCCAACCTCTTTGCCGTCGACACCGACGACAGCAAGCCCAAGAAGTACGTGCTCGAGATGTTCCCGTATCCGTCGGGCGACCTGCACATGGGCCACGCGCGCAACTATACCATCGGCGATGCCATGGCCCGCCAGGCCCGCATGCGCGGTTACGACGTGCTGCACCCCATCGGCTTTGACGCCTTTGGCCTGCCTGCCGAGAACGCCGCCATCAAGCACAATACGCAGGCTGCCGCCTGGACGTATAAGAACATGGACCAGGCGCTCGCCACGATGAAGCGCATGGGCTTCTCCTACGATCTGGATCGCATGGTCAAGACCTGCAGCCCCGACTACTACCGCTGGGGTCAGTGGATCTTTGAGAAGATGTGGGAAAAGGGCCTGGTCTACCGCAAGAAGAACCCTGTCAACTGGTGTCCCACCTGCAAGACCGTTCTGGCCAACGAGCAGGTCACCGAGGGCAAGTGCTGGCGCTGCGGCACCGAGCCCGAGAAGCGCGACCTTGAGCAGTGGTACTACAAGATTACCGAGTACTCTCAGGAGCTGCTCGACGACCTGGAGAAGCTCCCCGGCTGGCCCGAGCGCGTCAAGCAGATGCAGGCCAACTGGATCGGTCGCTCCGAGGGCGCCGAGGTCGACTTTACCCTGTGCGACCAGGATGGCGAGCCCATCGAGGGCGACGAGGGCAAGATCACCGTCTTTACCACGCGTGCCGATACCCTTTTTGGCGTTTCCTTCTTTGTCCTGGCTCCCGAGTACGCCGGCCTGCACGAGCTCGTCGAGGGCACGGAGTACGAGGAGGCCGTCACCAAGATCGTCGAGGACTCCAAGCATATCTCTGCCGTCGAGCGTGCCCAGGGCACCCTCGAGAAGCACGGTGCCTTCACGGGCCGCTATGTGGTAAACCCCGTCAACGGCGAGAAGGTCCCCGTGTGGGTTGCCGATTATGTCGTTGCCGACTACGGTACCGGTGCCGTCATGGCCGTTCCCTGTGGCGACCAGCGCGACTTTGAGTTTGCCCGTAAGTACGACCTGCCGATCGTGCCGATCATCCTAGACGATGACGATCGCGCTGCCGTCGAGGCCAGCGGCGAGACCATCGATACCTTCCATGCCGAGACCGTCGACTGGGATTGCGCTCACGCTGCCGAGGGCACGCTCGTCCAGTCCGGCAAGTACACCGGCATGCGCGGCGGTAAGCACTCCGAGGGCGAGGCTGCAATCGTGGCCGACCTCGAGGCCATGGGCTGTGGTCGTCGCAAGGTCGAGTTCCGTCTGCGCGACTGGCTCATTTCCCGTCAGCGCTATTGGGGCAACCCCATCCCGGCCATTCACTGCGAGCACTGCGGTATCGTGCCCGTGCCCGAGGATCAGCTGCCGGTGACGCTGCCCGAGAACCTGGACTTGGGCGCCGGCGAGACCCTCGCCGAGTGCAAGGAGTTCTACGAGACCACCTGCCCGGTCTGCGGTCGCCCGGCCAAGCGCGAGACCGATACTATGGACACCTTCACCTGCTCCAGCTGGTATTACCTGCGCTATACCGACCCGCACAACACCGAGCTGCCCTTCTCCAAGGAAGCCGCCGACCGTTGGATGCCCGTCGATAACTACATCGGCGGCATCGAGCACGCCATTCTGCACCTGCTCTACAGCCGCTTCTTTACCAAGGCACTGCGCGACCTGGGCCTGCTGAGTGTGGACGAGCCCTTCACCAACCTGCTGTGTCAGGGCATGGTCAAGGACGAGAACGGCGACACCATGTCCAAGTCCAAGGGCAATGTCGTGCCCCCGAGCTCGGTCATCGAGCCCTACGGCGCCGACACCATGCGTTTGGCGATCCTGTTTATCGCCCCTCCCGAGAAGGACTTCGACTGGGATCCCAAGGCCGTCGAGGGCGCCAACCGCTT
>RQCP01000021.1 GCA_008668235.1 Collinsella aerofaciens | reverse complement strand
CGTTCTCGTTCGCCCCTCAGACGCAGATCGATATGATCAACGGCCTCACGCGCGGGCGAGGTGAGCTCGCACACACCGATGCGGGATGGATCTGGACCGTTGACGTGCGCGACCTTGAAGCCGCCGCCTCATTTTGCATGGCCCACGCCATGGACGGCATGAGGCCCATGGCCCCCAAATCGCTCAAGCAGGCGTGGAACCACCTCATTGAAAGGACGGTGCACGAGTATGCCCGTGCGTAAACTCACCAGCGAGCAGAGACTCTCGCGCGCCATCGACATCATGGAGGCCCTCTACGCCGCCGGCGAGAGCGGCATGACACGAACCGAGATTTGCGGCCGCTTTGACATCACGGGAGTATCGCTCGACGAGATTCTCGAGATCGTCTCGACGCTCGCGGACCGAGAATCTGGTGCGCGCATCATCTGCGAATGCCACGGCGAGCGTGTGATCCTCACCGGTGACGCCGGGCGTGTGCTACCGTTGCGCCTGAGTGCCGCCGAGGGCGCTGTGCTCAACCACGAACTTGAATCGTTGGGGATCGAGCCGCAGACGGCAGCCCGGATTCGACATGCCCTTCTACCCGAAGAGCTTGGCTATAACCAGCGCGTCTTTGACACCGTCAACCACGGATCGCACTGGCAGCAGCTGAGCTGCGCCATTCAGGACGGCGTTCGCTGCCGCATCTCGTATCGCTCGATGGACGATGCACGGCCACGCGAGCGTCTGGTCGACCCCTTGCGCATTACGGCAAACGGCGACCAAACATACCTGATTGCCTGGGACATCACAGTCGATGAGCAGCGCACCTATCGCATGGATAAAATCGAGGGACTCGCCTTGACGGAAGACTCCGTCGTGCCTCACGCACCGGACGTCGCATCCCTCCACGATTCCCTTGCCCGGACGCAGCGTAGTGCAAAACTCTTGATGCCATTCGATATGGCGGAGCATCTGGACTGGGCCGGCATCACCCTAATCGAGCGCAGCGGAGCAGACATGGCAACGGTAACCGTGCATTACGGCTCCGAGCGTTGGCTACTGAGTCAGATAATTGCAGCGGGCGGAGCCATCCGCATCTTGGATGACCCCGCCCTGTCAAAGCGTCTGTGCGATATGGCAAAAACCCTCGTCTGTCCGCTTTAGCGCCGCCGCTCGTGGCGTGCGCGCCACAGTTGCAGATAGTGCCCGATCTGCGCCGATTCGATGCGCTGGTAGGAGCTCGTGGGCAGCGACGTTAAGAACTTCTTTCCGTAGCCCTTCGTCACCAGGCGCGGGTCGGCCAGAATCAGCACGCCGCAATCGGTCGACGAGCGGATAAGGCGGCCGGCCGCCTGCTTGACCTCGAGCACCGCCTCGGGCAGCGAATAGCGCGCCCAAGCGCGGTCTTCGCGCAGGTTGCGCTCGCACGAGAGCGGGTCCGTGGGGCTCGAGAACGGCAGCTTGGGAATGATGACGCAGCGCAGCGTCTCGCCGCTGGCGTCGAATCCCTCCCAAAAGGCCTTAAGAGCAAAAAGCGATGAGGTCGGCTCGTTGATAAACCGGTCGCGCAGGCGACGAGGAGATGAGTTGCGCTGCTGGCAGTTGAGCTCCAGACCCGCACGGGCCATCTTGGGCTCAACGCGGGCGTACAGGTCTTCCATGTCGCGCCGATTGGTGAACAGCGTGAGCACCGATCCGCCCATGGCAAAATGGGCGTCGACCAGCACGCGCTCGAGCGCCGTAAGATAGCTCTCACGATCGCGCGGATCGGGGATATCGCCCGCAACGACTACAGCCATGTTCGAATCGAAGTCGTAGCTCGAGTCCAAGTGCAACGATGAGGATGTTGAAGCACCGATGCGATCGAGGCCCACCGCGTGGTTAAAGTGTTCAAAGCTTTTGGACACCGTCATGGTCGCCGAGGCAAAGATAGCCGTGTGAACCTCGGGCAGCCACTCGGTTGCCAAGGCCTCGCCAATGTCGATGCGCTCTGCGGTCATTGACTCTCCGCCGGCACGCAGCCTGCGATTGACCTGCAGCGAATACACGTAGTGTTCATCGGTGCCATCAATGATGAGTTTGAGGTTCTCGGCCAGCTCGTGCAGGCGGCGCGAGATATCACCCAGGTCGACAACAACCTCGGGCTTGTCGGCGGCGACGGCTTGCACCAGCGCGTCGACGCTCTTGTCAGCCTGTTCCAATACGTCGATGGCAGCGTAGGCCGACTGTAAGAAATCATGCCAGTCGTCAGATTCGCGCAGCTCGGGGCCAATCCATAGATTGGCATTGTCATAACCCCCACGGGCACGGCGGCCGAGCTCGCGAACGCCATCGAACACGTCGGCGATTGCCATGCTCGCGCGCGCAACCGTCGACGTCGCCTTAGCAGTAAGGCCCAGATAGAGCGTAGAGCCCTCAGAGGTTGCCAAATCACGGGAGACCTGGCTTAGCGCACCGGTGCTCGAGCCACCCAGGCGCTCAAACAGAACGCGTGATTCGTCCGCCGACACCATGCGCGCCCACTGACGGCGCGCCTCGCGCTCGATAGAATGAGCCTCGTCGATTACCCAATGACGAATCGGAGGCAAAATCCTGCCCTCGGCCGCAACATTGCGGAACAGCAGGGAATGGTTGGTGACCACCACATCGGCATGCGCCGCACGACGGCGAGCGCCGTGGACCAAACATTTATCAGGGAAAAACGGGCAGAGGCGGCGAGCACACTCGCGCGAGGCCGTCGTAAAGTCGGGGCGGTTGACGCTGCGCCACCGAATGCCAAGCGAGTCGAGGTCGCCATCGGCTGATTGGCAGACGTACGCCATAATGACCGCGACCGCCGTGAGCGTGTCCGCCGGATCGCGCTTGGTGGTAATCTCGACCTGGCCGCGGCTCATGCGCTCGAGCTTGCGCAGGCACGGATAGTGGTCATACCCCTTGAGAGCGCAAAATGACAGACCACCGTCCAGTTGCTCGGCAAGTTTTGGCAGCTCATGGTACATGAGCTGGTCGGCAAGATTGTTCGATTTGGTCGCAATACCAACCGTGATGTTGTTACGGCGTGCTGCCTCGGCAAAAGGCACCAGATAGGCCATCGATTTGCCGACGCCTGTGCCCGCCTCAATTACACGATGAGTGCCCGTGACCAGCGCATCGCGGACCTCGAGCGCCATCGCGATCTGCTCATCACGCGGCTCGTAGGTGGGATACATGCGATTGACCAGGCCATCTGGCGCATAGTCCGCCTCAATCTCCTCACGACTCGGCATCTTGAGGACCGGCAGTTCGTCGGCGTCCACCCGATCGTCGGCGCGATCGGCCTTGAGAACGTCAGCACGAGTGGCGCTGAGAGAGAAAATAGAACCAGGGTTCTGCCCTGCCAAGAATGAGAAGATAGGACGATAGGACCAAGGCACGTCCGGATGCATGTCGGCTAGGCGCGCCATGAGGCCCTGGGGCAAGTCGGTGAGCGCCACGAGCAACACGCGCCATACGCCACACAGGGCGTCGACGTCGGCATTGGCACGGTGTGATACCGAGTCACAGCCAAACAGATCGGCCATAAAAGACAGCTTGTGCGAGGCCAGGCGCGGAAGCGCGATGCGCGACAGCGCCAGCGAATCGATCCAGATATCGCTCACGTTGACGCCGCCTTTGACCGACTCGATAAACGAGCGGTCGAACGTGGCGTTATGTGCGATCACCGGGCAACCACCGACAAAATCGGCGAGTGCGGCGACGACCTCAACGGCCGACGGGGCATCTGCCACATCGGCATTTGTAATGCTCGTGAGCTCGGTAATCTCGGCGGGAATCAGCTGCTTGGGATGCACGAAGGTATCGAAGCGGTCGATGACCTCGCGGCCCGAAAGACGGGCCGCCGAGATCTCGATCAGTTCGTTGTCCTGCACCGAAAGACCCGTGGTCTCGGTATCGAGGACAATCACATCTTCCTCGATAAGGCCGAAGGACTGCGTTTTGGCGCGTTCGGCAAGCGTGGCATAGGAGTCGATGACAAACTGCGGCGTTCCTGACGAAACCGCGTCCTCGATTAGCATGCAATGCCCGCTCGACGAAGACCCATACGGATCAGGCTGTCACAGACCTGCGGGAACGTCATGTCGTCGGTGTGGCGGATCTCATCCGGATACAGCGACGTATCGGTCATGCCGGGAATGGTATTGGTCTCGAGGATAACGGGGCCGTCCTCGCTCACAATAAAGTCGCTGCGCGAGATACCCAGGCAACCGAGGGCCTTGTGGGCGGCGCAGGCAAGCTCCTGAGCGCGAGCGTAATTCTCGGGTGAAATCTGCGCCGGAATGCGATGGATGTCCGTAGGGTCGATATACTTCACGTCCAGATCGTAGAACTCGCAGTCTTCGGGCTTACGAATCTCGACAATCGGCAGGGCGCGCACGTCATCTTCGCCGTATACGCCGACGGTGATCTCGGTACCCTCGATACACTTCTCGACCAGCACTTTGTCGCCGTACTCAAACGCCTTGGCGATTGCCGCGGGCAGCTCGGAGGGCTCATGGACCAGGGAAATGCCATAGCTGGAACCGTTGACGGCCGGCTTCACAAAGCAGCGCTCGCCACAAACCTCGACGATATGATCGATATCGACTTCATCGCCCACCTCGAGCGCAAGGCCGGGGGCAACAGGAATGCCCGCCTTGGCGTACAGGAGCTTAGAGACCTCCTTGTCGGCACCGCAGGCGCTGGCAAGCACGCCCGAGGCCGTGTAGGGGATACCCAGGGTCTCCATGGCGCCCTGCATGGCGCCATCCTCGCCGCCGGCACCGTGCATGGCGATAAACGCCACGTCAAAGCCGCCGGTCGCCATGGTTACCATAAAATCATCGGCGGCCGTGTCGAGCAGCTCCACCGAAGTGTAGCCGGCCTCCTTCAAGGCAACCACGACGTTCTTTCCCGAATTGAGCGAGATCTCGCGCTCAGCGGAATGACCGCCCGCCAAGACCGCTACGTGCATGTTCTCTAGGCTTTTACCCGGCATGGGCAGACTCCTCCTCTATAATTTCTGCAGCTGATACCATATTGTAGCGATACCCTCTACGTTTCCCCAAAATCGAAAGGCTTCCATGAATCCCAGGACTAAATCTCAGGACATTCGCGACTTGAGCCAAAACGATATTCGCGAGCTCGTGGCCGAACTTGGCCAGCCCGCCTTCCGCGCGAAGCAGCTCATCGAATGGGTCTTTGAGAAGAACGTTTGTTCGTTTGACGATATGACCAACCTTCCCAAGGCTTTCCGCGAGCAGCTTAAAGAGGCTTTTGCCTTTGACACGCCGACTGAACTAACCAAGCAGGTTTCCAAAGATGGCTCTCGTAAGTATCTGCTCGAGTACCACGACGGCGTTTCCGTCGAGACTGTCGGTATGCCCCGTCGTAACAAGCTTTCCGTCTGCGTTTCCACCCAGGCAGGCTGCGGCATGGGCTGCGCCTTTTGCGCTACCGGTCTCAACGGCCTCAAGCGCTCGCTGACCGCTCAAGAGATCGTCGACCAGGTACTTCATGTATCCAACGACTTTGGCGAGCGCGCCACGAGCGTTGTCTTCATGGGCCAGGGTGAGCCGTTTGCCAACTACGACGAGGTTCTCAAGGCGCTGCGAATCCTCAACGACCCCGATGGCATCGGTATCGGCGCTCGTCATCTCACCGTCTCTACCAGCGGCGTTATTCCCGGTATTCGCAAATTTGCCGACATCCCCGAGCAGTTCACGCTTGCCGTTTCCCTGCATTCCGCCATCCAGTCGACGCGCAACAAGCTCATGCCCGGTGTTAAGAAGTACACGCTGCTTCGCCTTCACGAGGCGCTTCAGCTCTACACCGAGAAGACTGGCCGCCGCCCGACCTATGAGTATGCCATGATCGAAGGCGTCAACGATACGAATCCCGAGATGCAGGCGCTCTGCGACTTCTGCGAGGGAACGTTGTGCCACGTTAACCTGATTCAGCTTAACGACATCGAGGGTAGCCCGCTCAAGCCGTCGCCGATTCATAAGGTTGAGGATCTTCAGCGTCGTCTTGAGTCCCGTGGCATCGAGACCACGATTCGTAACTCCCGTGGTAACGATATTGACGCCGCTTGCGGACAGCTGAAGCAGCGCTTCAAAGTTCAGAAGAACGCATAGGGGAGTCGCATCCCAAAACGTTTCATGTGAAACATCGAACGACCCCGGTTACAGAATATGCAACCGGGGTCGTTTCATTTATTGACCTTAATTTTGAATCAGCTGCTACCTGTCCCATTTTTTACGGTCAAAATAAGGGGTCCTTGTCTCATGAATCAGACAAGGACCCCTCAAAATATGCTGAGTAATTGTTAGGTACCTAATAGCCTACATTTTCCCATTGGTTGCTGACCCAACCTTGATTAATCTTGGGATTCTTCGTTACCTGAGCAGTACGCATGGCAACATCTTCCGTCATAACATCCATTTTCTTTTTGGAAGTATCGACGATATCTTGCGCGCCACGAAGCAAACGACCTCGAAGTTCATCGTCTGTCGCGATCTTATAGCCAGCAAAGGCACCAGCCGCGACAGTCGTCATCAATGCAATCGCTGATAAAATCTTATTCCTCATCTTGGCCTCCTTGATCAAACTGAATCATTTCGCCAAGAATACGAGAGAGCTCTTCCTCGTCTTTAAACTCAATCTCAATCTTATTCTTTCCTCGCGAGCTCTTCACACGCACGTTGGTATTAAAAACCTGACGAAGCACGCGGGCAGCCTTTTTAAAAGACTGAGGCGTTGCAGGCCTCGGAGTCTTAGGTATCTCTCCGGCAGAAAACAACGGAGCAAGATTTTCTGTCGCTCTTACGGAAAGACCCTCTGCAACAACCTTCTCAGCAAGTCGAATTCGAGCATCCTCATAGGGAACTGCAAGAATCGCACGTGCATGACCAGCAGTAAGTTTGCCCTCAAATATCATCTGCTGAACAACTTTGGGAAGATCAAGAAGGCGTAGCGAGTTTGTAATTGCAGAGCGTGACTTGCTTACAGCCTTTGACAATGCCTCCTGGGTCATATCGCTGGCATCTATGAGCTGGCGATAGCCCTTAGCCTCTTCGACAGGATTCAGATCAGAACGCTGAAGGTTTTCGATAAGTGCAAGAGCAAGCATCTCTTCATCATTAACATCTTTAATGATGACAGGCAGCTCCTCAAGACCAGCAAGCTTTGACGCTTGGTAACGACGCTCACCAGCGATGATCTCATAGCCGTTTCCATGCTTGCGAACCAAAAGCGGCTGCAAGACGCCATGTTCTTGGATTGACTCGCTCAACTCACGAAGTTCAGTTTCGTTAAAGTGAATTCGCGGCTGATTAGGGTTGGGAACGATATCCTCAATAGGTAGTTTTATTTCAGATGCGGCATTCGAAGTCGACGCAGCCGAACCACCGGTCTCATACTCGGCCTCTGAGACCAAAGCATTGAGTCCACGTCCCAATCCGCCACGTTTCTTTACACTAGGCACGCTTGATCACCTCTTTTGCAAGGTTCATATATGCTTTTGCACCCTTATTTTGAGGTGCATAGGTAATTACCGGTTCTCCAAAAGACGGAGCTTCAGAGATTTTAACCGTACGGGGGATCAACGTCTTAAACGCCTTATCACCAAAGTACGATTGAACCTCCTCAACAACCTGATTCGATAGTGAAGTACGCGAGTCATACATGGTCATAAGCACTCCATAGGTGTCTAAGCCCTTGTTCAGCCGTGATTTGACCATCTTCATTGACTCAAGCAGCTTCGTAACGCCCTCGAGTGCGTAATATTCGCACTGGATCGGAATCAAAACGCTGTCTGCTGCGGTCAAAGCGTTGATAGTAAGCAGGCCGAGCGAAGGAGGACAGTCAATGAAAATAAAATCAAACTCGTCCTGAATCGGCTCAAGCAAATCTTTGAGGCGGGTTTCACGTGCAATTGCGCTTACGAGCTCAATTTCGGCACCTGCAAGCTGAATTGTAGCTGGAATTACGAATACCTTTTTGCAATTTGTATCAAGAACAAGTGATTCTGCCGGCACATCATTCAACAATGCATCATAGATGCAGTGATCAAGGTCTTCTTTTTCAATTCCGAATCCACTGGTGCTGTTTCCCTGCGGATCAAAATCGACAATCAGTGTCTTACGACCCTGCTCACCAAGTGCTGCTGCAAGGTTTACAGCCGTCGTTGACTTACCGACGCCGCCTTTTTGATTGATGATTGCAATGATACGCGTGTCTTTTGCGCTCTTAGAACGCTTAACGTCGCGAAATCCCACGGTCCCTCCTGGTGTGTATTAAAGCTGTCAAACGGAGGATGTTTCACGTGAAACATTCCGAATCGATATCAACCGCCATGTTTCACGTGAAACACTGCAAGTTGTTAGTATCCATTATGTTTCACGTGAAACATCTAGGCAAGCGGATTCTTCTTTGCCATGCCATTTGCACGAGGCAATGAAACAGATGCAGGATGATTCTTCTTGAGAACAATGAACTCCCTGTGGCCCAAGTCATCAGGCAAATCGATTGCGTCACTCAGAAGCGAAGTAAAACCGCAGATCTTAGCTGCTGACATGCCGGAAGCAAGCTCCTCATCAGATGGATTGCCCTTGGTGATAACAAATAGCCCTCCATCCTTGAGGTACGGAGCCGCATACTCAACAAGAATCGGTAGAGGGGCCAGTGCGCGGGCGGTTACAACAGAGAACTGCTTCTTATGGCTTCGAGCATATTCTTCAAGACGATCATGAACCGCATGAGCATGTTTCAATCCAAGAGCATGAACAAAAGAATTGACAGCATCAACCTTCTTGCCAACAGAGTCAATATAAGTAGCTTTACGATGTGAGGCTATGGTTAACGGAATACCAGGGAAGCCAGCACCTGTACCCATATCAAGCAAAGCTCCCTCTGGAGCCTTATTGATATAGGGAAGCAAAACAAGTGAATCGAGGATATGAAGTACTGCAGCATCTCCTACGTTAAGAATACGGGTGAGATTGGTTGTCTTATTTGTTTCAAGAACCAAATCCAAATGCTGGATACATTTCCTCAGCTCAACATCAGTTACGCTCAAGGAATACTCTTTGCAATAGGAAGTTAGACGACTCAACATCTCGTCAGCCTGATGATCAGTAAGTACTAACAACGAAAGCTCCTTTCTGACAAAAATCAGTGTATCGAGAACTTTTGACAAAAAAAGGGGACGTGGAAACCACGTCCCCTTAGCATAAGCTCGAGTAGATTATCGAGCAACAATCACCACATGGCGATCAGGGTCAGAACCCTCAGAATGAGTATCGACGGCATCATTGCCACGAAGTGCAATGTGAACCAGACGACGCTCGTAGGCATTCATGGGCGGAAGCGAAACACTTTTATGAGTGCGAATGGCACGCTCGGCAGCAGACTGAGCCATGGAGGCAACCTTTTCCTGACGACGGCTCTTGTATCCCTCTACGTCCACTACAACCGGATACCTAAAGCCAAGCTTGCGGCTCACCAGCAAAGAGAACATAACCTGAAGGGCATCAAGGGTGCGCCCATGACGGCCAATGAGAACAGCAAGATCGGGAGCCGTTACATCCAGAATCAGCTCACCCTCGTCGCCCTCATACTCATCGATAGGAGAGTTGGCAGCATCGAAGTGCGAAAGAATGGAACGCAGGATGGAAATCGCAACATCGGCAATGGTGTCGAGCTCCTCATCGGTCAGCTCTTCACCAGCCTTGTAGCGCTGTGCAATCTCGGGATAATCGCCCGCGACCTGCGGGGCAACCTCCTCAAGCATATCCTCGATGATCTCTTCAGACATAACGTACTCCAAAAGTTAGGTACCTAAATAAGATTGATATCCCACTACTTCTTCTTGTGCGGGCGCGGCTTCTTCTCTCGACGAGTGACCTCAACCTGCAGCGGAGCGTTCTTAAGACGCTCCTCCTCATCGGCCTTCGCCTTGTCGATGACCTTCTGCGTCACAAAAATCTGCTGGATAACCTGCCAAGCAGACGAGACGTCGTAGTACAGCAGAACACCAACGGGAAGGCTCCAGCCCATCCAAAGCATCATGACCGTCATGACAACGGCCATCATACGCATGCTCTGAGCCTGCTGGCCGGTCTGGTTGCGCGACATATAGAGCTGCGGAATCAGGGTCAGGACGGCGAACAGGATCAGGCAAACCAGCGCAGGCAGTGCAACCATAAAGCCATCGGCAAAGGAAGCGCTCGGCGTGGTGGTCAGGTCGGGCAGGATGTTGAAGAACGAGAACGTGCCGTCGTTAAAGTACTGCGGCAGGTTGCGCAGCAATGTAAACAGGGCGAACAGGATAGGCATCTGAATCAGCAGCGGCAGACAGCCAGCCATGGGGTTGAACTTGTTCTCGCTGTAGAACTTCTGCATCTCCTCGGCCTGACGCTGGGGATCGTCGGCATAGCGCTCCTGGATCTCGAGCATCTTGGGCTGCAGCACCTGCATGCGAGCCGTCGACTTGGTCGACTTGAGCATGAGCGGCGTCAGCAGCAGACGGATGATGACCACCAGGATGATGATGGACAGGCCCCAGTCGACCGCAAAGGTCTGGATGAGCTTGAGCAGCTCGAAAAGGATGTTAACGATCCAATCCCACATGTAAGTTTTCCTCCGATAGCGAGTGCCCGCTAGGGCACAGGGTCATAACCGCCGACGTGCAGGGGATTGCAGCGAGCGATGCGCCTCACGGCAAGCCAGCAGCCTCTCAAAACACCGTACTTCTCAATCGCCTGGACGGCGTATTGCGAGCACGTTGGGTAATAAATGCAGGCGTCAGGCAATAAGGGCGAAATAACCTGTTGATATATGCGAATAGGAGCGATGGCAACACGTCGCAAAACGTGATTGCTCATCGCTCCTCCCCGGCAACGCCGGCGCGTTTCACAAGCGAACGCAATGCCTTGTCCATCTCCTGCGACGAGGAAACCCTCGTCTTGGGAGTTGCGAACAAGATGATGTCATAACCCGCAACGGGAAATCCACAGCTGCGGGCGGCCTCGCGCATCACACGCTTAGAACGGTTGCGCACAACTGCACAACCGAGCCGTTTAGCACCAACGAAGGCGACCCTTCCGGAGTCGCCTTCGCCAACCGATTCACATATGGTCATTCGAATCAGAGGGTGATTGAAACGACGCCCCTGACTGAACACATGCTCGAAATCTTGCCGAGACTTAATAGTCTTCATGCGAGATGTGTGTATCGCTGCTAGACAGTGAGACGCTTGCGGCCCTTGGCGCGGCGACGGGCGAGCACGGCACGACCACCCTTGGTGGCCATACGGGCACGGAAGCCATGGGTCTTGGCACGCTTACGCTTATTAGGCTGATACGTACGCTTCATCTTAAGTTCCTCCTGCTGCATTTCGAGTGTCCGCGGGAGCGCGGACGCAGATATAGACACGTGAGCTTGAAGATTGTAGGGAAATCAATGTTCAAATGTCAAGAAATCAAAGGTAAAAGGTCGCGCAGTTCACACGGTTCCCCCATAAGCCGAGTTCGATTTAGCGGTGCATGGCAACTTTTCACGATATTTCATCGAGTTTTCAACAGGTCATGTTGGCAATGTTGAGAACTTTTCGTCCGTTTTCCAAAGTTTTCAACAGGTTTTGAAAGTTTGTCGAAAGATGAGAAACATTGCACGGTGAGCTACTATTTGTTCGAAACCTTTTGGAAGATTGCGAGCGGCATGTCTGACGACTTTTACACCATGGTCGATTCCGGAGACCCGGCACCCGACAACGAGCACATCACCGGCGTGCGCGAAGAGCGTGACGAAGGTGAACAGACGACAACGCAGGCGCCAAAAGCCATGTACGCCGCGCGCATCGCCGTCTATGACGACATGCTGTCGACACCGCGTGTGATCGTCATTGATCCGCAAGATGTCCGCACGTATTTGGAAGAGACGACCAACACCGTCTACCAGTGCATGAAAGAACAAGGTGGCCATATCTCGCTCATGGTCATCCGCGAGATTGTCGAAAACTTTATCCACGCACACTTTGCAGAGCCCATCATCTCGATTCTGGACGGCGGAGACACCATCCGCTTTGCTGACCAAGGACCCGGCATCGACGACAAGGAACGCGCTTTCGACTTTGGCGTTACCAGTGCAAACAGCAAGATGAAGCGCTATATCCGTGGAACCGGAGCAGGGTTTCCCATGGTGCAGGAGTATTTGGAAAACGCCGGCGGTGCCGTATCCATCGAGGACAACATGGGCAACGGCACCGTGGTTACGGTAAGCCTGGACCCTAAACGCGTGCAGGAAATCGAGCGCGCCGGTGGACGCGGTGCTGCCGTGCGGCCCGAGACGGAGCGGCCCACATATCCCCTGCCGGGAGCTTTTGCGCAGCAGCCCATGGCAACGCAGCAGATGCAGCCCCCCGTGGGGCAGATGCAGCAACCCGGAATGCTTCCTACACAAGAGCCCCAGGCGACATCGATGTCGATGCCGCCAAACATGCCAGAGACCATGCCGCTGGCGGATCAGGATGCAGCAGCAATGCAGCAGGCGGCGAGGGCACCGGGTGGCCAGCAAATGGGCTATCAGCCGTACCAACAGGGATATCCATATCAGCAGATGCCGCCACTGGGGTATGGCCAGCAGTTCCCGCAGCAGTACCAGCAGGGATATCAGCAGCCGTACCAGCAGATGCCGCAGCAGCAGTACAACCCCTGGGCCCAGCAGATGCCTCCGCAGCCTTACCAACAGTGGCCTCAAAGTTTTCAACAGCAAATGCCGCCGATGCAGAGTTCTCAACAACCAGCAGCTCAAATGATGTATCCTAGTGCAGCAAATCAGTATGCACAGCCACAACCGGACGTGTTCGTAAGCGATCGCGGCAACGCCGCGCTGGGCTATCTGGCGCAAAATCAAGCGTGCGGCGCAACCGATCTGGCGAGGGCGTTTGGAAACTCGGCCCCCACTTGGTCACGCACGCTCAATGACTTGGCGCAGGCCGGCTTGGTCATCAAACATGGCCAGAAATACCATCTGACCGAACTCGGCGCCGCTCGCGTGCGAGCTCAGAGCTAAAGAACGGGAGAGACAGTGGACGAGGAAGCAAGCATCATCCTGGGGGATGCCATCGCCTTTTGCCAGCGCGACGGCCAAGATGCACGCCTCATCAACATGCTGGGGCAATCGCGCGCCATAAGCCTGACCGAAGATACGCTCACGATCGAGGCCCCCTCGCGCTTTGCCATCGCGCAGCTCAAAAAGCATCAGCCGACTATTGAGGCCTATCTGGAAGAAATCGCCTTTGCACCGATTGCGCTCGACATCGTGGCACCGCAAGGTGCCGCGGCGGAATCCGCTGCCGCGACGGCGCCCGTCACGGCTCCCGCTGCTTCCCCGGCGGTGCCGGCCTCCGCAGTCGACGTGTCGACAATCGAGCACCAGCACAGCGATGTTTCCCGTGAAACCATGGCACCGTTGCCAACCGCGGCAGCGATGTCAACGAACGCACCCGTCACGCACATGCCCATTGCTCACGACGCAGCGGCGGGCGCGGATTCGGGCATTGCAATCAAAAACACGCTCTCGGCCGACGATTTTCGCCGTATGATGAACCAGATGAAGGGCGGAGCGCCGACTAAATCCACGCAAGCTGCGACCCCCACCTCACCCATGCCAGCACCGACCGTGCCGACCGAGCAGAATACGGATGGAGCCCCACTCGCCGCGAACTCAAAATTTACCTTTGAGAACTTTGTCTACGGCCCCGAGAACAGCCACGCCTATCGCTCGGCACTCAAGTTTGCCGCCCTCGCGGACGAGCGCGGCACGTGTACATCACTGTTCATCTACGGCAAATCGGGCCTGGGCAAGACGCACCTGCTGCTTGCCATCAAAAACGAGCTCGCCGAGAAGTCGCCCGAGATCAAGGTCAAGTATGCAAACTCCCAGGCGTATCTGGACGACCTGATGACCGAGTTCGACCGCCAAAAGAAGAGCAACGCCCCCATCATGCAGGCGTACCACGGCGTGGACGTGCTCATCATCGATGACATCCAAAACATCATCGGCAAGCGCGCGAGCGTGGACTACTTCTTCCAGCTCATGGACGAGTTCATCCGCAACAACAAGAAGGTCGTCATCGCGGCAGACCGCGCCCCCAAGGACCTAAGCATGGACGAGCGTCTGACCAGCCGCTTCAACGCCGGAATGCTCTGCCTGGTCGCAGAGCCCAGCTACGAGATGAAATACAAGATCTTGCAGCGCTATTACGAGAACACCATCGTCGCCGCTCCCGAGGCGGGCGACGACTCGCTGCTGGCGGCCTATGGGGGCGACGGCGGGCACCTGACCGACGAGCACTTTAAACACATGGCCGAGGTCTCGGGCACCAACATCCGCGAACTCGAGAGCTTTTGCGAGCGCTGCGCCGGCGAGGCGGGCGACCGCGAACGCGAGGGCGGGGAGCTCACCTTTGACGATATCGACGCCATCGCCAGCCAGTACTTCGACACATCGGCCAAAAAGATCAACGTGCAAACGGTTCAGTCCGTCATCGAAGAGCAGTACGGCGTAACGCACGAGGAGCTCATCGGCCCGCGTCGCAACGCCAATATCGCCAAAGCACGCCATATCGCTATCTACCTGGCCATCGAGATGTGCGAGATGACGACCACGGCGGTGGGCGCCGAATTTGGCAACCGCAACCACTCGACCGTCAGCACGAGCTACAAAAAGGTCCAGAAGATGATCCAGGAAGACCGCACCATCACCGAAGACCTCAAGTCGCTGCGCGATAAAATTACACTGCGCTCGTAGGGAAATAGAGACACCTGTTGAAAACCTGTCGAAACCACGGGCATAAGGTGTTTAAAACCCAACCCGCGGTGACGAAAAGTTTTGCGCAGGTTTTGAACGTGGAAAACCACCCCCGTTGCACACAGGTTGCTGTCGATTCTCTTTCTGGGTCTGACCTGCGTCTTTGGGAGTAATCAACAGTTTCGTCAGTGCTATTACTATTATTAAGATATTTATATCTATAGAAAGGTATTAAAAGATGAAGTTCACCGTCAGCCAGAGCTCGCTTACACAAGCCATCGGCGTCGTTATGAAGGGTGTCGCTTCGGCATCCACCCTCCCCATCCTGTCGGGCGTGCTCGTCAAGGCCCAAGACGGCATCTTGGAATTCCAGACCTCTAACTACACCATCTCGATCCGTCATCGCATCGCGGCGCATGTCGAAGAAGAGGGCGAGATGGTTATCCCCTGTAAGATGCTCTCCAATATCACCAAGACCCTCCCCGATGCCCCGGTCACATTTGAGCTGTCCGAGCGCCAGGTGCTGATTGGTTGCGAGAAGAGCTCTTTCCGCCTGAACACGCTCGATGCTAATGACTTCCCCGAGTTTCCGGCCTATGCCATCGAGAGCGCCGTGGAACTGCCGACCGATATCTTGTCCGAGATGGTCGGCCGCGTGTGGCGCGTCACCTCGACCGACAAGGCCCGCCCCATCCTGGGTGGCGTGCACATGAAGGTCGAGAACAACACCGTGCGCCTGGTGGCGACCGATTCCTTCCGTTTGGCCGTGTGCGATACGCAGGTCGAGACCTCGACCCTCGAGGGTTCCTTTGAGCTCAACGTTCCGGCCGACGCCTTTAACGACGCGCTGAACATCATGGCCAGCCAGGCGACCATCATGATTGGGGCTACCGACACCCAGGTCGTCTTTGAGGCCGGCAACACCACCTACGTGTCGCGCCGCATCGAGGGCGTGTACCCCAACTACAAGCAGCTCATCCCCGATTCGTGCGTGACGAGCGTCAAGATCGACGTCGCCGCCTTTAACGCCGCCCTCAAGCGCGTGGCCGTTATCGCGAGCGCCAACCCCGCCGTCAAGTTCGAGATCGATGTCGAGAACGGGCAGATGGGCCTGTCCTCCATTTCCGATGACCAGGACCTTGCGCAGGAGACGATCGATGTCGAGGCCGAGGGCGAGTCGGGTACCATCGCCTTCAACTACCACTACATCTTCGGCTGCCTCAATGCCCTGTCCAAGGAGAAGGAGATCACGCTGGAGCTCAAGAGCTACTCGCAGGCGGGCATCTTCAAGTCCTACGACAAGATCAACTACCTGTACCTGGTCATGCCGGTCCGCATCTAGCGTTGCGCCATGACCATGTTCGCCCGCGATCTTTCCGTCGCGCACTACCGCAGTTTCGAGAGCTATCGTCTTGCCCTGGACGAGGGCGTGACGATACTTGCGGGACCTAACGCGGCGGGAAAGACCAATCTCATAGAGGCGCTGCAGCTGCTGACGAGCGGCGCCTCGTTTAGGCATCCGACCGCAGCCGAGCTCGTCCATGATGGCGTGGGCTCGTGCAAGGTCGAGCTGAGGCTCGAGGGCGACGGCCGCGTGCTTGATATGGGATTGAGCGCGGAGGACGGTAAGCGCTCGTTTAGCCGCAACGGCAAGAGATGCTCTGCCGCCGGTGTGCGCGGGGTTCTGCCGAGCGTGCTGTTTTGTCCCGACCATCTGGACATGGTTAAGCGAGGCGCCAGTGTGCGCCGCGCCGCCCTCGATGACTTTGGCATGCAGCTGAGCGCACGCTATGCCGATCTTGCGAGCGCCTATGGGCGCTGCGTGACCCAGCGTAACGCCTTGCTCAAGGAGACCTGGTGCTGCCGTGAGATGCTCGGCGCGTGGAACGATTCGATTGCCCGCGCGGGCTCGGCCCTGCTCGTGCACCGGTTGGCCCTACTCGACCGGCTGGCGGGCCATGTGCGCACTGCCTACGGGCAAGTGGCGTCCGGTGAGGCTGCCAACGTGACCTATACGTCCACGCTGGGGGATTTGCCCCAGGTCGAGGATCGCGAAGAGCTGAAGGGCTGGGCGTACGAGCGCATGCTGGCCGCCCTTGATGAGCACACCGACGAGGAAATTCGCCGCGGCGTGACGTTGGTGGGACCGCATCGCGACGAGATTGAATTTACCGTGGCGGGTCGCTCCGCTCGTTCATTTGCCAGCCAAGGACAGCAGCGAACGTTGGTACTGTCCTGGAAGGTGGCCGAGGTGGCCGTGGCTCGCGATGTTCTGGGTACTGCTCCGCTGTTGCTTCTGGACGACGTGATGAGCGAGCTCGACGGCGAGCGCCGCGGTGCTTTTCTGCGGCTGATCGGCGATGATATCCAAACGGTCATAACCACGACCAACCTGGGATACTTTACCGATGACCTGCTTGATCGAGCCAAGGTGGTGAGCATGGGTGAGACGTGCTAATTACGAGCGCGAGAGCGAAACGGTCGCCTTCAGTGGCTTTTTGAACGCAGAGCGCCAGCGCATCCTGGCGGCTGCGACCCCTGAGCGCCGTGCGCAGATGGAGGCCGCCGAGGAGTCGCGCGCGGTCTATCGCGCGTGGAACGCGGTGTGCTCGGGCACGCGCGAGGGGCGGCATGTGACGGGCCTGCGCTACCTGCCCGAGTCCAATGAGCTGCTGGTATATCTCGACTCGCCCTCGTGGACGCAGGAAATGACGTTGTTGCGCGAGATCATCCGCGCGCGCATGGAGCGCGCCGGTGCGCATGTGGACGGCCTGGTGTTCAAAACCACCGCGCCCGGTCACACGCCGCCCGCCGCCAAGGAGCGCCTTCGCCCAGCGACGACCGAGCGCCCGCCGGCCCCACACGCCGACCTCAGCGATGCCGAGCGCACCGAGATTGAGCGCCAAGTGGCGCCCATCGAAGACCAAAAACTGCGCGAGGCCCTCGAGAACGCCATGAGAGCCAGTGCCGAGTGGGCCAAGGGCGTGCAAAGCAAAAAAGAGCCTTAAATCGCATCTGGTGGCCTTGTAGAGCCAAATACCCTCGTTCCCGAGGGTATTTTTTTACGATAAACTAGTAAGGCTGTACACATTTTCTTGACTGAAGGAGGACGTGTGGCAAACGAAAACGATTACGATGGCGGCGAGATTAAGATTCTCGAAGGTCTCGAGGCCGTTCGTAAGCGCCCGGGCATGTATATCGGCTCGACGAGCGCCAGCGGTCTGCATCACCTGGTGTGGGAGATCGTTGACAACTCCGTCGACGAGGCCATGGCCGGTTTCTGCACCGAGATCCAGGTGACGGTCCACGCCGACAACTCCATCACGGTCGTCGACAACGGGCGCGGCATCCCCGTCGACGAGCACCCTGTTAAAAAGATCCCGACGCTCGAGGTCGTCATGACGATTTTGCACGCCGGCGGTAAGTTCGATAATTCGGCCTATAAGGTCTCGGGCGGCCTGCACGGCGTTGGCATCTCCGTCGTCAACGCACTGTCCAAGCGCGTGGTCGTTCAGGTTCGTCGCGACGGCAACACCTACGAGATGGAGTTCTCGCGCGGCAAGACCGTCAAGAAGATGGAGGTCGTGGGCACCTCGGATTCGACGGGCACCACCGTCACCTTCTGGCCCGACGACGAGATCTTCGAGACCTGCATTTACGATTTCGATACGCTGCACAACCGTCTGCAGGAGACGGCGTTCCTCAATAAGAACCTCAAAATCGTGCTGACTGACGAGCGCGAGTCTACTCCCCACGTGGAGGAGTTTTGCTACGAGGGCGGCATCATCGACTTCGTCAAGTTCCTTAACGAGGGCAAGGACGTCCCCGAGGCCTTTAAGGAGCCTATCTACATCGAGGGCAAATCGGACCCGGACGCACCTGTGGCCAAGATGGGCGAGGTTGAGGTTTCCCTGCAGTGGAATAGCGGCTACGGCGAGAACGTCATGTCGTTTGCCAACGACATCTACACCCCCGAGGGCGGCATGCACCTTGAGGGCTTCCGCACCGCGCTCACCCGCGTGATCAACGACTATGCGCGCAAGCAGAACCTGCTCAAGGAAAAAGACGCCAATCTGACCGGCGACGATGTGCGCGAGGGCCTTTCGGCCGTTATCTCGGTCAAGCTGCCCGATCCGCAGTTTGAGGGCCAGACCAAGGCCAAGCTCGGCAGCTCCTATATGCGCGCGCTGACGCTCAAGATCGTGACCGACGGCCTTGCCGATTACCTCGAGGAGCACCCTAAGCCCGCTCGCGAGATCGTCAAGAAGGCGCAGCAGGCCTGCAAGGCGCGCAATGCCGCCCGCAAGGCGCGCGAGGCGACCCGCCGCAAGAGCCTGCTCGAGACGGCGTCCCTGCCCGGTAAGCTCGCCGACTGCTCGGTGCGCGATGCCGAGCTGACCGAGCTCTTCATCGTAGAGGGCGACTCGGCAGGCGGTTCGGCCAAGGACGGCCGTCGCCGAGACATCCAGGCGATTCTGCCCCTGCGCGGCAAGATTTTGAACGTCGAACGCGTTGGTGACCATCGCGCGTTCTCGAGTGACACCATCCAGTCGCTGATTACCGCGATCGGCTGCGGCGTCACGACGAGTGCCGGCGACGGCGGCGACTTCGATATCACCAAGGCGCGCTACCACAAGATCATCATCATGACCGATGCAGACGTCGACGGTGCGCATATCCGCATCCTGCTGCTGACGTTCTTCTACAAGTACATGCGTCCGCTGATCGATGCCGGTTACGTCTATGTTGCCTGCCCGCCCATCTTTGGCATTAAAGTGCGCAACAAGATCCACTACGTGTATCCCAACGGCCGCCAGCCCGAAGACGAGATCCTGCGCGACACCATCCAGAGCCTGGGCCTGAACCCCGACGATAACGACGAGGACGGCAAGGCCAAGGACGGCAAGATCACCAAAAAGCGCAAGGGCTATACCGTCCAGCGCTACAAGGGCCTGGGCGAGATGGACCCCAAGCAGCTTGCCTCGACGACGATGGACCCCAAGACCCGCATCCTGCAGCGCGTGTCGATCGAGGACGCCGTGGTGGCGGACCGCGCCGTGCGAGAGCTCATGGGTTCCGAGGTCGGCTATCGCCGCGAGTACATTGAAAAACATGCGCATGACGCGCGTTTCCTTGACGCTTAAGAGGAGGTAACGTGGCAGACGATATCAACAATAACGAGGGTATGGACGAGGCCGGCGATGCCGGTATGCCCGATGATTTGAAGCGCCTGCTTGCCCGTGCTGAGCAGGGCGAGGACGGCGACCCGGACGCCTATAACCCCGATGCCGATGATGATGAGGAAGAAGACGACGACGCCGAGCTCGAGGAGAGCTTTGGCGAAGTCGATCGCGGCGCCTCGGCCGGCGAGGATATCAACGGCGGCCAGCTCCAGATTTCGGAGTTCGGTCGCGAGATGAAGCAGTCGTTCATCGAGTATTCGATGTCGGTCATCACGGCGCGCGCCCTGCCGGACGTGCGCGACGGCTTAAAGCCGGTGCACCGCCGCATCCTGTACGCGATGAACGAGAGCGGCATCTACCCCAACCGCCCACATAAGAAGTCGGCCTGGACGGTCGGCGAAGTTATCGGTAAGTACCATCCGCACGGTGACTCCGCGGTCTACGAGGCCATGGTTCGCCTGGCGCAGTGGTTCTCCATGCGCACGCCGCTCATCGATGGTCACGGCAACTTCGGTAACATCGACGGCGACGGCGCGGCGGCCATGCGTTACACCGAGAGCCGCCTGGCAAAGCCCGCCATGGAACTGCTGCGCGACCTGCAGAAGGATACCGTCGACTGGCAGCCCAACTACGACGAATCGCTCGCCGAGCCCGTGGCGCTGCCTGCGCGCTTCCCCAACCTGCTGGTTAACGGCAGCCAAGGCATCGCCGTCGGCATGGCCACCAACATCGCCCCGCATAACCTCACCGAGGCGATCGAGGCCACCTGCTACCTGATCGACAACCCCGACGCCACCGTCGACGAGCTCATGCAGATCATGCCCGGTCCGGACTTCCCCACCGGTGCCATCATCATGGGCAGCGCCGGCATTAAGCAGAGCTACGAGACCGGTCGCGGCTCCATTACCGTGCGTGCCAAGGCGCACGTGGAGTCCACCAAGACCGGCCGCAGCCGCTTGGTCTTTACCGAGATTCCCTACATGGTCAACAAGGGCACCCTGCAGGAGAAGATCGCCCAGCTCGTCAACGACAAGCGCATCGAGGGCATCTCGGATATGCGCGATGAGTCCAACCAGAAGGGCATCCGTCTGGTCATCGAGCTCAAGAAGGGCGTCATTCCGCAGGTCGTGCTCAACAATCTGTATAAGTACACCTCGCTGCAGACGACCTTTGGCGCCAACAACCTGGCACTCGTCAACGGCGTTCCCAAATGCCTGAGCCTGCGTGAGATGCTGCAGCACTACATCGACCACCAGGTCGACGTCGTCACCCGCCGCACCCGCTTCGACCTTAAGAAGGCCCAGGCCCGCGCGCATATCCTCGAGGGCTACCTGATGGCCCTTGACCATATCGACGAGGTCATCAGCATCATCCGCTCCTCGCAGACCGACTCCGAGGCCAGCAGCCGACTGATCGAACGCTTTGGCTTTACGCCCGAGCAGACCACGGCCATCCTCGAGATGAAGCTGCGCCGCCTGACCGGCCTGGAGCGCGACAAGATCCAAGAAGAGTTGGACGGCCTGCGCCGCGCCATCGCCTACTACGAGGACCTGCTGGCGCACGAGGAGAAGATTCTGGGCGTCATCAAGGAAGAGATGCGCGAGATCTCCAAGAAGTTTGGCGACAAGCGCCGTACCGAAATCAGCCAGGTTGAGAAGGACCTGGATGTCGAGGACCTCATCGCCGACGAGGATATGGTCGTGACCATCACCCACACCGGCTACGTTAAGCGTATCCCAGTGGCTGCCTACCGTGCCCAGAAGCGCGGTGGCAAGGGCGTGTCGGGCGTCAACCTCAAAGAGGACGACGTTATCGATGAGATGTTCATCGCGTCCACGCACGAGTACGTGCTGTTCTTCTCGAGCAAGGGCAAGGTCTATCGCCTGAAGGTGCACGAGCTGCCGGTGGGTACGCGCCAGGCGCGCGGTACCGCGATCGTCAACCTGCTGCCCTTCGAGGAAGGCGAGAAGATCGCGAGCGTCATCAGCTGCCGCGAGTTCCCGGCCGACGAGTACCTGATGTTTGCCACCAAGAGCGGCATGGTCAAAAAGACCGTGATGAGCGCATATGACCGCAGCCGTCGCGACGGCCTGATCGCTATCAACCTGCGTGACGACGACGCGCTGCTGAACGTGCGCCGCGTGCGCGACGGCGACAAGATTATCCTGGCCACCACCGCGGGCAAGGCGATCATGTTCTCCGAGGAGCAGGTGCGCGCCACCGGCCGCGATACCAGCGGCGTTCGCGGTATCGGTCTGAAGGACGGCGTGAGCGTTCTGGGCATGGAAGTCACTAACGGCAACGGCGATCTATTCGTCATCACCGAGCGCGGCTACGGCAAGCGCACGCCGGTCGCGGACTACCCGGAGCAGAATCGCGGCGGCCAGGGCGTCTACACCATTCAAATGACCGAACGTAAGGGTAACCTCGCGGCCATGAAGACGGTGGGCACGCAGCACGAGCTGTTCATCGTGACGGAGGGCGCGACGGTCATTCGCGTCAAGACCGACGAGATCAGCCAAACCGGTCGCGCCACCCAGGGCGTCAAGATGATGACCGTCGACGACAACGACCGCATATGCGCCGTGGCCCGTATGACGGCAGCCAAGGAAAAACCCGAAGGCGAGGGCGCCGAGGCCGCAGCTGACACCGAAGAGACCCCAGTCGACCTAGGCGACGGCAACGACATGCCAGAGGATCTCCTCGACGAGTAAGTAGTCCTCTCCGGTCAAAAACATCAGACCCCATATATCGGCGGTCGGCGCACCTGCGCGCCGACCGCTTTTTTGAAAACCTAGGGACCCGCGTTCGCCCCGGCCGCCCGGCGGCATATGAAGTCGATCGCGAGTTCCGCACGAGCCGGAGAGCACTTAATGTGCTCTCCGTGCGAGTCAGGACTGTCCGAGCAGGCGACTTCATATGCCGCCGGGCGGCCGGGGCGAACCCCTCCAAAGATTTTCAAAAAAGTTGTTGACGCGCGCGTAACGACTCGTCTAATATATCCCTTGCGCGATGGACCTGTAGCTCAGTTGGTTAGAGCGTCCGGCTGATAACCGGGAGGTCACAAGTTCGAATCTTGTCAGGTCCACCACTTTCTTTCGCAATAAACACCCCAGCGAGAGCCGAGTCGCCGCTGGGGTGTTTATTACTGTCTCCGTGGGGGTTTAGCTCAGCTGGGAGAGCGCGGGCTTTGCAAGCCTGAGGTCAGGGGTTCGATCCCCCTAACCTCCACCATGATGGACCTGTAGCTCAGTTGGTTAGAGCGTCCGGCTGATAACCGGGAGGTCACAAGTTCGAATCTTGTCAGGTCCACCATCAAAACTGTGAAGAGCCCTGGGGCGTTGCCTCGGGGCTTTTTTCTTGTCTGCGATAAATCTCATTTTGGTTTTGTGTGCTGTGCGAAAGATTGGGTAGTATAGCTATTCAATGCGGCGACCTTGCCGCGTGTTAACCGCTACGTACCGGAGGTGTTCCATGGTTCGTGTCGACATAGAGACCATCGTCATGGCCGCCGGTCCCGTGCCATCGCTTATCGTGCTTCGCGAGCGCTGCAGCAAATCGGACTCGCCCGCGCCGCTGCGTTCCCTTTCCATTCAAACTGGTTCGTTTGAAGCCGCTGCCATCAGCCGCGGCATCGATAGCGGCCGCGCCGAGCGCCCGATTACCCATGACCTGTTGCTCGATACTGTTGGTGCCCTGGGTGCCAAGCTCGAACGCATCGAAATCGTTCGCGCCGAGCCGCCCGTGTTTTACGCGACGGTTGTCGTGTTGGCCGATGGCAAAGAGCATAAGATCGATGCGCGTCCCAGTGATGCCATTGCCCTTGCCGTGCGCAGCAATGCCCCCATGTTTGTGGAGGACGACATCATGAATCGCCTGGGCACCGTTTCTGCCCATGCCGAGGAAGTTGACGACGAGCGGGAGTTCGAGAAGTTCGACGAGTTCGTCCATACGCTCTCCCCCGATGACTTCTAAATGTGGGGCGGCCAGGCTGCGGAGCGTTCGCTGATGGCCGGCGGTATGTCGGCTGAGGCGGCGGCCATTGCGCGCGAGGCCCAGATGCGCTCGGAGGCTTCTGAGGCGGCTCGCATTGCCTATGTGACGCAGGCCCGCACGCTTCGCGAACGCCGCGGCTCGTTTATCAAGATGGTTGTCGTCTCCGCCCTTGTCGCGGCAATCTGCTCGCGCCTTCGTGGTACAGTTGGTGCGCTTGGGTTTTCGATCTCTACGGGCCTCGTGATCTGGGGTGTGGTCGATGCGGTCATGCTGACCAGTCAGATCAAGGTGCTCGACAAGCGCGCGATGGATATGATGCGCACCCGCGACGCTGCCGCTAAGATCGCCGCCGAGGCACAAGAACTGTAATGACGCCAGACTCGATGGGAAGGTCTAAAGATGGCACAGGATATGCAGGACGCCGGTAACGTCTCCGCCGAGCTCGACGCCATGGTGTGCGATCTGATCGGCGCGTTCTTGGACGACCTTGCCGCCGGTGAAAACCCTGGCGTGGTTGTGGCGATCGAGGACGCTGCTTCCAACCGCTATCTGGCGGCACTCGACGAGGACGGCGAAGAGGCGTGCCTCGAGGCCGCCACCAACTTTATCTCCGAGCACAAGATGGGCCTTAAGGACGAGGGCCTGGGCCGTATCGCCCGCTATGCCATCGGCTATACCGGCTGCGTCGAGATTGACGGTGGCTACCACGATGCTCTGCTCGTGAGCTTCTTTGAGACCACGCTCGAGAGCGGTTTTTCGGCATATGTGCTGTATGAGGGCGTGGGCGCCGGCGATGGTTTTATGTGGAGCGACCCTGAACCTGCAGGTGAGGAAACCCCTCTCATCTAAAATCGCTAAAATAAACGAGTTTTCGGTAAAAGGCTCAATATTCCCGCTGAGCGTTGTATCGCTGGGCGGGCCGCATACGCGTGCCGTTTGTATATGGATAGAAGATAGGGGAACTACATGCGCGTAGACAATCTGAGGAACATCGCCATCATCGCCCACGTCGACCACGGCAAGACGACGATGGTCGATAAGCTCCTGCGTGCCACGGATGCCTTCCGTGCCAACCAGCAGGTCGAGGATCGCGTCCTGGACTCTAACGACCAGGAGCGCGAGCGCGGCATCACGATTCTCGCCAAGAACATCTCTATCGAGTACAAGGACGTCAAGATCAACGTCATCGACACCCCGGGCCACGCCGACTTTGGCGGCGAGGTCGAGCGCGTGCTGCGTATGGCCGACGGCGCCCTGCTGCTGGTCGACGCCTTTGAGGGCCCCATGCCCCAGACCCGTTTCGTGCTGCGTCACGCTATCGACACCGGCCTCAAGATCATGATCGTCATCAACAAGATCGATCGTCCGGGCGCCAACCCCGAGAAGGCCTACAACGACTGCCTCGACCTTATGGCCGACCTGGGCGCCACCGACGACCAGCTCGAGTTTGCCATGGAGCACGTGGTCTACGCCAGCGCCATGAATGGCTTTGCCCGCCTCGATCCCAACGACGGCAACATGGACATGTATCCGCTGCTCGATATGATCATCGACGACATGCCCGCGCCCGAGGTTGACGAGAATGCCCCGCTGGCCATGCAGTGCGTGACCATCGACCACTCCAACTTCGTTGGCCGCATCGGCATCGGCCGCGTGTATTCCGGCGCCATCCATCAGGGCGATCAGATCCTGGTTGTGAAGAACGACGGCTCCAGCGCCACCGCTACTGTCAAGCAGCTCTTTACCTTCGACTACTTGGGCCGCACCGAGTGCCAGGAAGTCGGCGCCGGCGATATCGCCGCTGTCGTGGGCATTGACCGCACCGATATCGGCGATGTCTACACCGACCCCGAGAACCCCGTCGAGCTCGAGCCCATCGAGATCGATCCGCCGACCCTGTCCATCGTCTTTGAGGCTTCGACCTCCCCGCTCGTCGGCCGTGACGGCGACATCGTGGGTGCCCGTCAGCTCAAGGAGCGCCTGTTCAACGAGGCCGAGAACAACGTGACCATGAAGATCGAGGAGCTCGAGGACAAGAGCGGCGTTGAGGTCTCTGGCCGCGGCATTCTGCACCTGTCCGTCCTGATGGAGTCCATGCGCCGCGAGGGCTTTGAGTTCCAGGTCGGTCGTCCTCGCGTTCTGTTTAAGAAGGACGAGAACGGTAACAAGCTGGAGCCTGTCGAGCAGGCCGTTGTTGAGTGTCCGGACGAGTACTCGGGCAAGGTCGTCGAGGTCTTCGGTACCTCCGGCGGCATCATGACGAGCATGGACACCTCGGGCATCGTGACACACCTTGAGTTCAAGATCCCGACCCGCGGCATCATGGGCCTTAAGAACCGCATTATGAACGTCACTCACGGCGAGGGCGTGTTCTACCACACCTTCCTGGAGTATGGTCCTTACGCCGGCGAGATCGGTAACCGCCAGAACGGCGCTATGATCTCCATGACCACTGAGAAGGCCGTTGCCTACGCTCTGGGTACGCTGCAGGAGCGCGGCCAGCTGTTCGTTGAGCCGGGCACCGAGTGCTACGAGGGCATGATTGTGGGCGAGCGCAGCAAGGCCGGCGACATGGTCGTCAACATCGCCCGTACCAAGAACCTGGGCAACCAGCGCTCCTCGACCTCCGACATCTCCGTGCAGTTGGTGCCGCCTCGCACCTTCTCGCTGGAGGAGGCGCTGGAGTACATCGCCGACGACGAGCTGGTCGAGATCACTCCCAAGAACATCCGCCTGCGCAAGCGTCTGCTCAACGCCACCGACCGTAAGAAGGCCGCCGTCCGCGCCGGTCAGGTCAACAAATAAGCGCTGGGGCTTATAACCGCCAACAAGAAAGGGCGTCGACCGCAATGGTCGGCGCCCTTTTTGGTGCAATGGGGTCGGGTTGCTTTGCACCACCACAAAGGTGCCTGGCCCTTTTGTGGTGGTTGCGGCTAGGCGGTGGGGAGTCCTGGCGTGTTGGAGGCTTGTTGGGGCTTGAGGTGGGCGTTGCGCCAGATGATCTGGATAACGTAGCCGAGCATAAAGACAAAGGCAACGCCGCTGATGAAGTCGCCGATGAGGGGAAGTCCTGTGAGGGCGCCTGCGGCCACACCGCCGACAGCTGCCATGGCGTAGCGGTTCTGGTTGTGTCCGACCATGCGGGCGATCGCGCAGCCCGCAAAGGCGGTGGAGACCAGCGCGACGCCGATCACGGCGCACATGAGGGCTCCGGCAAGCGACAGGCCGGCGATAGAGATAATCAGCAACAATACGGCAGGGACAATGGCTACCGTACCCAGAAGACCGCTCACCCACAGGGGCGTGGGGCGCTGGTGAAGCATGCCGGCGGCGCTGGCGGTCGCGCGCGGAAAGACGAGCTCGAGCAACAGGGCGATAAAGCAGGTCGAGAGTGCCGCGGCCACGATGCCGCCGACGATATCGTTAAGGGTGGAAGCATCTTCGTTCTCGGTGCGGTCGATCTTGAGCGCGCCGACCTCGGCTCCTGCGGCGCGCTCGGGGTCCTCGGAAACATGCGCGTTCACGGTGCCGGTAATGCGGGCATTCTTGCCCAAGACGAGTTTATCGGCCCAAACCTCGACATCGCCCTCGACGGTGCCGTCGATGGTCACGGTGTCGCCCGCGAGCACTGCCGACTTGGTAGAACCGCGCAGGGCAACTGTCTCGCCCATCGCGTAAAAACAGTTGGCGGTGCTACCAGTGTTGAGCACGACATGCTGACCGGCTACCGTCACGCTGCCATCGATTGCGGTTTTGGAGATATCGATGGTGCGCGCCGCCAGGCGAACGGCGCCGCCCACAGTGCAGTCGCGAATCGACAAGCTCTCGCCTGCCGCGATAATATCGCGGCCGATGGAAGCGTCGTCTAGGTTAAGGCTTTGGCCGGCCCAGTACAGGTCGCCTTCGACGCCAGACGGATTTGAGTCAACTTCGGTTGCGAGCACGTTGCCCGCGGTGTCTGTGCCGGCGAACGACGTCGTGGGAAGCGCGGTCAGCGCAAGTGCAATCAGTGCGAATAGGAGGGCGATGCGGCCACGCGTTTTACGGCGTCGGGACGACGGTGCTAGGTTGCAAGGCATAGTGAATCCTTCGTTAGATACTCGACATGTATCTAACAGGGTACCCAACGCGCGGGCGCTCTAAAAGAACCTCTCAGTTGCATTTCGGGGACGAGCCCGCGCCACCTACTTTTTGCGATGCAAAAAACGTGCGATGTCTTCCTCGGTGGGGCTTTTGATATCAAAGCGCAGCGAGAGCCAGCGCAGACCCATGGTCACCGCGACGCATACGACCAGCGCGGCGACATTGCTCATGATGCCGCTCATAACGAGACACACATAGCTTGTCGATCCGGCGATGGCGGCGATGGCATAAAAGTTAGTACGTTGGAAAATGCCCGGAACCACGCCCATAAAGCCGTCGCGCAACATGCCGCCACCCACCGCGGTGAAAAAGCCCATCATGATGCATACGGCCGGCGCAAAGCCATAAACCAGTGCTTTGTCCGCTCCGGTGGCGGCGTAGATGCCGACCGAGATGATGTCGAGCAATGGGATGAGTTTCTCGGGTTTATCGACGATTGCCGGGAAGATG
>RQCP01000058.1 GCA_008668235.1 Collinsella aerofaciens | reverse complement strand
TAGGTCATGCGGCGGTCTCGGCTCGCCGCGGCCCGCGCGGGACATGTCAGGAAACGAGGGCAGCCCTGTGGGCGCCAGCGGAATGTGGGGTCACCGCGCGGTCCGCATCTGATGGTGTCGACGTCAATGGTATACGGGTGCGCCATCGACGTCTTCAATTAAGAAGATATCAGTGCGGAGTGTTTTCAAAACCAAGCCCGGCCCCGACCTGCGTTGACACAGCTGGTGGTTCTTGGGCATCGCTTACTGACGGGGTTCCTTGTCTGAATTGGACTTAGTTGGTGGTGCTACTGATCCCGGTCGCTGTCCCGCGCCGTTCCGGCGCGGGAGGCGCGCCGCTGCGGGAGTGCTAGTCGGTCATTATTGGCGCCGAAGCACCGTCCCGTCCCAGCATCGCCCTCAGCTTCTCGAAGCTTTCCTCGCTTAGGCAGTGCTCCATGTGGCAGCCCTCTTGCGACGCGACCTCAGCCGAAACACCCGCATCCTCTAGCAGGCCCACGAAAAAGCAGTGACGCTCCCACATTTGGCGCGCGACCTCCAGACCACGCTCCGTCAGATGAACGTCGCGCTTGCCCATTTCGACATAGCCGTTGCTTTCCAACGTCGCCATGGCCTTGGAAACGCTCGCCTTGGTTACGCCGAGGTGCTCCGCAACGTCGATCGAGCGCACGATGCCCTGACGTTCCGACAGAACGTAGATCGATTCGAGATAGTCTTCTCCGGATTCACGTAGGGCCATGGGCCGCCTTTCGCGATGATTGCTAGTTAGCCTTTGGATACTTTTCACAGCTTACTTTACCGCAAAAGTTGCCCATGTCTTACTACTTTGCCTAAAAGTTAGCCGTGTTTCACAAAACGTGCGGGACGAAAACAAAATGGGGACGCCCCGCAAGGAGTGTCCCCAGGTGCCGGCAGAAAAGGAGCGTCCCAAAGTGCCGAGCCGCAGCTATAACAGGCCAAAGTGCTTTGCGGCGTTGTAGATCCCATCGTCGTCCACGGCGGTCGTCACGTAGGTCGCCGCAGCTTTCACCGTGTCCTGCGCGTTGCCCATGGCCACACTTGTGCCCACGGCCGAGAACATCGACAGGTCGTTCTCGCCGTCGCCAAAGGCAATCGCTTCACTCGCGTCGATGCCCAGGCGCTCCAGCGTCGCCGCCACACCCAGGTCCTTGCCGCCGTTGGCCGGAATAATGTCGCAGAACAGGTCGCACCAGCGCGTGGTGAGCGAATGCGACACGGCATCGGTCACGATATGCTCGTCAACTGGGTCAACAAAGGCACAGAACTGATAGACCGGCGCGTCAAAGGCATGCTCAAACGGCTCCTCGTGGTAGACGATTCCCGCGTTGCTGCCAGCCGTCACCACGCGCTCGGACAGGCGGTTCACAAACGAGTTCTCGCCCTGCATGCACAGTGAGTCGTAGCGCCCCTGCGCCACCTGGTCCACAATCACCGCAACGTCGTCCGGATCGATCGGGCAGCTGCGGTAGACGCCCTTGGCATCAAAACAGTGCTGGCCCGAAAGCGTAATGTACGCATCCCAGCCCAGGTCGAACAGCCAGTCCGGCATCTGGTAGGTCGGACGGCCCGTGGCGATCACGCACGCAATCCCCTGCTCGCGAAAGCTGTCGAGCACCTGCTGCGCCGACGCCGGAATCCGGTGGGTCTTAAAGCTCAGCAGCGTACCGTCGATATCGAAAAACGCGGCTTTGATCATTCTCGCCTACTCCTCGCCCTCGAGCTTTTCGCTCGCCTCGAGCCACGCCATCTCCAGCTCGTCCATGGCGGCGTGAGCCTCGTCGATCTTTGCCTGCTGCTCGCCGAGCGCCGTGTAGTTGGTGGGATCGACCTGGGCCATGGCGGCCTCGGCCTCCTCCACGCGGGCGCGCTGCGTCTCCATCTTGCGCTCGAGCGAGCTCACCTCGCGGCGGAGCTTCTGACGCTCGGCGTTGGAAAGGCCGTTGGGCTGACCGCTCGACTTGGGCTTGTCGGCAGCAGCCGCCGCACCGGTGTCGAACGTGCCGGTCTTAGCGCTCGGCGCGCCCACGGGCTCGCCCTCGGCGGTAGCGTTGCACAGGCGCAGGTACTGGTCCACGCCGCCGGGCATATGCGTCAGATGGCCATCGAGCAGTGCCCACTGTTGGTCGGTCACGCGCTCCATCAAAAAGCGATCGTGTGTCACCAGGATCAGCGTGCCGGGCCAGCCGTCCAGCAGGTCCTCGACAATCGCGAGCATGTCGGTATCCAGGTCGTTGCCCGGCTCGTCCAGGATGAGCACGTTGGGCTCGTCCAGAATCGTCAGCAACAGCGACAGGCGACGGCGCTGGCCGCCCGAAAGATCGCCGATGCGGCTCCAGAGCTGCTGCGTCGTAAAGCCCAGACGCTCGCAGAGCTTCTCGGGCGAAGTCTCCTTGCCGTCGATGACGTAGTACTTCTTATAGTTGCCGAGCACCTCGCGGATCGTGTCGCCCATGTAGGGTTCGAGCTCCTCGAGCTGCTGCGACAGCACGCCAAAGCGCACTGTCTGGCCAATCTTCACGCGGCCGCGCGTGGGTTCAATCTTGCCCTGGATCACGTCGAGCAGCGTCGACTTGCCGGCACCGTTCTCGCCCAGCAGGCCATAGCGGTCGCCCGCACCAATGAGCCAGGTCACGTCAGAGAGCACCTGCTTGGGCGCGCCATCGGTATCCGCATAGCCGGCGTCCACGTCGACCACATCGATAACCTGCTTGCCCAGGCGGCTCACGGCGAGGCGCTTGAGCTCCAGCTCGTCACGCACGGGCGGCACGTCGGCGATCAGCTCGCGAGCGGCATCAACGCGAAACTTGGGCTTGGTGGAACGCGCCTGGGCGCCGCGGCTCAGCCACGCGAGCTCCTTGCGCGCCATGTTGCGACGGCGTTCCTCGGTAACCGCGGCCATGCGGTCGCGCTCCACGCGCTGCAGGATATATGCGGAGTAGCCGCCCTCGAAGGGATCGACCTGGCCGTCGTGGACCTCCCACATGCTGGTGCAGACCTCGTCCAAGAACCAGCGATCGTGCGTGACCACGAGCATGGCGCCCTGACCGCGCTGCCAGCGAGCCTTAAGATGGCGTGCAAGCCAGTTGATGGTGCGCATGTCCAGATGGTTAGTGGGCTCGTCGAGCATGAGCACGTCGTAGTCGCCGATCAACAGGCGTGCGAGGTCCACGCGGCGGCGCTGGCCACCCGAAAGCTCGCCCACCGTGCCCTCCCAGGGCACATCGCTAATGAGACCGGCGAGGATCTGGCGCGTGCGGGGGCTCGACGCCCACTCATACTCGGGCGTGTCGCCCACGACGGCATGGTGCACGGTGTCGGTGTCGACAAGCTGGTCCTTTTGGCCGAGCAGGCCGATCGTGGTGCCGCGACGATGCGTCACGCGGCCGTCGTCGGGCTCCAGCGTGCCGGCGAGCACGCTCAGCAGCGTCGACTTGCCGTCGCCGTTTTTACCGACAATACCAATACGGTCGCCCTCGCCCACGCCGAGCGTCACGCTATCGAAAATATGCTTGGTGGGAAACTCTAGGCTGACGGAATCGCATCCCAAAAGAATCGCCATATGCCCTGCTCCTTCGTAGAAATTCAACGTTGTCCATAATAGCAGCGAAAAGGCGGGCCGCACACGACACAAAAAGGCGGGCCATCTCCCAAAAGAGATGACCCGCCTCTCCAATCAGTCCCGTGGCAACCGTGGCCGCCGCGGGCCTCAAGCATGTCCCGGACTAGGAGAACATGCCGGTGAGGTAATCATTCAGCCGCTTATCCTTGGGCCGTTGGAAAATCTCGTCAGTCTCGTCGTACTCGACCATATCGCCCATGTAGAAGAACGCCGTGCGGTTGGACACACGCGACGCCTGCTCCATGTTGTGCGTCACGATGACGATGGCGCGGTCGGCAACGATCGATGACATCAGGTCCTCGATCGCCAGCGTCGAGATGGGGTCGAGCGCCGAGCAGGGCTCGTCGAACAAGATCACGTCGGGGTTGAGCGCCAGCGTGCGCGCGATGCACAGACGCTGCTGCTGACCGCCCGAAAGCGCATAGGCGCTCTTATCGAGCTTGTCTTTGACCTCGTCCCACAGCGCCGCGCCGCGTAAGCTTTCCTCGACCATGCGGTCGAGCTCGTCACGGTCGGTGATGCCGTGGCGCTTGGGCGCAAACGTGATGTTGTCGCGAATGGACTTGCGGAACGGGTTGGGCTGCTGGAACACCATGCCAATGGAACGGCGCAGCTCGTAGGTGTTTTCGGTCTTGGTGTTCACGTTGCGCCCGCGATAGTTGATCTCGCCCTCCACGCGGCAGCCGCGAATCTCGCGATTCATGAGGTTGAGGCTACGCAAGAAGGTCGACTTACCGCAGCCCGAAGGCCCAATGAGCGCCGTGATCTCGCCCTTGTGGAAGTCGAGCGACGTATTGTGCAGTGCATGGTGGTCGCCATAGTACACGTTGACGTCCTTGGTGGAGAGCACGACCTCGTCGCTCACGGCCTTGCCGCTCACGCGCACGCGCTTCTCGCTCTCCCCCACGCTCGACAGGAAGTCCCGGGTGTCGGACGATGCCGCTTCGGTTGCGGGCGTTACATTCATCTCGCTCATTCGGCCGTCATCTTCCTTGCCAGTTGCTTGCCCACAATGCGGGCGATTACGTTAAACAGCAGCACGCAAATCATCAGCAGTGCCGCGGTACCCCAAACGATCTGCTGGGCCTCGGGGCTGCCTTCGCCATAGATCTTGTAGATATGCACGGCGAGCGACTCACCGGGGCGGAACACGTTCCAGGCGCAAGTAGGGCTCGACAGGTTAAGGCTCAAGAAGTTGAGGCGAACCGGCGAGCTCATGCCCGAGGTAAAGAGCAGCGCCGCGGCCTCGCCAAAGACGCGGCCGGCCGAAAGCACGATGCCGGTCACGATAGCGGGCATGGCCTCGGGAATCAGGATGTGCAGCGTGGCCTCCCAGCGGGTGAGGCCCATGGCCAGGCACGCATCGCGCTGGGCCTGCGGCACGTCCTCGAGCGCCTGCTGGATCACGCGCACCAGAATGGGGATATTGAACATGGTGAGCGCGACGGCGCCGGAGATGATGGAGTACTTCCAGCCCAGCTGCACCGAGAACACCAGAAAGCCGAACATGCCGACGACGATGGAAGGCAGCGAGGACAGCGTCTCGATGGCGGTGGAGGCGATGTCGCGGATAGGGCCGTTCGGCGCGTACTCAACCAGGAAGACCGCTCCGCCCAGGCTGATGGGCACCGAGATGATCAGGGTGATCAGCAGCAGGTAGAACGAGTCGAACAGCTGGTAGAGCACGCCGCCCTGCGTTCCGTTGGCGCGCGACGGCTCCGTGAGAAAGCCCGGCTGGAACAGCGTCGAGATGCCCTCGAACAGGATATAGGCCACCATGGAGACGACGATGAGCATGACGATGGCGACGATCGCCGTCAACACGCCCGTGGCGAAGCGGTCCTGCTTTTGGACACGCCCGAGCCTCGCCTCGTCGATGTGGATACGCGTGCTAGCCACGAGCCTTCGCCCCCTTGCGGCCGATAAGGTGGATGATCAGGATGAAGATGAGACTCATGCCCATCAGCAGCAGGCCGAGCGCCCACAGAACATCGTCTTGGGCCGAGCCCTCGGCATAGACTGCCATGGACGTGGTGAGCGTGGTGGTGATGGTCGAAGCCGGCGACAGCAGCGACGTCGGCATGGCCTCGATGCCGCCGATGACCATGCGCACGGCGAGCGTCTCGCCAAAGGCGCGGGTCATGCCCAAGATAACCGCGGTCATGAGCGACGGCATGGCGGACTTGAGCACCACGTGCCAGATGGTCTGCCAGCGGGTGTAGCCCAGCGCGAGCGAGCCCTGGCGGTAGCCGTCGGGCACGGCGCGCAGGCCATCGACCGAAAGCGTGGTCATGGTCGGCAGGATCATGACGGCCAGCACGATGGCGCCGGGCAAGATGCCCAGGCCCGTGCTCACGTGGAAAACGCTCTTCATAAGACCGACGACCACGTGAAAACCGATCAGGCCAAAGACGACCGAGGGGATGCCGGTCAAAAGCTCAATGAGCGGCTGAAAGATCTTAGAGCCAAACTTAGGGCTAATCTCGACCGCAAAGATGGCAGAGCCGATGGCGATGGGCAGCGCGATAAGCGTGGAGAGCACCATGACCGCAAACGAGGTGACGATCAGGGGCAGGGCGCCGGTATAGGGCAGGCCGTTTTCGGCTGTGTTGGCCAGGTCCCACTTGGTGCCGGTGAAAAACTCGACGACCGAGACGCCGTCCTTGACAAAAGCCGAGAGGCCCTTTTGGGCGACCATAAAGATGAGCGCGGCAACGACAAGCGTCACGAGCGCTACGCACGCGCCCGTGACGCCCAGGCCCACGTTCTCAAGGTCGCGCTTTGGCAGCTGTTTTGCCATTGCAAACCTTTCCGGGGCGATTACTTATTTAGCAGAGACCTTGCCGCTGGCGTCCTTGACGACCTTCATGGCAGAGACGGGGATGAAGCCCTGCTCCTCGACGAGCTTGCCCTGGACGTCGTCGGAAAGCATGAACTCCAGGAAGGCCTTGGTGGCCTCGTCGGCGTCCTTGGAGCAGTACATGTGCTCGGTAGCCCAGATCTTGAAGGAGTCATCAGTGACATTCTTGCTCTTGGGCTCGACGCCCTCGACCTTGATGGCGTTGAACTTGGAGTCATCGAAGTGCGAGAAGTCGAGGTAGGAGATGGCGTTGTCGGTACTGCCCATCTGAGTCTGGACATCGCCGGACTTGTCGAGCTCGGCGTCGCCCTTAAAGTCGACGGCCTCGTCGCCAAAAACGGCGGCCTCGAAGGTGGCACGGGTGCCGGAGCCAGCCTTGCGGTTGAGAACGACGATCTTGACGTCGTCGCCGCCGACCTCCTTCCAGTTGGTGATCTGGCCGGAGAAGATACCCTTGAGCTGCTCGAGGGACAGGTCGTCGACCGTCACGTTCTTGGAGACGACGGGACCCATGCCAACGACGGCGACCTCGTGGTCGACGAGATTCTTGACCTGGTCGGCCTCGAGCTTGGTCTCGGCGAAGACGTCGGAGTTACCGATGGTGACGGTGCCAGCGGCGACAGCGGTCAGACCCTTGCCCGAACCGTTGCCCGAGCCGGAGATGGAGACGTCGGGGTTGGCATCCATGAACTTCTCGGCAGCAGCCTCGACGAGAGCCTGGAACGAGGAGGCACCGTCGTAGGTCACCTCGCCGGAGACGGACTCGGCAGCGGCGGCGCTGCCCTTGTCGGCGGCGTCGGATGCGCCGGAGCCGCCACAACCAACGAGACCGAGGCCCACGATGCTGGCGAGGCCACCAGCGAGGCCGAGGAACTGACGACGAGAATAAGCCTGATCGAGCATGATCTTCCTTTCATACATGCGAATCGCGGGCACCCTGCCCGCTTTGCTGTTTGGAAAGATACGGCCCCGACCGGGCAGCACCAGCGCCAACTGCGGTTTTTTACGGGCATTTGATAGACCCTTACCGCAAGCCCGGCCCAGCCTTTACAAACGGATAACAAACCCGCCACCAAGCATGACCCGCCTTTTACACCAATAAAAACAAAGTTGCGGTGAAATAGTTCCTGCTTGGCCATCAAATGGCCCATTCTAGGAACTATTCCACCGCAACTTAGATTGGGAAACCGCGAGACCTTAAAGCTCCAATTCATTCAAACGGAGGATCGCAACAATATAGATCTTGAGCGCTTGTTTGAGCTGTTCCTCGTTGGCGCACTCGTTGGGGCCGTGCATCTGGCCGCCCCATGCGGGCAGCTCCAGACCGGTCTCCTCGGGGCCAAACGACACGGCGCGGGCAAAGTTGCGCGCGTACGTGCCGCCGCCCATGGCAAAAGGCTCGGCGTGCTTGCCCGTAAACTCGTTATAGGTATCGATAAGCGCCTTCACGGCCGGATCGTCGGCAGACACCGAGAACGGCACCTTTGCATGACCCAGGCGACACGTCACGTCAAAGCGCCCCACGAGCGGCTCGAGCTGCTCGCGGATGGTATCGGCGCTCGTGCTATCAGGGAAACGCACGTCGATGACCTGCTCGATATGGCCATCCACCACGCGGATGACGCCGGGGTTGCAGGTGAGCGGGCCAAACGCCGGGCTCGTCGCGTCGATACCCAGGCCGCGACCATAGGCGTCCGCATGCACAAAGGCCAAAAACTTGACAAACTCGTGCTCGGCAGGCGTCAGCAGGCGCTCGCCGCGGGCACCAAACGCGTCCTCGGCCTCGCGCAGATACGACACGATCAGGCCGACGGCATTGATCGTCCCCTCGGGCATCGAGGCGTGACCGCCAATACCGTGGGCGAAAATCTGCACATGACCATTGTCGAGAGCCGTGATCTCCAGGCGGTCAGCATTCTCGACCGGCGCCGGCAGCTCATCGGCGGCAATCGCGAGCTCGCAGATGGACTGCGACGGAATGGCATTGCTCGCCTCGGCGCCGCTCCACGACACGATGCGCCCGCCGTCGATCTTGGGACTCACGAACGTCGCCCCAAACTGGCCCTTCTCGGCATTGCAGACCGGGAACTCGGCATCGGGCGTAAACAAAAAGTCGGGGTCTGCGTGGTTCTCCAGATAATGGTGAACGTCGGACATGCCCACTTCCTCATCGCAGCCCAGCAGCGCGCGGAAGGTGTAGCGCGGAACAATGCCGTGCTTGAGCAGGTACGCGCCGGCATAAAGCGACAGCACTGCCGGGCCCTTGTCGTCGATCACGCCGCGACCGAGCAACCAGCCCTCGCGACGCTCCATCGCGAACGGATCGGTGTTCCAGCCAGGGCCGGCGGGAACCACGTCCACGTGGCAGATAGTCGCGAGCTGCTTGTCGCCGCGGCCCGGGATATCGGCGATTCCCACATAGCCCTCGTCGTCGCTCGTCTGATAGCCGAGCTTCTGCGCGATGCCGAGCGCGCAATCGAGCGCGTCACGGACCGGGCGGCCAAACGGCGCGCCGGGCTCCGCATCGGCAGAAACTGCCACGGAAGGATAACTCACCAGCTGCTCGATATCAGCGACGACATCCTCCCAGACCTCGTCGACATACTCAGCGACGCTCTGCTCCACCTGATTCATGGACGACCTCCTTACCAATGAGCGACGGGTACGCCCGCCCCTCACATTATGTCTATTAGATAGCGAAAAGTTTAGCAAGCTCGGCCACCGAGTGCACCACCGCATCGGCGCCCGCGGCCTCGTGCTCCCCCGGCGCTGCCGCGCCCGAATAGATGCCGATGCACGGCACGCCCATCGCGTGTGCGCCCTCCACATCGTTAAAGCGATCGCCGATCATCACGGCATCGTCGGCCGTCGCGCCGAGCGCCGCCAGGGCATCGCGAACCGAATCGGCCTTGGTCTCGCGTCCCTGCGGCGGATTCATGCCAACCACCGCCTCAAACTGCGAAAGCCCCAGCTCGCCCACCATGTCAATGCACTTTGCCTCCATGCGTGACGTCGCCACGACCAAGCGATGCCCCTGCGCGACAAGGCCATCGAGCAGCTCGGGGATTCCATCGAACACGGGATACTCTTCCGGTCCCAGCTCATCAAAAAAGGCACGGTACTCGTCAGCCACCACAAGCGACTCCTCGCGGGAGAAGCCATAAAAGTCGTGAAAGCTCTTCCACAGGGGCGGCCCGATCATGCGGCGCAGGTCACCCATCTGCGCCTCCGAAAACCCGCGCGCGGCCAACGTCTTGCGCGTCGAGCTCATCACCGCCCGGCCCGTATCGGCCACCGTGCCGTCAAAATCGAACAGCACAACCGGCCGCCTGTATATCTCCAACGCCTCCATCGGCATTCCTCTTCCCCAGTTGATGATTTCCACACCGACACTTCAAACTGTTGACTATTCAACAATTGAACCTAGAAATGTGGAACGACTCCACTATACTTGTCGCACTTTGCTCTCAGAAGGCGGCGCGCAAGCGCCCCAATGAAAGGTGCAATTATGTCTTTTGCCATCATAACCGACTCCACGTCGGACATCTCCCCCGCCCGTGCTCAAGAGCTTGGCATTTACGTCATTCCACTGCATGTGATTATCGAGGGCGAGGACCTGCTCGACCAGGTACAGATCACCGCCGAGGAGTACGTCGCCCGCATGGCCGGCTCCGAGCAGCTGCCGCACACCTCGCAGCCGAGTGCCGGCGAGTTCAAGGCACTCTTTGACCGCGTGCGTGCTGACGGCCACGACAGCGCGATCTTTATCTCGCTGTGCAGCGAATGGTCCGCCTGCTATTCCAACGCATGCCTGGTCGCCGAGACCCACGAGCTCGACGTGCGCTGCATCGATTCGCGCACCGGCTCGGGTGCCGAGGGCCTGCTGGTGGAGTACGCGCTCGCCATGCGCGAGGACGGCCGCAGCCTGGACGAGACCGAGGCACAGATCCGCGCGACCCTGCCCGACGCGCACCTGCTGCTGATTCCCCGCACGCTCGAGAACCTCGTTAAGAACGGCCGCGCGCCCAAGCTCGCCGGCCAGCTCACGCAGATGCTCAATATTCGCCTGGCCGTTTCGCCGGAGTGGCAGTCGGGCGAGATCAAGGCCATCAAGAAGGGCCGCGGCGCCAAGCGCATCGTCGCCAACACCATGGCAGACTGCCTCGCGTTTTTGGCCGAGCATCCGGGCTCCAGCGTGCGCGTGCTCACGACCGGTGCCGCCGAGGAGCAGGAGCTTGTCGACGAGGCACTCGCAGGCCAGGACTACGTAGACGCCGGCACCGGCCCCATCGGCTGCACCATCGCCACCCATGTAGGCGTCGACGCCATCGCCATCAGCTACTGCCCCCGTTACCAGCCCATCCACTAGGGGCACCTTTACCACTTGCGGTGAAATAGGGACTGTTTTTGGCTCTTCAGCCGCCAATCAATCCCTATTCCACCGCAACTTAGAAGCAGTTCATTTGGGACGGGGCTAAAAAGACTGGTATCAAACGTTTCAGACCAGTCTTTTTAGCCCCGTCCCATTTTAGCTACTCTACATCAGCCCGCTCAGGGCGATGTCGACGGCCTCGTTGAGGTCGTCGGTAATGTGTACCAGATCCGGATCGAGCGGGCTGATCATACCGGCGCTCATCACCGGGCCGTTGAGCCAGTCGAACAGGCCCCTCGCGGTACCCACTGGACAAAAAATGGCAAATATGAGTACCGCCACCAAATTAGTAGCAGCAAAATCTCGCCGGAATTGATCATTTCGATCAATTCCACGTCTTGCCAAGGCTCAAAATTCCGTGTTTAGTGGGTTAGATATATAGAATAATGTGGAATTGGTATTCTATTCTTACCAAATGTTATGAGACTACATTAACAACAGTACTCATATTTGACGTTATTTGACCACGGAGTCATTCGAGGACCCCTCCCCACGCCGCCAACACGCCCCATAGCCGCCAAAACACCTTTAACAACAGCCGCCGCACGTTTTGGCACCGGCTAATTGCCACTCACGGATCGGTACCCCACTATTACCGAACCAAAATCGAAGTCGCATATCTCATAAAGCTGAAATGACGTACCCTCATCCCAATGAACGCTGACAAGAATGGCATTCAAATGAGCAACGCCGTGCATCAATACGCCCTTTTCGGGAACGCCTTATTCAAACTCAATAAAACGGTTGTCCACGCTTCAGATCCGCGTAAGCAGATCGTAATCTGTAGCAACGGTCCAGACATCCGTTACGCAACACTCGAAGAATGGGACAAAGCCGGCAAATCTTTCGGCGAACGTGCACAGACCGAGGGCATCGTTACCAGCGCGAGCCCAGCGCGCGACAAACTCGAGCTCTTTCGCAATCTTTTTACCGGCCGCAAAGATGTGCACGCTCACGGGTATCGCAGAAAAGACGGGGGCATCGGCTATACACCCGCCTGCGCAAATGAGTGGAAGCCAGGCATTTGCCCCAAAGCAAACCATCACAGAATTAAATGCGCTGAATGTCGCAGCCGCACATTCCTTGAGCTGAACGATGCCGCCATTATCGCCCATTTCAAAGGCAGCGACGACAGGCTCCGGGACGTCATAGGTCAATATGTTCTCGACAAAGACTGCAACACAAATGTCCTTGTCATTGATTTTGACAAAGCCGATTGGAAAGAAGCGACAAACGCTATCAGGCTTGTCGTAAAAAACCATGGAATTAACGCTGCGGTCGAGCGATCAAGGTCAGGCAACGGCGCGCATATCTGGTTTTTCTTCCTAGAACCTATAAACGCAAAGACAGCACGAGATTTCGGTAGCTGCCTTATCGCCGAAGCAGCGGCACTCAACAAGACAATCACCTTCGAAGCCTTTGACCGAATGATACCCGCGCAGTCCACCATTCCTGAAGGCGGCTTTGGAAATCTCATTGCGCTGCCCTTTCAGGGAAAAGCGCAGCGGGAAGGAAACAGCGTATTTGTTGACGAACGATTCGAGCCCTTTCCCGACCAATGGCTTTACCTTTCGCAAATCCAACTAATCTCGCGTGCGACGGTGGATCGTCTGATCGAGGACACCAAAAACAAACCGCTTGGAATAGCAACAGCTGCAGCGACAAACAAAACCAGGCGCAATGTCCAAAAGCCACGAAAGCGGCTCCCGCTCACGCCACGAGACTTCCCCTCGAACCTGCTCGTCACACAAGCCGATATGCTCTACATCCCCGAAAAGTCTCTGAGCCCGGCAGCTCAAATGGAAATCCGCAGGCTTGCGACATTTGCCAACCCGGAGTTCTTCCGTGCGCAATCTATGCATCAATCAGTATTCGGCAAACCGCGACTCATAGACCTCAGCGAACTTAGAGATGGCCGCGTCGCGATTCCCAGAGGCTGCAAAGCCCAACTTGAGCAGCTGATTCAAGAAGCCCACGTTACTGCCCATTATTCAGACGAACGTAGCACAGGCAATCCAATTGAGATGGCATTCAAAGGGACCCTTCATCCCGAACAGCAAATTGCCGCCGACCAGATGCTTGAATACGAAGACGGAATCATGTCTGCGCCAACGGGCTTCGGTAAAACCGTCATCGGAGCTTATCTTATTGCCGCCGTTGGTCTTCCGGCGCTCGTCATTGTTCCAAAGACCGCGCTCATAGCCCAATGGAAATCGCAGCTCGAACGATTTCTCGACATTACGGACACCAGAGAGCCGGTCCGAACGCCAAAAGGACGAATCAGCAAAAAGCAACCTCCCCTTATTGGACAAATCGGAGGGGCAAAACCGCCGTCAGCGGCCTTATCGACGTCGCTTCCTTTCAGTCGCTATCTGGCAAAGACTCCCAAACCGGGGAGCCGATAGTTAAGAACCTTGTTCGTAATTACGGCCTCATTATCTGCGACGAATGCCACCATGCTGCCGCGCCACAGCTCGAGCTCGTCCTCAAGTCCGCTCCAGCCAAATATATATATGGCCTCTCCGCGACACCCGAGCGCTCCGACGGACTCACGCGGGCGCTCTCGATGCTCTGCGGCCCGCTTCGCTATGTCATCGATCCAAAAACGCAGGCAATTCAGCAGGGCATCCAGCGCATCGTTCGACCGAGATTTACCGGCATTCGGCTATCCGCCTACGAGCCGGATGCAAGCTTCAATCAGATTCTCGATATGCTGTGTGCACATGCGGCAAGAAACGAATTGATTGTCGATGACGCCCTCGAAGCAGCGTCAAACGGTCGACATCCGCTCATACTATCCAAAAGGAAAAAGCATGCTGAGGAACTGTTCAGGTTGCTTAATGATCGCAGACACGAGCCCATACTCTTAACCGGAGAAATCGGCGCCAAAGAAAGAAAAGCGATACTGAACAGTCTTCCCGGCTTTGAGCATGAACATCGAATCATCGTCGCCACCGAAAGCCTTCTGAGCGAGGGCTTCGATCTGTCCTACCTTGACACCCTTTTCATTGCCACGCCGATATCTTGGGACGGCAGCGTAACGCAGCAGGTGGGCAGACTGCACAGAAGCCACGAGGGCAAGCAACAGGTTGAGATATTCGACTACATTGACCTGTCGATACCCATGCTCGCCCGCATGTACCAGAAAAGACTCAAGACGTACGCCAAGTTGGGGTACGAAATTTATTCAGCAGAGGACAGCGAGCAACCCGATTACAACATTCTCATAGAGCCGGCAAACGCTATTGAGGCATTAATTAAGGCTCTGTTAGACCAGGATTGACATACATGTGTCCCCACGGTGCCATATCGTTGACCCCATAGACCGCGATGATGGGGGCAGCATGAACGCCGAAGACCTGGTCCTCAACTTCCAGAAGGGCATGGCGAACCTCAGCAAGACCGAGCGCCGCCGCTCGGATCACGTCCCTGACGGACTCGATGGCGC
>RQCP01000030.1 GCA_008668235.1 Collinsella aerofaciens | reverse complement strand
CTGAAGCCGGTGCGTATTTGCGAAGCAAATGCGCGGACGTCCCCATGCTCGCTCCAATTCCAAAATGTTAGGTTAATGCCTGCTGCCCATACTTGCACCTGCGCACGGTACAATGGTTGGGTTACGACCAACGTGCCAATAACCAAAAAGGAGCCGCTATGATCGATCGCTATACCCGCCCGGAGATGGGACACATCTTCTCCCTCGAGAACAAGTACGCCATTTGGCAGGAGATCGAGGTCTTGGCCTGCGAGGCCCAGGCGGAGCTCGGCAAGATCGGTATTTCCAAAGACGAGGCCCAGTGGATCCGCGACCATGCCAACTTTGAGAAGGCGAAGGTCGATGAGATCGAGGAAGTCACGCGCCACGACGTCATTGCCTTTCTGACCAACATGAAGGAATACATCGATGCCGATGTTCCCGAGGACGAACCCAAGCCCAGCCGCTGGGTTCACTATGGCATGACCAGCTCCGATCTGGGCGACACGGCCCTGTGCTACCAGCTCACCCAGGCCTGCGACCTGATCATCGAGGACGTCAAAAAACTCGGCGAGATCTGCAAGCGTCGCGCCTTTGAGGAGCGCAACACGCTCTGCGCCGGCCGTACTCATGGCATCCATGCCGAGCCGATGACCTTTGGCATGAAGTTTGGCTCTTGGGCCTGGGAGCTCAAGCGCGATCTGGACCGTCTTGAGGATGCCCGCAAGAACGTTGCCTTTGGTGCCATCTCGGGCGCTGTCGGCACGTACAGCTCCATCGAGCCGTTTGTCGAGGAGTACGTCTGCGAGCACCTGGGCCTGGTTCACGACCCGCTGTCCACGCAGGTTATCAGCCGCGACCATCACGCCTATCTCGCCGGCGTTCTCGCCACCACCGCAGCCACCTGCGAGCGCATCGCGACCGAGGTCCGCAATCTGCAGAAGACTGATACGCTCGAGGCCGAGGAGCCGTTCCGTAAGGGCCAAAAGGGCAGCTCCGCCATGCCGCACAAGCGCAATCCCATCACCATGGAGAAGGTCTGCGGTCTGTCGCGCGTCGTGAAGTCCAACGCTCAGGTCGCCTTCGATAACGTCGCCCTGTGGCACGAGCGTGACATTTCGCACTCCTCTGCCGAGCGTGTCGCCCAGGCCGATAGCTTCATCGCACTCGACCACATGTTCCAGTGCCTCATCCGCGTTATCGACGGCCTGCAGCTGTACCCTGCCCGCATGATGGCCAACCTCAATAAGACCCGCGGCCTCATCTTCTCCTCCAAGGTGCTGCTCGCCCTCGTCGATACGGGCATCACCCGCGAGGACGCGTACGCCATTGTGCAGGAGAACGCCATGGCAACCTGGCACGAGGTACAGGATTGTGTCTCCGGCCCCACCTTTAAGGAGCGTCTCGAGGCCGACCCGCGCTGCACCGTCAGCCAGGAGAAGCTTGACGAGATCTTTGATCCATGGGACTTCCTCACCCGTATCGACACGGTCTTTGATCGTCTGGAGCAGCTGAGCTTCGAGTAGGTTCGGGCATAACGTTAGCTTTTTAGGGCGCTTTGCTGGTAATGTGTGTTGCCGGCAAAGCGCCTCGTTGCATTTAGGGAAAGACGGGGATAATAGTCGTCTCGAATAACATTCTGAGAGGGGATCGCATGATTTCGTTTGATTACAAGCCTCAGGGCGTGTGTGCTCGCAATATTCACCTTGACCTTTCCGATGACGGCAGCAAGGTGATGGGCGTTGAGTTTACCGGTGGCTGCGACGGCAATCTCAAGGCAATCTCCAAGCTGGTCGAGGGCGCTCCTGCCGATCGCGTAATCGAGGTTCTCGCCGGTAATACCTGCGGTATGAAAAAGACCTCCTGCGCCGACCAGCTTACACGCGCTATCGAGGCCGCTCGCACCGAGATCGCCTAATGGGTATCGCCGATCACATCAAGAACGGAATATCGCGTCGCGGCTTTGTACTCGGTGGGGCTGCCGCGGGCGCTGCCACGGTGCTTGCCGGATGCTCGAAAAAAACGGGCACCAGCGATGATGCCGCCGGCGAGCCGCAGGTTATCAAGGATGATTCCAAAATCATCTCGATTACGGATGAGTACGAGGCAGTCGACATCGATCTTGAGCCGGCGGCGTCATGGACGCTGCCTCTGGGTACGCTGCTGTACTACTGCGACGGCGATTACGCCGCGGCAATGATGGCGCCCGCATCGGCACTGCACGCCAACACACTCGGTGTGCTCAACCTGGGCGATGGCTCGCTTACCACATTAATCGAGGATCCTATCGAGGGCACGGGATATGCATTCTACGATGTCCGTGCCGGCGACAGCGTATTCGCGTGGGTTGAGATGAACTTTGCCAATTCATCGTGGAAGCTCTACGGTCAAAATCTGTCGGGCGCTTCGCTCTCTGGCGACGTGGTTGAGCTCGATCGAGGTGGCAAGGACTATGATCCGCCGCTGTTTACGGCGTTCGGGTCATCAGTCATCTGGTATAAAATGCCCTCGGCAGGTGGCAATAAAACGAGTAGCGATTCGTTTTGCTATCGTCGCTCGCTTGATGAATCCAAGGCCGAGACAATTTGGAAATCGACGGGTCGCTTTGCATCGGCCCCGCGCGCGAGCGACGGCATTTTGACCATCTCGCCGCGTGTCCGCAACGACGAGGGCGTCTACTACGGCATAACGGCAATCGATCTGACCGACGGCAACAACACCAAGCGTGCCCAGCTAGTCCTTCCCTCGTCAGTCTCGCCTTTCGAGGCCGTATATATGGGCGATACCTTCGTGTTTTCTATCGAGGCGACCTATAGTGGCGTGGGCAGCCTGGGCAACATGGGCACGTATATTGGTAATGAGGGAGGGCCGTACCTCTTTCTGTCACGCGAGCCGCTCGCATGTGCGGCTGGCAAGAAGAATAAATACCTTGTTAAGGTACAGGCGTCGCATTTCCTGATCGACACCTCTGCCAAGACCTATGGCTCGCTGCTGTCGCCCGACCGCGCTTTGGAGTATGGCGATTATCCAGCTACGGCGGGAAAGTCGGACTCATTCCTTACGTACGCCACGGTGCGCAACAGCCAGGGTATACCAGAGACAGTCACTGCACGCCTATTCTCTCTTTAAGCTTAGAGGGGTTAAAAAGGCGCCAACAGGGGAATAAACGCGTTGTAATTGTGAGTACCGCCCGCCGAGCTGCCGCGTCATAGCGGCATCCGGCGGGCTCAGGTGCGTTAAAATGGGCTTGTTCTTAGCTAATTGAGACAGGGGGGCCGTGTTATGGCTTCAGATGCAAAAAAGATTCTGCTGGTCGAGGATGAGAAGGCAATCCGTGACGCCGTCGCTGCCTATCTCGAGCGCGAAGGCTACTGGGTTGTGGGCGTCGGCGACGGTCAGTCCGCGATCGAGGAGTTCGAGAAGCATCAGTTCGACCTGGTCGTGCTCGACCTTATGCTCCCCAAGATCCCCGGCGAGCGCGTTTGCCGCACCATTCGCGATACCTCGGATGTCCCCATCATCATGCTGACGGCTAAGGGCGAAATCGAGGACCGTATTATCGGTCTTGAGCTCGGCGCCGACGACTATCTGATTAAGCCGTTCTCGCCGCGCGAGCTCGTCGCCCGCGTTCGCGCTCTGTTCCGCCGTGCCCATCAGGCCGACGAGCCCGCCGTCGAGGTGCTCGACTTCGGCGATCTGGTCATCGATATCTCGGGCCACAAGATTTTGGTCGAGGGCAAGGAAGTCGATCTGACGGCTTCCGAGTTCAAGCTGCTCACCACGCTTGCCCGCCATCCCGGCCGTGTGTATAACCGCATGGAGCTGGTCGAGAAAGTGCTCGGGTATGACTTTGAGGGCTATGAGCGCACCATCGATAGCCACGTGAAGAATCTTCGCGCCAAGCTGGGCGATGATCCCAAGAAGCCCAAGTGGCTCTACACCGTCCATGGTGTCGGCTATCGCTTCGAGGCTCCGGCCAAGACCGATAAGTCGGACGAGAAATAGGGAAATCACATATGACACCTGCGCGCTTTGAAATCGGACAAAAGCACAAGCAGGAGAGCGAGGCGGGTTCCAAGGCTAGTTGGAACACGCCTCGTTCCGATTCACGGCCAACGATGAGCTATCCCTCGCGCATGGCACTTGCTTTTGCTCTGACATCGCTCATGACGGTATTGGTGCTGGTGGGCGTTGTCTCTGTTGTGTGGGGCACGGTCTTTTCGGATTACACACGCTCCAATATCGTCGAAATCGCAAATTCCGCTGCCGAGAAGTTGGCAACCTCATATGAGGAAAACGGCTCTTGGACCGCGGGAGAACTGCGCACGGTCGCAACGTCGAGTTTGGTTTCCGACGATCTGGGCATGCAGGTCGTCAATAAAAAGGGCGTGATCGTTTATGACGATTCCTGGCCCTCGGCAAGCGCCACCGCCGATGTACGCGAAAACCAGGCTACGACCGACGACACGAGCGGCAAGAGGGCATCGCATAGCCCGGTCTCGTCTGCTCCAACCGACTCCGATAGCGTTGCTAACGTCGAGATTGTAACGTCTTCCGGCGAGCATGTCGGACAGGTAAAGCTGTGGGCCATCGGCTCCGACGCTCTGCTCACCAAGGCGGACTCTGCGTTTAGGGAGAAGACCTTTAACGCCATGGCCCTCGCCGCGGTTGTTGCAATCTGCATTTCGGTCGTTATCGGATCGCTCGTGTCGCGCATGCTCACCAAGCCGATTCATCGCATCACCAGTACCGCAAAGCAAATCCGTGACGGCGACCTGTCGGCTCGCACGGGACTGCGCGGTGATGACGAGATCGATCAGCTGGGTGAGACCTTCGATGAGATGGCCACTTCGCTCGAGAAGGATATGAAACACGAGAAGCGCCTGACCTCAGACGTTGCACACGAGCTTCGCACGCCGCTTATGGCCATGCTCGCAACGGTCGAGGCCATGCAGGATGGCGTGTATCCCACCGACGATGAGCATTTGGAAACCGTTGCTTCCGAGACGCGTCGCCTGGCTCGTCTGGTGCAGCAGATGCTCGACCTGTCGCGCATGGAAAACAGCACGGCTCCGCTCAACCTTGAGCCGGTGGACATGGTTCCTTTCGTGCGTTCCATCGTTAATGCCCAGGAGCGCCTGTTTGTCGACCGCGATCTGCGCCTGCGTTTTGCGGACGAGACCCAGGGCCACGACGATGTCGTCGAGGCCGATCCCGACATGATCACGCAATGTGTTATCAACCTCATGAGCAACGCCATGCGCTACACCCCCGAGGGCGGTTGGGTCGTGGTGTCGGTGCTCAGTGACCGCAAGCACGTCAGCATTGCCGTTTCTGATACCGGCATCGGTATTGCCAAGGACGATTTGTCGCGCATCTTCGGGCGGTTTTGGCGCGCCGATGCCAGCCGCGCCCGCGAAGCTGGCGGCCTGGGCGTTGGCCTCGCCGTGACCAAGCAGATCGTCGAGCGTCACCATGGCTACATATCCGTGGAGTCGGAGCTTGGAAAGGGTACGACTTTTACAATTCATCTGCCCCGCGAGCACACGGCAGACGCGGCATCTACTACAATGGAGCACTAGCTTTTCGCTATTCGGTGAAGGAGGGGCCGCGTCCCTGCCGCTCCGAGTTTGCGAAAACATGCGGGAAAGAACCCGCATTTCTGTCGTATTTAGGTAAGGAGTGACTCACGTGACAACGATGGAGCGTCGTCCGGATTCCCGTGGCAAGGTTCGTGATATTTACGATGCCGGTGAAAACCTGCTGATGGTCGCCACCGACCGCATTTCTGCGTTCGACTTCATTCTTCCCGACGAGATTCCGTTTAAGGGAGAGGTACTCAATCGCATCTCGGCATTCTGGTTCGATAAGTTTGCCGACATCGTCCCCAACCATCTCGTTTCCATCGACCCGGCGGATTTCCCCGAGGAGTTTGCTGAGTATCGTGACTACCTCGCTGGCCGCGCCATGCTGGTTAAGAAGGCCCAGACGATTCCTATCGAGTGCATCGTCCGCGGCTATCTGACCGGTTCGGGCAAGAAGACCTACGACGAGAACGGCACCGTCTGCGGCATCCAGCTGCCTGAGGGCCTGACCGAGGCTTCCAAGCTTCCTGAGCCGCTGTTCACGCCGTCCACGAAGGCCGAGATCGGTGACCACGACGAGAACATCTCGTTCGCGCGTTGCTGCGAGATCGTGGGCGAGGACATCGCCACGCAGATTCGTGACCTTTCCCTCAAGATCTACAAGGCCGCCGCCGAGTACGCCGCGACCCGTGGCATCATCATTGCCGACACCAAGTTCGAGTTTGGTGTTATTGATGGCAAGGTCACGCTGATCGACGAGTGCCTCACGCCCGACTCCAGCCGTTTCTGGCCTGCTGCCAGCTACGAGGAGGGCAAGATCCAGCCTAGCTACGACAAGCAATTCGTCCGCAATTGGCTCAAGGCCAACTGGGATATGACGGGGGAGACCCCGCACCTGCCCGCCGAGGTCATCGATGGCACGTCCGAGCGCTATCGCGAGGCCTTCCAGATCATCACGGGCTCCCAGTTCACAAGCATGAAGGAGAACGCATAAGTGAGTACCCGTAGCGCCACGAACAAGCGCACGCAATCCCACGAAGTTACCGGGGTTGCGCGCAAGTCTGCCGCATCTGCTAAGCCCGCCCGCCAAGCAGCGAGCTCCGTTCGCGTCGTGCCGGCTTCGTCTAAGGCACGCCGCAAAGAGCTCGAGAAGGGCGAGAACCTCGAGGGCCTCTCTAAAGAGGAGAAGCGCGCCCGCAAGGCTAAGCAGCGCGCCAAGGAGGACCGCATCTATACGGTGTCGAATATCCTCCTCAAGCAGGACGAGGACTACACCAGGCGCCGTCGCATCTGGTGGATTGTGCTCGCCATTGGCATGGTGCTCGTCGTGGCAATTTGGGCCTCGCTGTACTTCGCTCCCGCTGGCATGGTGTCCAGCCCTGTCCAGATGGTCGGCATTGTTTTGTCCTACGTCATCATTTTGGGCGACTTTATCTATGACTTCGCTCGTATTCGTCCCTTGCGCAACATGTACCGCGCGCAGGCCGAGGGCATGTCCGAGAACAAGCTCAACGCTCTTATTGAGCGCGCGGCTGCCGAGGAGGACAAGAAGGACTCCAAGAAGAAGTAGCGTTTGCATACATACTTATCGCTAAGATATAAGGCGCGTCGTTTTTGCGGCGCGCCTTTTTACTGTTCTATAGATAGATGGAGTGGCACATGATTCGAGCTGCCCTGACGGTCGAAGAGGCTCTGGAGGGCATGAAGGCCCTGGAGCCCAAGATTAAAAACTACGCGCGCCTGGTCGTCCGCAAGGGCGTAAACGTCAAGCCCGGCCAGGAGGTCGTCGTTCAGTCTCCGGTCGAGTGCGCGCCGTTTGCGCGCGTGGTGGCCGCGGAGGCCTATGCTGCCAGCGCCGGCCACGTGACGGTCATTTGGGCCGATGATGCCGTGACGAGGCTCACGTACGAGCATGTCGAGAAAAGCTATTTTGAACAGACGCCCGAGTGGAAGCGCATACAGCTGGATTCCTTGGCCCAGGATGGTGCCTGCTTTGTCTTTATCGAGGGTGCGGATCCTGCAGCCCTCAAGGGCATCGATCCAGCCAAGCCGGCCGCGGCATCCAAGGCGAGGAATACGCAGTGCAAAGTTTTCCGCCGTGGACTGGATTACAACATCAATCCGTGGTGCATCGCCGGCGCTCCGGTCGTGGCTTGGGCGCACGAGGTGTTCCCGGGAGACGCCGATGAGGTTGCAATCTATAAGCTGTGGAATGCGATTCTGCACACCGCG
>RQCP01000051.1 GCA_008668235.1 Collinsella aerofaciens | reverse complement strand
CCACCCACCACCTCCACGATCGCGGCCCGCCCTAACCCGCCTCCCCCACGGCGGGGGCCGGGCTTCGTGTCCACCCCCCTCCCCCCACCTGTGGGCCCCTGGGCCGCCGGCGCCCAAGGCTCTGTCAACGGCGCCACACATGGTCGAGGACGTTCTGAAAACTAAGCCCGGCCCCCGCCGGACAGATCCACCGTTACTCGCAGAGCAGCTTGGCGATCTGGACGGCGTTGGTTGCCGCGCCCTTACGGATTTGGTCGCCGCAGCACCAGAAGGTAATACCGCGCGCAGCCTCGGGGTTCGAGATGTCGCGGCGCACGCGGCCAACCCAAATCAGGTCCTGGTCGGACGTATCCATCGGCATGGGGAAGCGGTCGTGTGCATCCTCGGCAGCCATATCGTCAACCAGCTTGACACCCGGGGCAGAAGCCAGCGCAGCACGGGCCTCCTCGACCGTAATATTGCGCTCAAACTCGAGCGTAATGCTCTCGGAGTGCGAACGCAGCACAGGCACGCGCACGCAGGTGCAGTTCACGCGCAGCTCGGGCAGGTGCATGATCTTGCGGCCCTCGTTTTGCAGCTTCATCTCCTCGGAGGTAAAGCCCTCCTCCTTGACGCCGCCAATCTGCGGAATCAGGTTGCTCGCGAGCTGGGCGGCAAATGCGCGCGGCTCGGGAATCTCCTCGCCGCGGCCCAGGGCGGCCAGCTGAGCCTCGAGCTCGGCCATACCGGGAGCGCCGGCACCCGAAGCCGCCTGATACGTCGAGACGATCATGCGCTTCACGCCGGCAAGCTGGTGCAGCGGCCAGGTGGGAACCAGGCCGATGATGGTCGCGCAGTTGGGGTTGGCGATAAGGCCGTGATGCCACTTGATATCGTCGGCATTGATCTCGGGCACGACCAGCGGCACCTCGGGATCCATACGGAAGGCATGGCTGTTGTCGACCACGACGGCGCCGCGCTTGACAGCCTCGGGCAGCAGTTCCTTCGCGATATCGTCGCCAGCGGCTCCGAGCACAATGTCGCAGCCCTCAAAGGCCTCAGGGCAAGCCTCTTCAATCACGATCTGCTCGCCGCGGAACTCAACGGTCTTGCCCGCGGAGCGTGCACTTGCCAGCAGTTTGAGCTTACCGACCGGAAACTCCTGCTCGTTGAGGCACTCGAGCATCTGGGTGCCCACGGCTCCCGTCGCGCCCAAAATAGCAACCGTGTACTGTTTCATGCTTCCCCCTTTAAAGGTTGTGGCTATCGCCCGCACGCCAAGCAGGCCGATTATTGTTGCCAGTGTATACAAGAACGGGGCGGGCACGAAACCCGCCCCGTCGAAACGAAACCGAAACGCAACGCCCCGCCGTAGATTTTTGGCACTTGTCCCAAAAATGCACCGGGACGGCAGCTACTTGCGGAGCGCGGCCAGGGCGGGATTGACCGGCGCGGGAGCCTCCAAGTCGGAGACCTTCACAATGCCGTTCTCGTCGGAGAAGGCACGGTAGATGGTCTGAATCGCCAGGTCGAAGTCCTTCTCCTCGACACCGATAATGATGTTGATCTCGTCACAGCTCTGCGAGATCATGCGCACACTCACGCCGGCCTGGCCAAGCATGCCAAACAGGTGACCAGAGATGCCGGCACGACCGCGCAGGTTACGACCGACGGTCGCGATAAGCGCCAGGCCCTCGACAACCTCGATCTCGAGCGGCTCGACCTCCTGCTGGATGTCGCCCACAAGCGAGTACAGCGAGTCGTGCACGTCCTGCTCCTGCACCACGGCGCCAAAGCGGTCGACACCGGTGGGCATGTGCTCGACGGAAACGTCATAGCGCTCGAAGACCGAAAGCGCGCGGCGCATAAAACCGACACGGGGCTTGGTGCGGTCGCGGGCAACGTTGATGGCGACAAAGCCGCGCTTGCCGGTCACGCCGGTAATGATGGGCTCTGCCTCACCCTCATCAGCCGTCTCGCTAATGATGGTGCCGGGGTCCTGCGGCGCATTGGTGTTCTTGATGACCAGCGGAATACCCGCCTCGCGCACGGGGAACACGGCCTCCTCGTGCAGGACGCTTGCACCCATGTACGAAAGTTCGCGCAGCTCCTCGTAGGTAACGCGCGCAATGGGCTGAGCCTCGGGCACAATGCGAGGATCGGCAGAATAGAAGCCCGAGACGTCGGTCCAGTTCTCGTACAGGTCGGCACCCAGGCACTTGGCCAGGATCGAGCCGGAAATATCGCCGCCACCACGGTCGAGCAGCTTGATCTGGCCCTCACGCGTCGCGCCGTAGAAACCGGGCATAACAAAGCCGCCCTGCTGGCCGTACTCCTGCACCAGCTCGGAGGTGCGATTCATGCTGAGCGTACCGTCATGATGGAACGCCACAACCGTCGCGGCGTCCAGGAACGGCAGGCCCAGGTACTCCGCCATCAGGCGAGCGGTGAAGTACTCGCCACGGCTCACGAGCTCCTCGGTAGAGTAGCCGCCCGAGCGGGCGCGCTCGGCAAAGGCCGCGAACTCCTCGCGGATGGGATAGGTGAGCTCCAGCTCGTCAGCGATATCAAAATAGCGCTGGCCAATGTCCTCGAGCAGCTCCTCACACGACACGTGATACTTAACGTGCGCGTTAACCAGGTAGAGCAGGTCGGTCACCTTGGTGTCGCCCTTAAAGCGGCGGCCGCAGGCGGAAACCACCACAAAACGGCGGGCAGGGTCGGCATCGACGATGGCCTTGATCTTCTTGAAGTGTTCGGCATCGGCGACCGACGAGCCGCCAAACTTGGCAATCTTAATCATGGGCTTGAGGTTACCTTTCTAAAAGCCTCTGCAAACCTGTTTTGCGCGCTCTGATACCATGGTTTCACCGATTGGGACCAAGGCATCCGAGGAGCAGTGTTATATGGGAACTTATCATAGTACACGAGGACGCACTTTATCGTGCTCAAGTAAGGTGGCAATCCGCACCGGCATCGCTCCCGACGGGGGTTTGTTTGTCTCGGACGAGCTCGGCACCCAGCAGGTCGATATCAGCTCGCTTGCAGATAAATCGTACTTTGAAATCGCTCAAGATGTGTTGGGAATGTTACTGAATGATTACACGGCCGAAGAAATTTCGGCGTGTGTCGACGAGGCATACCGCGGCACGTTCGCGAGTGAAGAGGTTACGCCGCTCGTCAAACTCGACGCTGCGCCGGGCGCCGACGCCCCTCAGACCTATGTGATGGAGCTCTTTGGCGGCCCCACAAGCGCCTTCAAGGACGTCGCCCTGCAGATGCTCCCCCGTCTGATGGCCCGCACTTCCGCCAGGGACGGCGGCGCCGAGCGCATCATGATCGTCACCGCCACGTCGGGCGACACCGGCAAGGCCGCACTCGCCGGTTTTGCCGACGCTCCGGGCACGGGCATCACCGTCTTTTATCCCGAGGGCAAGGTCAGCCGCGTCCAGAACCTGCAGATGTCCACGCAGGAGGGCGACAACGTCGCCGTCTGCGGCATCCGCGGCAACTTTGACGACGCTCAGAGCGCCGTCAAGCGCATCTTTGCCGATAAGGAGCTTGCCGAGCGTCTGGAGGCCGCCGGCACGGTGCTTTCGAGCGCCAACTCCATCAATGTCGGTCGCCTGGTACCGCAGGTCGTCTACTACTTTGCCGCCTATGCGCAGCTGCTGCGCGCCGGCGCCATCGAGGCCGGCGACGCCGTGGAGTTCTGCGTACCGACCGGCAACTTTGGCGATATCTTGGCCGGCTACTACGCCAAGCGCATGGGTCTGCCCGTCGCCAAGCTCGTCGTGGCGAGCGACAAGAACAACGTGCTTGCCGACTTCCTGACCACCGGCGTCTACGACCGCAACCGCCCGTTCTTCACGACCATCTCGCCGTCGATGGACATCCTCATCAGCTCCAACCTCGAGCGCATGCTCTACTTCCTGTCCAATGGCGACTGCGAACTCGTTGCCGGCCTTATGGAGCAGCTTGCCCAGACCGGTCGTTACGAGGTGCCCGCCGAGCTGCTGGCCAAGATCCAGAGCGTGTTTGGCTGCGGCTGGGCCAGCGAGGACGAGGTCCGCGCTGCCATCAAGAGCTGCTGGGACGCAAATGGCTACGTGATCGATCCGCATACTGCTTGCGGCTATCACGTCTTTGAAAAGGTCGCTCCCGCCGAGGGCGCCAAGGCTCGCGTGCTGCTTTCGACCGCCAGCCCCTACAAGTTCCCGCGCGCCTGCTGCGACGCCCTGGGCCTCAACGTTCCCGAGGACGACTTTGAGGCTATGCGCGTACTCGAGCAGGCCACCAACACGGTCGCCCCGACCCAGCTCGCCGAACTCGAATCCAAGCCCGTCCGCTTCGAAGACGTCTGCGACGTCGATGAGATGGCCAGCTACGTAGAGCAGGCTGCAAAAAAGATAGCAACCAACTAAACCCCTTATAAGGCGCCGGCGAAAGCCGGCGCACCTTCTTTTATCAGATACCTACCGGGATGATGACGAACGTGCATAGCGTGCCTGGCTGTTTAGTTCGTCGCGAGTTCCGCACGCAAAGGAAAGCACTTAATGTGCTTTCCGTCTTGCGCAGGACTGCCCGAGCAGCGAACTAAACAGCCAGGCACGCCAGGAGGACTCACATGATCAAGATCACCGTCCCAGCAACAAGCGCCAACTTGGGCATTGGCTACGATACCCTCGGCATGGCCGTCAGCCTCTACTCGCACTTCACCTTCGAGCGCGCCGACAAGCTCACCATCACGGGCTGCCCCGAGGAGTTCCAAAACGAGAATAACCTGGTCTATGTGAGCTTTGTCGATGCACTGGCCGCATGGGGCGAGCCGGCTTTTCCCGTTGCCATCGACATCCAGACCGACGTGCCCGTCGCCCGCGGCCTGGGCTCCAGCTCCACCTGCGTCGTCGCCGGCATTATGGCCGCCGCCGCACTGACGGGCCACACCGTCGACCGTGCCGAGCTCGTCCGCATTGCCACCGAGGTCGAGGGCCATCCCGATAACGTCGCCCCCGCCATCCTGGGCGGCGCCGTCTGCTCCTTTACGCCGACTGATTCGCTCCCACAGTGCCTGCGCTACGAGGTAAGCGATCGCTTGCGTTTTATTACCGTGATTCCGCCCTACGAGGTGCATACGAGCGAGGCGCGCAAGGTTGTGCCGCAGGAGATCCCACTCTCCACCGCCGTATGGCAAATGGGCCGCATCGCCGGCATGACGCGCGGCCTGGAGACCGGCGACCTTGACCTGATTGCCGCCGCCAACGACGACCGCATCCAGGAGCCCTATCGCCGCCGCCTCATCCCCGACTACAATGCCGTGCGCGACACCTGCCTTAACGGAGGCGCCAAGACCATCTGGATCAGTGGCTCCGGCTCGACCCTCATGGCCGTGACTGACGACACCATCGTGGCAAAGTTCCTACAGGTCAAACTGCGTGAGCAGTTCCCCAAGTGTGATACGTATATTCTGACGTGCGACACGGAAGGCGCCCAGATCGAATACCTGTAGTCGCCGTCCTGTATACTCGCCGGTGAGGCCAGGGGCCTACGCTCTGGAAAGTCGCCGGGCTGATAATCTGGCTTTTTATTGGTAGGGGCTCTTGCTAGGCTGGAGCACTTCCTAGAGGCGGGCATCGGCTGTGTGCTTGGTTTACGCTGCGTTTGTTTCTTTGTATTCGAAGACTGGCTCTAGGAGATCTTCGATGTTGCAGTGGAGGGCTTTTGCTATGGCTCTTACGCTTGCTACCGAAGCTTCATTGATGTTTCTCTGGCGCTGCTCGTACATTTGGATTGAGCGGAGTGACACACCCGATTCGTATGCTAGGTCTTGTTGGGTTTTCTTAAGCTTCTTTCTTGCTAACGCAAGTTTGGTTTGCCTGGACGCTTTTTTCGCCATATCGCAGACGAGGCGAGCCACGCGTTCCTCCGAGGCTTCGTGCCAGGGATAGTACAGACTGCGCAGTGCGTCAAACGGAACGACATGCAGCAGGTCTTCGAAAGACTCCCCTAAACGCCACTGCAGATATGCCAGTATCCAGCCTGTCCAATACTCTGGCGTCTTCTCAAAACGATAGGTGCGATCCGGTATAGACCCGCTCTGATAGCCCGACCTTTCGGCGATAAGCGCGAATAGCTCAACGCCCGATTTTCCCGATACGACCCATGCGTTGCCACGCTCAAACTCACGGGCTACGCCGCTCAGGCAAAAGAGTTCAGCGACCTCAGACCCTTCCGCTCCATAGTCGTTCACGGCATAGTCGAAGCAGTCGCCGAGGTTGTTCATTGCATCCTCGAGGTAGTAGACGGGGTATGTCCTACTCGGCCCACAATCCGTTAACTCTTGGATCATTTAAATCAATCCTCCCTGTCATTAAATCCCTAATGTAGACACCCTTAGAGTCGAATCCATTCACAGTTTCCAGGTACTTGCGCCGCGCGTTCTGCTCTCGCTTAAAGCGCTTGGGATAATACTCAGATCCCAACGCCTGCCTCCATTCGCGGAATCTGATTGCTGAAAACGCACGCTCACTCATAAGAGCGTATTGGATGCCCAAATCGCCCAAACGCATAATGAGTTGCAGCTGCCTAAGCGAGATCATGCCGTTAACGAACTGTCTTGCAAACGAAAAGTAGGAATCGTCGGCGCGATAACCTCGAATTACGTCATAGGGAGAAATATCAATCAGGCAGTTATCCAGCAGATAGCGAAGTCCTTCGCGCGCCAGCGGTGTCGAAACATTGAACTCCCTATTGTTAGCCAAAATCGCAAGCCAATTGAGAATTGAAAACTCCCCGGACTCCAAGTCCAAGACCGCAAGGCCATCCATATCGAGCTCATATCGATTCGCGATACCATCGGACTCGGTCCGACATGCCCACTCCATTGCCATTTCCTCATGTGGCGTGCAATAAAACCCACACCCATAGTCATTGAATTGTCTGCATTTACCCAACGACGGATGCTCGACAACAACCTCCGACCCGTGCCAAAGCTCCATATCGACCTCCAAACAAAAATATCACCCCAGCGATAGTGTACCAATAACTATCACTGGGGTGATATAGATAGATGCAAACTATTGCCTGCCAAGAGCCCTTACTAGAGGCAAGCCTCGGCGATGCGCTTTTTGAGTTCGTCGATTCCGGTGCCGGTCTGGGAGCTTGTAATGATTACGTTCTCGGCCGGGACGTTGAGCTGTTTTTTGATGGCCGCTGCCTGGCGGGCTTGCTGGGTGCGGCTGAGCTTGTCGGCCTTGGTGAGGCAGACGATAAAGTTGAACTCGTTGCCCTGCAGGTAGTCGATCATGTCATGGTCGAGCTTACTGGGATCGTGGCGAATGTCCACCAGCGATACAACCAGGTTAAAGCTGCGCTCCGAGTCGAAGAAGTCGCCGATAAGTTCTGCCCAACGGTCGCGCTCGGCCTTGGAACGACGGGCGAAACCATAGCCCGGCAGGTCGACGAAGTGCACGTCGTCAGCCTCAAAGAAGTTGATGTTGCTCGTCTTGCCCGGCGTGCTCGAAACCTTGACGAGATTCTTGCGGCCAAAAAGCTTGTTCATGATCGACGACTTGCCCACGTTGGAGCGGCCGACGAAGCTCACCTCGGGGCAGGTGGACTCGGGAATCTGCGAAACCTTGCCGTAGCTGGCAACAAACTTGGCAAGCTGGTAGTTAATGGAATCGGCCATGGACACTCCTTGGTCGTAGGTTCTTACAAAAGAGCGCGCTAATAGATAGCAGCGATACGGCGAACGATATCGAGCGTAATGCCACTCGCGGTACGGGCATACTCGAACAGGTCGAACTCGCGGTCGCAAATCGCATCGTACGCCTCGTCACAATTATCGCTGATAGCGCGCAGCACCAGGCAATCGACACCATTTTTAGTTGCGACATGGGCAATTGCTGCGCCCTCCATGCCGACACAATCGGCATGCGTCGCCTCGATAGCGTCGTTGCGCATGGCGGCGCCCGTCACAAAGCGGTTACCCGTGGCAATCGTACCGACCAGGAACTGCTTGGTGCCCTCGTTCGAAGCGGCTGCATTTGTCGAAGCATCAACAAACCCATGCTCAGCAAGCACATCGGCAGCAATATCGACCAGCGCAGGCGTCGAGCCAAACTCCTCGAGCCCCGGTGCAGACTCGGCGATAAGCGCGGTATCGGTATCCAGATAGCGTAGGCATTTGCCGATAACCACGTCGTCGATATGGAGCTTGGGGTTCAAACCGCCCGCGATACCCGAGAGCACAACGGCCTGCGGGGCATATTTACTAATGAGATGCTGTGTTGCGGCGGCGGCATTCACCGTGCCCATACCCGCCGTTGTGGCGACAATCGACAGACCGTCGAGCCCGCCGGTCACAACGTTCAAGCCCGCCTCCTGTACCATGCAAGCGTTACTCAACTCTTCCTTAATCTGCATGATCTCTTTTTCGAGTGCGCCGATAATCGCGATTGTAGCCATGCCATTCCCCAAACCTATACGAAATTCTCAACCACGGTATGGTACCAGCATTTTGTTTGACCTCGTCAAACGAACACGCTAGGCCAGTGCAGCTCGCGTATCAAACAGAGCCTTTGCAATCGCAGCCGTAACCTCGCTCGAGCGGTCGCTCCACGGCATCGATGTCATGATGCTCATGACATAGGTACGGCCATTGATGTCGATAAGGCCCGCATCGCATGTCGAATAGCAACCATCCTCGCTAATCCAGCCTGCCTTGTTGCGCACCAAAACCTGCTCGTCGGCAATCCCATCACGGATAAATGAGCGCGATGTTGATGACAACAGTTCAGATAACCACTGGGAGGCCTCGCTGCCACAGCTCAAATACTCGCTCATCTCGCGCCACAACTTGGCCGAGGTGCGCGGGCAATAAGTGGGAAAATCACTCATCGGATCGAGTGCGGTATCGTAATCGATGCCAAGACCGACAATCCAATCCTCGTAACCGACACGGTCAAACGCCGCGCGTAACGCAATAAACGAATCGTTGTCCGAATTAACGACCGAGGCCTCGATGAGTTCGCGAACCGTCAGCCAGCCCATACTGTAGCCGCCATAGGTGCCCAGAGTATCATCGAGCGATACTTGCCCTGTCTCAACCAGGGATTCACAGACGTAGAGCACATAGAGCGCCTTATAACTACTCGCACCGTAAACCTCGACATCGGCGTTATACGTCACGCCCTTGCCACTTGACAGGTCGTAGAACACCACGCCCACATCGCCCAATTCCTTGGCCTGATCAAGGGCATCTTGGAGCGCGGCGAGGCCCTCATCCTCCAGGGCGGGGATCTGGTCATCAACTAGTGAGAAGGTCTGCACGGTATCGCCTGAGGGAATATCGTTAAAGTCCGCCTTCGAAAGCCTCGTCTTGAGGCTCGCTGTCGACAGGGTTTGGCTTGCGTTGGCTTTAGATTCAGAGACCTTTTTGTTTTGCGTCTGTACCGTTGACGCATCTGAGTGTGCCATTCGCTCCGACGCGTAGGTTTTGGCGGTAATTCCGAGGATAATAACCGCCAACGTCAGCATCCCAATGGCGACAATCTTCGCCACGCGGGTGCGAGCGTCAGCAAGGCCACGCGAAGACGTGCCCTTCGTCTCATATCTGCTGCTATGCTGCGGCGCATACTCGTCCCGCGATGCGTTGTTTCGCACGTGGTCTCCTGACTGCTACCGTTTATATACGAGCAGCATAATACCGAGCAGGCATTTCTTTCCAAAGATATTCAGCGGCGTTTAAGGTGTCTTTAAAGAAACCACAAGCGTATTTATCCAATTGGCACGATTCTGTTGCGCATCTCCGCCCAAAACGCAGTTGCGGTGGAATAGTTCCTATTTGGGCGGCATAAGCCGAAAAACAAGAACTATTCCACCGCAACTTGACAGGGCTCTTTGGCAATCAACTTGATGCCAAGGGGCACTCATTTAAGTCTGTCCCCAATGAGTGCCTGTCATAAAGGGGCAAAAATGGCTTGTTAGCCGATGGCCGACCTGAGCTCCGCACGGCGCTTTTTCATGCCGGTCATAACGGCATTGCGCAACTCGGGCATGCGCGCGGTATCCATCTGGGGCACGCCCTCGAGCTTATAGGGAATGCCCAGTTGCTCGTACTTGACGACACCCATCGTGTGATACGGCAGCATTTCCAGGCCCACCACGTTGTGCCATGGAGCGATGAGGCGACCGAGCTTCTCGCACTCCTCCACCGTGTCGGTAATGCCCGGCACCACCACGTGGCGGATAACGACCTTGATCTTGCGACGTGCAAGCTCATCGCCAAACGCCAGGATGCGTGCGGGATCACAACCGGTCAGCTTTTTATGCTCGACCGGGTCGGCATGCTTAATATCGAGCAGTACCATGTCGGTCTCGTTGAGCACGGCATCGAACTTCTCGGGATGCTGAGGGTCGAAGGCGTAGCCACAGCTATCCAGGCAGGTATGCACGCGGCCATCGGGGTTGTTGTGCATTGCACGGAACAGGTCGGCCAAAAACTCGGGCTGCAGAAGCGGCTCGCCACCCGAAACCGTAATGCCGCCGCTGCGATAGAACTCATGGTTGCTCTGGAACTCGTCCATCAGGTGCTCGACTGTCACCATGGTGCCGCCGTTAACAGACCAGGTATCGGGATTGTGGCAAAACGCACAGCGCATGGGACAGCCTTGGACAAACACTACGAAGCGGATGCCGGGTCCGTCGACCGTACCCATCGTTTCAATCGAATGTACGCGGCCCAGGGCAAACGCGGAGTCCTCGGGACGAGCGTCCACACCCTCGAGCGTCATCTCAGCCATTCCCGCTACCTTGCCTCTCATTGGTTTTAGTTACATAAATGCCAGAGCCATTCTAGCCCATACGCATGATGGTGAAACGGTTTAGTGGTCAATTGGGTTGTTCTATTTGGCCCCACGCAAGAGCGGCGGGAGGGTTATCGCAACCCGCCCGCCACCGTGGCAATAGAATTCGATAAACGCCAGACCTTACGCCTTAAGCGTGAGCACCGCACCGAAGGCGGTCGGGCCGCAATGGCTCGAGATGACGCCGCCGACCTGAGTCCAGGTAACGTCCTTAAAGCCCAGGTCATGCGCATAGACTTCCATGTCGTCGCGCAGCTCCTGGGAAAGGCCTACCGAATACGCCAGGCCAATGTGCGAGTGGTCAATCTCGCCCTTCGCAACCATGTGGTCAATAAAGGCGCGGGCGCACTTGAGCATAGAGCCGCGAAACTTCTTGGTCGCCACGAACTTGCCGCCCGTCACCTCAATGCAGGGCTTAATCTTGAGCAGATGGGCGCCAAGGAATGCGACGTTGGACAAGCGACCGCCCGCCTTAAGAAAGGCAAGATCGGTAGGAACAAAGCCCAGCAGCACGCGGTCCATGACGGAATTCGTAAATGCAAAGATCTCGTCGACGGTGGCATCGGGGTGAGCCTCGATGTATTTGGCGGTCTCGACGACAACGAGCGACTGGCCCACCGAGACAAAGCGCGTGTCCATGGAGAACACGTAGTCGCGCCCCTGAGCCGCAATCTTAGAGGACTGATGCGAACAGGTCGTGGCCTCGGAATATGCAAGATGCAAAATAGTCGCGTCGGGTTGCTCGGCATGGATGCGGTCGTACACATGCGCAAAATCCGCTGGCGAACAGCCACTGGTCTTGGGCATCACACCAAACTCGTTGCAGCGCGAATAAATCTCGAGCGGATCGATCGAGCCGTCCTCGACGGTCTCGTCACCAATCGTGACATGCATGGGCACGCGCACGATGCCGTAGCGCTCGCAGAGCTCCGGCGTTACATCCGACCCAGACTCAACCACGATTACATACTTGCCCATTCTTATCACGACCCATCTCGACATTGGCTTTTCAATACATGACACGCGCGTCGCGCTGTTGCACAACGGCATCTAAGCGCCAAAGAGACGCCGCCCTTTGCACATAACAAAGGACAGCGTCTCCCTGGAAAACTCCGTGCTTAACTGAGATTTTACACGGTTTATTAAGGAGTGTTACTTATTCCGCAAACGGTCGCTATACGCGATAAACGGTAGTTGGCCGCGGCAACTGCGACACATTCCGCCCAACAAGTCCAATCGTGCTCCATGCACGGTTAATGAGCGAGGCGGTAGAAATCCATCGACGCCGCGCCCTCGGCGTGCAGCGCCATCGCCGGAACCGCCGACGAATAGGTACGGCTCGTAAGTGCCGCCTCACCGCCGTTGGCAAAAATCTCGACCATCGTAGTGTCCGAAAGCACGCGCAGGTCGCGAAGCTCGCCGAGCTCAATCGACCTCTGGTCGCGCCCATAGCCTTCGTCACCCATGTCGAGGGTAAGCATCCCGTCCGCATAGCGCACAAAGACACCCTTGCGAATCTCGAGCTCAACCATCTTGGCGCCCTCACAGGAAACCACGAGATCAAACAGGCGGCCCGGCTCCTCAACGGTTTCACCGCCTGTCGTGCGAACGCAGTCGCCGCGCATCCTCTCAATCTCGTGCGCCGGCTGCTGGCAGAGCTTACCATCGCGCATGCTCAGCTCTCGCGGCACCGTCAACGCGCACTGCCACCCGCGCGCCACCGTCGGGTTTTCCGCCGTCGCATCGGGGCAACCCGACCATCCGATCATCAATCGCCGGCCTGCAGCATCCTCAAAGGACTGCGGAGCATAGAAATCAAAACCGGCATCGACCATCGGGGGCATGCCCTTCCCGACGATTTTAAAGCTCGGCGCCTCCCAATCGGCCTCGATGGGGAACCACACGCACTGATGCGGATTGCGGTAACGCCAACCATCGGCAGGCACACCCTGCGGACAGCAAACGAGAATAAGCTCGCCATCAAGCTCAAACAGATCAGGGCACTCCCACATAAAGCCAAACTTCTCGCCCAGCTCAATGCGCGTCGCATAGCTCCAGACCCCTAAATCACGCGAAGTATAGACAAGCACGCAGCCACGGTCGTCTTTCGTACGAGCGCCCAGAACCATGTAGTAGATACCATCGTGCTCAAGGATCTTGGGGTCGCGCACGTGCGTACCGATATCGTCGGGGTAATCGACTGGTCCAACAGCCATGCGCTTCTCGCCCAATTCGTCGGGATTCTCGGCAACCATATGAATCTGGTTTTGCTCACGGCCCGTCAACACGTAGTCGTAATCATCGCGGTCAAAATGCTTGACGTTGCCGGTATAGAAGTAGTGAATCTTGCCATCACGTACAAAGGCAGAACCAGAATACGCTCCGCTCGAATCCAAATCGGAATCGGGGAACAGCACGGGGCCGTGATTCTCGTACGTCACAAAATCCTTTGTCGTCAGATGGTTCCAAAGCACTGGACCGCCATGCGCAGCATCGAACGGATCGTATTGATGATAGATGTGATACGTATCACCAATCTGAACCAAACCGTTGGGGTCGTTGAGCCAGCCAAGCTCAGGCTCCACATGGAACAGAAGCCTATCGGGGTCGGACGCGATGCGAGCCGCCGTCTCATCCTGTCCGACACGCCACTGCTCATAGTCCGCGCGTGTCACCTTGTTTTTTTGATTTAACATCGCCGTTGACTTTCTCGTCTATGGGGAAGGACGCTCGACTCACACGAGTCGAACGCCCTTCCTCAAATGGACTTATCCTCAGATTACACTGAACGGCTCAACTAGAAGCTAACGTCGAAGCCAGCGCCAGCGCCCTCTTCATCGGTGGTCGGCACGCCCTTTGCCTTGTTGTAGGCAAAGATCAAGACGATCGGCACGATAAAGGCGATGAGATTGCCAGCCACATACCACACGAGGGTCTCGGGCGTGACGATGAGCAGGCCAAGCACGCCGGTCAGACCCTGACCGATAGCGCGCACCTCAAAGAGCTTGACGAAGGCACCGCCGCAGCCTGCACCGATGCATGCGCAGATGAACGGAATGATCGAATAGCGCATGTTTGCAGCAAAGATAGCGGGCTCGGAGATTCCGACCAGCGTCGGGATAAAGGACGACATGCAGATGTTGCGCTCTTTGGAGTGCTTCTTGTGAATGAGGTACATACCGATGGCGCCGCCGCCCTGGGCGATGATGGAAACCGACCAGATGGCCTGGATGTAGTTGAAGCCAGTCGTGGCAACAAGGTTTGCCTCGATACCCTGGATGAACTGATGCGTACCGGTAACGACGAGCGGCTGCAGGAACGCGGCGAAGACAAAGGCACCAAAGACGCCCATCCTGTTGTACAGGATATCGATTACGCCGGCGAGGACGTCACCGATCAGGTTGCCGAGCGGGCCGAACACGGTGAACAGGGCAACGTTAGCAAGAATCAGGGTAACGGTCGGGACAAAGACGAACGAAACGACCTCGGGGATGTACTTCTGGGCAATCTTCTCGACCTTGGCCATAAACCAGGCAGTCAGGATTGCGGGGAACACACCGCCCTGGAAAGCAACCATGGGAATGGATAGCGGACCGAAGTTCCAGTACTCAGCACCCGTCGGGTCCATAACGAACGCGTTACGGTTCATAAGGCTCGGGTGAACCATGACGATACCGACGAGGATGCCCAGGATCGGGTTACCGCCAAAACGCTTGACCGCGCTGTACATAACCAGGACAGGCAGGTAGTCGAACGTGGTGGCGATAATGGCAAAGAAGCTTGCGAGGTTCTTGAGGAACTCGCTGTGATCGGCGAGGCTGCCCTCCATGCCAAAGAGGCCGTTGGCAACGATCAGCGACTTAAGGCCGATGATGATTGCAGCGCCGACGAAGGCGGGAATGATGGGGATAAAGATGTCCGAGAATACCTTGAGGACCGAGAAGAACTTGCCCTTCTTGTCCGCCTCGGCGCCCTTGACCTCGGAAGCACTGATCTCCTTAACGCCCGTCAGAGCCATAAACTCATCGTAAACCTTGTTGACGGTACCGGTACCGAAGATGATCATGAGCTGGCCGCTGTTGTACAGCACGCCCTTGACGCCATCGATGTTCTCGAGCTCGGCCTTGTTGTATTTGCTCGTATCCTTGAGCACTAGACGCAGACGGGTCACGCAATGCGTGGCGCCCTCGATGTTCTCCAGTCCGCCGACGTTGTCGACGACTTGCTGGGACACTGCCTTGTAGTCCATGTTCCTCTCCATTCCTTTTCTAAATCATAAAACGGTTCGTTGCCGCTACAGAGACGCGATCGTTGCGTTTGCGCACTTGAGCGCACCGTCGGTGACGGTAAGCGCCACACCCTGGCCCTGCTTGTTGCAGAAGCGAGCGTTGAGCGCAACATCATCGACAAAGATGGTCGCGATGTCGTCGTCGACGACCAGACGCACATGGTGAGTGCCCTCGCCCTTAAAGAACAACGGACGCTCGAGGCCCATGTTGTTGACCTGGAACCACGGGTACTGGGGAGCCGGCGTGAACTCGAGCTTGCCCTCGCGCAGGTTGGCGCGGAACTCATAGGCAAGACCAGTCTCGGCGTCCTCGGCGAACTTGACCGAGAAGCCAGCAGCGTTACCGCCGAGCTCAATGTCGGCATCGAGCAAGTAGGTGGAGCCGGCATCCGCGGCGAGCACCTGCTCGACCTTGCCCGACTCGCAGGAAAGCTCAAAGGTCTCGACAGCCTTGCCCTCGCCAAAGGCGCCAAGCATGCTGTCGGGGAGCTTGGTGCCGAGCGTTCCGTCGGCACGCTGAACGATCTCGAGGGGCATAAAGGTGCCACCCCACAGGTAAGAGCTGGGGTCACCGCCCTCGTCACGCGTAGGAACCCAACCAAAGAGAACGCGGCGCTCACCATCAAATGCGGTACGCGCGGCATAGTACGCGCGGCCATCGAAGGAATCGTCCGCAGGAGTGATCCAAGGACCGTTGATAGAGCGAGACATGCGGTAACGGGTCTTGTTGCCATCACTGTACTCGGAGAACACCAGATACCACCAGTCGCCCATCTTAAAGAGATCAGGCATCTCGAACATGGTGTACAGGCCCGGATTCCACCAGTCGCCCTGGAACTCCCAGGTATCCAGGTCCTTGGAGGTGAACTTGACCAGACGACCGGTCATCAGACGCTTGTCCTCGCCCACACGCGTGCCGAGGATGAGCATGTACTCTTCGTTCTCCTCATCCCAAAGCACAAAGGGATCGCGCCAGTTGCGGTCATCGTAACCCTCCTGGGGCGGAAGCAGCGTCTCGGCGATGTTCTTCTCCCACTTGACGGCGTCGTCACTCGTTGCGTGAAGAAGAACCTGCTTCATCAAGCGTGCCTTGACCTTATCGCGATTGCAACCAGTGTAGAGCGCATGGTACTTGTCGCCCACCTTAAACACCGTGCCGGCATAAACATACTGGTCGACTTCCTCGTCGCCGCCACGCTCAAGGCTCTCGCCAAAGTCTTTGTAATTGACGAAGTCCTTGGTTGTCGCGAGTGCCCAGCCAAACGGCTCTCCGAAAGGTCCGGGGTTTCGCGTGTCACGCTGATGATAGAGATAGAACGTGCCGTCCTCGCCGTACGGCATGATGTCGCCTACCCAAATTCCCTCAGGCTGGTAATACACCTTGTGCATCCGAGACTTCCTTTCTCACGAGATACTAACTCGGTACAACTGCAAGATATGTCAATCGTTTTCATATGTCAAACGTTTTCACACCAATACGTCTTTTCGCAGTTCCAGTCGTCGGCAAACGGTTGACATATGCCGGCGAACGGTCATCAGAGGTGTTTGAGGAATTCTTTTGGCACGGGATGAACTACGCGGTTTTACCCTCAATGAGTTCAACGGGGAGCTTGATATTCGATTCGGGCTTTTCGCCGTTAATAAGAGCAATGATGGATTGCGCCGCGAGCTCTCCGATGCGATCGATATCTTGGCGTACGGTTGTTAAGTCAGGCATAAACGTCATAGTGCGGCGGGCACCATCCGCGCCCACGACCTTAATATCGCCCGGAGCGCTCAAGCCGCGCTGCTTCATCACGTTAAGACAGATAGCCGCCATCGTGTCGTCTCCCGCAAAGATGCCGTCAATATCGGGGTTCTCATCGAGGATCTTCGCAACGACCGCGCTCTTTTCGTCGTCGGGCTTAACGAACTCAACCTCACGGACAAGCGCGGGCAAACCGGCCTGCTCAACAACATCGAGGTAGGCATCGGTACGCTTATTGGCAGGCATGCGCATGCGGCTATTGCTGCGCAGGCACAGGATGCGTGAACATCCGTCATCGATCAGGCGACGCGTGGCAAGTTCGCCGATGCTATAGCTGTCGCTCGCAATCTGAACAGAGGCTTCGCCAAGGTCGCAGTCGATACCAACCAGACTCAAGCCCATCTCGGCATACGCCTCGGCACCGATATTAAGCGAGTTGACGATGACGCCATCAACCATATTGCGTCGAAGCATGTCGATATAAGAGCGCTCAAGCTCGGGTCGATTGGCGCTATTGCACAGCAGCATCTTAAAACCGTTTTCGGCCAGGGTATGCTCAATGACTTGAACCACTTGGGCATGAAACGGACTGCTGACATAGGGGACGATCATACCGATAAGATTCAGGCGACCGTTGAGCATGGCACGGGCGATATCGTTGGGCGTATAGTTGATGCGCTTCATCGCGGCATGGACCTTATCGCGGGTCTCTTGGCTAATATAGCCGCGATTATTAAGCACGCGAGATACCGTAGTAGGCGAAACCCCCGCCACCGCTGCAACTTCCTTGATGCCAGGCTTAGCCGAATCCTTAGAACGAGCGCCCTCGCGAGCCATAGCACCCTCCCCCATCAACATGTCATACGTTTACATACGAACAAAGCATACCCCAACAAGAGCGGGAAGACGGTAACAGTACAAGTAAGTAAACGACTCATCCAAATAATTAGGAGATTTCCGCCTAAAGGGTGACTACACAGGACCCCCGCCGGGGCTGTTTGGGCTATCTCCCAAAAAATTCCGCAGGACGCAAAGAGGCTCGCCGCACGAAGTGCGCAGCGAGCCTCTTTGCATGTCCGAGGACACCAATTTAATTTAGCGTGGTTCCCTAAAGGACGACAACGCAGGAGACCCGGCAAGGCCGGGAGCACTTTGTCTCGCAAACATTCCGCAGCCGCGAAGCGGCGAGGACGTTTGAGAGGCAAAGTGCGTAGGCCTTACCGGGTCTCCGGTGGGAGTTGAGTCCCTTTAGAACTTGTCGTGGAAGGTACGCGCAATGACCTCGTCCTGCTGCTCCTTGGTGAGCGTGTGGAAGTTCACGGCATAGCCGGAAACGCGGATGGTCAGCTGCGGATACTTCTCGGGGTGAGCCTGAGCGTCGAGCAGCGTCTCACGGTTGAAGACGTTGATGTTCAGGTGGTGGCCACCCTTCTCGGCGTAAGCGTCAAGCATGTGGACCAGGTTATCGGCCTGGGTCTCGGAAACTTCAGAAACCTTCATAATGTGTCTCCTTCGATTAATAGGCGCCGGCCGAAACCGGCGCACTAATCAGTAATCGTTATTGTTAGTATAGCACTAACAATAGTTACTCGCCCAGCTGATCAAGGTCGATATCGCCAAAGAACACCTGGTCCTCCTTGCCGAGCGCACTCGGGATGATGGAGAAGGTGTTGGAGATGCCGTCCTGAGCATCGCGGAACGGGAGCTTGGAAACCGAAGACAGCGAAGCGATGGCACCGTGGCTATCGCGCTTGTGCATGGGGTTAGCACCCGGGGCGAACGGCTGGCCAGCCTTGCGGCCGTCGGGCGTGGAGCCGGTCTTCTTACCGTACACGACGTTGGAGGTAATGGTCAGAACCGAGGTCGTGGGCACGGAGTTGCGGTAGGTGTCGTTCATGCGGATGTACTCCATGAACTGGTGCACAACGTCGTGAGCGATCTGGTCGACGCGGTCGTCGTCGTTACCGTACTTGGGGAACTCGCCCTCGGTCTCAAAGTCGACGATGATGCCGTTCTCGTCACGAACGGGGTGGACCTTGGCGTACTTGATGGCGGACAGGGAGTCAGCCACGACGGAAAGGCCAGCGATGCCCGTAGCGAACCAGCGGTGCACGTGCTTGTCGTGCAGAGCCATCTGGATGCGCTCGTAGCAGTACTTGTCGTGCATGTAGTGAATGATGTTCAGCGAGTTGACGTACACGCCAGCGAGCCACTTCATCATGTCGTTGTACTTGGCCACAACGTCGTCGTAATCGAGCGTATCGCCCTCGACGGCGCGATACTTGGGGCCGACCTGCTTCTTGGAGACCTCGTCAACACCGCCGTTGAGTGCGTACAGCAGGCACTTGGCCAGGTTGGCACGGGCGCCGAAGAACTGCATCTCCTTGCCAATGCGCATGGAGGACACGCAGCAGGCGATGCCGTAGTCGTCGCCGTGGTAAACGCGCATGAGGTCGTCGTTCTCGTACTGGATCGAGGAGCTGGCGACAGAAGTCTTGGCGCAGAACTTCTTGAAGTTCTCGGGCAGACGGGTCGACCACAGAACGGTCATGTTGGGCTCGGGGCTGGTACCCATGTTCTCGAGCGTGTGCAGGTAGCGGTAGCTCATCTTGGTAACGAGCGTACGGCCGTCAACACCCATGCCGCCGATGGACTCGGTGACCCACTGCGGATCGCCAGTAAACAGGGCCTGGTACTCGGGGGTACGGGCAAACTTGACCATGCGGAGCTTCATGATGAAGTGATCCACGAACTCCTGGATCTGCTCCTCGGTGAAGGTACCGTTGGCAAGGTCGCGCTCAGCGTAGATGTCGATGAACGTGGAGGTACGGCCGATGGACATAGCGGCGCCGTTCTGCTCCTTGACGGCAGCGAGGTAGGCGAAGTACATCCACTGGATGGCCTCCTGCGTGTTGGTAGCAGGGTTGGAAATATCGAAACCATAGGTCTCGGCCATCATCTTGAGCTCGCCGAGGGCGCGGATCTGCTCCTGCAGCTCCTCGCGGTCGCGGATGTTGTCGGCGGTCATGACCGTCGGGGTGGAAGCCTTCTGGGCCTCCTTGTCCTTGATCAGGTAGTCGACACCGTACAGGGCGACACGACGGTAGTCGCCGATGATGCGGCCGCGGCCATAGCCATCGGGCAGACCGGTGATGATGTGAGCCGAGCGGCAAGCACGCATCTCGGGGGTGTAAACATCGAAGACGCCGGCGTTGTGGGTCTTGCGCTCGAAGGTGTAGCGCTCGACAACGTTCTCGTCGACCTTATAGCCGTGCTGGCTGGCAGCCTGGCAAGCGATGCGGATACCACCGTTGACGTGCAGCGCGCGCTTAAGCGGCTTGTCGGTCTGGAGACCGACGATGGTCTCCTTCTCGCGGTGGGCGTTATCGATGTAGCCAGCGGGGTGGCTCACGATACCCGTGACGGTCTTGGTGTCCATATCGAGGACACCGCCCTGCTCGCGCTCCTTAAGCAGCAGGTCGAGAACCTCGCCCCACAGCTCCTTGGTACGCTCGGTCGGGCCGGCGAGGAACGACTCGTCGCCCTCGTAGGGGGTGTAGTTCTTCTGGATGAAGTCTCGGACGTCCACCTCTCCCGTCCAAATGCCTTCCTTGAAGCCTTCCCATGCCTCCTGCATTGTGTAACCACGCTCCTAGTTACGTGTAATGCGGCGCTCTCTCACACCGCTGCTTATTGAATTCTTGAATTATCGGCTTGCACTACCGGCTTCTTCCGTTCTTCGCCACATGTTGGTGCAGGGAAAAACGTTTGTCCACCTTGGAACTGCAACCCAAAACCCAAGATTTCACCCGTTTGAGAAGGATAACATAGCCACCCCCTTCATCAGGGCTGTTATATGTTTCTTTTTTTATACCATTAGGGCGTTTTTAACAAATCCGCAGGAAATGCGAGCGCGAGCAACTACCGTTCACCGATTTGTATGGTATTTTTCCTTGCCTTTGTACGACGTTCACTCTAGCTGTTATGCCAGCTTTAGCAGGATAAAGTGTCCCAGAGACCCTACAGAAACTGCAGGGCGGCCACGGAATTTCCCCCGGGGCCGCCCTGTGGCGTGGCTAGTTATTTAGCTTTGATTGCCGCTTGGCATTAGGCGGCTGCGGCGGCCTTGTCGGTCGTTGCCTTGCTGTGACCCTGGCCTTCAAAATGCTTGTAGCACCAGCTGGTGACCAGCGGGGTCAAAATAGCCGTCACGATTGCGCACGCTGCAACCTGTGCCGTAGCCGTCGCGAGCACGGCGCCACCGTACATGGCCCCGTTGACGCTTGCCATGGCAGCAGGCGTAGCCACATTAGCTCCGGCGCAGCTCGAAATGGCCGCACCTGCGACACCCGTACCGCCCGTGAGCTTATCGACCGCGATGACGGGAATTGCAAAGACCACCGAGCAGATCACGCCGAGCAGAATACCGGGAAGACCGCCATTAATGAGCTGGCCAAAGGTCATGGTCGAGCCCATGGCAAAGAAGACGAGCACGATGACGGCGGAAAGTGCCGGTGCCATCATCTTCTTAAAGCTGGGGAAGAGGTTGCCCAGAATAATGCCGACGACGATCGGCAGGATGGCACCCACGAGCGACCAGCCGATCGGAGCCTGGCCGGCAGCGCCGAGCACGATCATCGTGACCGGAGGGCCGACAACGAGCGTGGTGATTGCGACAGCGCCACGCTCGGCCTCATTGCCCATGGTGCCCATCAGGCCAGCGTACATAGCGTTGTTGGCGCCGGTGCAAGCCGCCAGCATCACCATGGCAGAGATGCCAAACAGGTTGTCGTTGAACACATAAAGAATGAGCAGCGACACGGCAACGACCACGATCTGCTTGACGGCGATGATAATGGCACCGCGGGCAGCGGCGGCAGGAGCGCTCTTAAACGAAATCGTCGTACCGACGATGAGCAAAAAAGCGCCCACGAGCGGGCCCGCGCCCTGCTGGGTCATGCCAAGCGTAAAGCTGCCGAGCGTTTTGAACAGGTCGGGGAATAGCGTGTTGAGCAGGCAGCCCAGCAAAAGCGGCACCAAAATATTGGCACCCGGGATGGAGGACATCTTAAAGAACGGCTCCTTTGCCGCCGGCGCCTCCACCGCAGTCGATTCACTCATATATATCTCCTTTGGATGCATGCGAATCGTAGCCGCACGCGCCTATGTCAGAAAGAAGGCGACGGTCCCGAGTCGCAGGAGCCGTCGCCGAATAATCATCGCGGGGTATTACCCGTCCAGGACGATGCCGCCGTCGCAGTCACCGATCTCGCCGTTCACGAAGCTGGCGAGGTCGGAAGCGAAGAACAGCACCATCTGCGCAGGCTCGCTGGCCTGGGCGGCGCGGCCCAGAGGGATACCGTTGATGATGCGCTGAGAGTTCTCGTCAGAGAGAATCGAGGTCATATCGGTCAACGTGAGCGACGGGCACACGGCGTTGCAGCGAACGCCGAACTTGCCGCCTTCCTTGGCGACCGCCTTGGTTAGACCGTTAACACCGGCCTTGGAGCTAGCGTAGGCAGCGGTGCCGAGCAGGCCGCCGCCGATCTTGCCCGCAACAGAGCTCACGTTGACGATAGTGCCGGCATGGGCCGCCTTAAAGTGCGGGTACACGGCGTTCATCATAGTGAAGGTACCGTTGAGGTTGATGTCGATGGTGCGACGCCACTCGGTGTCATCGATCTCGTCAAACTTCTTGGTGCTGATGACGCCAGCGCAGTTGATCAGGATGTTGGTTTGCGGCAGGTCCGTAAAAATCTGCTCGACGGTCTCGCGCGCCTTGGGCGCATCGGCGACATCGAGCTGATAGAACTTGTTGCCCTCGCCAAGCTCGGCCACAGCGGCCTCGCCCTTAGCAGCGTTCCTTGCGATGAGCGCGACATGTCCGCCGCCCGCGACGATGCCCTTGGCGATCTCGAGGCCAATGCCCTGAGTGCCGCCCGTGACAATCGCGGTCTTGCCCGTGAAGTCAAATGCCATGACTCCATTCCCCCTTATGTAAGGTGTCTCCTTGCGGGAAGTTGGAGCATCGCACGTGGCGCTTATATGAGTCCCAGTCGTCATGGTGGTGACTCGTCATGGTGGTGACAACCCCTCGCCTAACCGCGGGCATGATAGTTCTTTGAAACGCTTCATCAATTGAATGATTTTAAGTCTTTATGCGCTCTTTATATTGCCCTCTGCATGAGGCCCGCGTATGTGGGTATCATCTTTCACCGGAAATAGTTTCTAGTGTTAGGGGTTTTCGGTGGAAGATACCGATTTCCGTGAACTTGGGCGTCAGCTCCTTACCGAGTTCGGCAGCATGCATCAGCGCATTTCGCGCTTTGCGGACAAAGCCCTCGGCGGCGAGATGGCCGTCATGCGCGCCCTCATGCTCGCTGGCGGTTCGCTCACGCCGAGCGAACTCGCCGATCGCGCCTGGGTCTCGAGCGCCCGCATCGCCAATATCCTACGCGCTCTCGAAGCCAAGGGCTGGGTCGAGCGCGAGCACTCAAAGACCGACCGTCGTCGCGTACACGTCACGGTGACCGACAAGGGATTCCAGGATCTCGAAATCAAACGACGGGAATTCGAGGAGCGCACCGCGGCCTTCCTCGAGCAGCTCGGCGAAACAGATACCCAAGAGATGGTGCGCCTTCTAAGACGTGCCAACGAAATTATCGACCGCAATCAAGAAAGGAGAGATGCCGAGTGAGGATTCTCAAGCTCTTTAAAAAGCACGTCCTGGCACTGTTCACAGCTATCGTACTTATCGTAATCAGCTGCAACGCCGATCTGGCGCTGCCTACCTATATGAGCGACATCGTCGACGTGGGCGTGCAGCAAGGCGGCATCGCCTCGCCCGTGCCCGACACCATTCGCGCCGAATCGCTCGACGACCTCGAACTCTTCATGAGCGCCAAGGACGCCAAGGCTGTGGAGGCCGTGTTTAGCAAGGCTGACAAAAACGGCATTCGAACGTACAAGGGCACCGAGGAAGAGCGTGCCGATGGAGGCAAAATTGCCGACATTATGAGCCTGCCCGAGACCGTCGTTCTTTCGCTCGACCAGGGCATCGACGCCGACTCCATGGGCGACATGATGGGCTCGTCCAGTGAAAAAGACGACAACGCTGTCCAGGCCATGCCCACCCCCGAGCAAATAGCAGCGATGACGCCCGAGCAGCTCGCCGAGATGCAGCAGAAGGCCGCAGCGGCGCAGAACATGCAAAAGCAGATTGATGCCGACGGCGGTAAGATCACCATGAAGAGCCTGCGCCTGGGTGTCGAGGGCGGTCTGGTAGACCAAAGCAAGCTCGTCGAGGGCGCCAACGATATGGCGGACAAAATGGGCTCCATGTCGGGCTCCATCGTGACCCAACGCGCCGTGAGCTATGTGCAAGACGAGTACAGGGCGCAGGGCATCGACCCCGCCGACGTGCAGAACGCCTACCTGGGCCGCATGGCGACCACGATGTTTGGTCTGTGCCTGGTGTCGCTCGTCGCCACCATCCTGACCGGTGCCGTGGCTTCGCGCACCGCCTGCTCCATCGCCCGCGACCTGCGCCGCGAGACCTTCAACAAGGTTATGCGCTTCTCGCCGGCCGAGGTGGGCAAGTTTAGCCAGGCCTCGCTCATCACCCGCTGCACCAACGACATTCAGCAGATCCAGATGGCCGCAACCCTGTTTATCCGCATGTGCCTGATGGCCCCCGTCATGGGCATCGTCGCCGTCATGCGCGTCCTGGCCAACCACACCGGCCTGGAGTGGACCATCGCCGTGGCCATCATCGCGGTTTCGGCCGTTGTCGGCGTGCTCATGGGCCTCACCATGCCCAAGTTCAAAAAGATGCAGAGCTTTGTGGACCGCGTGAACCTGACCGCCCGCGAGCTGCTCGACGGCCTTATGCCCATCCGCTCGTTCAACCGTGAGGAGCATGAGCTCGAGCGTTTTGACAAGGCTTCGCTCGACCTGATGACCACGCAGCTCTACACCAACCGCGCCATGAGCTTTATGATGCCGCTCATGATGCTCGTCATGAACTGCATCACCGTGCTTATCGTCTGGTTTGGCGCGCAGGGCGTGTCCGACGGCGTGATGCAGGTCGGCAACATGATGGCGTTCATCTCCTACACTATGCAGATCGTCATGGCGTTTATGATCCTCACCATGGTTTCAGTCATCCTGCCCCGCGCCGAGGTCGCAGCCGAGCGCGTGGAAGAGGTCATCACCTGCCCCACGAGCATCAACGACCCCACCTCGCCCAAACTGCCCGCTGCCAGCGCGCCGCGCGGCGAGCTCACCTTCCGTGACGTGAGTTTCCAGTATCCCGATGCCCGCGCCGACGTCATCAGCGGCGTAAACTTCACCACGCACGCCGGTCAGATGCTCGGCATCATTGGCTCCACGGGCTCGGGCAAGTCCACGCTCGTGCAGTTGATTCCGCGCCTGTACGACGTCACGGGCGGCAGCATTTCGCTCGACGGTATCGACGTGCGCGATATGACCCTTTCTGAGCTGCGCCGCCGCATTGGTTACATCCCGCAGCAGGGTCGCCTGTTCTCGGGCACCGTCGAGAGCAACCTCAAGTTTGCCGGCAACATGGTAAGCGACGAGGATATGCGCCAAGCGGCACGCGTCGCCCAGGCCGAGGACTTTATCGCCGAGCGCGAGGGCGGCTACGACTCCCCCATCAGCCAGGGCGGCTCCAATGTTTCGGGTGGTCAGCGCCAGCGTCTGGCCATCGCCCGCGCGTTGGCCAAAAAGCCCGAGGTCGTGGTGTTCGATGACTCGTTTAGTGCCCTCGACTACAAGACCGACGCGCGCCTACGCGAGGAGCTGGCCAAAAACGTTACCGACGCCGCGCTCGTGGTCGTAGCCCAGCGCATCGCGACCATCATGCACGCCGACCAGATCATCGTGCTCGACGACGGCCACGTAGTGGGCACCGGCACGCACGAGGAGCTGCTGCGCAGCTGCCCGGCGTATCTGGAGATCGCACAGTCGCAGCTTTCCGCCGAGGAGCTGGGGCTTACCCAAGAAGAAATTGCAGCCGTCATGGAAGGAGGCGAGCGCTAATGGCAGACGAGACCAAGACTCAGATTCCCAAGCCCACCCGCCAGCGTGGTCCCATGGGCCGCATGGGCGGCATGCGTCGCGGCGAAAAGGCCAAGGACTTTAAGGGCACCATGAGGCAGCTGCTCGGCTATATCGGCCAACACAAAGTTGCCGTGTTTGCCGCCGTCGCCTTTGCCGTGTGCTCGGTCATCTTTAACATTGTGGGACCCAAGGTGCTCGGCCAGGTTACCACCAAGCTGTTCGAGGGCCTGGTTGCCAAGGTCAACGGTACCGGCGACGTTGACTTTGACTGGATCGCCAAGACGCTCGGCTTTTTGCTCTGCCTGTATCTGGCAAGCTCTGTTTGCAGCCTCATCCAGGGTTGGCTCATGACCGGCGTCACGCAAAAGATTTGCTACCGCATGCGCAAGGAGATCGCCGCCAAGATCGCCGTCGTTCCGATGAGTTACTTTAACGGCCACAGCAAGGGCGACGTACTCAGCCGCATCACCAACGACGTCGATACGCTGGGTCAGTCGCTCAACCAGAGCGTGACGCAGCTCATCACGTCGATAACGCAGATTATCGGCGTGCTCGTCATGATGCTGTCGATCAGCCTGCCGCTCACTGGCGTCACCGTGCTCACGCTGCCGGCAGCCGCGATTATCCTGACCGTAATGATTCACTTCTCGCAGCCGTACTTCCGCGAGCAGCAGCAGGTTCTGGGCGCCGTCAACGGCATTATCGAGGAGGACTTTGCCGGCCAGAACGTCATTCAGGTGTTCGACCGCGCCGAGGCCTCAATCGAGGAGTTCGACCGTCAAAACGACCGCCTGTTTATTAGTGGCTGGCGCTCGCAGTTCCTGTCGGGCCTGATGATGCCGCTTATGAGCCTGGTGGGCAACATGGGCTATGTGGGCGTCGTCGTGGTGGGCGCGCAGCTCGCGCTGACCGGCAATGCCACGCCCGGCGACATCCAGAGCTTTATCCAGTACGTTCGCAACTTTACGCAACCCGTACAGCAGCTGGGCAACGTGAGCAACACGATGCAGTCGATGGCCGCCGCCACCGAGCGTGTGTTTGAGTTCCTCGCCGCGCCCGAAGAGGAGCAGAAGGCCGACGCCCAGATTCCCGAGAAGCGCCCCGGCCATGTGGAGTTTGATCACGTCAAGTTTGGCTACACGCCCGACAAGACCATCATCCACGACTTTAGCTGCGAGGCGCAACCCGGCCAGACCATCGCCATCGTCGGCCCCACCGGCGCCGGCAAGACCACGCTCATCAAGCTGCTGCAGCGCTTCTACGATGTGGACGGCGGCTCGCTGCGCGTCGAGGGTATCGACGTGCGCGACTGGGACCGCGCGGCACTGCGCGGCGAGTTTGCCATGGTGTTGCAGGATACGTGGCTGTTCAACGGCACCATTCGCGAGAACATTCGCTACGGACGTCCCGATGCGAGCGATGCCGAGGTCGAAGCCGCTGCACGCGCCGCACGCTGCGACCACTTTATCCATACGCTCGCCGGCGGTTACGACTTTGTGATCAACGAAGAGGGCACCAACCTCTCGCAGGGTCAGCGCCAGCTCGTGACCATCGCCCGCGCCATTCTGGCCGACCGTCCGGCGCTGATTTTGGACGAGGCGACCTCCAACGTCGACACCCGTACCGAGGAGCTTATTCAGCGCGCCATGGATGCGCTGATGCAGGGCCGTACCAGCTTTGTCATCGCGCACCGCCTGTCCACGATCCGCAACGCCGACGTGATTCTGGTAATCCGCGACGGTGACATCGTCGAGAAGGGCACGCACGACGAGCTGCTCGCCCAGGGCGGCTTCTACGCCGACCTGTACAACTCGCAGTTCGACGAAGCGGCGTAAAAACCGGCGGCAAACAACCGCAATGCCAAGAAAACGGGGGCGCAGGACAACCTGCACCCCCGTTTTTTTGCTCTGCGGCCCTCAAACCGCCTCCCCTGGGACCTGATTGGCAGCCCCTTCGAGGCCCCGTGGGCAAAAAATGGCAAATTTGAGTACTGATACCTTTTTAGTAACAGCCAAAACAGCCCCAAATGCCGTTTTCACGGCTTACACGCGTCCCTAAATTGATCAAACAATCCTATAGCGAACTTATATGTGTTTGCGTTAATGAACATATTTTGCTGTTATGTCTATTATTTTGCGAAGGCAATATGATACTAGGTTAGCAACCGTACTCATATTTGGCATTTTTTGCCCACAGGGTATTTCCTGGGGAACTGACAACAGCCTTAGGGTCCCGCGCGGCGCCGCTCCCTCCCGGCATTCGCCAACGTTTACCCAGATAAAACCTGCCAAAATAAACCTGTCTCTTTTTGGTAGGTTTCGGGGTGACAAGGACTTGCACTTTAGCGTGCGACAGCGGATAATGCCGAGCATTCGACAATACGCTTATTGCTCATTCTATAGATTGAGGAGACCCCTATGGCCATGGAATTCAAACGCAGGCTGCCGATCCCCATGGAGATCCGCGAGGAAATGCCACTTTCTGCCGAGCTTACCGCCAAAAAGCAGGCATTTGACGCCGAGGTCGCCAAAGTCTTTACCGGCGAGGACGCACGTAAGGTGCTCATCATCGGCCCGTGCTCTGCCGACCGCGAGGATTCGGTGCTCGAGTATATGAACCGACTGGCCAAGACCGCCGAAGAGGTCAAGGACAAGCTCATCATCATTCCGCGCGTCTACACCAATAAGCCGCGCACCAAGGGCACCGGCTACAAGGGTCTTCTGCACAACCCCAACCCCGAGGCTCCCGACGACCTGCTCGAGGGCGTCAAGGCCATCCGCCACATGCACCTGCGCGTCATCGAGGAGACCGGCTTCTTTACCGCCGATGAGATGCTCTACCCGTCCAACTACCAATACCTCGTCGACCTGCTGAGCTATGTTGCCGTGGGCGCACGCTCGGTCGAGAACCAGGAGCATCGCCTGGTGTCGAGCGGCATTTCGGTACCCGTCGGCATGAAGAATCCCACTGCCGGCTCTACCACCGTTATGCTCAACTCCATTTACGCCGCGCAGGCGCACCAGAGCTTCATCTTCCGCAACTGGGAGGTCGAGTGCGACGGCAACCCGCTCACACACGCCGTTATGCGTGGCTACATCGGTCTCGATGGGCGTACCTACCCCAACTACCACTACGAACACCTGGAGCGCCTGGCCGAGCGCTATACCGAGCATGCCGGCTACGCCAATCCGGCAGCGATCATCGACTGCAACCATGACAACTCGGGCAAGCGTCCGCTGGAGCAGTACCGCATTTGCAAGGAGGTGCTCGACAGCTGCCGCCGCAACGAGTCCATCTCTAAGCTGGTCAAGGGCTTTATGATCGAGTCCTATCTGGAGGACGGCAACCAGCCGGTCGACGGCGGCGTCTTTGGCAAGTCGATCACCGACCCGTGCCTGGGCTGGGAAAAGACCGACTACCTCATCCACGAGATCGCGGAGCGGATTTAGAGTTACGGCGTTTTACCAAACGCCGTAACCGGCCGACGCTGCGCGGGCCGCATTTGGACAATCTGACGCTCAACTTCAAGGGCGCGACCAGAAGGTCAGCGCCCTTTCGTTTCACGTCACCTTGCCTCAAATGCGACCCGCTCGCTGACATTGCCAAGACATCAGCGTTGCCTTAGTCGCAAGCAGTCGTTTAAGAACGTCCCCAACGACTAATGCGATAACTAGCTACGTCGGTCCGATTGATCGGCTGGGTTTTCGAGGTGCCCCAGGTCGCCGCGAAAGAGGAGCGAAGCGTACTTTGGTACGCGAGCGACGGTTTGAGCGGCGAGATGGGGTGCCTCGGGAAGCCGGACGATTAAGCGGACGGTTCCTGCTGCGTAATGCAGTGGATATTTCCACCACCGAAGACGACCTGCTCGGACTGAACGCCGACGCACTTGTAGACGCCCTCGCCCCAGACCTCGTCGTAGATCTTCTGGAGCGTGTCAACGGCAAGCTGATCGTTCTCGTCGCCGTACTGCGGGACGATAACGCCGTGGTTGGTGACCAGGTAGTTCATGTAGGAGGCGATCAGCGGCTCGTCGGCAACGCGCGGCTCGGCGTTCTCGTCGGCGTCGATGGTGTCGCAGGAAGCCTGGTCCATGAACAGCGGGTTCACAGGCATACAGAGCTTGTAGACCTTCATCTTGCGGCCCTTGGCGTCAACGGCGTTGGAGAGGGTCTCGTAGACAGCGTGGCACTGCTCGTAGAACGGATACTCGGGATCGTCGGTCCAGATGCAAGCCATGACGCCCGGAGCGATGAACGTAGCGACATCATCGATGTGGCCGTTGGTCTCCTCGGGGTCGATGCCCTCCTTAACCCAGATGACCTTCTCGACACCCAGGTAATCCTTGAGGTGCTCGTCCATATAGGCGCGAAGTTCCTCACTCCAGGGCTCAAACTTCTTGTGGAACTTGGGCCAGATGGACTCGGGATCCTCTTCCTCCTCCAGAACCGCAGAGCAGGTGCGGCCCGGGGAAAGCAGGCACTGGTCGGTCACGACCACGGTGCCTTCGCCGTCGACGGTGATGGAACCGCCCTCGAGGATCATGTCATCGGGACGATAGCGACGGCAGCCGGAAAGCTCAGCCATCTTAAGGGCAATCTGCTCGTCCTTGTCCCACGGGAAATAGAGGCCGTCGACGAGGCCGCCGTAGGCGTTGAAGTGCCAGTGGTTGGCGCGCTTATCGCCCTTGCCATTGATAACAAAAGTGGCAGCGGTGTCGCGGAACCAAGCGTCGTCGGTGGTCATCTCGATAACGGCGACGTTCTCGTCTTCCTCAAAGGCGGCCTTGCAGTTGGCGTAGTCGGCCTGGTTGGCGCACATGGTGACCGGGGTGAACTCGGCGATGGCGCGAGCGATGGCGGCATACTGCTTCTGAGCCGGCTTGGCACCATGGGCCCAGGTATCGGTGCGATGGGGCCAGCCCATCCACACGCGATCCTGTGGGGCGAACTCAGCAGGCATAAAGAAGCCATCGGCCTTAGGGGTGGACTCGGACTCGGTGATCGTACGCATAAGATTTCCTCCAAATCGAACGATCGCTTGCTGCGGGCGGGTTACCCGCAGCCTAAAACCAAGAGATGGTAGGCGCCCGTTCCCCGGCAAAGGTCGGGGTGCCTGGCACCGGTTTTCACGGATGTCGCACCGGCAAGCGACGACGTAACCCGGTGCGCGGAGACAAAACGCACGAAGGATACGGAAGAGAGATTGGGGCGGGCGGTGGTTACCGGAACAATAGCTCACACCCACCTCAGAGAAAGGTTAGCAAACCTGTTGCTTGGGCACGCCTCCGAAGAGGCTAGAGTGTCCCGAGTCGGGAGCGACAAGCCCGACGAAGCGTACGTTGGTACGCGAGGAAGGTTGGAGCCCCGAATCCGGGTGCTCTAGTCCTCCTCGGACTCCTCAGCGAGGCGCTGAGCAGCCAGCTCGGGAGTGAGACCCTTGTACTCGGTCTCGCGGCCCTTAGCACTGACGACGCGGACAACCTCGCCAATAAGCAAGAGCACGATGAAGATGACGATCATCGGGACCTTATCGCCAATCTCATCGACAGAGAACGGAATCAGCGTTGCAACGATAGCCAGAATCAGCTCAATGCAGGGAATAGCCAGCATGACCTTCATCATGGCGCCCTTAAACGGGAACGTAAAGATGCGCGCACGGTTAGGGTCGTTCTTACGAAGGTTGAGGAATGCCGGGAACATCGGGATGTAGGTCAGCAGCAGGAAGACAACGGAGGTACCGAAGAGCATCCAGAAGACACCGTTGGAGATGGCGTCGATGGGAACCAACTGCAGGCACAGCACCAGGGAGGCAACGATGGCGTTGACCAGGTTGGCGCCGTTGGGCATGTCGTCATCCGAGATCATCGAGGCGAAGACCTTGGGCATGTTGCCATGCTCGGCAGCATAGCGAGCAACGGAGTTGACGCCGAAGGACCAGGCAGCCATGTTGGCGAACAGCGTGATCAGGAAGGCGATGCAGATGACCTTAAAGATCATGGAATCGCCCACAATAGTCTGGACAGCGTAAATCATGCCGTAGTCGGGATCGATGGAATCGGCCGACACAGCAGCGCCGATGCCAAAGCCAGCGAACAGATAGATCACGGCGATGGACAGGCCGCCGACGATGATAGCCTTGGGGATATCGCGAGCGGGATCGGCCATATCGTCGGTCATGGTGCAGATGACCTCGAAGCCCATGAAGTTAAAGATGATGATCGACAGGTAGCCGAGCGCGTTGGTGTTGGTGAGCTCGGGCAAGAAGGTGACAGCGGACATATCGTTCGCAAAACCGTTCTCCATGGCGTACCAAATGCCCAAAGCGCCGACGATAACGGCAACGGCGACCTTGATGATGGCGCCGCCGTTCAGGACCCACTCGGAGTCGGCAGCCTTTGAGCGACCCATAAGATAGACAATCCACACAAAGGCAAGGTCGATACCAATCTTGGCAATCAGATTGAACTCGACGCCAAAGACCATGCCCAAAATGTCCGGGAACATAGTGGCCAGCGAGGCAATCCACAGCGGGTAGTTAACCCAGTAGTAGTACGAAATGCGGGCGCCCCACTTGTCGCCCAGGCCATCGCGTACCCAGTCGTAAATGCCGCCCTCACCGTCATAGGTAGTGCCGAGCTCGGCAACGACCATGCCATAAGGGAGCAGGAAGGTCAGAATCAGGAAGATCCACCAGAAGAACTGCTGGTTGCCAATGGCAGCAGCAGGTGCGGCGGCCTCGCAAACGAAGACGACGCAGATGATGGTCGAGATGACCGTCAAGAAGGAAAGCTTTTTCTTTCCGTCGCTCATGATGAGCTCCTTCGCTCAGTCTTGGACAAATCGAGGTCCTTAAGATATTAAGGCAATTGCCGGGCCTCGGTGAGCGGGCGACAGGAGACGAGCATCCGCCGCCCGCAAACGTGCTTCTACGATGAAGTTACGCGGTTTTACCAAACCGCGTAACGGCTCGACGCTGCAAACGCCCCTAAGCGGCAATCTGACGTTCAATCGTCGGTCGCGTACCGAAGTACGCTTCCCTCCTCTTTCACGTCACCTTGCTCGCTTAGGGGCGTTT
>RQCP01000020.1 GCA_008668235.1 Collinsella aerofaciens | reverse complement strand
CGGCATGGACCCCGAAATCGCGACCATCCAGTGGGAGATGCTCTCCAACGCCGAGTTCTCCGTCGCTATCCCCCTCTACTCCGCACTGCTCACCGAGGTCAGCCCCTACTTCAGCGATCAGGATGTCTCCTTCGATCACTGCGAAGAGGAAGACGTTGTAAACAACGAGGAGCCCAAGAACTCCATCAACTACGTCCTCATGGACATCAACACGCTCGCCTATGAGAACCGCGATCACTGCGCTACCGGCGTCCGCGCCTACCTCGACGCCCTGCAGAAGGAGCTCATCGAGCAGAACCTGACCGTCGACGAGGCCATGCAGGCCGCCGAGAACACCGAGGCCCGCACCGCCCTGGCCAACAAGGCCGGCAAGGCTGCCACCAAGAACACCTACCTCAAGTGCAAGGCCATGCTCGAGGAAATGCGTGACTACCTCAAGGAGGGCGACTTCTCCGAGGAGTTCGTCCCGAGTGACTACGATGCCGACAACGACTGCCTAGTCGAGTCCATCACCTACGCCGACGAGGCCCTCTCCGATGAGGATGTAGCCGAGCCCGATGTTAAAGAAGAGGCAACCGAGGAGAAGTCCGAGGGCAACAACATGGCCGCCATGGCCGTTGGCGCCGTCGTCGTCATCGGTGTCTGCGGCTTCGTGCTCTATCGTCGCAAAAAGGCCTAAGAACCCCTCACCTTAAGGCGCGGGCGGGAAGGCCAAGGTCGCCCGCCCACCCAGCCGCCCGTTCGACCGGCGGGAAACGTCGCCGAAATCTTTTCAAAAAAGATTTCCCTGTACACACTTCGCTGTGCTATAGTGCAGCGCAACAGCAACTAGGTGCGACCGCGCCACGGCATCACGAAAGGAGCCACCGACATGAAGAACACGATGAAGTCTCTCAACAACTGGTGGTGGCGTGATGCGAATACGATCGGTCGACAGTGAGTCCCTCACGCCTGTTTTTGCGCTCTAGGTGATTGGAAGGCCTCCGGTTTCGACCGGGGGCCTTTTTCTATCTCGAGCCCGATCGCATTCGCATCACGCGCCTCCGCTTTTCTCTTGCACCCCCATTCCGAAAGGATTTTCACCATGTCTCAGAACACCACCGCCGCCCAGCCCCGCACCGTCCAGACCGCCGACCGCGGCAAACTCGACGTCCGCGCTCTCGTCCTGCTCGCCATCCTGCTCGCTGCAGGCTTCATCCTCAACTTCACCGTCGGCAAGGCCATCTCGGGCATCTCGGGCGGCATGATCAGCCCCGAGTTCATCATCTCGGCCTTCTGCCTCACCATCCTGGTCGTTCGCCCTAACATCGGCCAAGCGCTCGTCATCGGCCTCATCTCGGCTGCCGTGATCCAGATCACCACCACTTCGCCGTTCGTCGATTTTGCCGCCGAGGGCATCGCCGCCATGCTCATGGCCGGCATCGTCAACGCCGCCGGCAAGGACGGTCAGGTCAAGCCCGCAATCGCCATTGTCGCAACCTTCCTGACCACCTTTGTCTCCGGCGTCATCTTCATGATCATCAAGATGGCCATGCTCGGCGTGGTAGGCGAGCTCGCCGCCGCCATGCTGCCCGTCGTTGCCATGACCGCCGTCTTTAACGCCATTCTGGTCGGCGCCCTCTACCTGCCCATCCAGAAGGCCCTTAGGCTCAACTAACCCGCTCGGCTTTACGAGCCACCCCATCTTGGCGTTCATTCGTCGCTCGCGTACCCAAGTACGCTTCGCTCCTCTTTCGCGCCAACCTGGGCCCCTCGTAAAGCCGTCTCCGTGCTTCACCACCAAAGACTGTCCCAAACAACGAGCTTTTGGGGACGTTCTTAAACGACTAGTCATTAAAGAACGTCCCCAATGACTATGAAAGGTATCCATGGAAACGATCATCAACGTCGACGATGTCTCGTTCTCCTATGGCACGCAAACCGAGCAGGCGCTCTGCCACGTTTCGCTCAGCGTGAACAAGGGAGATTTCATCGGCATCATCGGGCCCTCGGGCGCCGGTAAGTCCACACTTGCCGCCTGTCTGTCGGGCGCCGTGCCCCACCACTACACCGGCACGTTCTTTGGGTCCGTCATGGTCGACGGCCACGACACCTGCGAGGTCTCGCTCACCGACGTGTCGCAAATCGTCGGCAGTGTGCTGCAGGATATCGACACGCAGATGGTCGCTTCGGTCGTCGAGGACGAGATGCTCTTTGGCCTCGAGAACTTTGGCGTTCCCCACGACCAGATCGAGCAGCGCGTGAGCGAAACGCTCGAGACCGTCGGCATCAGCGACCTGCGCGACCGCGAGATCGCCACCCTCTCGGGCGGACAGAAGCAAAAGGTGGCCATCGCCGCCATCCTCGCCATGCGTCCGCGCGTCTTGGTTCTCGACGAGCCCACCGCGGCACTCGACCCCGCCAGCTCCACGCTGGTCTTCGAGACGCTGCGTGAGGCAAACCGCACACTTGGAATCACCATCGTCGTCGTTGAGCAAAAGGTCGCCCTGCTCTCGGAGTACTGCAACCGCGTGCTCGTGCTCAACCATGGCGAAATCGCGCTGCAAGGCGAGCCACACGAGGTCTTCGCGCATACCGACGAGCTCCGTGCCATCGGCGTCGACTGCCCTCGCGTCACGCGTATCTTCAATAGCCTCGAGGCCGATGGCCTGGTAAGCGGTACCCCCTGCTTGGATGTCGATGAGGCCGAGCGCCTGATTTCGGGCATCGTCGACCCCGCACACGCGGCTATCGAAGCCCAGGCGCCCGCCGGTTCCCCGCATGCACCGTCGTTGCGTCCTCATGCCAAGGACGCCGAACCCGTACTCACCTTCGACCATGTTGAGTTTGCCTATCCCAATAGCGGCGCCGCCGTACACGACCTTAGCCTGACGCTCTATCCTGGCGAGCTCGTGGGCATCGTCGGCCAGAACGGTGCCGGCAAGACCACGCTCACCAAGCTGCTCACGGGCCTGCTCAAGCCCGCCTCGGGCAGCGTGCGCGTCACGGGACTGGATACAGCAGCCGTCCCCACGAGCCGCATCGCCCGCGAGGTCGCAACGCTCTTCCAAAACCCCGACCGCCAGATCTGCAAGGATACCGTACTCGACGAGGTCGCCTTTGGCCTGGAGCTTGCCGGCATCGACCGCGCCGAGGCACTGCGCCGTGCTCAGCTCGTCATCGACCGCTTTGGTCTGCCCGCCGATGAGGCGCCTTTCTCGCTGTCGCGCGGTCAGCGACAAATGGTGGCACTCGCCTCCGTCGTGGTCGTAGAGCCCAAAATCGTGGTGCTCGACGAGCCCACGAGCGGCCTTGATTACCGCGAGTGCATGACCGTCATGGAAACAGTGCGCACCATGGCCGAGCGTGGCTGCGCCGTAATCATGGTCTGCCACGATATGGAAGTCGTCTCGGATTTTGCCGAGCGCATTGTGGTAATGGCCGACGGTCGCATCCTCGACCGCGGCCGCACGCACGAGCTGTTCTCGAACATCGATCTCATGCGGCGTGCCTACGTTGAGCCGCCCCAGGTCATCGAACTCTCGCGCCGTCTGGCATCTTCCGTCTCGCCCGCTTTTGCGCAGGTGAGCGAGGTCACCGATGTCGTTCGAATTACCAAGGAGATGGTCCACCGTGGTTAACGTCATCGACTACATGCCGGGCGATACGCTGCTGCATCGCCTGAATCCCGTCGTCAAACTGGGCCTCGCCGCCGCCATCATCGTCGGCATCTTCTTGTCCGACACCTACGTGGCGCTGCTGGGCTTTTTGGCACTCACCCTTGCGCTGGGTGCCTATGCCGGTGTCGTCGACCGTCTGTTCTCGCTGCTCAAGTTGCTGATTCCGCTCGCGCTTATCATGCTGGTGCTCCAGCTGGCCTTTATGCGCGATGGCAACGTGGTGTGGAGCTTTATCACCGACACGGGTCTCATCACAGGATCGAAGGCCTGCCTTCGCCTGCTGGGTGTGGCGTTACCACTCATCCTCATGCTCATGGTGACCAAGCTCAACGACCTTGCCAACGCCTGCGTCGAGGTGTTGCACGTGCCGTATCGCTATGCCTTCACCTTTACCACGGCGCTGCGCTTTGTGCCGGTGTTTGGTCAGGAGATGAATGCCATCATGGAGGCGCAGACCGCACGCGGCGTCGAGTACGACACCAAGAACCCCATCAAGAAGCTTAAGCTCATGCTGCCACTGTGTGTGCCACTGCTCATCTCGAGCGTGGGCAAGACCGATGCCACAGCCTTGGCGGCAGAACAGCGCGGCTTCTATCTGCGTACGCGCGCCAGCTCGTACAAGCGCTACCCCATCAAGGGCCTGGACATCGCCGTGCTCATCGTCAGCATCGCCCTCATCGCCATCGGCTTCCTGTTCTAGTTCACCACCGACAGCAACCGCCCAACGCAAAAGGCCTCGGCTCGCACCAAACGAGCCGAGGCCTTTACTGTTTCACCAGATAAACCCACCAAAATTAACCTGCCCCTTTTTGACAGGCCGGAAGCTAGAGGCGGTAGGGGGCGCCGCTGCGGATGATGGATTCGCGCACCAGGACATCCATGGCGTCGAGGGTGATCTCGGGCATCTCTCGGTACTTCTGCAGCACCGAGAGCTCGGTGCAGGCCAGAATGACGCGGTCGCAGCCGCTACGGGCGAACTCCCACATCACGCGGTCGAACTTATCCATATCGGGCTCACGTCCGGCCTTCACATCATCGTAGATAAGCGACATCACATCGTTCTGACGTTTCTCGCTGGGATAGACAACCTCAACACCCGCAGCCTTACATTCGCGTCCGTAGACGCCCGCGCCCACGGTGCCATCGGTTCCCATAATGCCAATCTTGTGCACCGGCTCGGCCGGCATACTCAGGTTGGGGTCGAACTCGCACTCCCCCATCACCGCACCGGCCAGAGCATAGCGCACCGACTCACGCGGCATGTGGATAATCGGCACCTTCGTAAACGACTGGATCTGGTCGTAGAAGTAGTGTGACGTGTTGCAGGGAATGGCAATGTGCGCACAGCCCAGCGACTCGAGTGCCTGGGCGCACTCTTTCATGGTCGCCAGCAGCTTGGCATGCTCGCCGGTCTTAATGGCCAGCGTACGGTCGGGCATGGTCGACTTGGAGAGCACCACCATGTCGATATGTTCCTGATCGCAGGCAGCAGCCGTATGACGTACCACCTGGTCGTAGTAATACGACGTGGCCTCGGCGCCCATGCCGCCGATAACTCCCAGCTTTTCCATCGCCGCCTCCTTGGTGACGCTTGCGCAATTGCGCGTATCATACCCGCGCCCGCCCGATGTAAACCGGACGGGCGCCGCACTCATCTACTTGTAATACGTCTTGAACAGCTTAAAGTGGCGCAGCTTGGTGTGCCACATGCGCAGCCAGCGGTTAAAGACAAAGTCGCCCTTCATAAACGAAGGGTCGGCGCCCTTGCCTTCCTTGTCCAGGCGATGCACCTTAGCGCGCAGCTCGGGATCCTTGACGTACTTGTCGACGACGCCCATGGGGACGACCATCCACAGCGCCTCGTCCTGCGCCGTCACAAACTCCGGCTCAAACGGGCGGTTGAACACATACTCGTCCACCACATACTTGGCAACGTTAAAGCCGCTGTTGGTGACGTAGTAGTTGCTGCGACCCTGGCGCGTGTTGAAATCGAAGAACTTAAACGAGCCGTCGCGCTCGTCGTACTTAACGTCAAAGTTGGAATAGCCCACAAAGTGAAGGTCCTCGAGCAACTTGCGCACGCCGTCCATGAGCTCGTCGTTGGGCTCGGTAATGATACAGGCATGGTTGCCGACACCGTGGGGCTGATGCTCCTCGAGCAGCACATGGCCCAGGCACATCATGCGCACCTTGCCGTTGCGGTCGGAATAGCTGGTGAGCACGCGCATGTACTCGTCGTTGCCGGGCACGCGGTCCTGCAAGATCAGATCGTCGGTGTAGCCGCTGGCATACGAATCGCGAATGACCTGTTCCAGCTCGGCGCGGTCGGCAATCTCATAGGCCTTCTTCTGGCCCTCGAACTCGTGCTGCCACCACATGATGCCGTCAGAAGGCTTCAGAATCATCGGGTAAGGAAAATCGATCTGGTCGAGCACTTCGGCAGGTGCCTCGCCTTGGGCGTTCAGCATCGCCTTGGTAAAGGTAAACGTGTGCGGATAGGGCACGCCATGCTTCTCGCACAGCTCGTAGAAGATCTCCTTCTTCTGGCACTGCTCGAGCATGCTGTAGGGCGCGTAGGGAGCGACGATGTTATCCGCCAGCTCATGAGCATCCTTGGCTTGAGCCACGAGAGCGACATAGTTGTCGCCACAGCCCACAAGGACAATCGTCTTGTCGGCATGCGCTTGGGCAATGCCGTTGACGGTTTTGAGCATCACGGGCATGGTGTCGATATCCACGTTGGGCGTGTAGTCGATAATCTGGCTGCGGTACGCGGGACCCGTCTGATACTTGCCAAAGACCAGACTCTTGACCTGGTACTCCTCGTAGAAGGCGCGCGCCACCGAATAGGCGTTGATGTCGCCACCAAGCAGCACGGGAATGAACTCGCGCTCTGTAAATTGCAATGCCATGGAAACTTCCTATCATGAACTGCCCACACAACGGGCGGTCTTTGCGCAACTGATTTATTCTAGCGTGCCAAGCCGCCGGCGCCCAAAGCTCCACCGTATCTATGGCAATCGACGTAATCGTCCAGCACGAAGACGGCGCCCACCGTTGTATGACAATGGGCAATGAACCTACCGTTGTTGTAGGATTCAGCGTATTGACATCTTCGAGCGAAAGGCGCACACGTGCCCCAAGACCATCCGACCGATAATCCCATCCTCAATGCCGCGAGGCGCGAGCTGGCGGAACGTGCAAAAGCGACCGCTCCCCTGTGCACGGCAAACGACGCCTACAACGGACCCGCCCGCATCGTCTCGATCAACACGTCGGCACACAAGGGCACGCGCAAGTCGCCCGTCGCCGATGGACACGACACCGTTATAGAACAATTTGGCCTTGCCTCCGACGCACACGCCGGGCATTGGCACCGCCAGGTTTCCTTTTTGGCCGCAGAGTCCATCCAGACGGCGCAGGCCCGCGGACTCGATGTGCGCAAGGGTGACTTCGGAGAGAACTTCACAACCCGGGGCATCAACCTGCTCTCGCTCCCCTTGGGCACACAGCTCAAGCTTGGCAGCGAGGTGCTTGTCGAAATCAGCCAAATCGGCAAGGTCTGCCACACACGCTGTGCCATCTACTATCTCGCCGGCGACTGCATCTTTCCCCACGAGGGCGTTTTTGGCGTGGTACTAAAGGGCGGAGAGGTCTACGCCGGCGACGATATCCAGGTAATCAAACTCGGCGACGGCACCTGTTCGTTCACCCCCGCCGAGGCCCTCGAAGAGATTGAGCAGGCTCGCCAGAAGGGCACGCTGTAGTTATAAAACCCCACGTTGAGATGGCTTTTACAGCCCAAAACTCCTCTCAAACAGAGCTCTGTAACGTTAAAGTTGAACTCTATGGTTTCTCAACAATTCATCATAACTGCAGGTCAAAGCCAAAGCCTCAAGTTCAACTTGACCCTTTGGAACCTTTAAGGTTCAAGTTGAGGTCGAAAGCAGTAGTAGAATACCGTTCGAACCATAACCTACGATTGATTGCAGAGGGACTGGATGCAGCATTCGAATCATCGCACCGCAGCGCTCATTGCGTCGAAGCCGGCTCGTATCATCACGAGCGCCGCGCTCGCTGTTGCGCTGACGGCCACGCCGATGCTCTCCCCCGTTGCGGCGTATGCCGCCTCGCAGGCAACGCAGGACCAGCTTTCCGCAGCCCAGCAGAAGATCGAAGCCGCCACGAGCGCCTACAACGACGCCCGCACCAAACTCGATGACCTGCAAAAGCAGATTGACTCCAATGAGGCAAGCATCGAGGAAATCGAGGCCAAGCTTCCCGAGCAGCAGGCCAAGGCAAGCTCCGCCATGCGCGATCTGTACAAGTATCAGAAGGGCACCAACCCCATCGTGAGCTTCCTGGTCAACGCGCAGAGCCTGGGTGAGTTCATCACGACCTGCAAATACACCAACCAGATCACGAGCTCGAGCGTCGACGAGATCGAAGAGCTCAATAACATGCAAACCGAACTCGAGCAGAACAAGGCTGAGCTCCAGCAGGCCAAGTCTCAGCTTGAGGCAGAGCAGAAAAACGCCGAGGATGCGCTGGCACAGGCCCAGCAGCTCCGCAGCGAGGCACAGGCAAAAGCCGAGCAGGAAAATGCCGCCGAGCTTGCCAAGCTTGAGGCCGATAAGGCCGCTGCCGCCGAGAAGCTCTCGCGCGAGGGCGTAAGCGGCAGCAATTCCAGCAGCCAGGCCACCAACACCAACACCACCATCGACACCACGGTAAACAACGCCAATACCGGTAGTTCCGATTACGATTCGTTCATTAATGAGTGGACGAGCCGCATCGACAATTATCTCGCCGGCTCCCCCATGGCAGGCCAGGGCTATAACTTTGCCGTCGCCGCTTGGAATACCGGTGTCGATCCCCGTTGGTCCCCCGCCATCGCCTGCATCGAGAGCACCAAGGGTGCTTATTGCGCCAATTCTTACAACGCCTGGGGCTGGAGTGCCCGTGGCGGCGGTTGGCGCAGCTTTGGCAGCTGGAGCGAGGGCATCTCCGCCCACGTTGCCTATCTGGGCGCCAACTACGGCTCCACCCTTACCCCGGCAGCGGCCAAAAAGTACTGCCCGCCCACGTGGCAGGACTGGTACAACAAAGTCGCCGCTCAGATGAACCGCATCTAAGTGCAACTGCAAAGGGCCCCAATGGGGCCCTTTTCTTTTAGGTGGCGGAAGTATCGACGACGCCGGTCGCATTGGCAACCGCGACTATGACAATCATGCATAGGAGCAGCACACCCAATGCCTTGAGCCAGAGTTTCGCGAGTTTCTTGCCGCGATAGCTGTCGAGTAATGCGAATCGCCGACGAAGACGGCGCTTATCGAGCAGCGCAAAATGCATAAGCACCATAAGGCCATCGACAAAGAAAAAATACTCGATTATGAGAAGCCACGTCGGGTAGCTTTGGTTTGCTCCGGTGGGGTGAAAGACGGCAAAGTGACTTCCGGCAAAGAACACAAGCAGCGAGAAGCAGACGAGCGTATTCCAAATGCGCCCCAGAGACTCCGGAATGCGAGAGAGCAGACCGCATGCAGCGGAGGCGGCAGGCCTAGGAAGCCCCGTGGGGTTCTGGAGCCCTTGGGGCGTCAACACCGTCTCCGAGGCCGGAGTACGGACAAGCACAGGCGCAGGAGGCCGCACGGGGCGACTTAGATCGTATGCCGCGCGCGTCGCCCGTCCCAACGCTTCCGCGCTCGCAAAACGCTTGGCCGGGTCGAGCGCCATCGACATGCAGACGGCATCGGCAAGTGGAGTGGGAATGCCGCATGCCTCACATTGCTCGCGCATGTCGAGCCCTGGTTTAGGGTCGACTCCCGTCAAGCAAAAGAACAACAGGGCCCCAAGTGCGTAGACATCGCTGCGCACACTCGTCTGCCCAAACCCATACTGCTCGGGCGGCGCATAGGGTCGCGTGCCAAACTTGACGGTGTCAGCATCGGCGCCATCGCGCCATACGCGCGCGATCCCCAGGTCGATAATCACCAGCGATGAAAATGTCAGGCCGTCATCAGGCGTATAGTTGGCACCTGTCACGATGATATTCGACGGCTTGAGGTCGCGATGGATCACCGGCGCCGACGTCTCCCCCACCATTGCAAAACCGGCATGGAGCTCGCCCACGGCATCGCATAGGGCAGGATACAATTCACGCGCATAATCGGGGGTGGCTCCCAGACGGTCCACCAGCGCCCCGAGTGTCTCCCCTTCGATGTATTCCATAACCACGTTGAGCTCGTCGCCCACACGACGACAATCGACGATTCTGGGCAGGTGCTCAAAACGCCTGCCTGCCCGCTGAGCGGCAAACAGACGCTCGTATGCCCCGCCGATTTGAGCCGAAGCATCGATGCGTTTACGAACAAAGGGACCGAGCGAACCACCGCCGGTTCCTTCAAAGTACACGAGCTCGGTTGTTTCAACGGACGAGCGCTTAAGTACACGCTCCACGCGATAGCTGTCGTCGCGATCGAGCGACGCCAGGTGCTCGGCAAGCGCTGCGGTCAGCTCGTCATCGGAATATGTCGGGCTCTGAGTATCCATAGCCTCCATCATAGCGCAGGGCGCAGACACCCCATGGCATCTGCGCCCCGTTCGTTTGCATCGTTGTTCGGCAGCTCCGCCGGCTCAGATATCAGCCGCTAACTCACCGTCTCCTCGCCAAAGCGATACAGCTCCTCGTTGACCTTTTGGAGGCTGCACCCGCGATCGATGCAAAAAATGATAATCGCATCGCGGCGGTCCTTGCAGTTAAGGACGCTTACCCCGGCAGCCGTCAGCGCACGGTTGGTTTCTTTGAGCGTCAGCGCCATCGCAAAGGCAATCTGCAGCACCTTATTGCGGCTCGGATGCCGCGCACCGGTAAAGATCTGATAGCCAAAGGTCTCATTGAGATCGGCCATACGAACCACGCGCGAGCGCTCCAAGCCCTTTTCCTGCAGTAGCTGCTTCAGGTAGTTCGAAAGCGACGGGGCGGCAAAGTCGTGTTCTTTGATATAGCCATCGATGTTTGGCGCGTCGAGAAGCTCATTGAGCAACTCGTCAGTCAGCTTTTTATCGGGCATACGACTTCACCTCCCCCAGTGCATACAACATGCTAGAAACCGCTTACGTCCGAACGCTCCCAACTGGCGACCTGATCGGGAGACACCGTGCCCAGCGCCTCGAACTTCCAGGAGCCGCCCGCCTTCAGATGATTGGTGTTTGCAAGAGCCGTTCCAACCTGGTTGCCATCAGCATCATACAGAACATACTCAATCTGAATGTAGCTCTTTTCCTTGTCCGTGTTATTGGTCAGCGTCCCCGTGATCTTATAGGCAAACTGATTGGAAGTGTCTTCAGCCTCGTCAGCAATGGTATACGGTTCTTGCGGTTCTTTTTGCTCCTCAGCCTGCTGTGTCGTCCCGGCAGGTTTTGCCGAATCGCTCGCAGGCGAATCGGTTGAGTTGCCGCCCATAGAGCCCACGGCACCGACAATAACCAGCACCACGATGACGCCTAGGACAATCTTACCGATCGGCTTCTTTCCCTCTTTTGCCATTATTCATCCTTCCTACGATCCGGCTACCGTGCCGGCACACAGCACATCGTAGGAAGGATTAAACTTGAATTCATTAGCTGAGAGCTAAGGTTGCGGTAAACGGCCAATGCAGTTATCCAAACGCCGAGCAAACGCACTTTGCGCGACCGTCTGCCGGCAGCGCATCAACCCACCGTGACGGATTCCCCGGTAAAGGCACTGACCATCAACAGGACAAAGAACACCAGGTAGCTGACACTCAGCGGGTACGCAATGACCAGGAATACAACCCAGCCGACATTGGTTTTACCGCCGGCACGGCGTCGCTCGCGATTGCGGCAGAGCCAAATCGTCACGCCGATGGCAGTGATAAACAGTACGAGTGCCGCCGCAGCCAGCCCAGCAAGCGCAAACATCACGCCAATGCTCACAGCAATAACCGGAAGCAGCAGCAGGCCGCACCCGCACCCACCAGGACTATACACGGCAGTCTGTCGGCGCCTCATCATCACTCCAAGTCAAGCAATCGTTTGTAGACATTGAGGCCTTTGAGTAGGATTTCCTCGTCGAAGAGCATGGCATCGGTGTGAAGGGCGCTCATCGCATAAGCTGGACAGCCGTCTGCGTCGATCGGGTTTTCTTGCGCCTCTCGCATACCCGTGCCCAGCAGGAAAAACACGCCCGGCAGATGGCGCTGATAGAAAGCAAAGTCCTCGGCAATTAGCAGCGGTGCCTCCACAAGCTGCAGCCCGGGCAAGGCAGGCGCGACGCTGGCAAACAACTCGGGGTCGTTATCGACCGGCGGATAGCCCTCGGCAAAGTCGAGATCATACGTGCAGCCCGTTGCGGCACAGGCATCGTCCAGCACGCGGCGCACGCCTTCGCGCGCCCGGTCGAACATGTCGTCCGTAAACACACGCAGGCTTCCGGCCACATGGGCCTCCCCCGCCACCGCGTTGCAAACCGTACCGGCCTGCAGCAGACCAAACTTACCGATACAGGGCTCGTCGGTGCCCAGCTCGTCCATCAGTTCGCGCTCGGCAACCAAGAACTTGGCAGCCGCCAGCGCCGCATCGTGCGACTCCTCGACCGGAACGCCATAGGTCTTAGCGATATGGATGCTCGTCCCGTGAATATGAATGTGTGTCTCACTCGAACGCGCCAGCAGCGGACCGGAACAACTCGCCAACGTGCCGGCAGGCAGATCGGGCCACACATGGAAGCCAAAAATGCGGTCAGCCCCATAGCGCTCGAACACACCGCTCTCGCATACCGTCTTGGCACCACCGGTCGTTTCCTCGGCCGGCTGGAACACAAAGAGAACGTTGCGCCTAATGGCGCCCGGCTGCTCGCGAATCGTACGGTCGACATACGTCGCGGCGGCAAGTGCCATGGCCATGTGTCCGTCATGTCCGCAAGCGTGCATCTTGCCGGGATGGATCGAGGCAAAGGCCGCTCCCGTCGCCTCCGCGATGGGCAGCGCATCCATATCGGCGCGAATCGCCGTGGCACGCGCGGCACCAACGCCAGCGTCGAAGAAAGCGCAGACGCAGCTGGGACACGGATGGGTCACCTCGCAAGCGAGCGGCGCCAACACGCCCTCGATATAGGCGATAGTCTGCGGAAGATCGAAATCGAGCTCCGGAATGCGATGGAGATCGCGGCGATAGCGACGGAGTTCTTGGAGCTCGGTCATAGAGAATCCCTTCGTGAGGCACATCTGTTGCAACTTATTGTGATACAGGATTGTGGCACACATGTTTCCAGCATATTGCTGCATTTTTTAAACGTTATATACGAATACTCTTGTTTGGTAAAGTGCAACGTGATAGGGTCTTTACCACTTGATAGAGGCGCGGGCACGAAGAGCCGCGGGCGAGCCGGCAGGCTTTGACCCCGTGGGGAGGCGAAACCCGCCGAACTGGGTTTTTCGGGCACGAACAACCTGGTGGGCCTGTGGGAAACACCCACAGGACTGTCTGCAGCAATGCGGGAGCGCTATCCGGACATTGGGTCCACGCTATGCGGATTCGATGCGCAGATGGCGCCGTCTGGATAGCGAGGTTTACGGGACATGGCATTGACCCCCAACGAGGCATATGCGGCCAAGCGGCCGTTTGTGGACAAGGAGACACTCGAGCATATCGTCGAGCAGTTCCCCACGCCGTTTCATCTATACGACGAGGCGGGCATCCGCCGCAACATGCAAGAAGTGCGCGACGCCTTTGCATGGAACCCGGGCTTTAAGGAATACTTTGCCGTCAAGGCCAACCCCAACCCGGCGCTCATCTCCATTCTCAACGAATACGGCTGCGGCTGCGATTGCTCGAGCTATACCGAGCTCATGATCGCCCGCTCGCTGGGCATCACGGGACACGACATCATGTTCTCTTCCAACGACACGCCGGCTGCCGACTTTGAGCTCGCCAACAAGCTGGGTGCCATCGTCAACTTTGACGACATCAGCCACATCGAGTTCTTTGAGCGTGTTGCGGGGCCCATCCCCAAGACGGTCAGCTGCCGCTTTAATCCAGGCGGTCTGTTCCAGCTCTCCAACGGCATCATGGACAACCCGGGCGACTCCAAATATGGCATGACCACCGAGCAGCTCTTTGAGGCCTTCCGCATGCTCAAGGCCAAGGGCGCCGAGAATTTTGGCATCCATGCCTTCCTTGCCAGTAACACCGTCACTAACGACTACTATCCCAAGCTCGCACGCATCCTCTTTAAACTTGCCGTGCGCCTGGAGCGCGAGACCGGCGCACATGTCGCCTTTATCAATCTGTCCGGCGGCGTCGGTATCCCCTATCTGCCCGAGCAGCAGGCCAACGATATTCACGCCATCGGCGAGGGAGTGCACGCGGCATACGACGAGATTCTGGTTCCCGCTGGCATGGGCGATGTGGCGATCTGCACCGAGATGGGCCGCTTTATGATGGGTCCCTATGGGTGCCTGGTCACCAAGGCCATCCACGAGAAGCAGATCTACAAGGACTATATCGGCGTGGACGCCAGTGCCGTCGACCTCATTCGTCCCGCCATGTATGGCGCTTACCACCACATCACGGTGATGGGTCAGCCGGACGGTCCCGATAAAACCGCAGCCACCGTCACGAACACGTACGACATCACGGGCAATCTGTGCGAGAACAATGACAAGTTCGCCATCGACCGCGAGCTTCCGCATATCGACATGGGCGACCTGCTCGTGATTCACGACACCGGCGCGCATGGCCACTCTATGGGCTACAACTACAACGGCCGCCTGCGCTCCGCCGAGGTCCTGCTGCGCCCCGATGGCTCGGCAGACCTCATTCGCCGCGCCGAGCGCCCGGGCGATTACTTTGCCACGCTCGACGTGCTGCCGTGCGGCCGCGAGCTGCTGGCCAAATCGCGCGCCGAAAGCGCCCGCCGTCGCGCTCAGGACGAGCGCCTAGCAGTCGCCGCCCAATGGAACAAACGCGTCCAGATCGCGGAAGCGAAGGAGAAGAACATGGATATCCGCAATCTCGAGGGCTCAATCGTCGCCCTTGTCACGCCGTTTAAAAAGGACGGCAGTGTCGACTTTGACGCGCTTGAGCGCCTTATCGATTTCCACCTGCAAAATGGCACTGACGCCATCCTCACCCTGGGCACCACCGGTGAGAGTGCCACGATGACCGATGACGAGGACAACTCCGTCGTCGCCGCTGTGGTCAAGCATGTTGCAGGACGCGTCCCCGTTATTGCCGGCTCGGGCTCCAACTCCACGCAGACCATGCTCACCAAGTCGCTCACCTATCAGGGCCTGGGCGCCGACGGTCTGCTGCTCATTACCCCCTACTACAACAAGTCCAATGAAGAGGGTATCTATCAGCACTTTAAGACCGTCGCCGATGCCGCGGACATCCCCTGCATCCTGTACAACATCCCCGGCCGCTGTGGCTGCGGCATCAGCGAGCGCAACGTAGAACGCCTGGCCGCGCACCCCAACATCATGGGTATTAAGGAGGCCTCGGGCAACGTCGCCTACGCGGCCAAGATCGCCCACCTGCTGTCAGACGACTTCCGCATGTACTCGGGCGAGGACGCGCTTACCGTACCGCTCATGAGCCTGGGCGCCTCGGGCACCATCAGCGTGTGGGCCGATGTTCAGCCGCAGCTCGTGCACGACATGTGCCGCGCCTATCTGGACGGTGACGTGGAGCGCGCCCGCGATATCCAGATTGCCGGTCAGCCGCTCATCAACGCCCTCTTTAGCGAGGTCAACCCCATCCCCGTCAAGGAAGCGCTCGCCCAGATGGGTATGATCGAGGCAAACTACCGTATGCCGCTGTGCCCCATGGCAGACGACACGCGCGCTGCACTTACCGATGCTCTGAAGGGAGCTGGTCTGCTTGATTAAGACCGTCATTATGGGAACGGGCCGCATGGGCTCGCTCATCCGCACTACCGCCGAAGGCATTGTCGACGCCGGCGGGCAGCCCGTTTTTGATATCGTCGCCCAGATCGGTTTTGATCTGTCCGAGCTCGAGAGCGCCCCGGCGGCCGACGTTATCATCGACTTCTCGAACGTCGTGACCTTCGATGCCGTCGTCGCCTATGTCGAGCGCACGGGCGCCGCGTTGGTCTCGGGCACCACGGGCTATACGCCCGAGCAGATGGACCGCCTGCGTGAGCTGGGCCAGAACACCCGCGTTATGCACTCGGGCAATTACTCCATCGGTATCGCAGCCCTGCGCCATCTGGTAGCGCAGGCTACACGCGAGCTGCCCGGCTTTGACTGCGAAATCGTCGAGACGCACCATAACCAAAAGGTCGATGCCCCCAGCGGCACAGCCAAGTTGCTGCTCGATGCCGTCGTCGAAGCCGAGCCCGAGGCAGGCTACCGCCCCGTCTATGGCCGCGAGGGCATGTGCGGAGCGCGCGACCCCAAGGAGATCGGCATGCACTCGCTGCGCGGTGGCACTGTCGCCGGCGTGCACGAAGTGAGTTTCTTTGGCCAGGACGAGGAAGTCACGCTCACGCATCGCGCCACGAGCCGTCAGATCTTCGTCAACGGCGCCCTGGCAGCCGCGCAGAAGCTCGTCACCCGTGAGCACGGCTTCTATACGTTTGATCAGGTCATGTTTGCCTAACCAGGTATCAACCGAATCCACCCAAAGGAGAGATAGCAAATGAGCAGCGCAGCCGAGATGGATGCACAGGAGATTATCAACTACATCGCCACCGCGCCCAAAAAGACGCCCGTCAAGCTGTACGTGCGTGAAAAGCCCGGCATGAAGGTCCAGTGGGGCAATGCGCACGTCTACGGTGGTCGTCGCGGCAAGACCGTCTTTGGCGACTGGGATGAGCTCAAAGCCATCCTCGATGCCAATGCCGACTCCATCGACTACTACGACGTCGAAAATGACTGCCGCAATTCCGCCGTCCCCATGCTAGACCTTAAGGGCATCAACGCCCGCATTGAGCCGGGTGCGATCATCCGCGACCGCGTCGAGATCGGCGACCGCGCCGTCATTATGATGGGCGCTATCATCAACATCGGCTCCGTTATCGGCGAGGGCTCTATGATTGATATGGGCGCCGTCCTGGGCGGCCGCGCCACCGTGGGCAGGAACTGCCACATCGGCGCCGGCACCGTACTGGCAGGCGTCGTTGAGCCCGCGAGTGCCACGCCCGTCATCATCGAGGATGATGTCATGATTGGCGCCAACGCCGTGGTCCTGGAGGGCGTGCGCGTGGGCAAGGGCGCCGTCGTGGCTGCCGGTGCCGTGTGCGTCGAGGACGTCCCCGCCGGTGCCGTCGTGGCCGGTGTCCCCGCCCGCGTCATCAAGATGCGCGATGAGAAGACCGACAGCAAGACCGGTCTGGAAGAGGGCTTACGTCAACTTTAATAGTTACGCGGTTTTGACAAACCGCGTTTTCGCTGACGTATGCCCAACCTGCGGCGCAATGTCAGCAACCAAGCCGAAAACAAAAAAGGCCGAAGTCCCAAAAGGCTTCGGCCTTTGTTTTTTGCAACGTCCAAGAGCAGTTTATCGATTCTCAATACTTCCGATGTTCTTGAGCTCGATGGAGATGAGGCCGTTAGGCTCATTGACAAACTCGATGTACTCGGAGTTCGAGCCCATCTCGGCCGGGAAGCTGATCTCGATACCCGTGTCGGTACGGATCTTATGATTGCGCACCGCCGCGCGTTCGACCTGCTTGCGCTCCACGGGCACACGCTCAGGCACTTTCTCCTCGGTCAGTGCCGCGCGCACGCTCTCCTTGATAACCGGTTCGTCCTCAAAGACCTCGTCGACGATATCCCAAGGCGGCAGCTCCTCGTCATCCTCGACCTTCTCGGCAACGGCAGCCTTAACCTTAGCGAGCGCTATAGCCGTGTTGGCACCGTGCTCCTCGGCGACTTCCTCGACCACACGCGTCACGGTGTCGATGACCTCCTTGCCCGATACGCCCGTGTCGCACTGCAGCAGGCCATCGGGGATAAGCATACGGTCCTCGCCGGCAATCTTGCGCTTCTTGTCCACGTAGCCGATCTCCATGGTACTCGCGCGCACGATGGCATAGCTCGGCACCTTTTGCGATGGGTTTGGCAGAATGGCGTAGTGGCGCGCGATGTCGTTGCGCACCTCCCCCTCCTCGCGGCCCACTTCGTGCATAAAAGCCTGCTTGGAGCCCAGCAGCATCACGGCAAACCAGCGGGCATCCTCATCGTCGTCAAAATCGGCCACGAGCACGTCGGTGGACTCGGCTTTCTCGGCTTTGGTGAGCTCGGAGGAAATAAACTCCGCAATCTGCTGCGACAGGTCCACGAACTCGCGCTCGCCAAAGAAATAGCCCTTGAGCTCGCCGCCAAACGCAGAGTTCTCGGCAAACGTGGCACGTTTATTGTCGGCCGAGGTACGCGCGCGGCGCAGATGCGTTGTCACGAAGTTGCGCACGGTACGGCTCTCGATATCCAACTCGCGCTGGCTCATAACGTTGACGGCAGAGTCAAAGTCCAGGATATGCAGAATCGCGTGATTGATTTTCATATACGGCATTCCGTTCTAGATCGATTTCGGCACGAACCAGTATAGCGGTCGAGCCCGCCCCAGGCGCATCGAAGATTGGTGCATCGGGGACAGGTTGCTTTGCACCAATGGCTAGCGCAGGAGCTCGGACTGCCAAGCCTCGAGCTGTTCTGCCAAACTCTTGCCGGCAGCGGGCATGTCGATCTGGGGTCGTTTGGGCAGCAGTGCGCATTTAAGGATTGCCGCGATGGTCTGCGAGACAAAGCGTCGCGTATCCTTGTCAAAGCCTTGCGCAGCCTGGGGCATCACGGGCAGGCTCTCGCGCAGATTCCCAGCGATATCCGCAAACCGCTCAGCACCCGTAGCCTCAAACACGGAGAACAACGCATCTACAAAACGCTCGCGCTCGCTAGGCGACACTGCAAGCAGCATCTCGCGAATAGAGCCATCAACGTATCGAGCACCGGCGGACAGGCGCTCGCAGTACACGAAGTCGCGACCATCAACCACCCAGCTAAAGGGATTGTGTTGCAGCAGGCTGAACTCGGTGCTCTCAACGATGGCATAGTCCTCCTGTGTCTCGAACATCATGCCAAAGATCGACGACCGAGGTAGCGTCTTGTCGATTCGACCGGAAAGATCGGCAAAGGCGTCGCCGTTCAGGAACTCCTCGACGAAACCCGGACCATCATGGGAATATGCCCGTTCGATTCGCTCACGGGCGACATCGGAGCACATTGCCGCACCGTACACCGCAAGGTTTCCACCCTTGGAATGACCTCCGCACAAAAGCGGCCCGTCAATCGCATCCGCCGCCTCGTCCACATAACGTGCCGCGGATTCCTGGGCCGGCACAGGACACCGGAACGCCATGTTAAAGTCCTCTTTCCAACCCACAATCGTGCTGTCGGTCCCCCGGAAGGAAAGGTAACTAAACCCCGCCGGAAACCGGAACGCCATGGCTGCAAACTGCTCCGTCGCCACCACATCGCTCACAGCACGATAGCCGCAAACGTGCACGCCACGGTAGCGAGGACTTGCTGCCACGGCCTCCAACAAGGCCCTGCTCCCCTCCGGGTCCCACAAGTCGTCAATCATGTCCCGATAGCACTCGGCACGCAGCAGCTCGCGTACGTCTAGGCCCTGCCAGTTCGTCAGCTCCGCCATATCACCCGGCAAACGCAAATAGGACAACCACGCAAAGACCAGGCTATCCACCGCGCAGAACGGCCGCTCCTCAAACGGATCAAACGCCGTCTGGGCATAGGTCAAAAAAATAGGCGAATCCGACATGGCCCTCCCATCGACTATAGTGCATTGGGGTCAGGTTACTTTGCACCAAAAAAGCGCCCGGGCCGTGTGGACCCGGACGCCTTCATTGTAGCTTTTCGCTCTAGCGAGCTTGATTTAGCAGGAGAAGTCAACGCTGTCGATGATGTCCTTGAGGGCCTTGGCGGAGGCGGTGAGCTCATGCTGCTCGTCATCGTCCAGCGGCACGGGGACGCGGCAGACAACGCCGTCGCGGCCAACGACGGTCGGCATAGAGATGGCAAGATCGGACAGGCCGTACTCGCCCACCATGAGCGAGGAGACGGGCAGAACGGTCTGCTCATCGCGCATGACGGCGGTGCAGATGCGCTTGACGGCCATGGCGACACCATAGTAGGTGGCGTGCTTCTTCTCGATGATGGTGTAGGCGGAGTTCTTGACGTCCTCGGCGATACGTTTCTCGGCGGCTTCATGCTCCAGGTGGCCGTGAAGCTCGCAGAAGGTGTTCAGCGGAACGCCGGCAACCTGAGCGCTGGACCAAGCGACAAACTCGGAGTCGCCGTGCTCACCCATGACGTAGGCCTGAACGTCGCGCGGGTCAACCTCGACGTGGGCGCCAAGCATCTGCTGCAGACGGCCGGTGTCGAGCACGGTGCCGGAACCGATGACGTGGCCCTCGGGCAGACCGGACATCTTAATGGCGGCATAAGTCAGAACATCGACCGGGTTGGAGACGATGAGCAGAATACCGTCAAAGCCAGACTTCTTAATCTCGGGAATAATGGACTTAAAGATGTTGACGTTCTTGTTGACCAGGTCCAGGCGAGTCTCACCGGGCTTCTGGGCAGCGCCAGCGGTGACAACAATCATGGCGGCGTCGGCGACATCGGAATAATCGCCGGCGTAGATCTTCATCGGCTCGGCAAACGTCATGCCGTGCGCGATATCCAGGGCCTCACCCTCGGCGCGGTTCTTGTCCACGTCGATGAGGACCATTTCGGAGAACAGACCGCTCTGCATCAGCGCGAACGCCGAAGACGAACCGACGAAACCGCAGCCGACAATAGCGACCTTCTTCTCGTTAACCATTAGAAACTCCCATCTCACTCCACAAACAAGCCGCCCGGGAACGACCCGAGCGGCTTGTCGTAATCCCAATACATCCAATCGGGACTTTGATTATGCTCCTATTCGCAGCCAAAAATCGACCGTTTACCGAAATTGTTTGCAGGATTCGTAAAATAACTGCACGAAATCGGTTTCGATATATTGACGAGGCGAAATAGCTTTCTAATACTGGCCCGCCTCGCGAATGGCCTCGACAGCCAAAGCGATCTGGTCGGGCGGCAAGACCAGCGCCATGCGCACGTGTCCCTCGCCCGAAGGACCAAAGCTCGCGCCCGGCGTCACCACAACGCCGGCCTTCTCCATGAGCTCCTCGCAAAACGCCATCGAATCGGTGCGGCCACCGGGGAGCTTGGCCCACACAAACATAGAGCCATGCGCGTTGGGACGCTCCCAGCCCAGGCCCTCAAGACCGTCGCACAGGACATCGCGGCGCTCCTGGTACTTCAGACGCTGTGCCTCGACCTCATCGCGCGGGCCATTAAGGCACGCGATAGCAGCCTTCTGGATCGGGAGGAACATACCGAAGTCAATCTGGCTGCGCAGCTTGGCAAAGGCCGAGACCACGTCCTCGCGACCGACCAAAAAGCCAATGCGGGCACCGGTGACGTTAAACGACTTGGAAAGCGAGAAGAACTCCACACCCACCTCGAGCGCACCGGGATACTGCAAGAAGCTGCCACCCGGCTCGCCGTCGAACACGATGTCGGAGTACGCGTTGTCATGGACGATGAGCAGGTCGTGCTCGCGGGCGAAAGCGATGATCTCCTCGTAGACCTCGGGCGTGCCCACCGAGCCCACCGGGTTGGCGGGCAGCGACACGATCATATACTTGGCACGATCGGCAACCTCGGGATCGATACCCGCCACATAGGGCAGGTAATTGTGCTCGGCAATCAGCGGATAGTACTCGAGCTTGGCATCGGCGATCTTGGCACCCGCCTCAAAGACCGGGTAGCACGGATCGGGAACCAAAATGGTGTCACCCGGATCGAGCAGGGCAAGGCCCAAATGGCCCACCCCCTCCTGCGTGCCGTTGCACGACTGCACCATAGACGGCGTAATGCCCGAAACGCCAAAGCGACGCTCATAGTAATCGCACACGGCTTGCTTGAGTTCGGGCAGGTCGCGCAGGGCATACTTCCACATCTCGGGATCTTGGGCTGCCTGCGTGAGCGCCTCGACCACGTGGTCGTACGGCTTAAAGTCGGGCGTGCCCACGCTCATGTTGTAAATGGTCTTGCCCTGAGCCTTCAGCGCGAGAAGCTTGTTGTTGAGCGAGGCGAAGACCTCCGCGCCAAAGCGGTCGAGACGCTGCGATGCCTGCATGGTGCCACCTTTCGATATGAAAAACGCGGCGCTCCGACAAGAGCGCCGCGCGATACGGGCCATCAGATTGCAAAAGTGTAACGCTTGCAACCCCCGTATTGGTTCAATTTAGCCAACCTTAGTCAATCGGATCGAGCGCGTCGATCTGCGCAAGCCACAGACGCGAGCTAGCGTCACTCGGCATACGCCAATCGCCGCGCGGGCTGAGCGTCACCGAGCCCACCTTGGGACCATCGGGCAGGCAGCTGCGCTTAAACTGCTGGGCAAAGAAGCGACGGCAGAACGTACGTAGCCACGTGTGGACGGTCTTGGCGTCGTAGACGCCCTCGAAGCTCTTGAGCGCCATGCGGTAGATCTTGCCCGGCTCAAAGCCAAAACGCAGCAGGTAGTAGAGGAAGTAGTCGTGCAACTCGTACGGGCCCACCAAATCCTCGGTCTTCTGCGCAATCTCGCCGTCGCCCGTGGGCGGCAGAAGCTCGGGGGACACCGGCGTATCGAGGATATCGAGCAAGACCTCGGCAATGCGCCCGCCAAAGACATCGGCGGCATAGCGTACCAGATGGCGCACAAGCGTCTTGGGCACGCTCGCGTTGACGGCATACATGCTCATGTGGTCGCCGTTATAGGTAGCCCAGCCGAGCGCCAGCTCCGACAGGTCGCCCGTGCCAATGACAAAACCGCCAGCCTGGTTGGCCAGATCCATCAGAATCTGCGTACGCTCGCGCGCCTGGCTGTTCTCGTAGGTCACGTCTTGGACGGCCGGATCGTGCTCAATGTCCTTGAAGTGCTGCTCCACAGCCGCGTGGATCGAAACCTCGCGGAAGCTCACACCCAGGTCGCGAGCGAGCGACTCGGCATTCGACTTGGTGCGATGCGTCGTGCCGAAGCCGGGCATGGACATGGCTGTGATACCAGTGCGCGGCAGCCCCAGTGCATCGAAGGCACGCACGGTCACAAGCAGCGCTAGCGTGGAGTCCAAGCCGCCCGAAAGGCCGATAACCGCAGCCTTGGTACCCGTGTGGGCAAGGCGGGTCTTGAGGCCCGCAGTCTGCAGATCGAGGATCGTCTCGCAGCGCTCGGCCAAGTCGCCGTGGTCGGCCGGCACAAAGGGCGCGCGCGGGAAAACGCGGTCGATATCGCAGGCATCGCGCAGGACAGGTTCTTCGGCCAGCACGCCCTCAAACGAAAACTCAACGGTCGTGGCCTCCGGCGCATCGTCCGCGCGCGTCCACGTCGTCGAGCGACGGCGCTCGGCAACCAGACGGTCAAGATCAACGTCGGCGATGGCCATATCGCAGGTAAGCAGTTTGGTGGCGGCGAGCTTGGAGCCATTTTCGTAGATAAGGTTCTCGCCCGCAAAGACCATGTCGGTCGTGGACTCGCCCTCGCTCGCGTCCGCGTAGGCATAGGCGCAGTACAGGCGCGCGCTCTGGTTGGAAATGAGGCTGCGGCGGTAATCCGCCTTGCCGATAATCTCGTCCGAAGCCGACGGGTTGAGGATCACCGTCGCACCGGCAAGCGCCATCTCGGTCGAAGGGGGCGCCGGCACCCACAGATCCTCGCAGACCTCAACGCCCAGCACCATATCCTCGGCACCCTCGTCACAGCAGCGGTAGACAAGCTCCGAACCCAGCGGAACCGGACCCTGACCGGCAAACTCGACCCACACGGGATCTGCGGGCGCCGGAGCAAACCAGCGGCGCTCGTAGAACTCGCCATAGTTGGGCAGATACTTCTTGGCCGTGAGGCCCAAAAGCTCGCCCGCGCAGCACACGGCGGCGCAGTTGTAGATATTCTCGGCAACTGCAACGGGAAGACCGATAGTAAAGACAATCGGCAGCTCACGAGTCTCATCGAGGATATGCACCAAAGCAGCCTCGCAGGCATGCAGTAATGTGCGGTTATGGAACAGATCGGCCGCGGTATAGCCGCACAAGTTGAGCTCGGGCAGTACCAGCGCGCGAACGCCGCGCTCAACAGCCGCGCGAACAGCCGCTAACGCAACCTCGGCATTGCCCTCGACATCGGCCACGCGAATCCGCGGCGAAGCCGCCGCCACACGCAAAAAGCCATCAGACTGAGAAAGGTGAAGATTCATAAGAGTGCTCCCGTGCGTAGACGCCATTCAACACAATTAGCAAACCCTATTGTAGTTCAACCGCCGGGCGCAACCGCATCCCACCAACTTGGTGAGCTATTGATGAGTTGATGGTATCTGTTAAATGTCACGTACGATTCACATCTGGTGGGTACCCTGATGGCTACACGAAACGAAGCAGATTTACACCGGGAGGACCCCGTATGACAACCAAGTACACCGACGCGCCACGCACGCGCGTCATGACGCCGGCATCGCTCAACAACGGCGTGCACGAAAACCACTCCATCGGACAGACCATGGCCATCGCGCCCAAAAAGGGCCTGTTTGACGACATTTCCATTCCCCAGATCATCGCCGGCGCCGCAGCTGCCGCCACGAGCGTCGCGCTTGCCTCCAAGATCGGTATCGCCGGTTCAGTAATTGGTGCCGCCGTGAGCTCGGTCATCACCGTTGTGTCCTCGCAGGTCTACCGCCACTTTATCTCTGCCAGCGCCGAAGCCCTCAAAGGTACGCACGCCGCCGTCGACTACCCCGCCGGTGCCTATGAGCCCGTTGAATTTAATGCCGAGGAGCACCTGGGCGGCGCCGCGACTACGCAGGAGATGCGCCAGATTGCGGGGCGCGCGACCACGGCCCGCGTCGCCCCTGATAGCCTGCGCGCCAAGGCCGCGGCAGAGCGCAGCCAGACGCAAAAGAAGGTCATCGTCTTCTCGATCGCCATCGCCATCGTCGCGGTCATCGCCTGCACCGGCGCCATCCTTATCACCACCGCCGGTGAGGGTCTGGGCGAGCGCCCCGAGCCAATCCTTTCGTCGCGCACGGCCGAGCACGACGCGGATAGCTCCGGTCAATCGCAAAGCCAGCAGGACGACCCGCAGGGCACCTCCGCATCCACCGACTCGTCCTCGAACACCCCCGATCAGTCGCAGGGCGCCGATTCTTCTGTGAACAACAACGGTACGCAATCCGGCACAACCGACTCAAGCCAAACGACTGACGGCTCTCAACCGAGCACGGGTGACCAGACGAGCGGCAATACATCGGGCACGGGATCTACCGACAACGGCAACACCGACAGCTCGAACAGCTCGAGCGGAACCGCGTCCGGCACGGCATCTGACAGCTCGAGCCAAGGCACGGCATCGGGCAACTAAGCACGTTTGCCTCTCATAGATAATCGACCTGTACAACGGGCGCGAACCGGCAACGGTCGCGCCCGTTTGCCTTGGGCGACGAGATGGCAAGCCCCGCGCGATGGTAAGATGCTTTGGTGTGTAAAGAGGAGATTTGCCATGAGCAAGACAATAGTTAGGCCCACGCTATCGCTGGGCAACCACATCTTTCTGTATCGCCTGCTGCGCGACGCAATCGGATGCGGCAAGCAAACGTTTATGACGCAGGTCGAGGAGGCACTCGCCGCTGGCGACATGGCCGCTTATGACCTGGGCTTCGAGTCCACGCGCGAGCTGCTCGAGGAGCTCGACGACTGCATTAAGCTGACCGTTTTTAAGGGCGGTCGCCTGTATGCCACCGTCATCGCCAACGATGCCTGGGATGCCGCCCTTGCCAAGGGCGAGGACAAGCCCAAGGCAGCCAAGGGAGCCAAGCAGTCCTACAAAAAGAAAAAACGCGGCGAGAAGGACCTGAAGGCTGTGCGCCCCAAGCACGTTAAGCGCGCCGAGCCCGAAGCCATGGTTGAAGCCGTGCCGGAATCGGAGCCCGAGACAGAGACCGAAGTCGCTATTGAGGTAACAGCAGAAGCCGAAACCGAAATCGCCGCCACGACCGATCCCGAAGTCATATCCGAGCAGGAAGCCACTGCCGAGCTCAACGAGGCTCCCAAGTCGACAACCGAAGAAGCCGCTGACCAGCCCGAGACGTCTGCGTTCCAAAACAGCGATGTCTTTGGCGACGAGACCGAGGACGATCAGCCCGACGAGCCCGACGATCAAGACGCTACTGAGTCGACGCCGGAGCCCGCGACGCCGCAGCCCGCCAGCTCGCTCACGGTCGTCTATGACCCCGAGCACGCCAATGCCGGCATAACCACCATGGCATCCACGCCCATCGACGCAAAGTCGAGCGTCGAGAACGAGAACGCGACGCAGGTTGAGGTTGAAACTGCAGCTGCAGACGCGCCCGTCACCGTGAAGCCCGCAGATTCCACGATCAAGCCGAAAACGGCGCCGGAGCCCGCACCCGTCATCGAATCCGTGCCCGCCTCTGCTTGCGACCAAATTCCCGCACCGGCACCGGCTTCGGTACCCGTAGCGGCCCCAACCCCCGCACCCGCGGCACCGACCATCCCCGAGGACTTCCCCGTCGATTTCGCAACCGAAGTCTTCTGCCCCGGCCCGCTTCTGCACCAGTTGTCGACCTATCTCCCCTACGGCGCCGACACGCTCGGCATCGTCGGCGAGTACTACTGGATCGCCCGCGAACGCGGCACCATCGAGGCCGCGCGAAACCGCGCAAGCTTCCCCCTGCGCTACACGCAGGCCGGCGAGCGCCGCGAGGTTGCCGTGCGCATCCGCCGCAACACCACCGGCGGTCTCGGAGCCGCCTGGACCATCGACAAGGTTGAAGAACCCGAGCAATAACGAAAAGCGGCTCAAATCCCGACTAGGATTTGAGCCGCTTTTATTGGCATTCATCGATGTTTCGTGACCAACAGAGAGCGGGCCGCAAGTGCCCCAGGTTGCCGTGAAAGAGGAGCGACGCGTACTTCGGTACGCGAGCGACGGTTTGAACGGCAAGATGGGGTGCTTGCGGCCCGCGCAGCGTCGAGCAGTTACGCGGTTTGGTAAAACCGCGTAACAAATTAGTCGCGCGTGAGCTTGCGGTGGATACGATGCGGCTGGGCTGCGTCCTCGCCCAGGCGCTCGATACGGTTGGCCTGATAGGCCTCAAAGTTGCCCTCAAACCAATACCAGTTGCCCGGGTTCTCGTCGGTGCCTTCCCACGCCAGGATGTGCGTAGCAACGCGGTCCAGGAACATACGGTCGTGGCTAATGACCACCGAGCAGCCCGGGAACTCGAGCAGTGCCGCCTCGAGAGAGGACAGCGTCTCGACGTCGAGATCGTTCGTGGGCTCGTCGAGAAGCAGCAGGTTGCCGCCCTGCTTGAGCGTAAGCGCCAGGTTCAGACGGTTGCGCTCGCCACCGGAAAGTACGCCAGCGCGCTTCTGCTGGTCCTGGCCCTTAAAGCCAAAGCTCGCCACGTACGCGCGGCTCGGAACCTCGGTCTCGCCGACCATCATGTGGTCCAGGCCATCCGAGACGACCTCCCACAGGTTCTTGTCGGGGTCGATGCCGGAACGGTTCTGATCGACATAGGAGATCTTGACGGTCTCGCCCACCTCGAGCTCGCCCGAAGTCAGCGGCTCCAGACCCACAATCGTCTTGAACAGCGTGGTCTTACCGACACCGTTGGGGCCGATGACGCCCACGATGCCGTTGCGCGGCAGGGTGAACGAAAGGTCGTCGATGAGCACACGGCCATCGAATTCCTTGTGCAGGTGATGGGCCTCGAGCACCTTGTTGCCCAAACGCGGGCCCACGGGGATGCGGATGTCGGTCCAGTCGAGTTTCTGGCTTGCGCGGGCCTCGGCCTCCATCTCCTCGTAGCGAGCCAGACGGGCCTTGTTCTTGGCCTGGCGAGCCTTGGGCGAGCTGCGTACCCACTCGAGCTCGGCCTCCATGCGCTTGGCGAGCTTGGCATCGCGGTTGCCCTGTGCCTCGATACGCGCGGCCTTAGTCTCCAGATACGTGGAGTAGTTGCCCTTGTAGGGATAAAGGTGGCCGCGGTCGACCTCGCAGATCCACTCGGCAACATTATCCAGGAAGTAGCGATCGTGCGTGACGGCAAGCACGGCACCCTGGAAGTAGTGCCGGAAATGCTCGAGCAACAGAATCGACTCGGCGACCAGGTGCTTCGTGG
>RQCP01000019.1 GCA_008668235.1 Collinsella aerofaciens | reverse complement strand
TTCTTGAAGTTGAGGACCAGGTCTTCGGCGTTCATGCTGCCCCCATCATCGCGGTCTATGGGGTCAACGATATGGCACCGTGGGGACACATGTATGTCAATCCTGGTCTAACAGAGCCATAAATATTGGCATCTGTATATCAACGGAGAGTCCTCCTTACTCTGCGCCAATCAGATTACGCTCAAGAGCGGCGATAAGGTTACGCTTGCATATACCACCGACGATTCGGCCATGCCCGATCCCGACAAGATTGTCGTGGACCCGAGTGCGACGACTCCTGATTGGGATGCCGAGTGGGCCGGCTACGGCAACAGCGGCAACGGTTCGACCGTAACGGATGCCAAGACGCCTGCGCAGGCCGCCGGTCTTAAGTGGGCCTTCGATTGGAAGGCCGAGTCTGGCCAGCAGTATGCCAACTGTAGCGAGCCTGTCATTGCTAACGGCTTTGTGTACATCGCGACCGAGAACGAGCTCATTAAGATCGATTCGTCCACGGGCAAAAAGGTTGCCTCTGTGCCGCTTGCCTCCAAGGTGAGCTATACCTCTCGTCCGATCTATACCAATGGCCTTATCATCGTTCCGCTCAACGGCGGTGCGGTCCAGGCGATTACTGCAGACAAGCTGATCTGCAAGTGGCTGACGCCTGGTTTGACGGACTTGACGCAGAGCTCCTGCACCGTCGTTTCGGACGGCGAGTACGTCTATGTAGGCTCGGTCGATATTTCGTATGACGAGAATTACAACGCGAGCTACGGCAACGGCTCCTTTGCGCGCATTAAGATTGCCACGGGCGAAGTTTCTTGGCAGAACATCGACCCTGCCGAGGGCTATTACTGGACTGGTGCGGCTTTGACGGATAAGTATGCCATCGTTCCTACGAGCGCGGGTACGCTTAAGTGCATTGATAAGACGACGGGCGATGTCGTTTCGACCATGAAGCTCGGCGCTCTCGCGAACGCCGACTGTGTCGCCGATCCGTCCAATGGTTCGACCTTCTATCAGATGACGCACGATGGAAAGCTCCATGTGATTTCGCTTTCGGCGAAGGGCGTACTGAGCGAGCAGAAGACGGTTGATCTGGGTCTTACTAATAACATGAGCGCACCGGCGGTGGCTGGCGAAAACTTGATTGTCGGCGGACAGACGGCTACTGGCTCTGCTCTGGCTCTCTATAATCTGAAGACCGGTAAGACCACGATGGTCACCGCTGCTGACGGTAAAGAACTTCCGGCCGGATTTAACGGTATTGCTGCTACTCCGCTGGTGAGTGTTCAGGGCGGCAAGACCTATGTGTACTTTACCGTTAACAGCGCGGATAGCAAGGATTACGTCAACTACTCTGCTGGTGGTGGCGTGTATCGCTATACGCTCGGCGATGCAGAGGCGACGCAGATTTATGATGCGGCTGGCCATTACCAGCACTGCGACTCTCCGGTCATTGCCGATGCATCTGGCAACCTGTACTACATCAATGACTCGGGCACGCTGTTCAAGTTGGGGGCCGTTGAGTCTTGGACGGTTGCCTTTAATTCCAACGGCGGGTCTGCTTGCGACACTAAGTTTGTTGCTACGGCCGATGGCAAGCTGGTCAAGCCGGCCGATCCGATGCGCGATGGCTACACTTTCGGCGGTTGGTATACCGATGAGCCTTGCACGCAGGCGTACGACTTCAGTACGCCGGTGACGGCCGACCTGACGTTGTATGCCAAGTGGACCAAGAATGCCGTTAACCCTGGCGGTAATGGCGGCGCTGGTTCGAATGGCGGCGGCGGTTCTGGTACCGGTACTGGTTCCGGCACTGGCGCTGGCACTGGCACGGGTTCCGGCTCCGGCTCGAAGGGCGGCGCTGTCGCCCCGGGTCATAAGCCGACGACCAAGACGACGGTGTCGACCAAGACCGAGACCAAGGACAACAAGTCCGACCAGAAGGACTCCGATAAGTCCGATAAGAAGGACGAGAAGAAGTCTGACAAGAAGTCTGACAAGAAGGACAGCAAGTCCGACAAGAAGTCCGATTCCAAGTCCGATACGGGTGCTGCTTCCACGACCACTGCTAAGAAGTCCTCTAGTGCTGCCGAGCAGGAGACTGGCGCCAATCCGCTCGCCATCGTTGGCATCGCCGCCGGCGTGATTGGCCAAGCGCTCATCGCCGTCTTCGTGCTGACCAAGCGCGGCAAGGGTGACGGTAATGCCCGATAAGCCCAAGGAGACCAGCGGGCAACAGCCCGACTCCTCGTTTATCCAGCTCGATGATCCAAAGCAAAAGGGCGCCGCTTCGGCGGCGTCCGCCCCTCATCGCAAGGCGCTCCTCGGCGTTCTGACCGCTGCGTGCGCCATTCTGATCGTCGTCTCGCTGGGTTTCGTCCATCCTTCCACAAGCGGTGCCTGGTCCATCGACTGGATCATTCAGACCGTGACGGGGGAGGGCGTCGTAGCGAAGGACGCCAGGGGGTCTGACTCGACCGCCGCTTCGGGTAAAGCTGAGTCCAAGGATTCCAAATCTTCGGATGGTGCGAACGACGAGTCTAAGGGTCCGGATGAATCTGACTCTAAGAAGGAGTCCGAGTCTTCAGACAAGGAATCGGATAAAAGCTCGGATAGCAAGAAGTCCGATGGTCAGAACGGCAAGAAGTCTGGAGATAAATCCGCTGCCCAGAATACGGGAGCCGACGATACTTCCAAGGTGTCTGGTGGTGCTTCTTCGGGCGGTGGCCAGTCGTCTAATGGAGCCTCATCCTCTAATGGTGGAAACGCCTCCTCGGGCGGCCAGAGCGGCTCACAGGAGTCCAACTACGTTACGGTGACGGTTTCGGTCACATCGAGCGCTGTGGGCAATCCTGTGTCCTCTGGTGGCACCTTTACCTTTAACGAAGGCGCTACCGTCTACGATGCCCTGTGCGCGCTGGGCCTTTCTGTCAACGCACACGGCTCGTCGTACGGCACGTATGTTTCCGCGATTGGTGGTTTGGCCGAGAAACAGTACGGCGGCACGAGCGGCTGGATGTACTCCGTCAACGGCACAACGCCCATGACGGCCTGCAGCAACTACGTTCTCTCCAACGGCGACAACGTAGTTTGGTATTACGTGACAGGCTAGAGACCTCGACATAGCGCGCCAGACGGGCGGTTCGGACCAACATCCGAGCCGCCCGTTTTTCATGCGAATGGGACTGGATCGCCGGGTCTCTCGGCAAACAAAAAACCGGTTGGAACGGGAATTCCAACCGGTTATACATTCAAGCAAATAGTGAATCGACTACGACCGTGCGCCCTCGAGGAAGAAGCGGCGGCTGAAGTAGTTGTACCAGGTGACGAGGAACGTGGCGATGGCCTTCATGGCCTGGTAGCCGATGCTCAAAAACGTGACGCCCACAAACATGTACAGGTCGTTGAGGCCCAGGCCGATCACCGACAGGATGGTGAAGATCGTGAACTCGCGCTTGCGGCTCATGCCTTCGCGGTGGTCGAACACGTACTTCATGCTGAGCCAGTAGTTGACCACGACGGACGTGATAAACGAAACCGTGGTGCTCATCAAAAAGTCGAGGTGGAACAGCTCGACGAGCGCAATGAGCATGCCCCAGTCGATGCCAAAGGAGATAAGACCCACGACGGCAAACTTGAGGAACTGCTTGGTATGAGGTTGTGCCAGCGCCTTGCGCACGTAATCACATCCAATGCGTTGATGAATCGAGCAGAGGATACTTTAGAGCTTTTACAAGGGAAACGTAAGGTCTTTGCCAAGAACTATATGAACTCGCCAAATTTTCAAGAGCTAATCCGCAAACGTTGAAAATTTGCCCGTAAACGAGCGACACCCACGGACGATACTGCGCTGAGTGCGCGTCGTCCGTGGGCGCCGTAATGCTGCAGGGGTTTCGAGCTATTTTGTCTCGTCGCCCTCCAGGAAGATTTTTCGGGTCACAAAGTTGTAGACCATGACAAGCGCGGTGGCGCAGATCTTGGCGATATTGGCCTCGAGCCCCAGACCGGCGTTGAGTGTCAGCACGATACCGTCGTTGAGTGCCAGGCCGATCACGGACAGCACGACAAAGATAATGAACTCGCGGCGGCGGCTCATGCCTTCCTTGTGCGCAAACACGTACTTCATGCTTGCGAGGTAGTTAAAGATAAGCGAGACGATAAAGCCGCTGGTGTTGGCGATTAGGATGTTGAGGCCCAGACCGTAGTGGAGCAGATTCATAATGCCAAAGTCGATAACCGTGGCAATGACACCGACGACGCCAAATTTCATGATCTGCGCAAGGAGCTTTTGCATGGTACCTGCCTTAAGCTGGCGCCGAAGCGCCGCGGGGATGACAAACTCAGCAAGTTTAGCCAATCCCCGCGGGTGGTGCTAGGCGCGCTCCTCGATAGCACCGTTTCTATATGCATCGAGCAGCTGGCGCAGGTCCTGGATCTGGCCGCGGATCTTGGCTCCCGAATCGGTGTCGCTCACCATGCGGCGACGGTCTGCTTGGTCAAAACGGTTGGTCTCGCTTTCGATGTCCACGTTGCGCGTGAGCGCCTCGGCAACCGTCGTAAAGGCCCGGTGCGACTTGAGGCGGCAGCCGCGCGAGCTCGAGATGAGCGTATAGCCGGCGATACCCGTCTTGGGATGGTAAGCGCGGCAGAAGCCGCCATCGATGACCAGCAGCTTGCCCTCGGCGCGGATGGGCTGCTCGCCCTTGGTGGTTTTAACGGGCGTGTGGCCGTTGATGATGTGGCCGGTCGGCGAACATGCCATGGGCGCGACGCCAAACTCGCGCATGATGTCATCGCAGACCGAGGGCGACTTGGTAAGCGTAAAGTACGGGTCCATCGGCTCGACCCAGGTGCTCTTATCGGCGATATAGGCGCGCTCAAAGGTACGCACCAGGCGTCCGCTGGCGGGTGAGTTAAAGCCAATCCACAGGTACCACATCCAGTCGAGAGCGTCGCGGTCGCCCACGCGCCAGGCGCGGCGGGCGATGTGGTCGCAAAAATCGAGATAATCGCGGCCAGCGTGCCAGGTGCCCAAGCAGTTCATGCTGCTAAAGGTGCCGTCTTCGTTGAGCGGAACGCAGCCGTGGAAGAGCAGGTTGCCGTTGGCGACCTTGTACATCGAGCCATGGGAATAGAGGAAATCGATATGGCGATGCAGATGATCGGCGGTGACAAACTCGGACACGAGCTTGTCGATGATGTGCTGCTCCTGGGGCGTGAGCGTATAGGGGTCCGCCGGGTCGACGGTGGGGAAGTCGTTGGTCGTGAGCGGCCACACGCTGCCGTCGGCGAGCGTGACCGTGCCGGTGTCGTGATTAATCTTGTCGAGTAACAGGCGATCGGTCATATCGAACTCGGGATGGCGCTGGATAATCTGGCCCTCGAGCTTAAAGAGCAGCACGTTGATAGCCTTGATCAGCGGGGTGATGGACTCACCGGCGGTGTAGGTGGCATCGGCAAAGGCGACAAGCTCACGCAGCGAGATGCCGTAATCGTTCTCGAGGATCTCGTAGTTGTCATAGCGTAGGTTGTTGCGCAGCACCGTGGCGATGCAGGCGGGCTCACCGGCCGCAGCGCCCATCCACGGCAGGTCGTGGTTGCCCCACTGGATGTCCAGCGAATGATAGGTGAGCAGGCGGTCCATAATCTTGGCCGCGCCGCCGCCGCGGTCGAAGATATCGCCCACCAGGTGCAGGTGGTCGACGGCCAGGCGCTTGATGAGCGAGGCGAGCGACTCGATAAAGTCGTCGGCGCTGGCGGTCTCCAGGATGGACTCCACGATGCGCTCGTGATAGCGCACGCGATAGTTGTTCTCGTCCGGGTGCGTGTGCAACAGCTCGTCGATGATATAGGCGTAGTCGCGCGGGATGGCCTTACGCACTTTGGAGCGCGTGTAGCGGCTCGAAAGCGAACGAGCGACCATGATGAGCTGGTCAAGCATCGTCTTGTACCAGGTGGGTGAGTCCTCGCGCTGGCTGCGGACCAGCTCGATCTTCTCGCGCGGGTAGTAGATGAGCGTGCACAGCTCGCCCTTTTCGTCAAAGGAGAGCGTGTCGCCAAAAATCTCGTCGACATGCTCGCGCACGACGCCCGAGCAGTTGTTGAGGATGTGCATAAAGGCTTCGTACTCGCCATGCACGTCGCTCATAAAATGCTCGGTGCCCTTGGGTAGGTTGAGGATGGCCGAGAGGTTGATAATTTCGGTAAACGCGGATTGTTCGGTGGGGAACTGTCTCGACAGCAGGCGCAGATACTTAAAGTCTTGCGGGTTGCGATCGAATGCGACCATGAAACACCTTCCGATGGGGCTGGTAAAACTGATAAACAGCGTCAAACGTTTATCAGTATGCGCCGCTTTTGTTTCGATTTTGCGCCAGCGGCTGAATTGTCGGCTGAACGGTTTGGTAAATCGATTTAGTTGAGGTAGATATGGCGGTTGAGTGGAGACGACAGAAGGTGTTTTCTCAGATATTTATGCGTGGGGCCGGTGGAGACGATGGTGGTAAAGATGTTCGCTATTTTTGGTTCGATTTGGTAAATAGTGGACATATGTACCGTATGTAGGCTCACTGTGCGATAATTTGCGCAGCAATGAGTAAGGAGCCTCATATGAGTGATTTTGTCCTGACCTGTGAATCCGCCGCCGACCGAACTCGTGAGTTCTTTGCGTCGCGCAATATCCCTGTCGTGTGTTTTCATTACGAGATCGACGATGTTGTCTATACGGACGATCTGTATCAGTCGATTACGCCGGACAAGTTTTTTGCCCAGATTGCCGCGGGCGCCATGCCCAAGACGTCTCAGGTGAGCGTGGGTGAGTACGAGGAGTTTTGGGAGCCGTTTGTTGCCGAGGGTAAAGACGTACTGCACCTGGCGTTGTCGTCGGGTATTTCGGGCACGTATGGATCGGCCTGCGTTGCGGCACAGATGCTCGCGGATCGCTATCCCCAGGGCGGCAAGGTGCGCGTCATCGATTCGCTGGCGGCGTCTTCGGGCTTTGGCCTGTTGCTGGAATATGCCGCCGACGTGCGCGATAGCGGGGCTTCACTCGACGAGACGGCTGCCTGGATCGAGGAGCACAAACTCAACCTGCACCACTGGTTCTTCTCGACCGATCTGTCGAGCTACCTGCGCGGCGGTCGCATTTCGGCTGCGAGCGCGATCATCGGCACGGCGCTTAAGATTTGCCCGCTTATGACGGTCGATTGCGAAGGTGGGCTGTCGCCACGTGAGAAGATTCGCACTAAGAAGCGCGCGATTTCCGAGATGGCTAAGACCATGATGGCACACGTGCAGGACGGTGCGGATTATTCGGGTAAGTGCGTCATGTCACACTCGGCGTGCCGCGAGGATGCCGAGGCAGTTGCGGCGCTGATAGAGGAACAGATTCCGCAGCTTAAAGGCAAGATTGAGATAAATAACATCGGTACTCTGATTGGCTCGCATACCGGACCTGGTACGGTGGCGCTCTTCTTTATGGGCGACAAGCGCGTGGATTAACTTGGCTCATCACGTCGCTGCGTGATTGCTCAAACGAAAACGGCCCGCCTCACGTTTGTGGGGCGGGCCTTGCTGTTGCGGCTAGCGTTTCTTTCCGCGGAAGAAGAAGCCGTGCAGTGACGGCTTGAGGCCGCGATTGGCGCGATGCTCCTCGACGCGCTCGTGGATCGAAGCGACGCGCTCGATGACTTCGTCGGGAATCGGCACGTCGGGATTCATGTTCTCGACTTGGCTGACCTCGGCGGCGGCGACCTGGTCGATAATGGGCACATCGTCGCGCGAGATGACAGGTGTGGCGTCTTCCTTCATCTTGCGATAACGCTGCATCATGTCGGTCTGTAACTGCTGGGCCGAAGGCGGCGTCCAGATGATGGCGTTGGCGCCGGCGGCGATGGTCTCACGGATGCTCTCGGGCGTCTTGCCGCCCGGCGCGATGAGCGGCAGGTTGGGATAGTGCTCGCGCAGCTCGCGTAGGACCTGGGGCGTGTTCTTGCCGGCGGCGATGTTGAGAATCTTGGCTCCGGCGCGCACCTTGGCGTGAGCATCGTCGTCGCAGCGAACGACCGTGGCGATGACGGGGATGTCGGCGATGTTGGTGATGTGCTCGACCATCTCGGCAGTGGCGGGGGAGTTGACCACGCAGCCCGCCGCGCCCTGCATCTCGGAGACGGCTGCCATCTGCACGGAGCGCTTACCGGTCGTAGTTCCGCCGCCCACGCCTACAAAGACCGGGCACTCGGCGACGGTCAGCAGCGCTTGCGTAATGGCGGGCTGCGGCGTGAAAGGGTAGACCGCAAAAACGGCATCGGCGTTGGAGTTGCGGATAACCGCGACATCGGTGGTGTAGATGAGCGATTTGATGCTACGGCCGAAGAGCGTGAAGCCGCTGGCCTCCTCGATCTCGTCGGGCATGCGAAGGGCAGCCTTGCGCAGACGTCCGTCGATGGGCAGGGGCTCCATGGGGAGCAGTCCGTTGGGGGTCACGGCTACCTGGGGCTCGGTGAACTCGTCTGCGAGCTCGACCTCGGAGAAATCGACCGAGGCGACGATGTCCTCGTGAACCTCGGCGGGCACATCGATGGGAGCTTGGTCGTTTGCCGCGGCAGGCGTGTCGAAGGAGCTGGTGCCGACGAAGGCGTCGACGCGCTCATTTAGATCGTTGAGGGTATCCATGGGGCTCGATTCTATGTGATAACGGCCGGCGCGATGCAGCCGGAATTGCGAATGCTAAATCGTTTGACGAGTTGATTTTTCCCCGCCGCGCCATCCGTTAGACCGAAGGGCCGGCGAACGTGAAGGAGCTGTGGTGGCGGGTATCGAGGTGCTATCTTGAAAGTCCCGTTTAAAAGAGAGGTGACGCGGTATGGAATTTTCGGCAATGTTGGGCTCGATTGGCCTATGCGTGGGCGCAATCGTAGCCGCCGCGGTCATCTACTTTGTGGTCACGGCCATTAAGGGCAAAAGGGCCGAACGCAAAGAGCGCGCGACGCTTAAACAACATCGTGACCAGCAGGGCAAACGCGCACAGAGATAGCTTGTTGAGTTTTGGATCCGTGCGCTAGCTGCGTTTTCGGATCAGGGCAATGTAGAAGCCCTCAAAGTCGCGGCTAGGCGGAATGGTGAGCGTGCCGGGCAGGCCGTTGGCGATGGCCGATACCTGACCCGCGGCGATGGCCTCGGTGAGAGCGTTGCTCTCGATATGCGGCTCCTCGCCGGCATCCTGGGCGCGGCGTGCTTCACTTTCGCTTGGCGTGCCGTCGAGGGGGATGAGCTCGCAGTCCATATGCTTGTCGAGGGCCTCTTGCAGGGCGTCCTCGTTTTCCTGCGGCAAGATTGAACAGGTCGAATAGACGAGCGTGCCGCCCGGTTTGAGGGCTCCCATGGCGCGGTCCAGAAGCGCGCGCTGCGAGCGGGCGCACTTGCTCAGCAGCTGCTCGGTCAGGCCGCGCAGGCTTTTCTCGTTGCCGCTGATGACGGTGCCCGTGCCGGTGCAGGGAGCGTCGAGCAGGATGCGGTCAAAGCGGAAGAACTCGTCGAGCTCGCGTGCGTCGATGCGCATGACGGGCACGTTTTTGGCACCCTGGCGATGGAGGTTTGACTCGAGCTTTTCGGCGCGGGGAATGCTCATCTCGCAGGCCGTGAGGTGCGCCTGGCCCTGGGTGAGGGCGGCGATCTGCGTCGTCTTGCCGCCAGGGGCTGCGCACATGTCCAGGATGTCCTCGCCTGCCTGTGCGCCCAACACCAAAGGCGGCATCATGGACGACAGGCTCTGTAGGTAGATCTTGCCGTCGCGGTAGATGTCGAGGTCCCATAGGTCGGAAACCTGGGCCTCGGGCAGGATAAAGGCGTCCGGATACCAGGTAACGGTTTGGTGCGCGATGCCGGCGGCATCGAGCGCCGCAACGATGTCCTCGGCGGTTGCCTTGAGCGTGTTGGCGCGCAGCGTGACCGGGCGTGTGGCCGCGGCGCCGAAGCCCTCGATCATGAGCTCGGCATCGGTGGGGGCATAGGCGCCGGCGACCGTGTCGACCATAAAGCGCGGCAGGTCGGCGGCGGAGTGTTGGGCGGCAAGCTGGTCGGAAAGCTCGGTGGCGGCAAATTGCCTGAGCTTGAGCTCGGGCTTGACCTGCTTTTTCTGCTTACGACGACGCGGCTTGGACATCCGTCTTTCCTTCCCATTCCATTACATGTCGAGTGTTTTAGTACTGGCTCTCGTGCTTGCTAAAGAAGTCGAAGCGCGGGGGCAGTGGCTTTACGCGGTGCTCGCCGGGCTTCTCGCCCAGGCTCTTCACGAACTCGTCCGTGGAGGCAAAGATGTTATTCCAGCTAAAGAAGGCGACCGGATCGACGTCGAAGTACTCGCAGATGAGCTCGCAGCCGGCCGGGACGATGCCGTGCATGAGCACGGTCGCCACACGCAGCTCGGTAAAGGCGTCGACGAGGGCCTGCGTCATCGCGGCGTTGGCTGGCTCACCCTCGAGCTTGTTGGCGGCCTTGGAGGCATCGCTCCAGCGCTTGTTGGCGGCGCGCAGGTAGTCGTCGCACACGGCGAGCGCGCGGTGCGTCTCGAACTTGTACATGGCCTGCTCAAAGGCAAGGGCGGCCTGCTCGGCAGCCTCGACCACGGCGGCAGAGGCAGCGCCGGCCGGAATACAACCGTTGCGATAGGGGCTCTCGTCGCCCTCCTTGACGGCGACGCCGTAGAAGCAGCTGCGGGCCAGGCGGTTGAACACGCCGGTCAAAAGGGCGCTCTCCTTAAGGGCCGGGTCGATAACGCGCTTGTCGTCGCAGGCGCGTACCTCGTTGCCGTCCTTGTCCTTGCCGGTCACACGCGTGTCGTATGCCTTAGGGCTAAAGCTTACCGGCTTCTCGGACAGGCCGAGCGACAGCCAGTGCGCGCGCATCTGCTCGCAGGTGTAGTGGTTGAGCAGGTCGTCTGCCGGCGGGGGAGGCGTCTGCGAGGACGAGCTGGCCTTTTTGCCCATGTAGAGCAGGTGGTAGCAGGCGCTGACGGTGCTCTGCGTGAGGTCCCAGCCCAGGGCCTCCCACATGGCGGTCTGCGCGATGCAGTAGAAATAGATGTTGTCCTGACCGATGAACTGGTAGATCTGAGCGTCGTCAGAGCACCACCAGTCGCGCCAGTCGAGCGAGCTGTGCTGGTAGGTGGGCGCGGGCACCTGTGTGGAGTCGGCGGCGGGCTCGCCCATGAGGGCGGCATCTTGGGCGGCGACACCCTCTGTCACGCCGGCGGCCTTGGCATCGCGTGCGAGTACGGTGCGGGTGTAGCTGATGGGCGCCCACAGGCTTTCGGGCCAGCACCAGCAGGTGACGTCGGAAACGCCGTCGACCTCGGGCACCGGAACGCCCCAGTCGATGTTGCCGGTGATGCGGAAGGGCACGAGCGCCTTGCCACTGCGGAAGCGCACACCGCCGTTGGCGAGCACCGCGTGGGCGTCGTCGCGCTCCTTCCAGCTGGGGAAGGTGACGGTAAAGCTGCTCTTGTTGCCCTCGGGCTCCAGCACGGTGTGCTCGGGCAGCTGGTCCTCGACGGCGTCGAAGGCCTCGCGGAACTTGTTCTGGATGTAGAGCTGTGCCGGCAGCAGCCACTCCTCCATGGTCTTGGAGACCACGGAGCGTACCTGCGGGTTCTGGGCGAGCTTGGCGGTGTAGGCCTTCATAAAGTCGAGGTAGGCCGGTAGGTCGAAGTAGAGATTGTCGACCGGGCGCAGCTCGGGCACCTCGCCGGTGAGCTGGCTCTTGGGCGCGATGAGCTCCTCGGGCTCAAACTGGTGACCCAGGTCGCACTCGTCGGCATAAGCCTTCTCGGACTTGCAACCTTGGATGGGGCAGCGGCCGATGACCTGGCGACCGTTGAGGAATGTGCCGGCCTTGGCGTCGTAGAACTGCAGCGTGGAGCGCTTGGAGATGGTGCCCTGCTCGTGCAGGCGCTCGATAATCTCGGCGGTCACCTCGTTGTGGATCTGGGCCGCCGGCTCAAGGCCCGAGCCGCCGTAGATATCGCAGCTGATGTTGTAGTTGTTGAGGGTCGCGGCTTGGCGGGAGTGATTGGACTCGACGTACTCGCTAATGGACTTATCGTAGCCCTCGTTCTCCTTGAGCTTGCGGTAGCTCTCCATGATGGGCGAGCCGTAGCAGTCGGTGCCCGAGGTGAAGATGACGTTCTCGCGGCCCAGACGGTCGCGCAGGAAACGGGCGAAGAAGTCGGCCGGGACAAAGACGCCGCCAACGTGGCCAAAGTGAAGGCCCTTGTTGCCGTAGGGCTCGCCGGCGGTAACGATGGCGCGGCGAGGCCAGCTGGGACGGTCGTTCATGGAGTATTTGGATGCCATGGGACTCCTTCGCATATGGTGAGAGCGCGGCCGGGCGCGGGGCTCGGCGGCGCGGTGGTCAATTCGTGCATATCGTTCGACATTATCGCACATGCGGGCGGGTGCGTGGCAGGGGCGCTATCCTAAGATGCTATGAATGAGATTTCCAACATACATGCGTTTGAGGACGAGGATTTTCTGCACGCCTGCTTTGTGTGGGGGATGGCCGTGCTTGGTGCATTTGCCGTGTGCCTGGTGCCGGTGTTTATGCTGCTGGGCGGGCCTGCGGACCAGGATGCGGCTGACGCGGGCGGCTGGATGGCCGTCTTGGGATGGATAGTCGGCTTGGCTGCGGTTTCGGCGGCGTCATTTGCCGTGCACGAGCTGGTGCACGGTGTGTTTTTTAAGCTGCTGGCGCCTGCGGGCGCGCAGGTGACCTTTGGGGCGAATCTCGAAACCTGCATGATTTATGCCTGCGCCGAGGGCGTGGTGTATTCGCGTGCGCGGTACATGGCGGTTTGCCTGGCACCGACGGTTGTTGTGACGACAGTGTTTGCCCTGGGGTTTGCGTTCTCGGGCTATCCGCTGCTGTGCTACCTGGCGGCCGGCTTGCATTTGTCGGGTTGCGTGGGCGATTGGTATTACGTGCGGACCATTTTGCGCGACCGCCGCATTGTCGCCTGCGAGGATACGTCCTTTGGCGTGCGCTTTTTTGGGTGAGGAGATGTCGATGAAGTCGTTGTTGCTGCATGCGTGCTGTGCACCATGCTCGCTTGAGCCGGTTCGCCTGCTGCGCGAGGAGGGGTTTGAGCCCACAATCTGCTGGACCAACCCCAATATTCAACCGCGCGATGAATGGCAGCGCCGCTTGGACGAGCTGCGCCGGTGGTGTGTCGATGGCGACATCGAGCTCATCGAGGCAGGGGAGGACCGCGATCACTGGGAGACCGGCGTGGCACCGCTGGGTGCCGATCGGCCTCGTCGCTGTCGCGCGTGCTATGCCCTGCGCTTGGCCGAGGCGTGCCGCGTGGCCCAGGAGCGCGGGTTTGAGTTTGTGGGCACGACGCTCGCCGTCTCGCCGTATCAGCTGTTCGATACCTGCAATGACGTGCTCAAGCGCCTGGCGGCGGCACGTGGGCTCACTCCGGTGATTCGCGATTTTCGCCCGTATTACCCCGAAGCGACACGCCGTTCGCGCGAGCTTGGCATGTATCGGCAGAACTACTGCGGCTGCCGCTTCTCGGCTGTCGAGGCGGCCATGGACCGCGCCCGCATCCGCGACGAGCGCAAAGCCGCCAAAAAGTAGTTCATTTGGGACGTCAGCCTGCTAGGATGTAGAGCGGACTTTAGCTATATAAGGAGTATCCGACGTGTCTATGCGTACCGATGATTTTGACTACAACCTTCCCGAGGAACTGATTGCACAGGCTCCTGCCGAGCCGCGCGACTCCTGCCGCCTGTTGGTGGTGGATCGCAAGGGCTCCCGGGCGGGAACGCCGTTGGAGCACGGCGGTACCGTTGAGCACCGCATCTTCCGCGACATCATCGACTATATCGAGCCGGGCGACGTGCTCGTCATCAACAAGACGCGCGTGATGCCGGCCCGCCTGATCGGTCGCAAGGCCGGCTCGGGCGGCGTGGTCGAGACGCTGCTGCTCAAGCGCCGCGAGGATGTGGATCCGCTGGGTCACGTTTGGGAGTGCCTGGTCAAGCCGGGTAAGCGCCTGAAGCCCGGTGCTCAGATTGAGTATCGTGCGGGCGGCGCCCATGCGCCCGAGTGCGCGCCCGTGGTGCTGACGGCCGAGGTCGTCGACTTTGTTAACGATAGCCGCGGTGGCCGTCTGGTGCGCTTTGAGCCGGCCGGTTGCAATGCCGCCGGCGACCCGCGCACGCTCGACGAGGCCATCCACGCTGCCGGCCACGTGCCGCTGCCGCCCTACATTACCGATTACGAGGGCGATCCCGAGAAGTACCAGACCGTCTACGCCATGAAGGAGGAGCACTCGGCCGCTGCTCCCACGGCGGGTCTGCATTTTACTCCCGAGCTCATGGCTGCCATCGAGGCCAAGGGTGCCAAGTTTGCCGCCGTCGAGCTCGAGGTGGGTATCGATACCTTCCGTCTGGTGGAGGAGGACGACCCCGCGCAGCACGTGATGCACACCGAGCGCTACCACGTGTCGCAGGAGGTTGTCGACGCCGTGCATAAGGCGAAGGCCGAGGGCCATCGTGTGATCGCCGTCGGCACTACCGCAGTGCGCTCGCTCGAGAGCGCGTTTGACGCGGACGCGCCGGTGTCCGATCCGGCTGTGACGGCGCGCTATTTTGAGGGCCGCGAGGACGGGGCCGACACGCTCGGCCGCGGCGACATCGTGGTGCGCGAGAACGCCACGACGCAGCTTTACCTCATGCCCGGCTCGACCTATCACGTGGTCGACGCGCTGATCACGAACTTCCACGTGCCGCGCTCCACGCTCATGATGCTCGTGAGCGCGCTTGCCACCCGCGACCAGATCATGGATGCCTACGCCGCCGCCATCGAGGAGCGCTACCGCTTCTTCAGCTTTGGCGACGCCATGCTCATTTGTTAGTTACGCGGTTCTACGAACCGCGTAACTGGTCGACGCTGCAAGCGCCCCTAAGCGGCAATCTGACGTTCAATCGTCGGGCATGACCAGAAGGTCAATGCCCTCCTCTTTCACGTTACCTTGCTCGCTTAGGGGCGTTTTCGCTCATATGACCCAATCCGCTGTCAAGAGCCACAATGGCCCCGCCGACCGCTTGCAATCGGTCGGCGGGGCCTGCCGTTGAACCCGTCCCGGTCCGCCCCCGGCATGTCGTCGACG